>CANRKK010000001.1 GCA_947631195.1 uncultured Clostridia bacterium
AATATGGACAAGGTTTGATGAAACGTGTCATTCCGAGTCGCGGAGCGCGAGGTAATCCCCTCGTGGATTGGTCGAGGCAGGTTAAGGCGGTGCAGAGTAATGTGCGAGACATTAAGGCAATGCCGTTTCATCCTGCCAAGAGCCGCCACAGGGGGAAAGAAATGGTTTCATCCAACCAAGAGCCACCACAGGGGGATTCTCTCACTCAATCGCCCGCCTGCGGCGGGTCTCATATCGTTCGAAATGACAAGGCTTAATTGGCTCGGGTTATTATGGTCGGCGAAAGGGGAAGGGGACGACATTGTGACGAAAATGTTAAAATTCTGTGAAAACGGTGTTTGGGACAACAAAAATATGTGAATACCGTTCACCAAATGTTTGAAACTCACACAAAAGGAATTTGTCGACAAAAATGCGATTTGTATGGTTGACATATTAAAAAATATATTTATACTTAAAACAAGAGTTGGTTTTACGGCCTGCAGGCCGTTGCGTGCTGCGTTGCAGCACGCAACGTATGGCTGTACCACCCATAAAAATGTCTATCAGGAGAATTATTTTATGAGATCAAAAACAAGGTTGATAGCAGCCATAGCCTCCCTGCTTGTCTGCTTGGCAATGGTTGGCACTGGTTTCGCCAGCTGGGTTATTTTACAAGATAAAACCGTAGATGCTAGTGGCAATGTAAAGGCTGAGGCGGTTAGTGAGGACGGATTGTCGTTTAGTTTGACGTCCCCTTCTAGTGTAGATATACTTTTTACAGGGCCCAAAGAGCAAACTACAGGTGGTGCATGGTTATATTCTGATGGCGCAACCGGATCTGAAAATTTGGAAGTAACGTTTGAGTTCACTATATCAGGTGCAGTTGGTAGTATTGATATTGGATATGATGAGTCTTCCTTACAATCGGCTATAGATTCTCATTACATTCAGAAAGCTACATGGTCTATAGTTAGTGTTACAAATAGTTCTTTAAATACTGACGTTTTGAGTGAGTCACAAGCAGAAATTTCTGGAAGCAGTGTGAAGTTCGGAACGAACGGATATAAGTTTACGGACGGTAAAATTTCAATAAAACTGTCATATAAGTGGGGAGAAATGTTTACTACCAGTTCTGGTGTGACATCTAATCCTTATGTTTTCTTTAATGCTAAGAATAAAAATACAAAAGTTCAAGATGATGAAAACTATAGTAGTGGTTTGAATTTATCTACATATTATTCTTCATATTCAAGTGACAATTGGGATGCAGCGGCTCGAAAAATTCTTAGCGATCTATACACTAAGGTTGGTACAACTGGTAACTTGAGTATAAATATTACCTTTACTGCCCATCAGGCAAAAGCAACAGCCTAACAATTTTCAAGCAAATTAATAATCGGATATAAACCAAAAGCTAAAGGGGAGTAGCTTAAATAAACTATTCCCCTTTTAGTTTTATGGGGGCACTATGGGCATATTTTGCCTTTTTAAAATACGCGCGTGCGTGCGCATATAATGCGCGCAAAATAAGGAAACTGATACTGTGGCTAAACTTACAAAAAAGCAATATTCCCGCAAGCGGCTGATGGCCGCGGCGCTTATATTCGTGGCGGTGGCGCTGATTGTGACGGGCGTTGCAATCTGGCTGCTGTTTAACGCCCTCAACGGCACGTTCGGGGGCAATATCGCCGTAGGCGCCGTGGTAGACAGCCCGCTGGAATTTTCAAGAATAGTTATCGACGGCATAGAGGTGGACCTGAGGTCGCCCGACCACTCGGTTGACTCGGGGTTCAGGTTTGACTCGGCTTCGGGCGATTTGGACGGCAGGCTTATGTGGAACGGGGAAGACGCCGAAAAGATGTCGGTCCACGTGGACGTGGTTATTGACCACGCAATGTACCTGCAGCAGTTCGAATACGAGTTGGAGCTGCCGGAGGGCGTTATCGAGGCCGCGCGCAAGGGCTATCTGGTTATCGACGAGTACTACGACTGGGAAAAGGCCGAGCCCAAGCGCATAGAGATCCCCGTGGACAGCGGAACGTACTACAAGGAGCAGGACTCCTGGAGGTTGCAGTTTGACCTCTACCTGTACTGGGGGGAGGCGTTCGGCGGGGTAAATCCCAGCATCTGGTATGACGACGGCGGGGCGGACGTGCCCTATGACGATATGGTGGACGTGTTAAACGACTTTCACGACATAATCATGGGCGGGTCCAAATTCAGCACCCCGACCTTTACGCTCACTCTGATAGCCAGCCCGAAGGTGTGATATGGAACAACAGGAACTGATTGCAATTATAGTTACGTTTGTAGGCTTGCTCTGTTTCGGGGCGGTGTTCACCCTTTTGTATTTCGCATACAAAAGGTCCACCACGACGCAGATTGAAACGGGCAAGCGGGACATAGATTTGATAGACGCGGCCATTAAGGAAAAGGACCCCAAGGTACAGCGCAGGCGAAAGATTTCGGGCATTGTTCGCACTGTGCTATTCGTGCTGTTTTTGGCAATTATAATTCCCGTTCTGATAATGTCGGTTATAGGCAAGTTTACCGTAAAGCCGATATTCGACAAGGGGATTATAGTGGTTGCCAGCGGCTCCATGAGCGAGCGGAACCCCGCAAACGGCTATCTGGACGAAAACAACTTAAACGACCAGTTCAACACCTATGACCTTATCGTGATAAAAAAGGTGAACAGCGCGGACGAACTTAAAAAGTACGACGTTATCGCCTACCGCAACAACAAGGGCACCACGATTATCCACCGCATAGTGGACGTTATTGAAACGCAGTCGGGCGGCGTGCGGTTTGAAACGCGTGGCGACAGCAACAACTCCAGCGACAGTTACCGCCCCGACATTTCGGACGTTATCGGCGTGTACACGGGCGGACGGGTTAAAACGGTGGGCATCTTCGTGATGTTTTTGCAGTCGGTGCCCGGCATACTTACCGTGGCTTCGCTTATATACTGCCTGATAATGGTGGACAACGTGTCGCGGAAGATAGAAAAGGTTGAACAGGCGCGGATAGACAAACTTATGGGCGCGATAGAGGACCTGTCCGACGTAAAGGATCTTAAAGCCGAATATCTGGAAATTATACACTATAAAGGGTTTGAATATCATTTCAACGAGAAGGGCTTTATAAAAAAATCCGAGGTTCCGGTGGGGGAGCAGACGCCGGAACCGAACGAGATGCTCAAAACGATTGACGACGGCGCCACAAAGGTGACCAAGTCGATTATAATAGAAACCAAACAAATTGAAACGAGGAAAAAACATGAAAAGTAACAGACAGTATTTTACCCGCAGAAACCTTATATTGTTTGCGCTCGTCGCGCTGTTTTCGGTTATGCTGGTGTTTGTTGCGCTTTGCCTTGACGGCAGCGATTCGGCCATACTCAGCAAAAAGAATCCCGTTGCCCTGATAGGCGCGGCGCTGAAATTCAAACAGATAACTTCGGGCATATACGGATTGGTGTGCGTTGCGCTGGTTGCCATATATCTGGTGCTCGGCACCGTGGCAATCGTCTTTGAAAAGAGAATTGCCTATCTCAACGGAGTAAAAACTTCTTCGCTCAAAATGTGGCTTATCTACATAGCCACGGTTGTTGTATGTCTGGCGCTTTCGCTGGGGCTGGGCCTGCTTATCCAGCCGCAGATCACGCAGGAAAATATACTCAACCACCTTATCTTTTTGGGCGAAAGCCTTTCGGTTGCTTTGATTTTATATGCGGCGATAGGGCTGCTTATCACCGCCGTAGTTATGCTGGTGGTTAACTTCAAAAAGGTAAATAAGCCCTTTGAATTTTTCTCCGACCCCTCGCTGGACGATATTTTAGACGAGGTTGAGGAGGAAAAGCCCGTTTCGGAGAACTTCGACGAGCCGCAGGAGACTGCCGCGGCGGACGGCACGGTTGCTTCGGGCGCGGGCGGCGCAGGCGGAGCTTCGGGCGCGGGCGGCGGAGTCGGCGGCGTTGGTTATGCCGTGACCGAGCCTGAAGAGCGCGAAAAGGTGTTCCCCGCCCTGTGCGGCGTGGACGCGCGTTACGAGGGCTTCGAGGCCGACAATCTGCACAGCGATACGGTAAACCTTCAGCAGCTGTGCGAGGGCTTCCGCAACTATCTTGCCAAGGCGGAACACTTATATTTCGATATCGACACCATAAGGTTGTTTATAAGCGGTTTAAACGCTTCCCACTTCATTCTGCTCGAGGGCTTGAGCGGCACGGGTAAAAGCTCGTTGCCCCGTTACTTTGCCAAGTACGTAAGCGGCAAGGCCACGTTCGTGCCCGTGCAGGCGACGTGGCGCGACCGTACAAACCTCATCGGTTATTTCAACGACTTCAGCAAGACGTACAACGAAACGGACTTTTTGACCGCGCTGTACGAGGCGAATTTTGACGTGGACCGCATAAACGTGTTCGTGCTCGACGAGTTGAACATAAGCCGCGTAGAGTACTACTTTGCCGACTTCTTGTCCGTGCTGGAGTATCCCGCTTCCGAGTGGAAGTTGAGGCTTATGCAGTTGCCCGTTAACTTCTTGCCGCCCGTCAAGCTGGACGAGGGCATCGTGCAGATTCCCGAAAACGCGTATTTCGTGGGCACGGCGAACAAGGACGACAGTACTTTCACCATCGCCGACAAGGTTTACGACCGTGCAATTTCCATAGGCTTTGACAACCGCAACGCCGCCTTTGAAGTGGAGGGCGAAGCGGGCCCGATAGTTTTGGGCGCGTCCGCGCTGCACCACCTGTTTGCCGAGGCGCTGCAGGTTGACGAATACCGCTTTACCGCAGAGGACGCCGAAAAGTTCACCGCCGTAACGGGCTATATCTACGATACGTTTGATATTGCTTTCGGTAACCGTGTTCTCAACCAGATAGAAACGCTCGTTCCCACCTATATCGCCTGCGGCGGTACCAAGGAGGAGGCGCTCGACTTTATTTTGGCAAGCAAAGTGCTTGTGAAGTTGGAGGGCCGCTTTGAGGACTACATCAAAGAGGGATTAAAGAAAGTTTTGGCTATGCTTTCCTCGCAATACGGCGCGGGAACGTTTAAGCGCAGCGAAAAGGCGATAAATAACCTGCTTAAAAAACTTTGATTTATAATTCAGACAGATGATACATTGTGCCGAAAAATTACTTAAAGCTACCAATATTGCGTTAGGGGACTACGCGTCCGCCCACAGGGCCAACGCGTCCTTTTGGCGTGATATTGAAAAACTTAAGCGGCTAAGCCTGCAGAAGCTCAGTTTGCAGAGCGACGCCGAGTTCTTCGACAAAATAAACACTGTTTTGAGCGTTATCACCACGATAATCATACATCCCCACATATTGAACGCCCGCCAAACGGTTATCGTCCGCGCCGAGCAGGCGCACGGGCTTACCCCGGAGATGTTTATGGACACCGTCCGCGACCAAAAATTGTGGAAAGACAAGCGCGGCCAAATGACGCCCGAAGAGGTGTATTATTTTGAGAACATAGACGAGTTGAAGAATTATGAAAACCGTTTTATCGTGCACTTGCTCGATAAAATAAACGATCAACTCAACGAATACGGCAAATTTTACGACTATATGCTGGGCAGGCTCAATCAGGGCGGCGTGCTAACGAAGGACAATTCCCAGCTTGAAAAGCTGATGAGACGTTTGGACTCGCTCGCAAAAAAGGTTCGCCGCATCAAGGGCACGTATTTTTATAAGGAAGTGTCCAAAGCCAACACGTCGTTTACCCATATCGAAGCCACAAACGTTTTAAAGCACAACCGCGCATACAATTTTTGTTACCGCTTTTACACCGCGTACATCACGTACAGCGACGAGCAGGCGGTGGCGTCCGACCTTGCAAATTACTATTTCACCCGCCTGCTTTTGGCGTTGCTTTCCTGCGGCTTCGAGCTGCAGCCCTCTCCCGGGGAAAAGCATTACGGCGTGATCCGCCCCATGCGCTTCGAATCGCAGGATTTTGCGCTCGGTTTGGAGCCTGCGGGGGAATACGACGGGTTTTGGGTTAACGTGACCAATAAAAAGCTCGGCGGGGAGCTCGGCTGGCGCAATTTGCTGGTTTTTGACGGCTCGGTGGACTTTGAAACGGTGCAGCGCAATCTTTTAAGCTATCCCGCAGGCGCGCATACGGCCGTCGACGCGATAAACGTTTGGGATTCGGCGTACGTTGACGGCGGTGTGAGGCCGCTTGACGCGGGCAGGCTCACCGAAGTGGCCATTCTCAAAAGGTATATCAAGGACAAAACCAAAACGGTTAAGGGCAGCCCGGGGATATATTCAAAGCATTGCCCCGTGTGCGGCGGCAAGGATATAGGGCTTTTGGGCGACAACGAATTCAGCTGCAACAGGTGCGGCTCGGTGTATTCCTTCCAGGAAGATAATATTTGGTTTAAAAAACTTAGAAAAATATGAGTACTCAAACTTCTAAAACAGCAGATCCGCAGGTTTCTGCGCCTGAAAAAGCGTCCGGCGAGCGCGAAGTTATGATATCCATAAAAAATCTCTGCAAGTCATACGGCAAAAAAGAGGTTTTAAAGGGTATCAACCTCGACGTGTACGGCGGCGAACTCTTTGGGTTTATCGGCCGCAACGGTATAGGTAAATCCACGACTATCGACTGCATGATAGGCGTAAAGCGGTTTGACAATGGCACGATCTCCATCGGCGGCTACGACATAGTGAAGGAAAGCGTGGAGTGCAAGCGCATTTTCGGCTACGTTGCCAGCGAGCCCACCTGTTATGATATCATGACGGGTTACGACTATCTTGAATTTGTGTCGAGCGTCTACGGAGTGGGGCAAAAGGAGTTCCGCACCAACTGCGAATATCTGATGGGCAGGCTGTCCTTCAAGGAAAGCGACTTGCACTTGCCTATATCGGGCTATTCCCACGGCATGAAGCAAAAGCTCTGCCTTATCGGCAGCTTGCTGCACAGTCCCGACGTCTGGATTTTGGACGAACCCACCGTCGGCCTTGACATAATGGCCGTGGAAGAGCTGAAAAAGATGATGCGCGAGTACGCCAACCATGGCAAAACGGTTTTTGTAACCTCGCATAACATAGAGCTTGTATCCAAGCTGTGCGACAGGGTTGCAATTGTGAATAAAGGCGTAGTCTCCGCCGTATATGACCTCAACCAATCGCCGAACTTGCGTCTGCGTTTGGCAAGGTTGTTTATAGAGACTTACGGAAACGAATAATGATCGCATTATTGGCTAAGGATTTTAAGCTTGTTTTTGCAAGCGGAAGAGTAGGGAAGTGGCGCATAGTATCCTATGTGCTCAGCGTTATGCTCTTAATAATGTTTGTCGCAATCGAAACGTTTATCGTGTCGGGCGTTTTGTCGCGCCTTGACGCTTACGTAAACGCGCCCATTGCCTTTTTATCCATAGCCTTGTTTGTCGTCAGCATATTGATGATTTTTCTCTGCCTCGTGCAGGCAAAAAAGCTGTTTTTTAACGAGCGCGACACAACCAATCTGTCCAGCATGCCCGTGAGCAACGCGCAGATCATCATTTCCAAATTGCTGTTTTTGTTCCTTATGCAATATGTAACGGGTCTGATGTTTACATACCCTATCATCGTGGCCTACAACATTTTGTACGGCGGCGGAAAGATGATGTATTATTTTGGAGTATTTTATCCCATGCTGGCCTTTCCGTTTGAATGCGGCGTGGCGTTGCTTTTGGTGTATCCCTACAAACTGCTTTCGGATTTTTTAAAAAAACATTCCCTTGTGCAGTTTATCGTGGCGGCAGTGGTTATCTTCGGGGTATGTTATCTATACAGCGTTATACTGAACCTTTTTGTGTCGCTGGTAGCAAATAATAACTTTGACGCCATTATAAATACGTCTACCGTAAACGGCATGATTACCGCCAAGCGTTACATGGTTCCCATAAGTTGGCTGGTGGATTTGTTCTTCAGCGGCAAGATCCGCATGCTCGGCATATATTTGTGCGTGGCGTTGGGAATCTTTTTGCTTGGCTCTACGCTGTGCATACTTACGTTCAACTACCTGCGGAGCGTGCGTTTTCAGGGGAGACAACGCCCCAGACCTTTAAATTATAAACAGCACACGTTGACCCGCGCCCTGATAAAAAAGGAATTTTTATTGCTTTTTAAAGACAGCAACAATCTGTTTTCTTTTACCGGTTTGGTGTTGGTTCAGCCATTTTTGGTATATTTAATTATATCTTCTATAAACACAATTTTCAAAAGCGGTATTTTTGCATATTATGTGGCCCTGATGCCGAACTTTTTGCCGATAATCGATATGTTGCTGGTAATTTTGGTCAGCCTGATTATCAGTCAAGGCGCAAACAGTTACATTTCTTCCGAGGGCAAAAATATACGCTTGATAAAACTTTTGCCCGTAAGCGTGTTCAAACAGTTATTTATAAAAGTGGCTTTGCCGCTTTCGTTTGTGGCGGTATCCGTATTGCTTAGCTACGTCGTGCTGTTTGTATTCGGATGCATAAATTTGTGGACGGCGCTGTTTGGATTGCTAATCACATTGCTTATACAAGTTATTTTTAGCGTAATTTCCCTGTATGAGGAATTGCAAATCAGGCAAAACCGCGCGCGCAGTTACTTTTTGTCCTCGACATTTTCGTACTTGGTGCCCATTTTATACGCGGTAGCGATGATATTGGGGAGCTACTTCGGGCTTAATTTGTACGTTGGGTTTGCCATCGGCGTTGCAATAGTGGTGGCGAGCGGATTGCCTTGGGTAATAAATTTCCGCAAGCGCATTCTTGCACAGTTTGAGCAGTTGGAGGTAATCAACTGATATGAAAAAGAGAAATCTTGCTATATTGCTGATTATTCCGTTTTTGGTAGCTATTTTTGGGATTGTAACCATAAATACTGCATTTAATCTTGTCGACAACGATGTCGTCCGCATTGTGTGGGACTACCGCCAAAACGAGCTGTTTAACTTAAATAATCGCCACTTGCTCCGCGCAAAGGGAATTTTGGCCAACGAATCGGGTTTGGGTTCGGCCGGCAGCCAATTGGTTTGGACGGTTGCCAATCTCGATCCTGCGGATACGGAGGAACATGCGGTAATCGATAACTCCGACCACATCAACAGCTATCTTGTGCCCCAATCCGTGGGCTGGATAACAATTATCTGCACTTCGCAAAAAGGCAATGTTACCCCGTTGAGAATGAACGCTTACATTTTTAGCGGCAACGCGTTTGTAATAAATACCTCTACCGACGCATCTTCGCAAAACGTTGACGGCACGCTCTATTACGGCGAATTCGACCGCAACCAACAGACGGGTGAAAAAATAAAAGCGACAATCGGGTTCGACGTAAATGTTTCTGACAGCGATTTGCGCAACACGATCGTTTGGGATAGGGCAAATTCAACCGATAACGTCACTGTAAGTATGGAAAGCGGCGAAGGTACTATTTACGTTAACAGCGCGTTGTCCGACGGCAGCGATACGGTGGTTGCCTTTGTCAGCAACTCCGATCCCGAGCTTACGGCAAAGCTGGAGTTTCAGGTGGTGCCCCAGGGAATCAATGTTTATACTTATGATGATTTGCTTGCATGCACCAATAACTCCGAGCAGGGTGAAATAGTCGTTTTGCGCAAGCATTTTGAATCGCTGGCTAATTTTGAAGATAACACCGCGTCCAACGTGGCCCTGTTCGGCACAAGGACGGCAGACGGCTTTAACTTTGCCAATGAAGTATACCGTTTTGAGACTACGTATAACCACGAATTCATGGACCAATGGAATCAGTGGACGAATACGCCTGACGGCGCGGGAAGAGGCACGGTAAGTTTGGACATTATTGCCGGCTTGCATGTGCAAAAAGATTTTTACGGCAACGGGTACAGACTCAATTTGCATAACTTATGCTATCCTTCGCAGCGCAGGGAAACTACCGACAGCAACGGGAACAGCTACGAAGTGGCAATGTTGGGGCAGTCCGACCTTTTCCGCGGGCCCAAGCCGTTTTATATGCTGGGCGACCCCAACAGCACCTTGCCCTTGGTTACTGCTTTCGGACAGGACAACGTGGGGGTTTATATCGACGGAGATAACATTAAATTCAATGACGTAAAAGTGTCCAACGGCGATTTTGGGCTTGTAATGGAAAATCTCAACTATACCGGCACGGTGGTAGAGGTTGCGGGCAATAACAACACCGTATGCAACTGCGTGTTGCAAAACGGAAAGAATGTTCTCCGCAGTTTCAGCTCGCGTAATTTAATTATCGACAACTGCATATTGAGCACTTCGCGGAACTTCCTTTTGGAGGTCGGCAGCAACGAATATGTGAAAAACGACCCCGCCGACGTCAAAACCTATAATTTTGAAAAGCTCGACGGCACCTCATACAGCGGCGCGACGGCCGATTATCTCGCACCCGTCACGGATGATACTATCAATATGCTCGGTGACCAGACGTTAAGTTTGTTCTTGTCGGGATTTGCAAGTTTAAACGACGTGCTCGAACCGCCCGAAACGCCGCGCTATGACCCGTCGACACAAAAACCGCAGATGAAAGCCGCCCTACATTCAATCCAAAACGGTTTAAACCATCAGGACGAGGTGGACAGCTATTTTGACGGCTCAACAACGGTAAACAACACTGTTTTTTACCGCAGCGGCATAGCGGCCATCGGCGTAAACAATATGTTCAACGGGCCGTTCCTCTATAACAATTCCCCCTCGTTGATAAGCGGTATTTTGGGTTTGATGGGCAACATGCTGGGCGAAGCTATCCCCATGTTCCCCGACAACGTTGCGGGCGCAAGCAGACCCGTAAGCGTAAATTTAACCGGCGATACGATTTTTTATGACTATAAAACGTTGGCAGACTGGGATATCAGCGGCTTGATAGACCAGCATATAGGGGAACTTGTCGCGGGCTTGAATCTCGGCAGTTTCAACGTAACCATAGACGATATTTTCCCGCTTAAGGAAATCCTCACCAACGTTGCGGGCGGACAGCGCCTTATCTACACCTCGCATGTAATGGATGAAAACGGCGATGTCTCCGACGTTGACTATATCAGCATTCCCGTGGCGTACTACGGCGGCGGTTATAACGCCTCGGTTGTGACTTCGGATAGCATAAACCACAAAGTTCTGTCGCCGACGTACAACGTAGACCTGCTGGATAGCTACCTCAATCTTACAACTACGCTCGACTTGTCCGATCTGGCAAACGGCGGGCTCAGCGGCGTAATGTCCAATCCGAACTTCGTGCGCTTCATGAAAGAGGTGCTTACAAAAACCGTTACGGCGGTAACAGGCTTCGAGCCGTTCAAATTCCAGTTTGAAACTTCTGCGGAGGGCTTGTTTGACGAAAGCGGCAAACCTATAGCCCCCGACTATCAAATATTAATCAAAAACTAACACAACGCTAAGGAGTTAAATCATGTCAAAACGTATTGGCAAAGTTTTATGCCTGATATTTTTATCGGTAATACTTGTTTTGGTTTCGGCTTGTTCGTTTTTCGGCGAAGAAGAACGCCGCGAAATAGAAAATATCTACTACATTGCTGCCACGCAGGACGACGTAGAAGGTATTTTCGTAGTAATCGAATATGCCGGCGACGAGTATCCCGACAGTATGTTCTTCGTTGCCAACGGTGAAGAAGGTAAGGAGGGCAACGGCATTGCCGAAGTCACGGGCGAACTCATCGAGGACGGCGCAAAAATCCAAATCACCGTAAAATACACAGACCAAACGCGCGATCCGTCCGTTTTTGAGTTTAACAACAGCGTTTTCCCCACCGATTGCCAAAGCGAACTCGACCCCGAAACGGGCGACTGGCACATCACAATCACCCTTTCCAATGGCGAAATTGTTGAACTTGACGTCCATAACGGCGTTGACGGCGACGAAATCATAGATTTCCGCACCGAGCCCGGCAATCCCGACCTCGACGAAGACGAAAATACGACTTATATCGTTATCGTAATGAAAAAGACCGACCCCGAAACGGGCGAAAATATAACTTACCGTATTCCTATGCCCGAGGGCGACAAGGGCGAACAGGGCGTAGGCATCGCGGGCATACGTGTAGACGACTACCTCACGCGGTATGACGCAAACTTCGTGCATCTCGTTATAGAACTCACCGACGGCACCGAACTCAGAACCGAAATTCCCAAGGTAAACAACTGGACGGTAGGGGACGGAGCCCCTTCGCCCGGTTCGGGTATGGTTGGCGATTTCTATTTTGACAGAAGAAATTGCATTTTCTACTACAGAAATAACGCCGGCACATGGGAAATAATTATCGACCTCTCCGACAAAACTACCGCCGACCATGTCGTAAGTTTTATGGTTGACGGAATCATGCTCGATACGCCCATTTATATCAAGCACGGAGATTACTTCTACGGTAAAACGGACAAAAAAATCCCCACGCCCCAAAAAGATGGCTTTAAGTTTGCGGGCTGGTACACCAAACTCAACGAAGACGGCACCGTAAACGTCAATTCGGGGCAGTTTACCGACCTTACGCCCGTTTTAACCGATATGACTTTATACGCCTATTTTATAGCAGAAACCGACTAAATTTTGTTTATGCGCCCGCGCGCCACGGCAAAAAGGAGGCCCAAAGACTATGTACAAGAGAGCAATGACTATTTTAATATCATTCTTGTCTTGCTGCGCAATGATTTGCGTGGGCTTTTCGGCATGGACTTTTAATTTGGGGCAAGATCTACAGGCAGAGTCAAACGGCGTCATCCAGTCCGAAGATGTTATCGTCAGCGACGACTATGTGACGATTAGTGCTGAGGACATGTCCAATTTTGTATTCACGCCAACAGGATTTAAAAGCGGTTCAAAAGCTACTTTTAATATTAAATTAAAAGTGTTTGTTGAACAATGTAAAAAATTTGTCGGTGAAAATGATTTAACAGTTTCAATAACATTGAGCTTATCAGTGCTTGACGATGTAAATGCTGATTATATTTTTACCAATGATATTATTTCTTTTTCTATGGATGATAGGAATGTGTCTCCCAGTTCTACACAATCATCTTATACAGCGGAATTTAAAATAACTAATGAAGAATTATCTACTGCTAAGGAGTCGGAGCAGAAAGAACTGGAGTTATCTGGACAATTTACATTTACTATAAGTAATACTACTGATTATAACAGATTATATGATGCATTATTTGATGTTAATAATAATGAGCAGAAAAACTCATTTAAACTTGTAGTGGCGGTATCCAACGAACCGAATGAGGGTAATTAAATATGACGCGTTTAAGAAAGTATTTAATTATAATATTATCTATGCTGGCGGCCATGCTTTGCGCGGCCGGCGTTTCCACATGGATTATATCTACGCCCAAAATTATCACGCCCCTGTGGGAAGCAGCGCAACCACAACAACAAAAAGTTTATGTAAAGAAAATTGTTGAAACCACTCCTGCCGAAACAGTCACGGGCAGCTATCTTTCCAACGCGGCTAATAAGAAATTGGAGTTTAGCTTTGAGGGCGGAGCAGATGCAAGTAGTGCAATTCAATCTTTTGGTGTAGGTACTGCAAATAGTGGCGGTGCGGTTCCTAATGTGGAGTTTACAAAGGGAGAAGAAATTAAAGTCGGTTGCACATATTCTGTGTCTGTTTTGGACATTACTTTTGTTTCTACTTCATACTCTTTAGCGGGAACTTATAAAAATAGAAAGGAAGGCGGTTTAGACGGTATAGAAGAATCAAGCAGCATAAATATTATTCTCAAACATAAAACTGTGGACGTCGGCGGCACGCTCTACACCATAGAGGACGCGTTAGCAACGGGCGGCAACGCAACCGTAAAAGCTGACACTTCATTTGCGGGCAAAGACGTTGCTAACCAAGTCGGTTATACAAGCTCTAACTACACCGTTTCAAGCGGCGAAACATTACTGTTGCCGTATGACGGAAACGATGGCTTGAATACGACAACGTCCGCGGACACATCTGCGTTCGGGACTAATGCTAAAAAAGTTGAATTGAAAATAGGTGAAGGAATTACACTTACAAATAACGGTACTTTAAATATTGGTGGGATAACAACAGGACGGCAAGGCGGTCAATCTGGCTGTACTGCGGGCGACCATGCTCAAATAACGCTTGGCAAAAACGCCATAATCAATTCATACGGCAATATCAATGCTTATGGTTTCATTGCTGAAGCTGACGATAATAACGGTTCTGAAGTTATCGTGAATACGGGCACATTGCTTATGCCGTTCATAGTTGTTGAACATAGAGGTGGAACAGCTTTTGCCAATATGGTAAGTAAAGGGGCTTTTCAATATGATAGCAAAAATCTGAAAACTTCTCCATTTAACCGTTTTTATATGGAAAATGTCCATCCTCAACTGACAGTTTTGAGCGGAGCTATTCTTAAAGGACACGCAAATTTATTTGCAAATGACCATGACAATACCACCGATATTAATTTAGTTGGAACGAGCGGATATCTCATCAATTTGAGTCAAAACACAAAGTTAGTCGCAAAATATAACGTTAATGCCAAGATAATGTCCGTTGAAATTAAGGGGAGCGCGACACTGAATGCTCTTGAGTTGTCTTTGACAAACCCTGTATCAATTACGCTTAGTACGAAAACGGTACACTTCCCAATCTCGTGGCACTTTAATATAACATTGAGTTCTTATGAAGACGGTAATCCCTCTACCGTTACTGCAACCGAACAAAAACTTAAACTTTTACCGAGCGCAAAGTTTACCGTGGGGAAAAACGTGACCCTTATAGCAGACGAGTTAGTTGTTTATGATGAAAAAGCAATTGATTTTGTTGATCCAACCAAGAGTTATGATCCTTCTACAGATAACGTAAAGAAAAATATACCTGCTACCCTCATTATCAATGGAACTTTGCAGGCAAATAAATTAGCGGGTCATGTGCAAACAGAAATAGACAATGCCCATTTGGTAATATCCAATGGGAATACAATTGCTACTAAAGAGATTACTGCTATCGGCGGAACGACAGGACTGGGTTTGGGGGATCAATCTAAGTATAAAGATATATCACATACCCTGAATGGCGCAGTGTATAACGACGGAAACATATCCCAACAAAATCTTAACGTGGGAACGTATATCTCAAAGTTATTTGAGGATATTGGTGTATGGCTGACAAAGGAAATTCCTTCCGTAACCTATCAAGCAGGTGAAGGCTCGTTTGCAAATGGGGAAAAGTCTGTTACAAAACAATATAGCGACCTTGAGGATTTGCAAGGCGAGACAAAAATTTTAGGTCAAGACAAAATCGATTCGGAGACGCCCACAAGGCCGTACTATGAATTCCTCGGTTGGGCAACAAAACAAAGCGGCGCAACAGCAGCCGATGTGATAAAAGACGGCCTCGAAATCACCATCGGCAATGAAATCACACTCTACGCCGTTTGGAAACCGATTGAATACACTTTCAACTATGATATCCTTGATGGAAGTACGGGTGAACACAAAACGGGCCTCCTTGCGACATGGACTGCAGAAATGGGGCAACTCACCTTGTCGGGAGTTGAGCTCCCGGTTGACAAACCCGTCGGCTATGAGTTCGACGGCTGGTACAGCAATCCCGAGTGCACGCTGACGGTCGACAACATTGACGTAAGCAATGCGGGCAGCGTGTTCAAAGGAGAAACCTCCGTTACAGTTTACGGCAAGCTCGAGCAGGAATTTACTGCTACGATCGTTTACGACCTCGGCGATATGAGCGAAGTGCAAGGCTATTCTGAGCTGCAAAATGTGCTTCCCGTCAATACAACGATAGACAGCGGCCTTAGCATTAAAGAGAAAATTACAACTTGGGCAGACGGTTGTCCTGTCGATATAAATATTAATCTCGCAAAATACTTCGCCGGGTGGAAGATTAGAACCGCAAACGGTGATGAAGAGATCACGGAAGGGACGACGGTATCGGGAGGCCTGTGTACGAGCGACAACGGCAATTGGACATTGACCTTGGTTGCTCAGTGGGCAGACAAAACAAAAGTAATATTCAAAGACGATACGGTCGGATTTACAAGTCAAGATTATTACTATAAGCCCGGGCAGACGGTAGAAATCGATTCTTCCGATAATCTTACAATTGTAGCGCCTGATGGCCAATCAATCGATATTGCAGCCGAAGGTAGCGACAAAGCTGCGACGTCAACAACATTGCATAGTAAGGACTGCGACATAAGTGAAAAAACTTATTACAATGACGGCGGTTGGAGTGGCGCAGGAGAAGTCGGAGAAACGGCGATGACGATCACCGTACAGCGCGCTAATAAGGTTACGTTGAGTGTAACAGTGAAAGAAAAAGCACAAATAACTTTAAGAGCCGACAATGTGCAAGGATTGCCTGATAAATTGCAACCTAATAAGAATTGGGTGGGTCAGCCGCAAGATACAACTAAGGTATACTATTTGAAACCCGGTACGGTGGTTGACTACACTTTCGTTTCGAATGCTGACCCTGGTAACGATAATAATCCTGAATGCACATATAGCGTTAGTGGAGACTTAAAAGAAGGTGGCTTTGAATATCAAGGAGCCAAAGATGAGAAAAGCGGTAGCTTTACGCTCAAGGAAAGTGAAGGCGGAGAGGTTAAAATTAGCGCAACAACCAAAGACGGTACCTGTATCGTCGAGGGTACTCTCATTACAATGGCCGACGGTACGCAAAAACCCGTTGAGGATTTGACGAAAGATGACATTGTTTTGACGTTTAACCATACGACCGGGCAGTATGAGCCGAGAGGGTTGAACTTCATTGCTCACCAAGACGATGCTGCTTCCTTGCATCGGATCGTCAACCTTGTATTCTCCGACGGAACTACGCTACGTATCGTCGCAAGCCATAGTTTGTTCGATTTGACTTTGAGGAAATACGTTTCCATTGAGGAAGGCAACATGACCGAATTCATCGGCCATAGCTTCAACAAAGTTGATGTGCAGGCGGGACAATTCGAAAATCGGGCGGTCACATTGGTTTCTGCCTATATCACAGAAGAATGTGTGCGGGTATTCAGCCCGACTTCGGAGATGAATATCAATATTGTGGCAGAGGGCTTGCTGACATTGTCGCGTATTCCTTATGGCGCCGAAGAGCTATTAAATATGTTCGACTTCGATGAGAATATGAAGTACGATGAAGAAAAGATGAAAGCCGATATAAAAACATATGGCGTGTACACGTATGATGACTTCAAGGATTACATGACCTATGAGGAATTCATCAATTCGCCTGTACCATATCTCAAGGTGGGAGTCGGAAAGGGCCTCGTCACATTTGAGCAAATCATCAAGCTGTTGGAATATCAGAAGAAATATACGGAATAATCGTATAGGCACTTGTACGTATTTAACCTACGCAGCACATATTTGAAAGCGCGCGGCAGAAATGCCGCGCGCAAATGCGTTAAAAAGGCTCTGCAAGGCAAAGCAACGCTGCGGCGTGGTGGCGGGCGCGGGCGCGGCGCGCGCCCGCCTTGGCCCTATTTTGCGCCTTGTGAATAAATTTGCCCAACATTGTTGCTTTATCCCGCAGTCTGTGATATAATTATTCAAAACTCAACCAAAGGAGAATTTAATGGAAAACTATTCTAATGTGTTTATATTTGACCACCCGCTTATCAAGCACAAAGTTTCTATCCTGCGCGACAAAAACACGGGAATGAAACAGTTTCGCGAGCTGGTGGAGGAGATAACCACGGTTATGACGTACGAGAGCATGCGCGACGTTGAGCTCGAGGCGGTGGAGGTGGAGACTCCGCTTGAAAAGACCGTTCAGTGGCGCGTGCCCGAGGAGAGCGTGGCGATTGTGCCCATTTTGCGCGCGGGGCTGGGCATGGTGAACGGTGTGCACAAGGTTTTCCCCACGGCCCGCGTGGGGCACATAGGAATGTACCGCGACGAGCAGACTTTGGAACCGCACGAGTATTATTGCAAGCTCCCCGAAGGTATCCGGGACAAAACCGTATTTCTTGTCGACCCGATGCTGGCTACGGGCGGCTCCGCCTGCGACGCGCTCGCCGCGCTCAAAAAACGCGGTTGCAAACACATTAAATTTATGGCTATAATCGCCGCGCCGGAGGGCGTAGAGGCGGTTGCAAAGGCTCATCCCGACGTGCGCGTGTATATTTCCACGCTGGACCGCTGCCTGAATTCCAGCGGTTACATTTTGCCGGGGCTCGGTGACGCGGGCGACAGGCTTTTTGGCACCAAATAACGCAATGCCCCGCCGACGGCGGGGCAAAATTTTTGCATGAAAAAAGGACGGACAGCGCGTCCGCCCTCGATTTTTTGTTTACACTACGCCATAGCGTTGAGTTTTTTTGCCAAACCGGATTTTTTGTTGGCTGCCGTATTCTTTTTTATAACGCCCTTAGTAACTGCGCCGTCGATAACGGAGCAGGTGTGGGGGAAGAGCGCTGTAGCTGCGGCCTTGTCACCGCTTTCGATTGCAGCGAGAAGTTTTTTGACCTCGGTCCTCATTTCGGACTTGAGGGCTTTATTTCTCTCTGTTTTTTTGTCGGTTACAAGTACGCGCTTTTTAGCAGACTTTATATTAGGCATCAGATTTCTCCTTTAAATACCGTATTCACTGAATTCTTGAGTAATTTTATCATAAAAAACACTTATTGTAAACTGTTTTTAATCGGCTTTTGATAATTTTTTTAATATATTTTGCCTTTACATAATATTAATAATAATGTATGTTAAAAGATCGCGCCGCAAACACGCTTGTTTGCTTTTTTGACAGCGGTATAGGGGGGCTCAACCTGATGTACCGCTTTTATAAGCGCCGCCCCGGCTGCAATTTGGCCTACTTTGCAGATAACTACAACATTCCGTACGGCAACCGCGCCGAAAGCGATGTTCTCGGGCGGGTCGACCAAATCTTTGAAAAAATCGCGCTCCTCAACCCGTCCGCGGCGGTAGTGGCCTGCAACACCGTCACTGCGCTGTGTATCGGGTTTTTGAGGCGCAAATACGACTTTCCTATAATAGGAATACAGCCTGCTGTCAAGCCCGCCGTAAAGGCCGCAAAGCGCTGTTTGCTGCTCGCCACGCCCGCCACGGTAAACAGCGTGGCGGTAAGGGAACTTATTAAGCGCTACGGCAACGGCAGGGTTGTTCCCGCGCCCTGCCCCGACCTTGCCGCCTACGTTGAAAACAATATATTCGAGATTTGCGCGGAGGAAGTTGAGGCGTTGCTGCCACCGGCCGAATGTGACGGCGTGGTTTTGGGCTGCACACACTACAGTTTTGTGTCGGACATAATTTCTGCGCACTATAATTGCGAGGTCTACGACGGGGCGGAGGGGACGGTCAATCAGATTTGCAAAATTTTAGGGATTTCTGACCACCAAGGTTTTTGCCCCCAAGAAGTGGCATTTTATGGCGGAAATTGCCTGAAAAACGCCAATATATTCAATATTTTAAAAAACAGTTGACCGCATCTTTTGTCCGATGGTGGGTCGAAGTGGTTGTTTGTCCCAAAAATTACAAACTTTTTATTGAAAAGTGGTTGACAGTGGTCAAATATGGTGCTATACTTTTATTACAGTTTGTAGTTGGTGAAATAGATGCGTATTCTGACCGGTTCGTATAACCACACGGTTGACGATAAAAACAGAATAAGAATCCCTGCCAAGCTCAGGAGCGACTTGTTTGCGGACGACGCCGGGGAAGGCGACAAGGAAAAGAAGTACAGTCTTGTTTTCCATACGGGCACCGACGGTTGCGTTGCCGTTTACACGCAGGAGACGGTTGACAGAATTCTTGCTCCGTTTGCGGAAGTCAAGCTGTCCGACTTTGAAAGGTACAAGAACGTGAGAAAGTATTTAAACACGTTCGAAACTATTGAAAGCGACCCGCAGGGCAGATTTGTACTTCCGTTGAGGTTCAAAAAGCACGCAAAAATCAAAAAGGATTTAATAATCTGCGGAACAGTAGACCACATTGAAATCTGGGCCAAAGAAGTGTACGATCAATACTTTGGCATAGACGAAATGGATGTTCCCGACATAAACGAACTCGTTGCAAAACTTGACATATAAAACATGAAAGAGTTTTCCCATATCCCTGTGATGCTCGAGGAGTGCATGCAGGCGCTCGATTTAAAAAACGGCGGCATATATTTTGACGGCACTTTAGGGGCTGCGGGGCACTCATACGAGATTTTAAAGCGGACTTCGCCCGACGGCAGGCTGGTTGCAACCGACCTTGACGACGAGGCCATAGAGGCGGCCTGCGGGCGGCTGAAAGAGTTTGAGGGGCGGTTTTCGGTTTATAAATCCAACTATAAAAACTACGAACAGGTTTTTAAAGACGCAAACATAGAGAGCCTTGACGGAATATTGCTCGACTTAGGCGTTTCCAGCCATCAGCTGGACGACGTGAGCAGGGGATTCAGTTATATGCATGCGGAGGCCCCGCTTGACATGAGAATGGATGTAACCCAGCCGCTGACAGCCGAATATATAGTAAACAATTATTCCCAATCGGAGCTCACAAGGATTTTAAGAGAATACGGCGAAGAAAAGTTTGCCCCGCAAATTGCCGCCAACATTGTTAAGGCGAGAACCCGAAACGCAATAACAACAGGCGGACAGCTGACGCAAATAATAGAAAGCAGTATTCCCGCCAAGTTCCGCCAGAACGGACCGCCAGCGAGAAAGAGTTTTCAGGCGATAAGAATTGCCGTAAACGGAGAATTAACAGGGCTGTACGAATGTGTTTTGGGCCTGACCCGAAGGCTTAAAAAGGGCGGACGTATAGCGATAATTACATTTCATTCTCTTGAGGACAGAATAGTAAAGCAAGCGTTTAAATTGCTGGAATGTGACTGCATATGCGATAAAAGTTTACCCGTGTGCGTATGCGGCAAAAAGCAGGAGATTGAAATAATCACAAAAAAGCCCATAGTTGCAAGCGACAGGGAAATGGTTGTAAATCCCCGCTCGCGCAGTGCAAAGCTGAGGGTGGCAAAAAAAATTATTTAGTGCGATAAGGAGAAAATATGGCAGTCGCAACACCTATCTTGGAGAGAAAAACAGAAGAACGGGAAATAACGAACGACAGACAAGATAATACTGCAATGATGACGGAAGATGAAATACACAACTTCAGAATTCCCAACATGTACGCCCGTCTTATCAATCCCGCGTCAAAACTGAGTGATTTTAAAACCGAACCGCAGACCCCGACCGTTCCGCTCGTACAGGCATATGCCGCCCCGCAGGAACAGCAGGTTGCGCCCAATCAGGTATATTTGGTACAGAACGCGCGCGCAGACGCCGATATTTTCCGTGCGGACAGCGCGGTAAACATGAGGCCCGTCGCAGTTACGGAAGTTGACGCCGCGCCCCAGACCAACGACGAAGACAACGAGGATTTAGTGCCTTCACGCACGACTATGCAGTACTCTGCCGAGGCAAAAGCAGATCTCGACGAGGGCACGATTATAAACAAAGGCGCGCAGAAGCATATAAGTTTGTCAAAGAGGGACAAAATCGTCATCGGTGTGGTTATATCGGTAATAATTGCGCTGTTTGTGCTTATTATCGTAAACTCCGTTTTGATTTCAAACGTAAACGACGATTTGGGAACTCTGCAAACGTCTTTAAACGATTCCCGCAGCTCTTATGAAAACGTTGTAAACGAAGTCAACGAATACGAATCTAATTTTGACGCCACGTTGCAGGCTTTGGCCGAGCAATACGGCATGGTAAAATAAGGAGAATATCATCAAACCGGATAAATCAGGTTTTTCAACCACGGTTATACAAAAGAGGTTGTTGTCATTGGGATTGGCAATAACCTTTATTTTTTTCGTAATTATATGCAGATTGTTGTATGTTCAGCTATGCTGGAGCGACGAGCTGATTTTGCGCGCAACGGACCAGTGGAACAGGGAAATCCCCGTAATTGCGGAAAGGGGCACGATAACCGACAGAAACGGCGTTGTTTTGGCCGGTAACCGTTCGACGTTCAGCGTTTTTTTGCGCCCGAACGCCGTGTCCGACGCAGAGTTTACCTCGACGGTACTGAGCGGCATATTCGGCGCCGACCAACAAAAACTATTGGAAAAAATCAAAAACGGCAAAGTTTCCGAGATTACCGTTGCGCGCCAGACCGAAAAGCAGGATGTGGAAAAGCTGGTTTCATACAATTTGCCAGGCGTTTACTATGCCCGCGACAATTCGCGCAGCTACGCATATGGCGACGCGCTCTGCCAGGTGCTCGGTTTTACCGCCTCGGACGGCAGCGGGGTAACGGGAGCGGAAAAATACTATGATAACATTCTCTGCGGTTCCAACGGCGAGATTACATATTCCACCGACATAGTGGGTATCGAAACCGAAGATTCGACGGTTGTGTACCGCGAAGCCACTGCAGGGGACAGCGTCAAACTTACTATTGACATCGATATTCAGCTTTCCGTTGAGGAGGCGATTAAAACCGCCTACATCGAAAAACAGGCCAAGTCTGCTTCGTGTGTCGTGCTCGATCCGCAAAATTTTGAGATACTTGCGATGGCCAACTATCCTTCGTACGATTTAAACGAGATTCCCCGCGACGACACGGAAACGCTTAACCGCCTGACGAGAAATCTGATTGTGTGCGATATATACGAACCGGGCTCTACCTTCAAGGTCATAACTGCGGCCGCCAATATCGAAGAATATCTGCAGGGCAACAGCCGCGCTTTTTCAAATTCATATATATTCAACAGCAGCAGAACCCGCACCGTTGACGGCACAAAAATCAAATGCTGGTCAAGTCACGAAAACGGCAAACATGCAAACCAAACGCTTGCAATGGCTTTGAACAACAGTTGCAACCCGTGTTTTACGGATATAGCGCTCTCACTCGGCAGCGAAACATTTTACCGCTATCTCCAAAACTTCGGATTCGGAAACGTGACGGGCTTGGACTTTTCGGGCGAAGCGCTCGGGATGCTTATCCCGCAGTCGGCGGTGAGGGACTGCGATCTTGCGAGAATAGGCTTCGGGCAGACGGTTGCCGTAACGGGAGTGCAACTGGCCTGCGCCGTTGCCGCGGCGGTAAACGGCGGAAATTATTATATTCCGCACCTTTTAAAGAGCGTTGTTTCGGCAGACGGTAAAACGGTAAAGGACAATGCGCCGATACTCAAAAACAAAGTTATAAGCGGTGAAGCCTCACAAATTCTTGCGGAAATGCTGGAGGGCGTTGTTACCGCAGGCAGCGGAACGCACGCCTACATCGAGGGCTACAGAGTGGGCGGCAAAACGGGCACGGCACAAAAATATGAAGACGGTCACGTTGCGCAGGGCAAATATGTGTCGTCTTTTGCGGGCTTTTTTCCTGCCGATAATCCCAAATATCTCGCCCTTGTGATAATTGACGAGCCTCAAGGGACTTATTATGGCAGCACGGTTGCCGCGCCCGTGGCTAAACAGATCTTTGAAGATATAATTAATTTAAAAAATATTCAGCCATATGTTTGACAGGTGGGTTTATGTTACTTGGTTATCTTTCGGAGCAAATTGAGTTTAAAGAGCGCAGAGGTGATATGCAAACGGAAATCTGCGGTATAGCTACCGACAGCCGAAAAGTGAAGCGCGGCGATCTGTTTGTCTGCTATGCGGGAGTAAACTTCGATTCCCATTCGCGCATAGACGAGGCTAAAAAAAACGGAGCCGCGGCGCTTGTATGTGAAAAATTTGTAGAAACGGATTTGCCGTTGATAATAGTAGAAAACGGCAGGGAGCAGGTGGCAAAACTCGCAAGGGCGTTCTACGGTTTTCCCGATAAAAAACTAAAACTGGTCGGCGTTACGGGGACAAACGGCAAAACCACAACGACACATATGCTGGCTGAAATTTTTAAGGCGGCGGGCTACAAGACGGGGATTATTGGGACGTTGGGCATAACTTATGGTGAAAAGGTCATTGCCCCCGAACTCACAACGCCCGATCCCGTCTATCTGCACTCGGTATTTGCCGACATGGTTTCAAACGGGGTGCAATTTGTATTTATGGAAGTTTCGGCGCACGCGCTGTATTTCAATAAAATAGACGGGTTGCACTTTGAAGCGGGCATATTTACAAATTGCACGCAGGATCACCTCGACTTTTTCGGAAGCATGAAGGAGTATTCCGAATGTAAAAAATTGCTGTTCAAAGACGGCAGGTGCGATTATGCGGTTATAAATTCCGACGACGAACTGGGCCTTGAACTCATAAGAACGTTAAAAAACACCGTCAGCTACGGAATAGGAAATCCCGCCGACGTCTTTGCCGTGGATATCGTTGAAAAGCTCAGCGGCACAACTTTTGTTTTAAACCTGATGGACGAACTTTACGAAATCAAACTTTATCTGCCCGCGCTCTATAACGTATACAACGCCATGGCGGCCGCCGCCTGCGCGCATATACTCGGAATAAATACCGTAACTATCGCAAAAGGGCTAAAACAACTCAAAAAAGTTGCGGGACGGCTGGAGCATGTGGCGAACTATAACGGCGCGGATATTTTTGTGGATTTTGCGCACACGCCCGACGGATTGGAAAAGTCGCTGCAGTCGCTCAAAAAATTATGTAAAGGCAAGCTGTACTGTCTTTTCGGGTGCGGGGGCAACAGGGATAAAACCAAGCGCCCGCTGATGGGGGCGGTTGCGGGGAAATATGCGGATTTTTGCATAATCACATCGGACAATCCGCGCTATGAGGAACCGTTTGACATAATATCCGAGGTGGAAAAAGGCGTTAAACCGTTCGGCAAAAAGTACGTAACCGTTACCGAGCGCGAAGTGGCCACGGAATATGCCATTCGGCTGCTTGAAAAAGGGGATATATTGCTTGTGGCAGGCAAGGGGGGAGAGCATTATCAGGACATTATGGGTATAAAACACAACTACGACGACAATACAGTTATAAAAAAGATTATTGGCGATTAAATGAAAATTTTGCTGATAAGCGCGCTTTCGGCATTTGCGGCGTCCTTTGTTTTATTGCTGGTTTTAATGCCGCTTTTAAAAAAGCTAAAGGCCGGGCAGTATATTTTAGGCTATGTTAAGGAACATATGTCAAAGAGCGGGACTCCCACGATGGGCGGGCTCGCCTTTATTGCCGCAATAATTATTGTCGGGCTATGCGTAAGGGGATTGGATAAAGGCAGGGTGAATTTGACCCTTGCCGTAACCGGCGGCTTTGCCGTAGTAGGTTTTTTAGACGATTTTTTGAAGATATACCGAAAGGAAAACGAGGGTCTTAAACCATACCAAAAAATAATTTTTCAATTTGCGATTGCCTCGGTTGCGGGCGTATATTGCTACGTCAACAACCTCACGAGGGTAGCCGTCCCGTTCTCGGGCGGGTATAGCGTCGACCTGAAGTGGGGCATTATTCCGCTTGTCGTATTTATATTTTTGGCCACGGTAAATTGCGTGAATCTTACCGACGGGCTTGACGGTCTGGCAGGCGGGACAAGCATTGCGTACCTTTTGCCTTTCGGCATAATGCTCAATATACGCGGGTCCGCGCTGGACGCACTGTGCTTTGCCGCGGTGGGAGCACTTGCGGCTTTTTTGATTTTCAACACCAACAAGGCCTCGATATTTATGGGGGACACGGGCTCGCTTGCGCTCGGCGGATTTATAGCATGCATGTCGGTGTTTACGGAAAATTCTCTATATATTCCTTTTCTCGGAATAATGTTCGTGGTTTCCGGAATATCGGTAATACTACAGGTAATATATTATAAACGGACAAGGAAGAGGATATTTCTGATGGCCCCGTATCATCATCATCTGCAAAAAAAGGGCTATTCGGAAGGAAAAATCGCGTTTGCGTATTTTATTATAACCTCCCTGGTCGGAATAATCTGTTTGTTGTTGGTATGAGGTAAAATGTATTTTAAAAATCAAAAATTTTTAGTTGCCGGACTTTCCAAATCCGGGGAGAGCAGCGCGCGGTTTCTTTTGGCGAGAGGCGCCGAAGTATATCTCTATGACGACGTGATAAGCGAAGCCGTTTCGGCAGTGTGCATAAAACTCGAAGAACTCGGCGCGCACGTCATTTCCGCAGGCGATTGCGACCAGGCGGCTTTCAATTGCGACGTGTTGGTTTTAAGCCCGGGAATTCCCATCGATACTGCGCTCCCTATTGCGTTCAGAAAGCAGGGCAAGGCAATTATAGGCGAAGAGGAGTTGGGCGCTCTTTACCTGCGCGCCACAGCCGTGGCCGTAACGGGAACTAACGGCAAGACCACGACGGTGTCCATGCTCAACGACGCTATCAACGCTTGCGGCAAGCATTCGGTCGCGTGCGGAAATATCGGGAATCCTCTCGTAAAAGAGGTTGAAAATCTTTCTTTTGACGATTTTGCCGTTGTAGAGGTATCGTCTTTCCAGCTTGAAACGCTCTCAAGCCTGCGCCCGCACATTGCGATTATTACAAATGTTACCGAAGATCACCTCAACCGCCATTATAATATGGAAAATTACATATTTTTAAAGGCGAAAATTTTGAGGAACCTGCGTGAAAGCGAATATGCCGTTTTGAATTACGACGACCCCGTGGTGCGCGGTTTTGCAAAAAATTGCAAGGCAAAAGTAGTTTATTTTTCGGCGCAGGGCAAGATTGACGGAGCATATGCGGAGGGAGGAAGTTTATTTTTTAAGGGCGAGAAATATCTGGATACGGCAGATATGATTTTGGGGGGAGTGCACAATATTTATAATGCGCTTGCCTGCATAGCTGCGGCGGGAATTCTCGGTTTGGACAAAAACGCGGTTGGCAAATCGATTTGCGCCTTTAAAGGAATAAAACACAGAATTGAAAAAATACGCGAATTCGGCGGCGTAACTTACATAGACGACAGCAAGGGAACAAATGCGGACGCAACGGTAAAGGCGGCACAGGCAATGAAGGCGCCCACGGTCATTCTCCTCGGCGGAAAGGACAAAGGCTATGATTATGGGCCCCTCTTTGAAAGTTTAAATTCAACCGCCGTGATACACGCCGTCATATACGGCGAAAACAGATTTAAAATGTTGAACGCGGCCATAAAGGCAGGTTTTGTGAGCGTTTCGCTCTGTTCGGAGTTTGCAACGGCCGTAAAACTTGCGGCATATATCGCAAAACCGGGCCAAAACGTGCTACTCAGTCCCGCAAGCTCATCGTTTGACAGTTTTGCTAATTATGAGGAACGCGGAGACGCGTTTAAAGCGTTGGTGGAAAATTTGGATGAAGCCACTTAAAAGTACCAAAAAAGCGGGAGATATCCCGCTTTTAATATGCGTTTTTCTGATGGCGTGTTTCGGCTGCGTCATGATCTATTCCGCGAGTTACTACACGGCGGGAGTGCAATTCGGAGATAAGTTTTATTTTGTAAAAAAGCAGATTGCGGGGTTGATTCTCGGGACGGCGGCAATGCTCGGAGCGGCGTTTTTGCCCTATCAAAAACTTGCGAAACTGAAGTTTCCCGCAATCATAATCTCGGTTATCCTTCTGGCGCTTGTATTTGTCCCGGGGATAGGTGTAACGAACTACGGCGCGACGCGCTGGATAGGTTTCGGCGGGCTTACAATCCAGCCTTCGGAAATTGCCAAATATTCTTTTGCGCTCTTTGCGGCCGCATATTTTGCCAAAAATTATAAAAAAGTCAAAACGGTAACGGGTATTTTGCCCGTGCTCGCCGTGGGATTGCTGCTGTGTCTGTTGGTCATAATCGAACCGAATATGTCGATAACGATGTGTTTGGGCCTTCTGATGCTCGCAATCATTTTTTTGAGCGGCACAAACTTTAAAACCTTTTTGATAATAATAATTCCGTGCGCTATCGCCGTGCCGTTGCTTATTATCCTTGAACCGTACAGGTTGCAAAGATTATCCGCGTTTATCGATCCGTGGGCGTCGCCTAAAGGAGAGGGATACCAACTTATCCAGTCGCTCTATGCTCTCGGCAACGGCGGCCTGTTTGGAAGGGGTATTTTCAATTCAACGCAAAAATACCGCTTTTTGCCCTTTGCGGAGAGCGATTTTATTCTTGCCATAATGGGAGAGGAACTTGGCTTTTTCGGTCTTTTGGTCTTTTTTGCCGCGTGCGGTTTTATAATCTTCCGCGGTATAAGGATAGCCAAAAACTGTAGCGACCGCTTCGGCTATATGCTTGCTGCGGGGTTTACGCTGGTTTATGGCATACAAGTTATGATCAACGCCCTTGTGGTCAGCGGCGCCATACCGCCCACGGGTCTGCCGTTGCCGCTGATTTCAAGCGGAAATACGTCACTTATAATCACCATGGCTTCGATGGGGGTGCTTTACAATATTTCGCGGAATTAACAAGGCGAAAGCTGTCCGCCATATAATAAAGTATATTTTACTATTCGGAGTCAATAATGGAAAAATACGTTATTAATGGAGGAAACAAGCTGTACGGGAGCGTTAAAATTCAATCGGCCAAAAATTCTGTGCTCCCGATACTTGCTGCTGCGGTACTGACGGACGGACAAGTGAAAATCTTAAACGTTCCACATATTTCCGACGTTTCAAATATGGTAAAAATATTGATACGGCTCGGGTGTAAAGCGGAGTACATAGGCGAAGATATCCTGATTGACAGTTCATCGGCAAATTGCTTTGAAATTCCGAGCGGACTTGCACACGAACTGAGATCTTCCATCTTTTTGTTGGGATCGCTGATATCGCGGTTCAAAATGGCTAAAATAGCTTTCCCCGGGGGATGCGACATAGGGTTGAGGCCGGTCGACCTGCATCTGAACGGGCTTAAACGGCTCGGGGTTGAAATAACCGAAAAGAACGGATACATACTTTGCAAATGCGAAAAGCTCGTGGGCACAGAAATAATGCTGGATTGCCCGAGCGTAGGCGCAACGGAAAACATCATGCTTGCCGCGGTTAAAGCCGAGGGAACAACGATAATAAAAAATGCTGCGCGCGAACCCGAAATAGAAGACCTGCAAAAATTTTTGAACGCAATCGGCGCAAAGGTTAAGGGCGCGGGCAGCGGAACGATAGTTATAGACGGAGTAAATACCTTGGGTTCGGCCGAGTTTTTGCCTATAAACGACAGAATCGAGGCGGGGACTTTCCTTATAGCCGCTGCCATGTGCGGGGGAGAAGTTGAACTTGAGTGTACGTCTGCCGAAAATATCAGCTCACTTTTGCATAAACTTCGGGAAAACGGTTGCAATATCCACATAAAAAATGATAAAATAATTTTGGAAAGTTCCAAAACGCTCACTTCCGTAAAGAGCATCGAAACCCAACCTTACCCCGGATTTCCAACGGATTTGCAGGCGCAGTTTACCGCCCTCTTGTGTATTTGCAAGGGTCAGTCGATTGTCACCGAAAATTTATTTGAAACAAGATTCAAATATGTGCCGGAACTCAGGAAAATGGGCGCAGACATAACCGTTATAAACAGAAGCGCGTTTGTTCGCGGGGTTGACAAGTTTAAGGGCGCCACGGTGGTTGCGCACGATTTGCGCGGAGGCGCGGCGCTTGTGCTTGCGGGTCTCGCCGCGGAGGGCAGAAGCGAAGTTTTGGACATAAGCCATATCAACAGGGGGTACGGCTCTTTTGAATATAAACTCCGTGCAATAGGCGGGGATATCACAAGGGTCGCTGTTTAGCGGAATGAAGTACATAAGAAAAATTGTAGTTCTCATTATTGCCGTAGTATTTCTCGCGTCGGTAATTATCGGCCTGGGCGTGATTTTTTCGGTTAAAAATGTAAATATTTCCATGCAAAGTTATACCTATCCCGAGGCGGAGAATATGACCGAAGCGGACAAGACAAACGTTGCGGCCGAAATTGACGGTTACAGGCAGCAAATTCTGAAAAAGTACCGCGGGACGCTGCTCGGCTTTGTAAATGAGGAGGAACTGTACAAAAATTTTGACGGCACGAAATATGTTCTTCAGAGTTTCGAAAAGGTTTATCCGTGCACGCTTAATTTGACGATAAAAGAGAGGCGCGAATCCTTTTGCGTGCGCACGGGCGAAAACAGCTACAACACATATGACAGCTACGGAACGTTGATGAGGGAAGGAGTTACTTTGGAAGAATCCCTCAATAATATCGACGGGGCGCCAAACGTAAGCGTGTCCGTTGAAAATGTGCGCGACATAAAGCTGATTGCCGATATGGCTGCGGTTTTTGCGGAGGAATTTTCGTCTCTGCGTTCGATAGTCAGATCCATCGAAGTAAATACCCGCAGCAACCAGCTCATTTTCCGTTTTTATTGCGGCATTGCGGTGCGCATATCGGAGTACGGGACGTTGACCAAGGACAAGATACGCGCCGCGCACCAAAAATTTATGACGCTTACGGGCGAGGAAAAAATGAGCGGTACGATAGTGGTTGTCGCCAACGGGACGGGTGAAATCGTCGCGGAATTATTCGAAGAATCCGATTAATCGATTTTTGCCGTCCGCCATATGTTTTGCAAGGTAAAAAAGCGGTTGCATACAGCCGCTTTTTCTTATTATTCGGTTGACTTTTATATAAGGTTATTATATAATTGATTATATAATAGTGTTCAAAGGTATAGTTAGCGTATGCGTAAGAATTACATAGCCGTACTGGATATACGTTCGTCTGAAATCACCGCGGCAGTCGGGGAGAGGGGAGTAAATAATACTTTTATAATCAAGAGCAAATACACGTGCGCTTACGATGGTTATGCAAGCGGAGAGCTCCTGGATATTCCCGCATTTATTTCAGCCGTATCGGACGTGGTCCGCAATACGCTCAGCTCAGCCGGCGGCATTAAAACATTTTACGTGGGCGTGCCCGGGGAGTTTTTGAAACTCATAAATAAGGATAGCGTCCTCACTTTTCATTCGGCAAAAAAAATACACAAATCGGATCTGCAGGCTCTCAGCGGCATGTGCGCCCCTCAAGAGGAGAGCGAATGGAAAACTATCCGCCACAGCTGTCTGTACTATGTTTTATCGGACAAGCGCAAGGTTATTGACCCGATAGGCGCGATAAGCGACAGTCTGCAAGGCAAATTTTGTTTTATCAAGTGCTCAAACCTATTTATCGACTGTCTGAGACAGGCTTTTAAGCAGTTTGCGGAAATAAGAAATATAAATTTAATCCCTATGGATTTTGCCGAGGCGATGTACCTTGTGGAGCCCGAACAGCGCGACGAGTGCGCCGTGTTGCTGGATCTCGGCTATATATCTTCAACTTACAGCGTCATATGCGGGAACGGCCTTTTGTACAGCGAAGCCTTTTCCGTCGGCATAGGGCATGTGGCCTTTTATTTGATGAGTGAGCTCGACATACCTTACGAAGTGGCCACAACTTTCCTTTCTACCGTTAACCTCAATGCCAAGGAAACGCTTAACAGCGCCGAGGAATGTATTTTCGAGGGCAAAACATACAGTTTTTCCACCGCAACCCTGCGGGATAAAATCCGCGAAGGGCTTGACGGAATATGCGAAACCATAGAGGAGTGCAGGGCAAGTTTTACGGGCAAAAACATAGACGGTAAACCCCTTTTGATGACGGGTGAAGGCGTCAAAATAATACGCGGCGCGGTGGACCATATTTCAGGCAGACTGGTAAAAGGCGTTGAGGTAATTTCACCCAAAGTTCCGTACTATGACAAACCGCAGTTTGCCTCGCTTTTCAGCCTTTTGGATATGGCGCTCTATGACGCGGCAAAGTAATAATTTCAAATACACGATTTACTAAAATAAAAAATTTACTACATTTTCTGTTTTAACGGAGGTTAAAAATGTTTAACGATTTCGGCGGGTATAATCCCAATCCCACACCTGCAGCGCCCAACGGAAACGGGCCTGTTCTCGGAAGGGCAAGAATAAAGGTAATAGGCGTAGGCGGTGCGGGCAATAATGCCGTAAACAGGATGCTCGAGGCGGGCATAACCAGCGCCGAATACTACGTTGTCAATACCGACAGCCAAATTTTGGGGTTGTCGTTATGCAAAAATAAAATTCAGATAGGCAGCAATCTTACAAAGGGACTTGGCGCGGGCGCCGATCCCGATGTGGGCAGAGCGGCGGCAGAGGAAAGCAAAGACGCCTTAACCGAGGCGATTAAAGATACCGATCTTCTGTTTATTACGGCCGGCATGGGCGGCGGTACGGGTACCGGCGCTGCACCCGTGATCGCTAAAATCGCGCGCGACATGAAGATTCTTACCGTTGCGGTGGTTACCGAGCCTTTCAGCTTTGAGGGCAGGCAGCGCATGGAGAATACCGCAAAGGGTTTGGACAATCTCAAAAAGTACGTCGATACCCTCATAGTAATTCCCAACGATAAAATAAGAACGGTTGTTGCCAAAAACACGCCCATGACCGAGGCTCTGCGCGTTGCCGACGAAATTTTAAAGCAGGGCATAAGGGGCATTGCCGAGCTGATTGTGAATCCTTCGCTTATCAATCTTGACTTTGCCGACGTGAGAACAATTTTAAAGGACAAGGGAATTGCCCATCTCGGAGTGGGGGTTGCCAAGGGCGACAACAGGATTATCGAAGCTGTGCGCGTTGCCGTAAGCTGCCCGCTGCTTGAAACGACAATCGAGGGCGCGCGCGGCGTTATATTGAATGTTTGCGGCGGACAAGACCTTACTTTTGACGAAGTCAACGACGCCGCCGAGCTTGTGCGCAGCGTTGTGGACGCGTCCGCAAATATAATTTTCGGCGCGAGAATCGATCCTAACGTGCACGACGAGGTTGAAATTACCGTTATTGCAACGGGATTCCCCGGTTTTGACAATAAACAGGCAGACGATCACCAAAGAGGCTATAACGGCGGGATGCAGTACGGCCAGTCAAGGCCTTCCGTAAAGGAACCCATATATCCCACCAGGCAGTCCTATCAGCCTCAACCCGTGCAGCAACCTTTGAATAATCCCCAATATACGGGATACCAGCAGCCTCCCGTACAACCCCAGCAACCTGTATATAATCCTTATCAGCAACCTGTTCAACAGCAAGTTCAGCCCGTGCAGCCCGTTCAACCGCAGCCGCAACAACCCGTGCAGCAGCCGCAAAATTATCCAACGCAACCTTTAAACGGGGGCGGCATTGAGCGGCCGTCAAACGAGAAAAAAATACCTAAATTTATTCAAAGGCTCAGAAACGGAAATAATAACAACAATAATTAAAATCGGAACGGCGGGTAATTCCGCCGTTTAAGTTTTTTAAGAGCATAAAAAAGAAAAGCGCGTTTATAAAAAACGCACTTTTCTTTTTACAAATTCAGTATTATTTAACTGACTGAAAATCTAAAATGACTTATTTGTTAAGTTCATCATAGTAAGCCGAAAGGATTGCTTGTTTTAAAATTTCTCGGGTCTCGGTATTTAGCGGATGCGCAATATCCTTATACTCGCCATCATTAGTTTTTCTGCTGGGCATCGCAATAAACGCGCCTTCGGCAGATTCTATCACTTTTATGTCGTGAACTACGAAACAGTCGTCGATAGTGACAGAAGCCACAGCTTTAAGTTTATTGTCCTCCTTGTTAACTAATCTGATTCGTACATCTGAGATTTTCATAATACACCTACCAGATTATACTTTCATTACAAACATTGTACAATAAAAGATAATCAATTTCAATACTTTAGAATAAAAAATTTTTAATTTTTGACAAAAATCTTTAAAAATTGTGCTATTTTAGTGTGATTTTGCGTAAAATTTATTATGTTAAACGGCATATGCGGCAATAATCACAGTTTTTATTTTGTAGGTATAGGCGGCGTGAGTATGAGCGCGCTGGCAAAACTTGTACATTCGTGGGGCAAAAGGGTTGCGGGAAGCGATATCTGCCGAAGCGTTTACACGGACGAACTTGCCGGCCTCGGCATTGCGGTTGATATATGCGGCGCAGCATGCAGCGTGGCCGGATTTGACGTTGTAGTATATACCGACGCTATACCCGAAAGCAATCCGCAGTTGTCCGAAGCGCGCCGCCTTGGCAAAACGGTTATTTCCCGCGGGCGGTTTTTGGCCGACGTATGCGCAAATTTCGGGACGGTTATAGCCGTGTCGGGATGTCACGGCAAAACTACCTGCACATGCATGTTGGCGCACATATTCAGTGCGGCAGACAAAAAATTTTGCGCCCATATCGGCGGGCGGGACATTGAATTTGGCAACCTGTATTCCTGCGGGAACGATTATTTTATTACCGAAGCCTGCGAATATAAAAAGAATTTTTTGTATTTAAAGCCCGATACGGCCATCGTGCTCAATACAGGTATAGACCATTTGGAATGTTATAAAAACATCGGCGACCTAAAAAACAGTTATTTGAATTTTATAGGTTCGGCGGACGTGAAAATAAATTTCAACGGTGAACTTGAGCCGGACGGGTTGACGTTCGGGTGGGGCGATGGCGCAATGTATAGTGCCAAAAAGATAAACCAAACGAAGGGAAAGTATTCTTTTGACCTTTTTGAAGGGGACGCCGATCTCGGCAGAATAAATTTAAACGTGTACGGCAGGCACAATATATTGAATGCTTTGGCTGCAACGGCGGCCGCAAGGAGCGCGCAGATCGGGTTTAATTATATAAAACTCGGTTTGTCGCAATTTAAAGGAGTGGAGAGGCGCTTTGAAAAATTGGGGGACGTCGGCGGCGTGGAGTTTATCGCAGACTATGCCCACCATCCCGAAGAGATCTCCGCAAGTATTTCTACGGCAAAAAAGGCGGCGGAGGGAAGATTGTTTGTCGTGTTCCAGCCGCATACATATTCCCGCACAAAATTGCTGTTCAAACAGTTTGTAAGAGTGTTGGCGCATTTGCAAAATCTTTTGATATACAGAACATATGCGGCAAGGGAATACTATGACGACGGCGGGAGCGCGCTCACCCTGTCACAACACATAAAAAAATCACGTTACGGCGACGATGAGCGGGACATAATAGATTTTGTTTCGGCCGCGTCGGCGGGGGATATGGTGCTTTTCCTCGGCGCGGGCGATATCTACGATATTGCCAAGTCGGCAGTCAAAAAAATATCGGCACGCCTTTAACGGGGCGTGTCTTTTCATTTTTAGCCCGTTTTTGCAAAATTTTAACGCAAATTTTTCAAAAAAACCGATAATACTTGACTTGAAAGCAATTTGAATATATAATTTTATCCAAATTGTGATTGGAGGTTTCAATGGCTAAAATATATTATCAGGGCGACTGCAATCTTGACGTGCTGAAAGATAAAACGGTTGCAATAATCGGATATGGTAGCCAGGGGCATGCCCATGCGTTAAATCTTCGCGACAGCGGGGTTAAAGTGATTGTAGGTCTGCGTTTGGGCGGCAAGTCCTGGGCAAAAGCGGTCGACGCGGGATTTGAGGTGTACACCGTAGCGGAGGCAACAAAGCGTGCCGACATTGTTATGCTTTTGATCAACGATGAAAAGCAAGCGGGAGTTTATAAGGAGAGCATCGAGTGCAACCTTAAAGACGGCGCGGCGCTTGCGTTTGCCCACGGCTTTAACATTCATTTTCAACAGATAATTCCGCCCGCAAATATTGACGTGTTTATGATAGCTCCCAAGGGGCCCGGGCACACGGTTCGCTCGGAATATCAGGAGGGCAAAGGCGTTCCCTGCCTTGTTGCCATTCACCAAAACGCCACGGGTAAGGCTTTGGATATCGCGCTGGCATACGCTGCGGGCATAGGCGGTGCAAGAGCGGGTGTGCTTGAAACGACGTTTAAGTGTGAAACCGAAACGGATCTGTTTGGCGAGCAAGCGGTGCTTTGCGGAGGAGTAACTGCGCTTATGAAAGCGGGGTTTGAAACGCTTGTTGAGGCGGGATACGATCCCAAAAACGCATACTTTGAATGTATTCATGAAATGAAGCTGATTGTTGACCTCATTTATAAGGGCGGTTTTTCCCTAATGAGGTATTCGGTATCCGATACGGCTGAATTCGGAGATTATGAGACGGGCAAACGCCTGATTACTGACGAAACCAAAAAGGAAATGAAAAAAATCTTAGCGGAAATACAGGACGGCACGTTTGCCTCAAAATGGATTGCCGAAAATAACAACGGCAGGGCGCATTTTAACGCGATGCGCAGGCTCGAATCGGAACACCAGCTTGAGGAAGTGGGCGCAGAGATACGAAAGATGTATTCATGGAACGACGAGAACAGCGTGTCCGAGGCAGAAACGGGCAAGAAAAAACTTTGAATATCAAGGCAACGCGGGCGTACGTAAGGTGCGCCCGCATTTTTTTGCGTCGCCGCAGATTTTTATATATAATATTTATATATAAAATTATTAATTTGCGTTTCATTTTGTTGTTATTTTTTTTATTAAATGATATAATTTAGATTGACACATAGTAAATTTTTTTAACACTGCGGAGTTTGGAAGTGGCAAAGCAAAAATCAAACAAATCGGGCAAACAGTCCTATATATTTACGAGAGAAACATTCGGAATGACATTGATGTTATTCTCTCTTATAACCATGTTCATTCTTTTTACGGGGAATTGGGCGCTGGGGCAAGTCGGCGCGGAAATTTGCAGGTTTATGTACGGGTCTTTCGGCTACGGGGCCTATGCCGTTGTTGTATTGGCGGCATATTTCGGTTTTTGGCTTGTTTCCGAAAAGTCGATAAAGGTGAGGCCCGCATTGGCTATTGCCATTGCCGCAGTTGTTTTGATGGTTTTTCTTTTGGCGCACGCGGTGTCGACCAGAAATTTTGATCTACAAAGTTACGGCGGATATCTCTCAACATGCTATAATAATGCAATAGCCGGTTGGGCGGGATATACCTTTGGCGGCGCCATTTCGGGACTTTTGGTCTATCCCGTTGCAAAACTTGCAACTTTCGCAGGGGCATACGCTGTTTTTTCGGTTTTGCTTTTGCTCTGCGCATATTTGCTGTTCGTTGCGGCAACCCGGAGGAAGATATTCTGGTTTCTCCGCCGCAAAAAGGAGAGCGGCGGCGAGTTGCCCGCAGAGAGCGCCGAACAGGAAACAGAGCCCGTGGAGCAGCCCCAAGTTGTTACCGAGGAGCAGGTGCAACCCCCCGTTACAAGTCAAGCGGGCGGACAGGACGGCGGTTATTATAATCCCTACGAGACGCCGTCGCAACCACAACAATTTTACGACCAAACGCAGCCCTATGCCCAACAGCAACAGGATTATCCTCCCGAGGCCGCTGACGACGACAAGTTTTCGCAGCGCAGTCTCGGCAGGAAGATTTTATTTGAAAATGACGAATTTGCGGCGGAAAGTTACAGAAGGAATCTGATTTTCAGCGAAGATTCTTATTTCAACCACCCCGTGAGGAACGATTCGGATTATCTTAAGAGTTTTTCCGGCAACCCTTCTGCAACGCAAAATCCCGTTCCGCCCCAACAGCAAACTTATACGCAGAGTTACCAGGATCAAGTGGTAAGCCAACCCGTAACGGAAACCCCCTCAAGTTATGTTTACGGCGATACGCCGGCACAAACTTTCGGCAACGACAGCTATCCGCAGCCACCGACAGAAACGCAGCAGGACGGGCAGTTTACAGACGTACCCGTCGCAGACGAGTATGCGGACAGCATCGGTCGGACAGAAACCGCCGAAGAGCCTGCCGTAAATCCCGACCGAACGGCGGAAACTCATACCGACAGGGACTTTTTTGCGGACGATTCCACGCCTTCGGCCAATACGCGCGGTACGCAACCCGAAATTAATCCCGAAGAGACCATTGAGCCCGTGCGCCGCAGGGAGCAACCCGACGAAGTGCGCCGCGAACCGCCCGCCCAGAATGGGGACGGACAAAATATTCTTTCTTCGATATTCGGCGGCGAGTCTATGCGCGGCGACCGCGGCAGGGTAGATGACGGCGGCGCCGACCGCAGCAACAGAAATTTGTTTGACGATGACGGCGAGGTTGACCTCGGTGAAGACGTCTTTGGCGTGTCTTCGCGCGATAGGGGAGGATTAGACAGGGATATAAGAGGCGCAAACAGGAATACTGAGCCTCAGCAAGACCGCAACGTGCCTCCCGTTGTGCCGCCCGTTACCCAACCCTCCGCGCCTTCCGCAAACGAAAGGACGGTCGGGTTTGATGTTTCGTCCACCGCAAGGAGAGGAGCGGAGCCGCCCAAGGAAGAGCCTAAGCCCGTGGAAAAGCCCAAGCACGTTTGGAAAAAGTATGACCGTCCGCCGATTGATTTGCTTGACGATTATCCCGAAAACAACAACGTCAATACGGGCGAAATAGAAGATAACAAGCGCATTATTGTGGATATACTTGCAAACTTTAAGATTGAATGTGAAGTTGCAAACGTTACTGTGGGGCCGTCGCTTACGCGTTATGACGTGGTGATAGCCGATAAAACAAAGACAAGAACCGCGCTGAGCTATCGTGACGATATTGCTTTGGCGCTCATGAAAAAGAATGTAAATACATACCTCAATTACACCAAGGGTGCAATTTCCATTGAGGTCCCCAACAACCAGCGTTCGGTCGTCGGGTTAAAGACGATGCTAACGAGCTCGCAATTCATAAACAGCAAACCCAATTCGCTTACTTTCGGTTTGGGCAAAAATATAGACGGCGAAGTTGTTTGCCCTGATATTACCAAGATGCCGCACCTGCTTGTCGCAGGCACTACAGGCAGCGGCAAGAGTATCTGTTTGAGCACTTTGCTTATCAGCCTGTTATATAAATACGGCCCCGACGAGTTACGGCTTATTCTTGTCGATCCCAAGCAGGCCGAATTTATCCCCTACAATAGGTTGCCTCACCTTATGATCAACGAAATTCTCGATGACGTCAATAAGGTTATAAAGGCGCTCAATTGGGCCATTGCGGAAATGAACCGCAGATACACGCTGTTCAAAGAAATGACCGAAAACGGCGTCGTTACCAAAACGTTGAGCGATTATAATGCGCATTTGCCCGAAGGCGAGGAGAAAATGCCCAAAATTCTTATTGTGCTGGACGAATTTGCCGATTTGATGATGCGGGCAAAAAAAGATATTGAGGACAAAATAATAATTTTGGCACAAAAGTCGCGCGCCTGCGGTATTCACCTCATACTTGCAACGCAGAGGCCGTCGGTCGACTGCATAACCGGTTTAATCAAATCCAATTTGCCGACGAGAATAGGATTTAAGGTAAATTCATTTGCCGATTCAAGCACGATTTTCGACGTCGGCGGCGCCGAGAAACTTCTCGGTATGGGCGATATGTATTACCGCTCCGTAGATAATCCCGAACTTGTGCGCCTGCAGGGTTGCTTTGTGGGCAACGACGAAGTACAGCGTGTAACGGACTATGTCAGGTCTCATAATGAAACGTACTTCGACCAAAGCGTAAGCGATTTTATCAACAAGCCCGACGAGCCCGAAGTTTCGGATTCGCGTGGCGGTGAGGACAACGGTGAAGATGGCGGTGACGCCAAGATTGACGATACGTTTATAAAAGCGTTAAAGTTCTGCGTAACGTCTAAACAGGCGTCGGTATCTATGATTCAGCGCAGATTCCCCGTGGGATATATAAAGGCGTGCAAAATTATAGACTGGATGGAAAATATGAACTATATCACCCAGTCCGAGGGCTCAAAACCGAGAAAAGTACTGCTGTCAATGGATGAATTTATAAGCACCTACGGAGAAGTGGATGACTGATTTTACTAAAAAGAAATTCGGCATAATATCGCTCGGGTGTGATAAAAACAGGGTTGATACCGAAAAACTTTTGGCAATAATAAGCGGCAGGGGATGCTGTATCACAGACGATATTTCCGAGGCACGGATTATTATTGTCAACACTTGTGCATTTTTAAACGAGTCGCGAAAGGAAGCGATAGAGACCGTTTTGGAATGTGCGGCGTACAAAAGTAAAAATCTCGAAAAATTAGTCGTGACGGGATGTCTCCCCCAAAAATACGCAGCCGAGATTTATAACGGACTTACCGAAGCGGACTTGTTTCTCGGAACAGAGGATTACGACGAATTTTTTACCGCGCTCGAACGGACATACGCCGACGGCAGGCTCAACTGCGTGGGAACGGGCAGCGGAAAGGTTAGCGCGGGCCGCCTGTTATCTACGCCAGCGCACTATGCGTATTTGAAAATTGCGGAGGGCTGCAACAACCATTGCACTTATTGCCTCATTCCGAAAATACGAGGGCCGTATAAAAGTTTTGCATGGGAACGGTTGGTTGAAGAAGCTGAAGGCCTCGGTGATATTGCCGAGTTGATAGTCGTTGCGCAGGATATTACCCGCTACGGGATAGACTTGTACGGGCAAAAGAGCTTGTGCAAGCTGTTGCAAAAACTTACAGAACTTGACAATATCGGCAGCGTGCGGTTGCTCTATTGCTATCCCGACATGCTCGACGACGAGCTGATTGCCGAGATACGCGACAATCCCAAGATAATTAAATATCTCGATATTCCCCTTCAGCACAGCGAAGACAGAATTTTGAAATTGATGAACAGAAAGGGGAGCAGAGCGGAATATCTGGATTTGATTGCAAAATTGCGCCGCGAGATTAAAGGAATTGCAATCCGTTCGACGTTTATTGCCGGGTTCCCCACGGAAACCGAGCAGGAATTTGCGGCCTTAAAAAATTTTTTAGAAGAGGCGCGTCTTGACAACTGCGGCTTTTTCGCCTATTCGAGGGAGCCCGAAACACCCGCGTATAAGTTGCACGGGCAAATTAATTACTCGGTAAAAAGGAAAAGAGTAAAGGAGCTTTATGCCGCGCAAAAAGCGGTCAGCACAAAAAAATTAAGCGGGCTGGTCGGGCAAAAAGTCAAAGTACTTTGCGACGGTATAGACTATGACAACGATTGCTTTGTTGGAAGGGCTTATTTCCAGGCTCCCGACATAGACGGCAAAGTTTATTTTAATGCGCACAATGCGGTTCAAGGCGAATATTTGGATATACTTATAGAGAGCACCGACGGATACGACCTTTTTGGACGTACGGAGGATTACGAATTATGAATGAAGAAAACGGGAGCGGTTTTTATAAATTTGCCAAAGGCAATGGTGTAATGAATCTGCCCAACAAACTGACGCTGAGCAGAATGGTTATGATACCTGTATTTATTGCTCTTTTCTACGTTAATTTTACGGGACATTATTTTGTCGCGCTTGCCGTGTTTGCAATAGCAAGTTTAACAGACCTTCTGGACGGTAAAATCGCCCGCAAATATAATCTCGTTACCAATTTGGGCAAATTTCTCGATCCCATAGCGGACAAGGTTCTCGTTCTTTCCGCGCTTGTCGTGATGCTCACCGTGCCCCAAATTTTTACTTCGGGTCTTGGCGGTTGGGCAATTATTGCGGCAGGTTGCGGCGTGGCCGTTATCCTTGCACGCGAGATAATTGTCAGTGGTTTCCGCATGGTTGCGGCAAGTTCCGGCGTGGTTATCGCCGCCGATATTTTCGGCAAATATAAAACCACCGCGCAGGATATCGCCATAGTTATTTTGCTTGTCGGCGCGGGCGTTTGCGAATTGGCGGAGGGCCCCGCAGGGTCTGTCATAAATTATATCGGCCTTGGCTTTTTTGCCATAGCCGTTGTACTCACCGTTATATCGGGCATAAATTACCTTGTCAAAAACAGAGAAATCCTAAAGAAATGAGTCAAAAGAAGTGCTTACTGATATTCAGAAATAAAAAATTGAACGTGTTTGACAGGGCGGAGAGAAGCATTGCGGCTTTTTCTTCGGGCGGCATCTATTTTGACAGGATTTTATACTGTGCATACGATGACGCCGGGGAAATAACGCGCACGCTCAAGGAGTGTATCGCTGCATACGCAGACGTCGTTATATTGACTCCTTCGGCAATGCGCGAATCGCTTTTGTCCTTTTGCGAAAAAACTTGCAACGGCAAATTTGACAATTTTGACATTTTAACTTCGGATTGTGCAAATATTTACGTTATAGTTTCCGATGGCGGCGGGCGGTTGCAGGAGAGCGACGTTGTCTCCATATTTGCCAAAAAATATGATTGCGGCGTGGAGCGCGCCTATATACGCACTGTCGGGGCCGCGATACCGCAAATCAATGCGGCAATATCAAAGGCAAAAAATATTTGTCCAGAATGTGACTTTAACGTCAGTGAGAGTTATTCCGATTGCAGAATTGAAGCGGTATATCCCGCCAACGTGATAAAATCCGTGTTCGACGGCATGTGGCGTTCGCTTATCGGCAGCCTGAACGACTATATCTATGCGCTCGAGGACATAACGCTTGCCGAAAGGTTATTCCAGCTTTTGCAGCTGAGAAGAATGAAAATCTCCGTTGCGGAATCGTTTACTGGCGGCGGGGTGGCCAAGCGCCTTGTTAGCGTCCCCGGCATAAGCGAAGTTTATTTTGAAGGGCTGAACACCTATTCAAACGAGTCCAAAATAAAACGACTCGGCGTTGACGAGCTTATATTAAAGCAATACGGAGCGGTGTCCGAGCAAACGGCATTCAGAATGGCGGAGGGGCTGTTAAATACCAACGATTGCGATATAGCGATATCCACTACGGGCATTGCAGGGCCAAAATCGGACAACACGTTAAAACCCGTCGGACTGTTGTATATTGCGGCAGGCGTAAAGGAAAACATTTCGGTTTTCAAATACGAATTGAAGGGTAACAGGGAAAGCATTACGGAAACTGCAATAAATCTTGCATTGTTCCATGCATTTAAAAAGATAAAATAATATAGGAGATATACAATGAACGAAGAGAAACTAAAGGCGCTTAGCTCCACAATAGCTATGATTGAAAAAACATACGGTAAGGGCGCTATTATGCGGCTTGGCGATACGGACATAAACAACGAACTTGATGTAATTTCAACCGGCTGTCTGTCCCTTGACCTTGCGCTGGGCGTCGGCGGCGTTCCCCGTGGCAGAATAATGGAGATCTTCGGTCCCGAATCTTCGGGCAAGACTACCGTTGCGCTGCATATTATTGCCGAAACGCAAAAGCGCGGAGGGCTGGCCGCATTTATTGACGCCGAACATGCCCTTGACGCGCAGTATGCGCATGCACTCGGCGTAAATACCAGCGAACTCTATCTCTCCCAGCCCGATACTGGCGAGCAGGCGCTGGATATATGCGAGGCTCTCGTGCGGTCGAGCGCGGTTGATATTATTGTTGTGGATTCCGTTGCCGCACTCACGCCCAAGGCGGAAATAGAGGGGGATATGGGCGACACCCATGTGGGCCTTTTGGCAAGGCTGATGTCGCAGGCTCTAAGAAAGTTAACCCCCATCACAAACCGTTCGAAAACCTGCGTTGTGTTTATTAACCAGCTCCGCGATAAAGTTGGTGTAATGTTCGGAAATCCCGAAACGACCCCCGGCGGCAAGGCGCTCAAATATTTTGCGTCGCTGAGGCTCGATATACGCAAAGCGGACGTGTTGAAAAGCGACGGAGAGATCGTCGGCAACCGCACAAAGTGCAAGGTTGTTAAAAATAAGGTTGCGCCGCCCTTCAAGGTTGCCGAATTTGATATAATTTACGGCGAGGGCATTTCGCAAGAGGGGTGCATAATCGATCTCGGGTTAGAGTACGGGTTGCTCACAAAGAGCGGTTCGTGGTTTAATTATAACGACGAAAAAGTTGCGCAGGGCAGAGAAAAGATGCGCGATTATCTCAAGGCAAATCCCACGGTCAAGGCCGATCTCGACGCTAAAATCCGTGCGGCATACAAGGAAGCGACTCGTAAAAAGGAAGAGTCATAAATATCAAAAGGCGGCATTTGCCGCCTTTTTTCCATATTACAGAAATATTTATTATATTAAATTGACTTTTGCGATTTATAGGTGTAAAATATTCTATGGATATAAACAAGCCCCTTTGGGGTACAGTATATATTTAATTTATTTTATTTATCAGGAGGCTTTAATGAACTATTTGGCATTGGGCAGCCTGTTTCTTGCTGTGAACGACGGCTTATTTATCGGTTTAACCGTAGGCCTTGCAGTTTTAGCGCTTGTGGGCGTCGTTACAGGTTTTTTTGTCGGAGGGCATTTTAAAAAGAAGCAAATCGACAAGAGATTGGGCGAAGTTGAGCAAAGAGCCGCAAAAATGATTGAGGACGCTTCGCTTGAATGTAAAACTCTCAAAAAAGAAGCATTATTAGAGGCAAAGGAACAGGGACTGCAACTTAAAAACGAACTTGAAAAGGAGTACAAAGACAAAAAGGCGGAGCTGCAAAAACATGAGCAGCGGTTGGTGCAAAAAGAGGATATTCTCGATAAGAAAGAAGATTCTCTGATGAAACAGGCTGAGTTGCTGGAGAAGCAAAAACGTGAGCTTGCAAACCAGGAGGCCGAGATTAAGAAAACTCAGGAAAAGATCAACCACCAGCACCAGCTTATGGTTGCGGAACTTGAAAAAGTTGCACAACTTACAAAGGATGAAGCTAAAAAACTTTTGATTGATGAAATTCTTGACGACGCCCGCCACGAGTCGGCCTTGCAGGTAAGGAACATCGAACAAAAGGCAAAGGACGAAGCGGATACCGAGGCAAAGAAAATAATATCGCTTGCGATACAGCGTTGCGCGGCCGACCATGCTTCCGAGATAACGGTTTCGGTTGTGCCTCTGCCCAGCGACGATATGAAGGCCCGTCTTATAGGCAGAGAAGGTAGAAATATCCGTGCCATTGAAAACGCAACGGGCATAGAGCTTATAATCGACGATACGCCCGAAGTTGTAATTTTATCGGGATTTGACCCCGTAAGACGTGAAATTGCGAGATTATCGCTTGAAAAGCTGATATCGGACGGAAGAATCCATCCCGCAAGAATAGAAGAAACGGTAGAAAAAGTTAAAAAAGAATTGGATGCAGAGATTAAGCAGGCCGGCGAAAGCGCCATGTTTGAAGTTGGAATTTTCGGATTGCATCCCGAAATCATCAAACTTTTGGGCAGGCTTAAGTACAGAACCAGTTACGGACAGAACGTTTATAAACATTCCATAGAAGTTGCACAGCTTGCGGGGCTTATGGCGCAAGAGCTTGGGTTGGATGTCAACCTTGCAAAGCGCGCGGGCCTGTTACACGATATAGGCAAAGCTGTGGACCACGAGCAAGAGGGCACACACATTCAGCTCGGCGCCGATATTGCCAAAAAATATCGTGAAAGCAACAATGTAGTTAATGCGATAGCCGCGCACCACGGCGACGTGGAGCCCAAAACGGTTGAGGCAGTGCTTGTAGCTGCGGCAGACGCCATCTCCGGCGCAAGGCCGGGCGCAAGGCGCGAAACGGGCACAAACTATGTAAAACGCCTTGAAAAACTCGAAGAACTTGCTTCAAGTTTCAAGGGAGTGGATAAGAGTTACGCAATACAGGCAGGCCGCGAAGTTCGCGTTATTGTAAAACCCGAACAGATAGACGACGCGCAGGCAATATTCCTCGCCAAAGATATTGCAAAGAAAATCGAAAATGAACTTGAATATCCCGGACAAATTAAAGTTAACGTTATAAGGGAATTCAGGGCAAGTGAACTTGCAAAATAAATTATATAAAAACAATCCCGCCGTTTGAACGGCGGGATTGTTTTTATAATTCAGATATTCGTATTGTTGTATTTATCTATGACTTGACCGATAAAAGTTTGCGCGGCGTCAAAGTCATCCATATCGGGGTGACCCTTTGCAATGCCGCCGACAAGAGCGAAAATAAACCACTTGCACAGCCCTTTGCAGGCAAATGAGCCCAAAACGTTTTTACAGTTGGCGTTTAAGTAGGACAAAAGATTTTCGTTATATTTTATTTTGCCCGTGCCGCTCGTTGAAAAGATAAACACGTTTTTAAGGTCGTCAAGATTTTTATCTATCAGATTGACAATCTTTTTTGCAAACTTGCCCGCATAAATACCGCTGCCGAATCCAACTATGTCAAAGTCGCGCACATTGTATTTTTCCGCTTCTTTTACGTCCGCTATGGTAATCGGCGCGGTTTCTGCCATGGCTTCGGCGATTTTCATTGTGTTTTGGCGGTGTGTTGAACTTATAAATACAAGAATTTTCATATTTTATTTGCTAAACAGATAGAACATCAGGCCGAACAACGGTATGTTTAAAGTGATTATGCACGGAACCACGATTTTGGCCATTATGTCTCCGACTGAAGAAAAGTTTACGTTTAAGAGCAACGAGGTAACAAATATTATCAACAATATGATGACGGCAACAATTATGCATGCCGACAGGTAGATAAGCGTTGTGGGCCTGCGTGAACTCTTGCCGATATCTGTAAAGCAAAGCACACCGAAAATAAGTACTTGGGCCACGGCAATCGCAAAAATCACAAACGGATAAGCAAGCGAAACTCCCATATCGTTTTTGAAGATAATGCACAGGGCAAACTCGAGGAGCATTATCACGCCGATTATAAGGGAGCATTTGAGCATTGTGTGCCCGCGGTTATACCGCTTTTTGCGCGCCCCGATTGAGTAGTCGGAGGTGCTGACGCTTAGGCCGTCGTTTGCAGCCTTTGACGTTGCGTCTTCAACTCTTACATTATTAACAACGATAGGTTGGGCAGTATAAACGGGCTGCTGTTGTTCAAGCGGAGGTTGTTGCGGTTGGGGTTCATAAACTTGCACGGGCTCTGGGTCGCGCAGGGTGCCCATAAACAGTTTGTTGATTAAATTTCTGTAGTCGCGCTCCGTTTCGGGGCGGTTATTGTACATCAATTTATTTGTGTCCATGCTTTCGGCATAGGGGGTCTCGCGTACTTCGCTCTTGGTTTCCGCAGGCTGCGACATAAGCCGTATATAATTTTCATGGACCTGCTTTTTTTGTTCCTCGGTCATCTCGGGCTCCGCATATTCAACTGCGGGGCGGGGAGGTTCGGGTGCAGGGGCAACGGGCGCGGGAGCTTCGGCCGGGATATCCTGTTGTATTGCGGGTTGCTCGGCGGGAGCCTCGGCTTTGGGCTCGGTTTCTGTTACTACGACGGGCGTTGCATCCTGCCGCTTGATTTCAACAACCTGTTCTTTGGCGGGCTCGTCATAATTGACAATTCGGCCCTCATCGGATTCCCCGTCCGTTTCCTTTACGGTGGGGACACGGGACGTCGAGTTTTTCAGAATTTTAAAATCGACCGGGGCGGGAGGGGGCTGGGTAAAGTCAAAGTTTCTGTCGGATATGAGATTGTCTATTACAGTCCTCGAATATTCCCATTCGGCCTGGTTGCGTTCCGTTATTTCCCTGCCGCTGTCCGTAAGCGTATAATACTTGCGCCTGCCGCCCTGGGAAACTTCGTCGTTCTTCCAATAGGCGTTGATATAGCCCTGGCTTTCAAGCCTCTTTAATGCGCTGTATAGAGTGGGCTGCTTCAAAGTGTACTGGCCATGACTTTTTGTTTCTATTTCTTCTATAATTTCATAGCCGTATTTGTCGCGTTCGTACAGCGTGCGGAGTATAATGGTATTTATATGCCCGCGGATAAGATCTGCGCTTATGCCCGTATTTTTTGCTTCGGTATCGGGCGCAGTTTCGTTATCGTCTCGTTCGGGATCCATAATTTCTTCTTCCAAGGTAAATTTCCCTCCTTAGTGTAAGTTTATTATAACATAATTGAGTATTTATGTCAATGTTTTACAAAAATAAAAAGTACTATGTCACGCATAATTTACACTAAATTGCGCAGAATAATGGACTTTTTGGGATAAAAGTGATAAAATTATATAAAAACGAAGAGGGCAATGAGATTTGTATAGGAATATTAAACGGTATGCCATTCGTTATACCGATGTAGACGCTTTTGATAATTTAAAGATGTCGTCGCTTTTGGCCTTTCAGGAGGAGTCTGCCGGGCTGTCGGCCGACGAGCTGGGCTTTGGTTATAACGCCATAGCTTGCAAGAATTTAGGATTTATAATAGTCAACAACTATATAGAACTGAACCGCCCGATTAAGCTCGGCGAGGAGTTGGAGTTGCACACCTGGCCGCTGAAACCGAGGCACACGATTTTTTTCAGGGACTACGAGATTTATGCATCGGGCGAAAAGGTCGGCGCAGCCACAACGCGGTGGTGCATGATAGATACAAAGAAATATGCTGTTGCGCCTGTGTCTGCGTACTTTTCCGAAGGGGACTTTGACGGTTACAACACCGAGAGAAGCGTAAATTTCAACGCATGGAAAATACCCCAGATGAACGGCGGCAGGCTTGCCTATTCAAAATTGGTTACCTGCTCGGACTATGACCATTATTTTCATGTAAACAATACGAAATACGCCGATTATTTGCTCGATACGTTCTGTCTGGACGAATTAAAGGATAAATTTATAAAAAAATTGCAGATTACCTATGTCAAGCAGTGCAAAATGGGTGAAATGATAGATTTTTACAGGGAAGATACAGGCGATTGCATCCGCGTTGACGGGAAAGTCGGCGATGAGATAAGAGTGCAATTCAGGGTGGAATTAAATGCAATATAGCTATAAACTTATACGTTCGCCGCGAAAGAGCATTTCCGTGTCGATATCTAACCAAAACGAAATAACGGTCCGCTGTCCGTGGTCGCTGTCAAAAGCCGACATTATTAAGTTTTTGGATGAAAAATCCGAATGGATTGAAAAGGTTGTCCAAAACAATGCGGTCAGACTTGCGCGCAACGACGACGTGATTGAGCACCGCAGCATTTACTTCAACGGCAAAAAGCTGCCTCTTATAATGTCGGATAAAACCGAATTGGCTGCCGACGCGGTATATATTAAAAAAATAGACGATATCGAAGGGCTTTACAAAAAGGAGTGTTCGGACGCCTTTTTAAAGCAAGTCAATGAAATATCCGAAATGATGCTGATAAAACCTGCGAGTATAGGCATTAAAAAATATAAGGGCAGGTGGGGCTGCTGCGATTCAAAAAATAATCTTTACTTTAACTTTATGATATTTATGCTCCCGCCCGATGTCCGCAGATATGTAATTATCCATGAGCTGTGCCACGTGCTGTGCCACAATCATTCGCAGGCTTTCTGGAAACTTGTATCGGATTACGAGCCCGATTACAGGGAACTTAAAAAGAAACTTTCCTATTATGATTTTCTTACGCAGGTCTATTGAGTCAAAAATCATAAATATGCAAATCAGCCCCATTTTATAATATATTTATTCATTATATTGCAAAATATAAATTTTTATTCAAAACATAAATTAATTAAAAATTAAATTGAACCGCGTTTTTGCTTGACTTGAAATAATGCAATGATATATAATTGCATAAGGCTTAAAGAGAAAGTTGTACAGTAAAAAATTTGTGTAGGTATTTTTATGGAAAAAAAGATAAAAAAAGTTGTTCTTGCCTATTCGGGCGGCCTGGATACGTCGATTATTATTCCGTGGCTTAAAGAAAATTATGACGGCTGCGAGGTTATAGCGGTATCGGGTGACGTAGGTCAAAAATCGGAGCTTGACGGGCTGGAAGAAAAGGCCAAAAAAACGGGCGCGTCCAAGCTCTATATTCTCGATTTAAAAAAGGAATTTATAGAAGATTATATTTATCCCACAATGAAAGCGGGTGCCGTGTACGAGAACAAATATCTTCTCGGGACATCGTTTGCGCGCCCCGTTATTGCCAAGAGGATCGTTGAAATAGCCCAAAAGGAGGGCGCGGACGCCATTTGCCACGGTTGCACGGGCAAGGGGAACGACCAAGTAAGATTTGAGCTTGCAATCAAGGCTTTTGCACCAGAAATGCAGATCATCGCCCCGTGGAGGATTTGGAATATAAAGAGCCGCGACGAGGAGATAGATTATGCCGAAGCGCACGATATTCCTTTGAAAATAAGCAGGGAAACGAATTATTCAAAGGACAAAAATCTTTGGCATCTGTCCCACGAGGGGTTGGACTTGGAGGATCCTGCAAACGAGCCCGATTATGACAAGATACTTGAACTTGGCGTTTCTCCCTGGAAGGCGCCGGACAAGCCCGCATACATAACGATTCATTTTGAAAAAGGCGTGCCCACCGCGATAGACGGCGTCAATCTGGACAGCGTTTCGCTGGTTGAAAAGCTGAATGAAGTTGGCGGCGCAAACGGCGTTGGCCTTGTAGATATGGTTGAAAACAGGCTTGTGGGAATGAAAAGCAGGGGAGTTTATGAAACTCCGGGCGGCACGATACTTTATGTCGCACACGAGTTGCTTGAATCAATCTGTCTGGATAAAGACACGATGCACTATAAGCAGCTGATAGGGATAAAGTACGGCGAAATGGTTTACAACGGCCAATGGTTTACGCCCTTGCGCGAGGCGTTGGACGCCTTTGTAGATAAAACGCAGGAGACCGTAACGGGCGACGTTAAACTTAAAATTTATAAGGGAAATATCTTTAACGCCGGTATAACTTCGCCCAATTCGTTATACAGCGAAGATATCGCAACGTTTGGCGAGGACGACTGCTACAACCAGATGGATTCGCAAGGATTTATAAACTTGTTCGGGCTGCCCATAAAAGTCAAGGCCCTTCTCGACAGTAAAAAGATAAAGTAATGTTCAGTGTTTTTATTGACGGCAAAGAAGGCACGACGGGGCTTGAGATTTATGAAAGGCTTGGTAAGCGCAAAGATATCGAGCTTATTACCTTGCCCGAAGAACTGAGAAAAGACAAGCGCGCAAGGACAGAGTGCCTCAATTCTGCGGATATCTGCTTTTTATGCTTGCCCGACGACGCGGCTAAAGAGGCGGTTGCGGCGGTGAGCAATCAAAAAGTCAAAATTATCGACGCGTCAACGGCGCACAGAACGGCGGAGGGCTGGGTGTACGGCTTTCCCGAACTGTCCAAGGTCAGGCGGGCGCAGATAGCCGAAGCCATGCGCGTTTCCAATCCGGGCTGCTATGCAACGGGCTTTATATCTATAGTTGCGCCGCTTGTGAAGGGCGGAATAGTTGCACCCGACTATCCGTTTGTCGCCCAAGGAATTTCAGGATATTCCGGTGCGGGAAAAAAGGGAATTGCCGCATATAATGACCCGCAAAGGGGCAAGGAATATGACGCCCCGCGGCATTATGCGCTTAGGCTTGCGCACAAACATCTTCCCGAAATGGTAAGAGAATGTGGGCTAATCCATAGCCCGATATTCACGCCTGCGGTCTGCGACTATTACAGCGGAATGTCTGTCACGGTGCCGCTATATGGCCGCCTAATGGCTAAAAAATTGACAATAAGTGCCTTAAGGGAGTATTTTGCAGAGTACTATGCCACACAAAACTATGTTAAAATACCCTCTGAAGCGGAAATTCCTGCCTATCTGGCGGCAAATAGTTTGGCGGGAACCAATTATTTGAAAATATATATCGTCGGTAGCGACGAGCAAATATTTATTGCAAGCGTATTCGACAATCTCGGCAAGGGCGCTTCTGGCGCCGCTGTACAAAACATGAATATAATGCTTGGCATTGACGAAAGAGTTTCTTTGGATTAAAGATGGGATTATATGAAATTAAGGGCGGTGTTTGCGCGCCGATAGGTTTTAAAGCGGGCGGCATACATTGCGGCATACGTAAGAATAAAGCAAAAAAAGATTTTGCCTTGATAGTAAGCGAAGTCAGGGCGGCAGCGGCGGGAGTTTATACTACTAATCTCGTCAAGGGCGCGCCCGTCGAGGTTACCAAGGAGCATTTGGCTGACGGTTACGCTCAGGCGATAATTTGCAACAGCGGCAACGCAAACACTTGCAATTCCGATGGCATTGAAATTGCGAACGCCATGTGCATGCTTGTCGAAAAAGTGAGCGGAATAAGCTCGGACGACGTTATTGTTGCGTCAACGGGCGTGATCGGGCAAAAACTTGAAATCAAGCCGATGTCGGACGGTATAAATGAGCTCTATGCGGCGCTCGGCGATAACAGCGCAGACGCAAATGAAGCCATCATGACCACCGATACCGTGCAAAAGAGCGTTGCGGTGCAATTTATTATCGACGGCGCGGTGTGCAGAATCGGCGCGATAGCCAAGGGCATAGGTATGGTTTGCCCCAATATGGCGACAAATCTTATCTTTATTACGAGCGACGTTGCAATTTCCCCCGCAATGTTGCAGGTTGCCCTTACGAATGACGTAAAATCGTCTTTCAACATGATAAGCGTGGACGGGGACCAATCCACAAACGACACCTGTTGCATACTTGCAAACGGTCTGGCGGGCAACGCGCTTATTGATAGCGACAACGCAGCCTATAAAATCTTTGTGAAGGCGTTGCACTATTGCACCGTAAAGCTATCCAAGATGATTGCCAAAGACGGCGAGGGTGCAACAAAGTTGATTGAATGTAACGTAAAGGGCGCAAAAACCGCAAAAATGGCCAAAACTGTGGCAAAAACAGTAATCAAATCGTCGCTGGTAAAAGCTGCGATGTTTGGTGCGGACGCCAATTGGGGCAGGGTGCTCTGCGCAATAGGATATTCGGGCGAACGGATAGATCCGCTCAAAATCGACGTCGATTTCAAATCGAAAAAGGGTAACCTCCCCGTATGCAGACAGGGTTACGGCGTTGAATTTTCCGAGGAGCTTGCAAAAAAGATACTCTCCGAGGACGAAGTGAAAATTAACGTCAATTTAAACCTTGGCTCGTGCTCGGCTTCGGCCTGGGGGTGCGACCTTACCTATGATTATGTAAAGATTAACGGAGACTACAGAACTTAATGGACAAGCAGGAGCAGGCGGCCTTTCTGATAGAGGCAATGCCCTACATCAAAAAATATTTTAATAAGATTCTCGTTGTTAAATACGGCGGCAACGCAATGATCGACGATTCTTTAAAGAGTTCGGTTATGCGTGATTTGGTCGTTTTGAATTTGCTTGGAATCAAAGTTGTGCTTGTTCACGGCGGCGGGCCCGAAATTACCGCAACCATTGAAAAAATGGGCAAGGAGTCGGTGTTTGTAAACGGTCTGCGTTATACGGACGCCGAGACGGCCGAAATAGTCCGCATGGTGCTGGCAGGCAAAGTCAATAAAACGCTCGTCGATTTGCTTGAGCGGAACGGCGGTAAGGCCGTAGGGCTCTGCGGGCAGGACGGGCACATGCTTAAGTGTGAAAAACAGGACGAAAAACTCGGATACGTCGGAAATGTTGTGGAAATTGACACCACGGTAATTACCGATTTACTTAATCTCGGATATATTCCCGTAATTTCCACAGTCGGATACGACGATGACGGCAATATATATAATGTAAACGCCGATACCGCGGCCGCAGCTATCTCGGGCGCGCTCGGCGCGGAGAGTCTCATATTGATGACGGACATAAAGGGATTGCTTGAAAACAAGGACGATCCTTCGAGTCTTATCAAAAAAGTTTATGTATCCGATATCCCCGCGCTCGTAAAGCAGGGAATAATATCCGGAGGCATGATTCCCAAAATCGAATGTTGCAAAGAAGCGATCCGCCGCGGCGTAAACAAGGTGTTTATGACCGACGGACGCGTAGCCCATTCTATTTTGGTTGAAATTTTGTCTGAACAAGGTAGCGGCACGATGTTTATCAATTGACTGATTTATTTTTAAATCAGTCTTTATTTTAATGCACGGAGGGCAGTATATGGATAAATCGCAAATAATCTCCGACGATAAAAATTTTATAGCAAACACGTACGCGCGGTTTAATATCGTCGTAAAAGAGGGGCACGGCGCCAAAATAATAGATTCCGACGGTAAAGAATATATAGATTGCGCAACGGGCATAGGTGTAAATATCTTCGGGATCAACGATGAAGAATGGACGCATGCCGTCGTTGAGCAGCTCAAAAAAGTTCAGCACGTCTGCAACCTCTATTATTCCGAACCGCAGACGGAACTTGCAAAACTTCTTTGTGAAAAAACGGGCGCAAAAAAGGTGTTTTTCGGCAACAGCGGCGCCGAAGCCAACGAATGTGCCATAAAAGTTGCGCGCAAATATTCCTATGATAAATACGGCGAAGGGCGGTATGAAATAATTACTCTGAAAGACTCCTTTCACGGAAGGACTATGGCCACGCTTACGGCAACCGGACAAGACGCTTTTCATAGGTATTTCGGGCCGTTTTTGGAGGGGTTCAGATACGCCGAGCCCGACTTGCATAGCATTATTTCTCAGTATAGCGAAAAGACCTGCGCAATAATGGTTGAAGTGGTGCAGGGTGAAAGCGGCGTAAACGAGCTTGACGGCAACATGCTGAAAAAGTTGGAGAGTTTTTGCAAGGAACGGGATATTTTGCTTATCTGCGACGAGGTTCAGTGTGGCAACGGCAGAACGGGTTATTTGTATGCGTATGAAGCGTATGATTTGCATCCCGATATAGTTACGACGGCCAAGGGATTGGGCGGCGGTCTTCCGATAGGAGCATGCATGCTGTTTGATAAGTGCGAGCATACTCTTTCCGCAGGCGACCACGGCACGACATTCGGCGGAAATCCCGTGGCATGCGCGGGCGCCGTCAGCATTATCGGGAGAATCGATAACAGCCTTTTGCTTGAAGTCCGCGGCAAGGGCGCGTACTTAAAAAATCATATTTCGCTGATTAAAAATGTTAAGAGAGTGAGCGGAATGGGGTTGATGATAGGAATCGAGACGAATAGACCCGCCCGCGAGATTGCGGAAAAGTGCTTGGATAAGGGACTTATAGTTTTGACGGCGCATAACAAAGTGCGGCTTTTGCCGCCGTTGAATATAACCAAAAACGAGATGAACGAAGCGTTAAGAATTTTGAACGAGGTGATATCGCAGTGAAACATTTATTGAAATTACAGGATTTATCGCGGGAGGAGATATTGTCTATACTCAATCTCGCAGACCAGCTCAAGTATGAGCGCAACCACGGGATAGCCAATAATTCCCTGAAAGGCAAAAAACTCGGAATGATTTTTCAAAAATCGTCTACGCGAACGCGCGTGTCGTTCGAAACGGGCATATATGAACTCGGCGGCTACGGGCTGTTTTTGTCGAGCCACGACCTGCAGATAGGCAGGGGCGAGCCCGTCGAGGATACTGCGCGCGTTTTGTCCCGCTATTTGGACGGTATAATGATAAGAACTTTTGCCCAAAAAGAAGTGGAAGATCTTGCAAAATACGGTTCAATACCTGTAATAAATGGTTTGACGGACTATGCCCATCCCTGCCAGGTGCTGGCAGATCTTATGACGATACGCGAATATAAGGGCAGTTTTAAAGGCTTAAAAATGACCTATGTCGGCGACGGCAATAATATGGCAAACAGCTTGATTGCGGGGGCCGTAAAGCTCAACATGGAAATTGCTGTAGCTTGTCCAAAAGGGTACGAGCCCGACGCAAAAATAGTTGAGTGGGCGCACAATAACGGTAAACTGACAATAACCGAAAGCGTTGACGAGGCGATCGCGGGTGCGGACGTGCTCTATACAGACGTGTGGGCCTCTATGGGCATGGAGAGCGAAAAGGCCGTGCGGGAACATGATTTTAAAGGGTATCAGATCAATTCCGTAAATATCAAATTGGCCAAGGGCGACGTTATGGTGATGCATTGTTTGCCTGCCCACCGCGGAGAGGAAATAACCGCCGACGTGTTCGAGGCTCATGCCAATGAAATTTTTGATGAAGCCGAAAACAGGTTGCACGCGCAAAAGGCCGTTATGGTCAAATTAATGAAGTAAGGGTATTATGAAAAAAATAAAAGCATATTTAACTCTTAAAAACGGGAAACAATTTGTCGGATATCGCTTCGGCGCCGAAGGGGAAACGGTCGGCGAGCTTGTATTTACCACGGGCATGACCGGTTACATTGAAACTTTGACCGATCCGAGCTATTACGGGCAGATTGTCACCCAAACATTTCCGCTGATAGGCAACTACGGCATGATTGCGCCCGACTGCGAAAGCAAAAAGCCGTGGGTTTCGGCCTATGTAGTCAGGGAAAAATGCGACAGCCCGTCCAATTTCAGATGCGAAGAAACGCTTGATAAATATCTTAAAGATCACAATATTATCGGGCTTTACGATATAGATACGCGCGAGCTGACAAAAATAGTGAGGGAAGCCGGCGTGATGAATGCGGCGATCACGTCAAAGCCGCTTGTGGACTTTGACGGGTTAAACTCATTTACAATAAAGGACGCCGTCCGCAGCGTAACTTGCGGCGGCGTGGAATACTTCGGCAACCCCGACGGATATCGGGTCGTTGTCTGGGATTTCGGCGCCAAGGACAATATTATAAGAGAACTTGTAAAGCGCGGCTGTTATTGCATAAAAACACCCTCATTTTATAGCGCGGAAGAGATTTTGGCTTTGAATCCCGACGGGCTTATGCTTACGAATGGCCCCGGGGACCCCGCCGAAAATATCGGGATAATTGAAAATATCAAAAAACTGGCGGGCAAACTTCCGATTTTCGGCATCTGCCTCGGACATCAATTGTTTGCGCTTGCCATGGGCGGAAAAACCAAAAAGATGAAGTACGGCCACAGAGGGGCAAACCAACCCGTTAAAAACGTTGAGACGGGCAGGGTATATATTTCAAGCCAAAACCACGGATATGAGGTTGTTGCGGCAAGCGTGCCTTGCGGCAGGCTGTCCTATGTCAATGCCAACGACAATACGTGCGAGGGGTTTGACTATCCCGAACTGAACGCATACACCGTCCAGTTTCACCCAGAGGCTTGCGGCGGACCGCAGGATGCCTCATTTCTTTTCGACAAATTTATATCCTGTATAAAGGAGAGCAAGCGCAATGCCTAAAAGAGAAGATATCAAAAAGGTTCTTGTAATAGGTTCGGGACCCATAGTCATAGGGCAGGCGGCGGAGTTTGACTATGCCGGCGCGCAGGCATGCCGCGTGCTTAAAGACGCAGGAATGAACGTCGTGCTTTGCAATTCAAACCCGGCTACCATAATGACGGACCGCGCGCTTGCAGACGAAATCTATCTCGAGCCGCTCACAATCGACACCTTAAAGCGGATTATTATCAAAGAGCGGCCGGACAGCCTTTTGGCGTCGCTCGGCGGGCAAACTGGTTTGACTCTCGGCTGCCAGCTGGCGAAGTGCGGTTTTTTGGATGAGTACGGCGTTAAGCTCATAGGCGTCAATCTTGAATCGATAGACAGGGCAGAGGACAGGGAACTCTTTAAGGAGACCATGCAGAAGATAAACCAGCCCGTAGTGCCCTCCGATATTGCATATTCGGTTGACGAATGTGTTACCATTGCCGAAAAAATCGGCTATCCCGTTATAGTCCGCCCCGCATATACGCTCGGCGGCGCGGGCGGCGGCGTTGCAAAGGATGTGGAAGAGCTGAGGCTGATAGCCCACAACGGGCTTATGTTGTCTCCTATAACGCAGGTGCTGATAGAGAAGTACATAGGCGGATGGAAAGAGATAGAGTTTGAGGTTTTGCGCGACAGTGCGGGTAACGTTTTAACGGTGTGCTCAATGGAAAATTTTGACCCCGTAGGTATCCACACCGGCGACTCCATCGTTATTGCGCCTGCGGTAACGCTTTCCGACAAGGAATACCAGATGCTGCGCACCGCCTCGCTTAAAATAATCTCCGAATTGAAAATCGAAGGGGGTTGCAACTGCCAGTTTGCGCTCAATCCCGATTCGTTTGAATATTCGGTAATCGAAGTCAATCCAAGGGTGTCTCGGTCGTCCGCGCTGGCATCTAAGGCCACGGGTTATCCCATAGCAAAAGTTGCAACAAAAATTGCGCTCGGCTACACGTTGGATGAGATCAAAAATGACGTTACGGGCAAAACTTATGCCTGCTTTGAGCCTACGCTCGACTATGTGGTTGTAAAGCTCCCCAAATGGCCCTTTGATAAATTTTTATATGCCAAGCGCGACCTCGGCACAAGAATGAAGGCTACGGGCGAAGTTATGGCCATAGGCACAAGTTTTGAAATGGCCATAATGAAGGCGGTGCGCGGCGCGGAGATTTCCGTCGGTACGCTGAATATGCCCAAAATGGCCGAGCTTACTGACAGTGAGATAATGTCAAAGTTGCACGAGCTGACCGACGAAAGATTGTTTGTTGTATATCAAGCGATAAAGCGCGGCTTTTGCATAGATGAAATATATAAAATAACTAAAATCGACAGATGGTTTTTGCATAAACTGAAAAATCTTGCTGATTATGAGTTGGAAATAAGCGGCAAGCAGCTTACTCGCGGGCAATACTTGCAGGGCAAAAAAATGGGTTATCCCGACGTCGAGCTTGAAAAACTTTCAGGCCATAAATTGCCCGCGCACCGCAACGCCGTATTTAAAATGGTAGATACCTGCGGCGCAGAATTCGCCGCGCAGACCCCGTATTTTTATTCGACTTATGATGAGATAGGCCACGACGAGGCCAAACCTTTTGTTGTAAGAAGCACAAAAAAGCGGGTTATCGTTATCGGCTCGGGACCGATAAGAATAGGGCAGGGCATTGAGTTTGACTATTCGTCCGTCCATTGCGTTTGGGCTCTTAAACGTTTGGGATATGAAGTTATCATAATAAATAATAATCCCGAAACAGTTTCAACCGATTTTGATACTGCCGACAGATTGTATTTTGAGGCGCTGACCCCCGAAGACGTGCAAAACGTCATCGACATTGAAAAACCGTACGGCGTTGTTATAACGTTCGGCGGACAGACGGCAATAAAACTGTGCGGATATCTCGATAAAAAGGGCGTGCGGATTCTCGGAACGCCCGCCGACAGCGTGGATTTGGCCGAGGACAGGGAAAGATTTGACGAACTTCTGGAGCAGTTTGACATAGCCAGACCCAAGGGTCTTACGGTTATGACAAAGGAAGAAGCCGTTCGTGCGGCCGAAACGTTGGGTTATCCCGTGCTTTTGAGGCCCTCGTATGTGATAGGCGGGCAGAATATGACCATTGCCTTTACGCAAAACGATATCGAAAGGTATATGGACGTGATTCTTGCCCAAAAGATCGAAAATCCTGTTTTGTGCGATAAATATCTGATGGGCACCGAGCTGGAAGTAGACGCAATTTCGGACGGGGTTGACGTTTTGATCCCCGGAATAATGCAGCACATTGAGCGCGCGGGCGTTCACAGCGGCGATTCTATAGCCGTTTATCCCCCGTACAATCTTAGCGACGCGATGCTTAAAAAAGTGGTTGATATTTCAACCAAGCTCGCCGTCGCCTTAAAGACCAAGGGGTTGATAAATATCCAATATTTAATTTACCGCAACCAGCTATACGTGATTGAGGTAAACCCCAGGGCTTCGCGCACGATCCCCTATATTTCAAAAGTTACGGGCGTGCCCATGGTGGATTTGGCAACGCGGATTTTGATGGGGGCGAAGTTGAAAAAGCTCGGTTACGGCACAGGGCTTTATCCTTCATCGCCCTATGTTGCCGTCAAGGTGCCTGTATTTTCCTTTGAAAAGCTGAACAACGTAAACTCTCAGCTCGGCCCCGAGATGAAGTCTACGGGGGAGGTTCTCGGTATAGGTAAAACTATAGAGGAAGCGTTGTTTAAGGGGCTTGTATCGGCCGGTTTCAATATGCAACATCCGGACAAGCAGCATCCTTCGGGCATCTACTTTACCATAAATGACCAGGACAAGTTCGAGATAGTCAATATCGTTAAAAAATTTGCCGACCTCGGACTGACTTTATATGCCACAAAAGGAACGGCAAAAGTAATAAGAAGTATAGGTCTTGAATGTACCGACGTGGCGAGGTTGTCCACAAACGATGAAATTTTCAAACTCATGGACGAAGGCAAAATCGACTATATAGTTTACACAGGCAAAACCGATTTGGAATCGATAACCAACTATATGAGTCTTCATCACCATGCAATATTGCTCGGCATAACCGTTTTGACTTCGCTGGACACAACTAACGCGCTTGCCGACGTTATTGCTGGAAGATATACGCAGTTTAATACCGAGCTTGTAGATATAAATAATTTGCGAAAGGAAAAGCTGAAGCTCAAATTTTGCAAGATGCACAGTTGCGGCAACGATTATATTTTCTTTAATAATATGGATAACGCTATAACCTGTCCCGAATCGCTTGCTATCAATTTTTCCGACAGACATTACGCTATCGGCGGCGACGGCATCGTGATGATGGAAAATTCTGGCGTTGCCGACGCAAAGGTGCGTGTCTTTAACCGTGACGGCAGCGACGGGGGGCTTGCGGCAAATCCCGTGAGATGCGTTGCAAAATATTTGTTTGATAACGGGATGATAAGTTCCGATACAATTACGGTAGAAACTTGCAACGGCGTGAAAACTCTTACGGTCAATTCGTTTAACGGTAAGGCAAGTTCGGTGTCGATGAATTTGGGCGTGCCTGCAATTAAAAGGCAGGGAGAAATAGCCGTTCCGGATAGTTGCAAGGACTTGATTGGCGAGCGCAGCGGTTTTTACGGGATAACCGAGGTTGACTTCGGGAATCGGCATTTGGTTGTTTTTTGCGACAAAGTGGATGACGTGGATTTTGAAAATATAGGACAATCTCTCACCGCGGCGGGCGTTATAAAAGACGGCGACTATATCGAATGTGTGCGCGTAGTAAATAATTTGACCTTAAAGATGCGCGTGTGGGAAAAAAGAAGCGGAGAAACACTGGCCTGCGGAACTGCGGCAGCTGCGGTTGCCGTGGCTGCGGTGGAGAACGGCTACTGCATAAAGGATAACGCAATTACCGTAAAATTGAAAGGCGGCGACCTTTTTGTGAATTATCATGCGGACGGCCACGTGGATTTGGACGGCATGGCCAAACTGTCATTTGAGGGTACGATAGAAATTTAATGATTTATTTAGATAACGCGGCAACAACCAAGCCCGACGTCGAGTGCCTGCAACGGGCCGAAAAATATCTCAGCGAAAACTATTATAATCCTTCGGCCCTATATGCCGAGGGCTATAATATCCAACTTGGGCTCCGCGAGGCAAAAAAGAATATTCTCGCCACGGTTGCCGCATGCGGAAATTTTGATTTGATATTTACTTCTTGCGGTTCCGAGGCAGACAATCAGGCCGTATTTTGCGGAGGCAAGCGCGGGAATATAGTGACTACGCTCGGCGAACATTCTGCGGTTTTCAATGCGGCCAACGAACTTAAGCAGCGCGGCATGGACGTGCGGTTTGCCGCGTTGAACAGCGACGGAAGCGTAAATATTGACAATCTTTTGAGCTTGATTGACGAAAAAACTTCGATTGTTTCGGTAATTCACGTCAACAACGAAACGGGAGCGGTCAACGACGTAGCCGTCATTGCACAAAAGGTTAAGGATAGAAATCCCCGTGCGCTTTTTCATTCTGACGGCGTGCAGGCTTATGGCAAAATTCCTTTTGCGCTCACGAAAAATATTGATTTATATTCTGTAAGCGCGCACAAAATAGGCGGCGTCAAGGGAGTTGGCGGCCTTTTTAAGCGTAAAAATTTGGTTATAAAACCCTACATTTACGGCGGCGGGCAGGAAAGCGGATTGAGAAGCGGCACGGAAAACGTGTTCGGAATTAAAAATTTTGAGTTTGCTGCCTTAAAAAAATATTCAAACATTTCCGACAGCTATAACAAAACGCGGACATTGAACGACTTGCTGTGGGAAAAACTTGACAAAGAGCTCTTTACAAGAATTTCACCGTACGATAATTCGCCATATATATTGACCGTGGCGGCTGAGGGGCTGCGCGGCGAAACCGTATTGCATGAGGCCGACGACAACGGACTTATAATCGGCACGGGTTCGGCATGTTCCTCAAACGAAAAAAAGAGATATTCGCGCGTGATTCTCGCCTGCGGTATAAGCGAAACTATCGCCGACGGCGTGTTAAGACTTAGTTTATCGTCCGAAACAACTCGGGAAGACGTATGGCAGGCGGCTGAAATTTTGAACAGGATAGTAAAAAACAGAAAAGAGATAATGTTTTGACATGGAAAAAGTAATCATTATAAGATATTCCGAAATTCATCTTAAAGGCAAAAACAGAGGCTATTTTGAGAGGGTTTTCGGCATCAATCTTGAAAAATCGCTAAAGGGAATAAGGCATGAAATCCATCGCGGCAGCGGCAGGTATCTTATAGAGAACTTCGATGAAGCGCAATCGGAGCTCATTTTGCAAAAGCTGAGCAAGGTATTCGGAGTGCATTCCATGAGTATCGCGCTCAAGGTGCCCACCGATATGGACTCAATTTTCTGCGCAGCAAAAACAGTCGGCCCGATGAACGGTACGTTTAAGGTTGAAACTCACAGGGCTGATAAAAGTTTTAAGCTCAATTCAATGGAGATCAGCGCCGAAATAGGCGGCAGGCTTTTATCCGAAAACCATAATCTGAAAGTTGACGTTCATTCTCCCCAACACACAATTCAAATTGACTTGAGAGAGGACGGCAGCACGCTTGTTTTCAATGAGTTTTTTAAAGGCGCGGGTGGCATGCCCGTAGGTACTGCCGGCAAGGGGCTGTTGCTTATCTCGGGCGGAATTGACAGCCCTGTGGCGGGGCACATGATTGCAAAGCGGGGAATGAATATCGAATGTGTACATTTCCACAGCTATCCATATACAAACTTACAGGCGCGCGACAAGGTAATTGAACTTGCAAAGGTGCTTTCGCAGTATTCCTGCGGGACAAAATTGCACATAGTTTCCGTAACGCACATTCAGGAGGAAATTCATAAAAAATGTAACGGCGACTATATGGTTACCATTCTGAGGCGCTTTATGATGCGGATTGCCGAGCGGCTCGCCATAAAAACTGGCGCACAATGCATAATTACAGGGGAGAGTTTGGGGCAAGTTGCCAGCCAGACGATAGAGGGAATAACCACTTCGAACGACGTTATCGGCAAGCTGCCCGTCTTACGGCCGCTTTGCGGATTTGATAAAGATGAGATTATAGAGCGCAGCAGAGCGATGGGGGCATTTGAAATATCGATACAGCCTTACGAGGATTGTTGCACAGTATTCCTGCCCAAACACCCGGTTATAAGGCCGACGGTGCAGGACGTATTGAACGAGGAAGCAAAACTCGATGTTGAGTCTTTAATAGAGGAAGCCTTTAAATCGATTGAAACATATAACCTATAAAAATATAAGCGTGCAATTTGCACGCTTTTTATATATTGTACCAATCCCCATTTATGATATGCGGGATTTTTATTTGGGGTTGCTGTTTATTCGATGAAATAAATATGGGTCCGACGTTTATTTCTTTGCCGAAATGCCTTGCCGTTCCGTCAAAATAGTAGGGGCAAACGGAGTACAGGTATGTTCCGTCGGGCGGAGAATCGGTTATTGATTTTTTCCATTTGCCATCATAAATTGTAGTTTTTATACCGCTATTGGCGCGTTTAACTATATATGAATAGTACTTTGTCTGACATAAATCAATAAAAACGCTGTTATTTTCCACTTTGATTTCAGGTTTGCATATTGTAGGAGTTGAAAATCTGGTGGAGGTTGTTGCGGGTATGTTGGATTCCAAAGTTTTGATTTGCAGCAAATTCAACTGCGGCGAAATGTCGTCGGCAATTTCAATTTTGTTTGAATCGTAATATAATTCCGCGTCTATTTTAACCGTCTTTGTTCCCTTTGACGTTTCGAGCTTTTTGGGGGACTTATCCGCGTAGAGTTTATTCAAAATTGTCTGTGCCATTTTACAGCTTTGATTTCCGCCCGTAATGTCAAGTTTTTTGTTTGTGCCGTCGCCAAGCCAAACGGCTACGCAATTTTCGCTCGTATATGCTACGGAGTAGGCGTCCGTATTTCCGCTTTTATCTCCGCACGTTCCCGTTTTGGCGGCCACGTCGTAAGGTAAATTTCTTAACATTTTTGCCGTGCCGCTTTTGGCTGTTTCAATCAGCATCTGGTTGATTAGCGATGCGGTTCCCTCCGAAAACGCCCGGGACTTTACTTTTTTCGGTTCGTATATCAATTTTCCGTTTTCATCTTCAATTTTTCTTATAAACGTTGAGGGGGCATAGATGCCAGAATTTGCAAACTGATTGTAGCAATCGGCAATCTGTTTTATCGAAAAGCCGTGCGTCATTCCGCCCAAGGCAAGCGACAGGTTTTTCTCGCTTTCCTCGAGTTTGATGTTCATTTTATTTAAGTATTTTTCGGCCTTGTCCACCGTAAGAGAATTTAAAATTTTTACCGCGGGGATATTGTAACTGCGCGCCAGACATTCGGTTGCCGAAATATAGCCGTGATAGCGGTTGTCGTTGTTGGACGGCGAATAGCCGTTAAAGTCGATTTTGTCGTCGAGAATTTTGGTGTAGGGATTTATCAATTTTTCCTCAATGGCGGGCGCATACACGGCCAAAGGCTTGATGGTGGAGCCGGGTTGCCGTTTGGAATCGCCGATTGTACTTTTGTATGCGGCTACCTCGTTGTCGGAGGTGGTAACAATAATGGCGTTGTCGCAAGGATAGTCCGTTTTTTCAATCAAATCCTGCAATTCCGGCTGCAGATTGGTATATATTTTACAACCCGAGCTGATATTATAAAAGTTCAGTTCGGCTGCTTCGAGTTCATCGAATACCGCGTTTATATATTCATCACCGTAACCGGAATTGTTGTTTTGACTTACATTCAACGGCTCGGCGAGGCACTGACTATACCGTGCGTCGCTTATAAATTTGCAATCGCGCATCGCTTTTAGTACAACGTTTCTCCGTGTCAGACTTTTTTCGGGATGCTTGAAGGGGGAGTAGTTGTTGGGCGAGATTAAAAGTCCCGCAAGCACCGCGCTTTCTTCCGTTGTTAAGGTTTCGGCATTTTTGCCGAAATAAAATTCGGCGGCGCTTTGCAGCCCGTAGCAGTTATGCCCGAAATAAATAGTGTTCAGGTACATTTCCAAAATTTTGTCTTTCGAGTAATGCTTTTCGAGCTTTTTGGTCAACCTGATTTCTTTCAATTTTCTGCTTATGGTTTTATCGCCCGACAGATGCGTGTTTTTGATTAACTGCTGGCTGATTGTGGACGCACCTTCTTTAAAGGATCGGGAGAGAACGTTTTTATATGCCGCCTTCAGCATCCGCTTGTAATTCAGACCGTGGTGCGAGTAAAAATTTCTGTCCTCGGAGGCTATAAAGGCATTGACCGTATCCTTTGGCAACTGAGCAAGTTTTATCGCTTTTCTGTTGTTTTTTTGGTATGCGCTTACAATTTCATCGCCGTTTTTATCGTATATAGTAATGCTTTGCTGCGTTGTTGTCAGTTTGCTTTTGTCCAAAACAGCGTCTTTGGTTATTATAAAATATGACAGTACGCACGCAACCGCCATAACGGCTATACACGCCGCAGTGACCGCGGCGATTTTTAGAATTTTTAACATTTATAAATAGTATTTATAAAATTAAATAAATCTTGCTTATTTGTTTGAAAAACTGCCGAAAAAAATGTATAATTAATTCGGTATAGAATAATTATGGATAAATTTTATTACATTACAACCTACGGTTGCCAGATGAACGTGCACGAATCGGAAAAAATAGCGGGCATTTTGGCGGGACTCGGCTACCGTGCATGCGAAAAAATCGAGGACGCAGATATTGCGGTGTTCAACACATGTTGCATACGCGAAAACGCCGAAAATCATGCCTATGGAAATATAGGCATGCTAAAAAAACTTAAGGCAAAAAAGAAAGATATGATTATTGCCGTCGGCGGCTGTTTGACGCAGCAGATAGGAAAGGCCGATATTTTACATAAAAAATTCCCCTATGTGGACATTATTTTCGGCACGCATAACCTTAACAGTCTTGAAGAATTGATATTGAAAAAACAAAAAAGCAAAAAGGCAGTAATCGAGATTGAGGAAAGCGAAGGGGAGATCTGCGAAGGCGACGCGCCCCTCCGCACGAGCTATCCCAACGCATGGATAAATATTACATACGGCTGCAATAATTTTTGCAGCTATTGCATAGTACCGTACGTCAGAGGGCGCGAGAGGAGCAGGCGCTCCGAAAATATAATTGCCGAGGCAAAGGCGCTTATTGCGGAGGGCTATAAGGAGATTACTCTTTTGGGGCAAAACGTAAATTCCTATGCCAACAATACGGACGATATAACGTTCCCCGAGCTTTTGCAGAGGGTGGCAGATATCGACGGGAAGTTCCGTCTGCGCTTTATGACGAGCCATCCGAAAGATTTTTCGGAAGATCTCGTAAAAGTCATCGCCGCCAACAACAAAATATGTAACGACGTGCATTTGCCCGTTCAAAGCGGCTCAAACGCCATTCTCAAAGCCATGAACAGGCGTTACACCCGCGAAGATTATTTGAAAAAAATCGAACTTTTAAAAAAATATATTCCCGATTGCGCCGTGACCACGGATTTGATTGTCGGATTCCCCGGTGAAACCGAGGAGGACTTTGAGGATACCTTAAGCCTTGTGCGGGAAGTAGGATTTTCCTCTGCGTTTACGTTTGTTTATTCGCCGCGGGAAGGAACGGTGGCCGCAAAAATGGACAATCAAATTCCCGAAGACGTATCAAAAAGCAGAATTATGCGGCTTGTAGAGCTTGTAAACTCCAACACCCGTGAGCAATCTTCCAAATATGTAGGGCGAACGGTGGAGGTTCTTTGCGAAGATTATGACGACAAAAAGAATTTATATCTCGGCAGAGACGAGTATGGCAGAATGGCGTATTTTGCAAGCCCGTCAAACGTTATCGGAGAATTTTTAAATATTAAAATACAGTCGGCGAACGGAATTTCTCTTGTCGGCAATATAGTTAAGGATTAAAATATGGCGCTTTCACAAATGATGCAACATTATTTATCCATAAAGGATAAGTATAAAGACTGCTTGATTTTTTACCGTCTTGGCGATTTTTACGAGATGTTTTTCGACGATGCCGTAAAGGCTTCCAAAATTCTCGATTTAACGCTTACCGGGAGGGACTGCGGACTTGAAAAGAGGGCGCCAATGTGCGGCGTTCCCTATCATGCCGTTGACGCCTACATTGAAAAACTTGTTGCTTGCGGGGAAAAGGTTGCCATTTGCGAACAGCTTGAAGATCCGTCCACGGCAAAGGGAATGGTTGCCCGCGACGTCGTAAGGGTGGTTACGGCGGGCACGCTGACGTCCGACAGCGGTCTAAACGAAAAAACCAACAATTTTATCTGTTGCGCCTATAAGGAGGGCGACAATGTTGCGCTGGCTTGGGCAGATATAACCACGGGCGAACTTACCGCCACCGAATATCTCGGGGACGGCGTTAAAAAGTGCCTGACGCAAATGATAAAACTTGACGTTAAGGAAATTATCTGCAACGACGAAATGCTGTTTGAGGTTAAAAATCTGCGCGAAGTAAATTCGGGCGCATTGCCTCATTTTTCAAATTATCCCGCGTGGGCTTTTGGATACTCTGCGGCGGAACGCACTCTTTTGGCACAATTTCAGGTCAACTCGCTCGCATCATATTCTATATGCGGTAAAAAAAGTGCGATATCGGCGGCGGGAGCGCTCATCGAATATTTAAAAGAGACGCAAAAGCACGCATTGAAGAATATAGACAACGTAAAATACGTTGTTGCGGAGAGCTATTTGCAGCTTGACGTCGTTGCTTTGAACAATCTTGAAATTACAAAAACTCTCGGCAACGGCGGCAAATACGGTTCGCTGTTATGGCTTTTGGATAAAACCAAAACGGGAATGGGGGCCAGACTTTTAAAAAACGCGATACTTTATCCGTTGCATAACATAGACGATATAAATTTCAGGCTTGACGGCGTTTCGGAATTATATGAAGCTACGGTAATCAGAATCGCTATTCAGGAACTGCTTAAAGATATCAAGGATATTGAGCGGATCGCGGGGAAAATCAGCAACGGCAATATTATGCCAAGGGATTGCCTTGCGTTGGCGGCGTCGCTGAACGTTGTTCCTAACATTAAATTCCAGCTTGCGGGTTTCGGTTCGCCTATCATTAAAAAAATCTGCGCGGATTTGGTTGATTTATCCCCTATAGCCAAATTGCTTGAAAACGCAATAGAGCTGCCGCCCCCGGACGCTAAAAAGACCGACGGATACGATAGGGAGCACGGATATATCAAAAATGGGTTCAACGCGCAACTTGACGAACTCCGTTCTGTTAAGGTCAAGGGGAAGCAGATGCTTGAAGCCATGGAATCGCGCGAGAGGGACGCCACGGGCATCAGAAATCTCAGGATAGGTTTCAACAGGGTCTTTGGATATTATATCGAAGTAACCAAGTCGTTTAAAGAAAAAGTTCCGCTGAATTATCGGCGGAGGCAAACGCTTGCAAACGCCGAGCGGTACACCACCGACGAGCTGGCAGAACTTGAAGAAAAGATTTTGACTAGCGATGACAAGGCGGTTAAGCTCGAAGCGGAAATCTTTGAAAAGATAAAGCAGATATTGACCCAAAATATTGACAACTTAAAAAATATTGCTTCCGCGGTTGCCTTGCTGGATATGATAGTTGCCTTTGCGGATCTGGCAAAGTCCAACAGATATGTGCGGCCGCAAATCGTGGACGAGAATGAGCCGCTTGTAATAAAAGAGGGGCGGCACCCCGTGGTTGAAGTGATATCAAAGGAGAGATTTATTCCCAACGATACTCTCCTCGACAGGGGTGAAAACCGCACGGCAATCATCACGGGACCCAATATGGCGGGCAAGAGCACATACATGCGGCAGACCGCTATAATTGCAATAATGGCGCATATGGGGTGTTTTGTCCCTGCAAAATCGGCCCGAATTCCGCTTATTGACCGCGTGTTTACCCGCGTGGGGGCGAGCGATAACCTGATATCCGACCAAAGCACGTTTATGGTTGAGATGATAGAGGTTGCAACAATAATCAATAATGCAACGCCGTGCAGCTTGCTGATTCTCGACGAAGTGGGGCGGGGCACCAGTACTTATGACGGCTTGAGCATTGCATGGGCGGTTATCGAGCACTTGACCTGCAAAATAGGTGCAAAAACGATGTTTGCCACCCATTATCACGAGCTTACGGAACTTGAAAACAGCTTAGATGGCGTAAAAAACTATAAAATTGCCGTAAAAGAACTGAATGGCGGAATAATATTTTTGCGAAAAATCATGCGCGGAGGCGCTAACAGAAGTTTCGGCATTGAGGTTGCGGCGCTTGCAGGCATCCCCAAAGTCGTTACCGATAGAGCAAAACAGATATTGCGGTTAGTCGAAAAGGGCGATTCGGCCAAAGTGGAAAATAATGAAGACGAGCCGCAGCCCGATAGCGACAGCGAGATTGTAAAAATTTTACGTGAAGTTGATATGAATAATCTTTCTCCCATGCAGGCGTTTTTGCTTGTGGGCGATTTGGTGGAAAAGGTAAAAGATGAAGAAAATTAATATACTTTCGGAAAGAGTTTACAACAGAATAGCTGCGGGCGAGGTGGTGGACAGGCCCTACTCCGCGGTGAAAGAACTTGTTGAAAACAGCATCGACGCGGGCGCAACGGAAATTGAAATATACATAGAAAAGGGCGGCAAACAGCTTATAAGGGTTGTGGATAACGGCTCGGGGATTTATAAAGACGACTTGCCCGCCGCCTTTTTGCCCCATGCGACAAGTAAGATCGCGGGAGTGAACGATCTTGACAATATTACAACTCTCGGTTTCAGGGGAGAGGCCCTTGCAAGCATTGCGGCCATTTCCAAAACGGAGATAATTTCCGTGACCGATGGCAATCCTGCGTATAAAATTGAGTGCGAAGGGGGCAATATCGGCAATGTGCAGCAGGCGGCGCTTGAAAAGGGGACAATAATTACCGTGCGCGATCTGTTTTATAATACTCCCGTGCGCGCCAAATTTTTAAAGCCCTACAAAAAGGAAGAGACGGACATAACGAGTTTTGTGACGAGATTCATTCTTGCAAAGCCCAAAATTTGTTTTAAATATTTTACAGACGGCAAACTCACGCTGCAGTCTTTCGGCGGCGGGCTCGAAGAGTCGATTGCGCAGGTTTATGGGGCAAAAGTGTTGCCGCAGTGCATAAAGCTCGACGCGCTTAAAGACGATATTCATATATATGGTTTTATCGGGAACCAAAATTTTTTCAAGCCGAATAAAAGTTATCAAAGCATCTTTTTAAACGGCAGATACATTGTAAACAATACTATCGCCATTGCAATATCCAACGCATATTCAAGCTATGTGATGAAAAGGCAGTTCCCGTTTTATGTCCTCCATATAGACATGCCCGCCGACCTTGTTGATGTAAACGTGCATCCCAACAAAGCCGACGTGCGGTTTGTGGATAATAAATTTATATTTGGCGTTGTGTACAAGGTTGTTTCGGCCGTTTTGGACGGCACGCCGAGCGCGATGGATTTTGTTGCAGATTATGCCAGAGTGCCTCAAATAAAATCCACGTCGACCGCGAAATCGGAAAATGTGAATAAAGTGTACGCCGAGGACGAGCCGTTTGTGCCGCAGGAAATAATAGATAAATACAAGCCTTCACAGTCAACTATTTTCCCCGAAGATGTCAAGTTGCTTGACGATGGCCCCGCCCAACCCGAACCCGAAAAGGAAGATAGACCCTTTGATCCCGAAAGAGATTTGTCGCTTGCCACATTTTACGGAGCGGACTTCAGATATGATACGACGCCGCAGGACGACAATTTGTATGTTGGAGACAGCGCGCTGGAGATAAATCCCTATCTTGAAGAAGCAAAGGAGATTGAAAAGAGATATTTTGAGCGCAAACAGGCAAGGATTGACTACGAAACCTGCAAATATTGTGGCGCGCTGTTCAATACTTATCTTATGTATGAATACCGCGACACCGTATATATTATCGACCAGCACGCCGCGCACGAAAGAATACTTTTCGATAAATTAAAAAACAAATTAAAACGGCGCAAAATTGTTAAGCAACCGCTTTTGTTGCCCTATGACTTCCACGTAAACGCCCTGGAATTTCAATTTATGGAAAAGAATTTCAACGTTATACAGGATTTGGGCTTTACAATTTTGCACCACGGGCTGAATACGTACAGAATAACCGAAGTACCGGCCGATTTAAAGGACATAAAAATAAACGAATTCTTTGATGAAGTTTTGGCGCAGATCGGAAGCTACGACGAAATAACGCTTGAGGAGATGTTAAAGGATAAGTTGGCCTCCACAGCATGCAAGCACGCAATAAAGGGCGGGGAGATACTAACGGAGCAGGAAGTTAAATATCTGATAAAATTGATGGACGGCAACGTTGCGCTTAAGTGCCCGCACGGCAGACCCGTTTGCGTGTCGCTGTCAAAGACGGAAATTGAAAAAATGTTCAAAAGGATTGTATAATTTGGCAAGGCTTTTGATAATTTGCGGGGCTACGGCGTCGGGAAAAACGTCGCTTGCCGTGCAATGCGCGCAAAAATTGAATACCGAGATAATTTCTGCCGATTCGCAACTCATATATAGGGGGCTGGATATAGGTACCGCAAAGCCAACGCTCTCCGAGCGCGGCGGAATTGTCCATCATATGATAGACATAGTTGAACCGGACGAAGAATTCAGCGTGTTTGATTATGAGGAAAGGGCAACGCCGCTTATACTAAGACTTATATCCGAAGGCAAAACACCCATAATTTGCGGCGGCACGGGTTTTTATATTAATTCGCTGCTGTTTGACTTTGCTTACGGCAACGCAGGCGCGGACAAAAATATAAGAGATAAATATAACCGTTTGCTTGAAGAAAAAGGCAAAGAGTATTTATATGCGCTTTTGACGGAAGTGGACGTGGAAACGGCAAAAAAATTGCACGTCAACGACACCAAAAGAGTTATCCGCGCACTGGAAATTTATGAATTGAGCGGCATAAAAAAATCCGCGCAGCACGACGCGCTTATTCCAAAATACGAATATCTTGCAGTGGCTGTGAATTATCCGAGGGAGGAGCTGTATCGCCGCATAGACAGACGCGTGGACGAGATGTTTGAACGCGGGCTTGTTGAAGAAGTTAAAAATTTGTTGAATCGCGGAATTGGCGAAAATTGTCAATGTATGCAGGCGATTGGCTATAAAGAAGTGGTAAATTGCCTAAAAAGCGGCGATAATGAGAGTACTATGCGTGACATAATCAAGTTAAATACCCGTCATTATGCAAAGAGGCAGATAACTTTTTTTAAAAAATTGCCGAACATTCAGTGGTTAGAGCCAGAATGCACAATGGCTGAAAGGATAGTGGAGATGCTAAATGAACGCTAAAAACTTTATCAAAGAATGTGAAGTTAAATTAAAAGATAAATTTGAATATGTCGACGACGTCGCCTATTATAATCAGGTAAAGGTTTTACAGGCGTTCGAAGAAAATAAGGTTGCGCTGCGGCATTTCAACGGCTCTACGGGCTACGGCTATGACGACGAGGGCAGAGACACTCTCGGAAAGCTGTATGCAAAATCTTTCGGGGCGGAAGCCGGAATAGCGTCGCCGCACCTTTTGTCGGGTACACACTCTCTTACGGTTGCACTTTTCGGACTTCTCCGTCCGGGAGACACACTTTTATGCGTAAGCGGCATGCCTTATGACACTATAAGAGGAGTAATTTTCGGTGAAAACAACGGATCCTTAAAAGATTTTGGCGTTAAATTCGAGTATTGCGAACTGAAAAACGATAAAATCGATTTTGATTCCGTAAAATCTAAATTAAATAATAATGTAAAGGTTGTGTATATCCAGCGTTCGCGCGGCTATGAGCTCAGGGACGCTTTTTCCTGCGAAGAAATAAGTGAAATCTGCAAGTTTGTCCGCTCCCTTGACTTTGAGGGCTGTATTTTTGTGGATAATTGCTACGGCGAATTTGTTGAAAAGCAGGAGCCGACGGAAGTCGGCGCGGATATAATTGTCGGTTCGCTCATAAAAAACGCGGGCGGCGGGCTTGCGCCCACGGGCGGCTATATATGCGGCAAGCAAAAATATATAGATTTGATCGGCAAAAGGCTCACCGCGCCTTCGATAGGGCTTGAAGTCGGTTCGTATGCGGGCGGCTATCAATATTTTTATCAGGGGCTGTTTATGGCTCCGCACACCGTGGCGCAGGCCCTCAAGTGTTCGTTGCTTATCGGCATGGCGATGGGGGAGCTCGGATATATAAATTACCCCGCAATCGATAAAATTCCGTACGACATTACAAGAGCAATTGAGTTTGACAGCGCGGAAAAGATGGTGAATTTCATCCGCGAGGTGCAGTACGCTTCGCCCGTGGACAGTTTTGTAACCTGCGAACCGTGGGATATGCCGGGCTATGACGATAAAATCATAATGGCGGCGGGCACGTTTGTTGCGGGGGCTTCGATCGAACTTTCGGCAGACGGTCCCGTAAAGCCGCCTTACATTGCATATTTTCAGGGCGGGCTCACTTACGAGCACGGCAAATACGCCTTGGAACGCATTTTAAACAAGATTGCCAAATAATTTATTATTAAAAAACCAAAAGTCGGGCGCAAAAAATTTTGCGTCCGCTTTATATATTTTGGATATATAAATTCAAGCCAATTCTTGACAATTTTTCTGTCGTGTGGTATATTTTAGCTACCACATTTTCAATACAAATCGTAGAGCAGTTTTGCTCTGTGCATATTGTCAGCCAAAATACACAATATGGCATTGTGTATCTCTTTTGATATTAAAAATTTCGGCTGACGAATATTGTATTGAAGGTGTGGTAACCGTAAGAGATACCGTGCGGTGTGCTCTTTCGGGAGCACACCTTATTTTTTTACCGCACAAAAGGAGATACCATGAAGAAAAAGCTGTTAATTTTGTTGTTGACTGTGGTTGCCGCCCTGTGCTGCGCGTTGTGTTTAGCTGCGTGCGATGATAAGCCTGCTGCAAATTCGGGCAACGGCGGCACGCAGACAGAGCAAGGTGGAAACGGTGGAAACCAATCCGAACACACTCATACTTACGGTGATTATGTTGGCATTACGCCCGCAACCTGTTCGGCAACGGGTTTAAAGGGGCATTATCAGTGTGAAACATGCGGAGAATATTTTAATATGTTTAAGCAGCCGGTTAACTATTATGATTTGGTAATCAAAATTGATCCTAATGCTCATGAGTTGGGCGAATGGGTAGATGAAGTGCCTGCAACCTGTTCGACGACAGGAACAAAAGGTTACCAACAATGTGATTACTGCCATAACAAGTTTGACATCAATGGTAAACAAATAGACGATTTGACTATTGATATTAACCCTTCAGCGCATAAATTTGGGGGATGGACACCCGACGTGCCTGCAACCTGTTCGACGACAGGAACAAAAGGTTACCAACAATGTGATTATTGCCATAACAAGTTTGACACCAATGGTAAACAAATAGACGATTTGACTATTGATGTTAACCCATCGGCGCATAAATGGAATGTTGGCGTTACAACAAAAGAACCAACCTGCACAGAGCAAGGCACAAAATTGTTTACTTGCGTACATAATGAAAATCACACAAAAACCGAGCAAATTGAAATTGATACTACCAAGCACGATATGCGGGGAGTTCCTGAAAAATCTCCTACTTGCACTGAAGATGGTTATACGGCATATCAACAATGCTCAAGATGTGGTTATAAAGATGGATATGTAAAACTTGTAGCCTCGGGACACCAATTTAATGAAGCCGTGTCAAAAAAGACTTGCCTTCAAAAAAAGGCTTATATAAATTATGCTTGCACAAAATGTACACACCAAGAACAAAAGGAAATAGAAGATATTTCGGCTACATTTCGCGCCGAAGATAAACATTATGCAAATGGAGTATTGCAAGAGATTACCGTTTATGCCTTTGCCGAAGGTGGCTATGGGGATTTGGAATACAAAAAAGAGGCGTTCAAAACGTCTGAAGATAAGAAGCCTTTGCATGTTCTTGAATTCAGTAATGCTAACGGTATAATATTAACCGATAAAAATATTGGTTTAAGTGAATATATTATACAGTTTACTATCAAAGATAAATATGGTAATTGTACAGTTTATAAATTTTCAGTAGGTGACAATAAAGTTATATCCACCGAGATACCTGAGGCTCACGAGTGGAATGAGGGGGTGCAGACCCTGGCTCCTACCTGTACTACTCAAGGTACAATGGAATACACTTGCGTGTATGACGAGGGGCACAAAAAGACTGAATTGATAGCTATAGACGAAAATGCCCATACATACGGACCACTTATTCAAGAAAAGCAACCGACTTGCACAGATACAGGTATACAGGCACATTATCACTGCGCCTGCGGTAAGTATTTTGACGAGGAATATCAAGAAACTACGTTTAGAAACTTGGAAATTGCCATAGATCCCGATGCACATAATTTCAACGGCGGAGAGAACTGCACTATTTGCAACGTCGCCTCGAATTATACAAGGGGATTAGAATATGTATATACATCCTATTTGAAAGGTTATGTAGTAAGCGGAATAGGTACTGCTACCGATGAAACTGAAATAGTTATTCCATGCTCATATATGGGCGAACCGGTAACCTCTATAGCCACTAACGCATTTGGCACTCGCCCTAATCTTAAGGCAATTACTATTCCGGATAGTGTGACAAATATCGGTGGAAATGCGTTTAGTGGCTGTACAAATATCAAAACGGCAACCATTCCTGCAATGGCAATTAGTTATATCCCTAAAAACAATCTGCAAGTAGTTATTATTACAAGCGGAACATCTTTAGGCAATTATGCATTTCAAAATTGCACAAGCCTTACAAATATAACCATACCCGACAGCGTTACTTCTATCGGCGATAGTGCGTTTGATGGTTGCACAAGCCTTACAAATATAACCATACCCGACAGCGTTATTTCTATAGGCAGTAGGGCGTTCTATTCTTGCACAAGCCTTGAAAGCGTGAATTTCGGAAATGATAACAAGCTTGAATCTATCGGTAGTTATGCGTTTTATGAATGTACAAGCCTCACAAGCATAACTATACCCGATAGTATTGTTTCTATCAACGATGGCGTGTTCAGTAATTGTGCAAGCCTTAAAACCATAAATATACCTGATAGTATTGTTTTTATTGGCGGTGCGTTCTTTGGTTGCAAAGGGCTAGTTAAAGTTTACATAACGGATATTAAGTCTTGGTGCAATATTGAGTTTGACAGTTATAATTCTAACCCTTTGTATTATGCGCACAATCTTTATTTAAACGATAATCTTGTAAACGAAATTACTGTCGATATGTTGCAAGGAGTAACTGAAATTAAAGACTATGCGTTTTATGAATGTACAAGCCTCACAAGCATAACTATACCCGACGGCGTTATTTCTATAGGCAAATATGCGTTCCAAGAGTGTTCAAACCTTAGTGAAACAACTATTCCGGACAGTGTTACTTCTATCGGATATTGGGCATTTAGCCAGTGTTATAAGCTATTTAAAACCGAAAACAATGTAAAATATGTAGATAAGTGGGTGGTAGAATGCGATGAATATAGTTCTGCAATAGCAGCATCTATAAAGTCAGGGACCAAGGGCATTGCAGATTATGCGTTTGAAGATTGTACAAAGTTGGAAAGTGTAACTATACCCGAAAGTGTTATTTATATTGGACAATTTGCATTTAAAAATTGTCCAAGTCTTAAGGGTGTGACAATTGAGGGCGACGCAAAAAATTGGCAAATGTCAAAAACGAGCGATATGGCGGATGCTACGCCAGTGGACTTATCAAATGCTATCGGCAACGTCGAATATTTCACTTTTGATTATGTTGAATATTATTGGAAGCGAGATGATGCAAATGAGTAATGAAATTATTGAATGTAATAGTAGCTGTAATGCAATATGCAGTAACAATGCACAACCAAAGTTTCCCATTAAAACTGTTGCGGATAATAAAGATAAAGGTATTACATATCAAGTTTATATTAAACGATTTAACAAAGCTAAAGAATCCGGGTTTTACCTTGAATGTATTTGGATTCTATATGCGATGATTGAGGACAGGCTTTCTTCTTTCCTTTACCACATAGGTTTTATATCTGCGGATAAACGAACTGTTATTCAAAAAGAGGAAATTAAAGCAGATGTTCGTGAGATTTTCGAAATGAAACCAAATGAAAGCAATTACAAATTAAATAATATAAGTGGGAAAATCGGGCGTATTAAAAAACTATTGGCATGGTGCAAGGAGAAGCATGAAAAATTGTCTGACTATCAAAATACTCTTGTTAAAGTTATGTAGCCCGTTGTGAATTCTGGCGAGTTTAATGACACTTTGAATTATTTGGAAACGGAGTGGTGCGATAAACGCAATCAGCTGACCCATGCATTATTTAATAAAAATCCGGACGCTGTTTTAGCTGAACTATGCCCATTGATTGAACAGGGGTACAATGCGGCTCGGCAGTTAGATACGGTTGTTAAACAAATCAAAAAGCAAAATATTCGCTCAAAATTTAAAATTCAATAATAATGCTAAAGATTAGATTTATGACAATAACGCCCCCGAAGCGATTGAGCTTCGGGGGCGTTTAAATTTTGTTTATCTTTTATCAATACATGCCGCCCATGTCGCCGCCGCCCATGGGAGCCGCGGGTGCGGGAGGAGTGGGGATATCGGTTACAATGCTCTCGGTGGTGAGCAGGGTTGCCGCAACCGAAGCCGCGTTTTGAAGAACGGAGCGGGCAACCTTTGTGGGGTCGATGATTCCGCTTTCAACCATATCGGTGTACACGTTTTTGAGCGCGTCGAAGCCGTAATTCTTCTTTTTGCTGTTCAAAATGTTGTTTACAACAACCGATCCATCGTAGCCTGCGTTCTTTGCGATCTGGCGAACGGGCTCCTCAATTGCCTTCAAAACGATTGCCGCGCCCGTCTTTTCGTCGCCATCAAGGCCCGCAACCAGCTTTTTGAGCTCGGGAACGGTGGAAAGGAGTGCAACGCCGCCGCCGGGAACAATGCCCTCTTCAACTGCCGCGCGTGTGGCCGCCAAGGCGTCCTCAATGCGGAGTTTCTTTTCTTTCATTTCAACTTCGGTAGCCGCGCCTACGTTTATAACCGCAACGCCGCCGGCAAGTTTGGCAAGGCGCTCCTGCAATTTTTCTCTGTCATAGTCGGAGGTGGTTTCTGCTATCTGCGCCTTTATGGAATTTACGCGCGCTTTGATATCTTCCGCCGCGCCCGCGCCGTTGATAATGGTGGTATTGTCCTTGTCGACCTTGATCTGTGCGGCTCTGCCGAGCATATCGGGAGTTACGTCTTTGAATTCGTAGCCCAAGTCGGAGGAAACTACCGTGCCGCCCGTGAGGATTGCTATATCTTCGAGCATAGCCTTTCTTCTGTCGCCGAAGCCGGGAGCTTTAACCGCAACGCAGTTCAAAACGCCCTTCAACTTGTTTACGATAAGTGCGGCAAGCGCGTCGCCCTCAACGTCCTCGGCAATAATCAAAAGTCTTGCGCCCTGCTGGGCAATGGGCTCGATTATGGGCAAAATTTCCTGCAAAGTGGAAATCTTTTTGTCGGTAATGAGGATATAGGGGTTGTCGAGCACGGCTTCCATCTTGTCGGTGTTGGTTACCATGTAGGCGGAGGCGTAGCCCCTGTCGAACTGCATGCCCTCAACGGTGGTGAGCTCGGTGTTCATGGTTTTGCCTTCTTCAACGGTTATAACGCCGTCTTTTCCGACAATCTCCATAGCGTTTGCAATGAGTTCGCCGATCTTTTCGTCGCCTGCGGAAATGGAAGCGACCTGCGAAATTGCAAGTTTGTTTTCAACGGGCTTGGAAATGGACTGGATCTTTGCAACCGCCGTATCGACCGCCGAGGAGATGCCCTTTTTGAGAATTATGGGGTTTGCGCCTGCGGCGAGATTTTTTAGGCCCTCGCGGACAATCGCCTGTGCAAGCACAACGGCGGTGGTGGTGCCGTCGCCGGCAACGTCGTTGGTCTTTGTGGAAACTTCCTTAACGAGCTGTGCGCCCATATTTTCAAACGGATCTTCAAGCTCTATTTCTTTTGCAATGGTTACGCCGTCGTTGGTAATGAGGGGTGCGCCGAACTTTTTATCGAGCACAACGTTTCTGCCCTTGGGGCCAAGAGTGATTTTAACCGTATCGGCAACAACGTTTACGCCTGTTTCAAGCGCCTTTCTTGCTTCATCGCCGTATTTAATCTGTTTAGCCATATAGATATCTCCTTATAATTACTCGACTATCGCCAGTATATCGCTCTGGCGGATTATCGTATATTCTTTATCGTCAAGTTTGACTTCGGTGCCGCTGTATTTGGCAAGCAGCACTTTGTCGCCAACTTTAACCTGCATTTTTACTTCCTTGCCGTCTACAATTCCTCCGGGACCGACGGCTACAACTACGCATGTAGCGGGTTTTTCCTGAGAGGCGGCAGTAAGATAGAGTCCGCTCTTAGTCTTTTCTTCGGCTTTGAGCCCTTCTACAACCACTTTATCGAACAATGGTTTAATAGACATTATAAAATCCTCCGAACAATCATTTTAGTCACAAATATTTTATAAACAGTATTATTTTAAGTCAAACATTATAATATAAAAAATTGATTTTTTTTGATATTCGTGTTAGAATGAGTTAAGGTAAAAGGGGAATTATTATGGATAAGTGGGATAAAAGGTTTATGGAAATGGCCGAACAAATCGGTAACTGGTCGAGCTGTTTTCAGGAGAACAGGCACGTGGGCGCCGTAATAGTAAAAAACAAGCGGATTATAGCCACGGGCTACAACGGCGCGCCGCAGGGGATTAAGAGCTGCATAGACAAGCAGGAGTGCCTGAGAAAAAAACTTGACATTGAAAGCGGGACGAGGCACGAACTTTGCTACGGCGTGCACGCCGAGCAAAACGCTATAATACAGGCTGCGCGGGTAGGATGCAGCGTTGAGGGTTGCACGCTCTATTGCACCCATCAGCCCTGCGTGATTTGCGCAAAAATTATTATTAATTCGGGAATTTTGAGAGTTGTATATAAGGAAGGATACCCGGACGACTTTTCGGTGAAACTCTTTGAAGAAGCGGGCGTTATTCTTCAAAAATACGGCGATTTATAAGGAGGAAATGTATGCAAAACCCCGTTGTTACCATTGAAATGGAGAGCGGAAAGATAATCAAGGCCGAGTTATATCCCGACAAGGCTCCCAACACGGTAAATAATTTTATCGATTTGGCCCAAAGCGGCTTTTACGACGGAACTATTTTTCACAGAGTAATCGCGGGCTTTATGATCCAAGGCGGAGATCCTGCGGGAGTGGGCACTGGCGGACCCGGATATACGATTAAGGGGGAGTTTGCGCTAAACGGCTTTAAGCAAAACGACTTGAAGCATACGCGCGGCGTGCTCTCAATGGCAAGGGCAATGCACCCCAATTCGGCAGGCTCGCAGTTTTTTATAATGCACCAAAACGCGGCGCACCTCGACGGGCAATATGCTGCTTTCGGCAAGGTGATCGAGGGGATAGAGGTGGTTGACGAGATTGCCTCGGTAAAGACCGATTGGAATGACAAACCCAAGATACCTCAGGTTATAAAAAAGATTTGCGTGGAAACCTTCGGCGTGGAGTATCCCAAACCTGTAAAATTTTAAAAATCGGAGTAAATATGGATTATTCGGTTTATCAAAACCCTTTGATTACAAGATATGCAAGCAAAGAAATGGCCGAAAATTTTTCGGACGCGAAAAGATTTAAACTTTGGCGTAAACTTTGGATTGCCCTTGCCGAATCGGAGATGGAGCTTGGGTTAAATATAACTTCGGAGCAAGTGGAGGAAATGAAAAAGTACGCCGATGACGTAAACTTTGAGCTTGCCGAAAAGTACGAAAGGGAAGTCCGTCACGACGTTATGGCGCACGTAAAGGCTTTCGGGGCACAGGCGGCTTGCGCAATGCCGATAATTCACCTCGGCGCAACGAGCTGTTTTGTGGACTGCAACTCGGAGCTTATCATTGCAAACGACGCCCTGCAGATAATTAGGACAAAACTTGTTAACGTAATCGATAAACTGACAAAATTTGCAATAAAATATAAAAATTTGCCTACGCTGGGGTTTACGCACCTGCAGCCCGCGCAACTTACCACGGTCGGCAAGCGCGCAACGTTATGGATACAAGACCTCACAATGGACTATAACAGTCTTGTTAACCTGCAAAAATCCTTTAAACTCCGCGGGGTTAAGGGGACGACGGGCACGCAGGCCAGCTTTATGGAACTTTTCGGCGGAGACGAGGACAAAGTCAAAGAGCTTGAAAAGAAAGTTGTATCAAAACTCGGTTTTGATAAAGTTTACGGCGTTACGGGCCAGACTTATCCGAGGAAATTCGATTATAATATGCTCAGCGTTCTGTCGCAAATAGCCCAAAGCGCATATAAATTTTCAAACGACATCAGAATTTTGCAGAACATGAAAGAAATCGAGGAGCCGTTCGAAAAATCTCAAATCGGATCCTCGGCAATGGCCTACAAGCGCAACCCGATGAGGTGCGAAAGAATGGGCTCTCTGGCAAGGTATGTGATTTCGCTTCCCGCAAATTGCGCAATCACGGCGGGAACGCAGTGGTTTGAGAGAACTCTTGACGATTCGGCAAACAGAAGAATAGTAATTGCGCAGGCATTTCTTGCGCTTGACGGCATACTCAATATCTATATGAACGTAGCTGAAAATCTTGTCGTGTACGATAAGGTCATTGCAAAGCATATCGCCGCCGAACTTCCCTTTATGGCTACCGAAAATATTATGATGGAATGTGTAAAGGCGGGCGGCAACAGGCAGGAACTCCACGAAAGGATAAGGGTGCTTTCCATGGAGGCAGGCAAAAACGTAAAGGAAGAAGGGAAAGAAAACAATCTCATTGAACTTATAAAGGGCGACAGCCTCTTTGCTGCGGTGCACGATAAACTTAATGAGATTTTGAATGCAGAAAATTTTATCGGCAGGGCGCCCTCGCAGGTTGTGGAATTCATTGAAAACGAAGTTCGCCCGATATTGGCCGACAACGCCGAATTGCTCGGCAAAAGCGGCCGTGTTGATGTGTAAAACACGCTATTATGTCACGCATAGTACATAATATTTAGCCAAAATTAATATATTTTAGTTAAAATTAATACAAATAGAAACAAAAAATCCCAACGCGAAATGTTGGGATTTTGGCAGGGGAGACACGATTCGAACATGCAACCGACGGTTTTGGAGACCGCGACTCTACCGTTGAGCTACTCCCCTAAGATTTATTACCTTTAAATTATATAATATCGTTTGAAATTAGTCAACTGATTTTGGAGAATAAATTATGAAGAAAAAGTTTAAGCTCGGCGTCATAGGATGTGGCTTTATCGGGGCCGCACTCGTTAAGGGCGTGGTATTGTCCGATTACTTGGGCGCCAAAAAAGTTGTCGTTAGCGATATAGTTGAATCTTGCCTCGATTCAATTGACGATACCGGGGTCTACACCTGTAACAGCAACCGTTATGTCGCCGAAAACAGCGAATTCCTTGTTTTGGCCGTCAGACCCCAACATTTTGCCAATGTTTTAAAGAGTTTGGGCGATTACAAGCCTTCTAAAATTATATCTGTAATGTCGGGGGTAACCAAACTTTCAATAAAAAAGGCCTTTGGCGGCGATGCAAAAGTCGCAAGGTGCGCGCCCAATTTGCCCTGCGCAATCGGAAGCGGTGTTACGGCCGTCGATATGTCTGATTTTGATGACAACATAGACGATACCGATTTTATTTTTAACGTTTTTAACAGTTTGGGAACGGTTGTAAGCCTTGACGAAAGCAAAATGGACGCAGTAAGCGGTATAAGCGGCAGCGGTCCCGTATATGCGTTTATGCTGATTGACGGTTTAACCGACGCGGGTGTAAAACACGGACTGACCAAGGAGGAGGCCCAAACGCTCGCCGTGCAGACGGTTTTGGGCGCGGCGGAAATGGTTCAGCGCGGCGACGAAACGGTAGCCGACCTTACCATGAAAGCGTGCAATAAGGGCGGCAGCGCCATTGAAGCCGTTAAAGTGTTGGAAGAAAACAATTTCCGCGGAGTAGTGTATCATGCCGTCACTGCGAGCGTAAATAAATCGAAAGAGCTGTCCAAACAATGAAAAAAGTGATTTTGTACACCGACGGCGCATGTTCGGGGAATCCCGGAATCGGCGGCTGGGGGGCCGTGTTGATATATAGGGGCATTGAAAAGCGTATTTCGGGCGCCGACGGCTCCACAACAAACAACCGCATGGAAATCACGGCTGTAATCGAGGGACTTAAATGTCTTAAAGAGCCATGCGAAGTAGACGTCTACAGCGATTCGGCTTATACTGTAAACGCATTTTTGAACGGCTGGATTGACGAATGGGTTAAAAACGGTTTTAAAAAGGCGGACAATAAGCCCGTTCTCAACGAGGATTTGTGGAGAGAGCTGCTCGGGCTGACGTCAATCCACAAGGTCAATTTTGCAAAAGTAAAGGGGCACGCGGACGATAAGTACAACAATATATGCGACAAACTCGCCACAGACGCAGTCAAAAATTATAAACCCGACTAATATTTATTACAAAATTAAATATAATAATAGTGTTAATGAAAGGTACAGACGTTCTTAAACACATTATTAATATATTGGCAGTTGTACTATTCGGTGCGGTTGCCTTTCTTTTTATCGCCTACGGGCTGGCGTATAAAAACGTCGACTTTATAGAGGAATATTTTTACCTGTTGTTTTGGCTTACTTTTGCCGTGTGCGCGGCAACCGTATTTGCCGGCATTTTATTCTATATATTCAAAAAACGTTCCGTATTCCGCTTGATTGTGTGCTTTTTGGTATTTGCGGACATATGTGCAGCCGTTTTTTTCTTTTTGTGCGCCACAGGTCTGCTTGCAACAATCAACAGCGTTGAGGCGCTGCGGGAATATATAACCAACGCCGGCAGTTTGGCCGCGCTCATCTATATCAGTTTTTGTCTCTTGCAGGTCATTCTGCTGCCTGTACCGGGTTCGGTTGCTGTCGCCGTGGGCGTAGCGATGTTCGGACCGTGGAAGTGTGCGATATTTGCTTTTATAGGAATTATAATCGGCTCATTTATTGCCTTTGGCGTGGGGAGATGGATAGGATATAAAGCCGTATGCTGGATAGTTGGCAAGGACAGCCTCGATAAGTGGCTCGAAAAATTAAAGGGTAAGGATTATCTTATTCTTTCGATTATGTTTCTGCTGCCGATGTTCCCCGACGACATTCTATGCTTTGTGGCGGGATTGTCGTCCATGACATGGCGCTATTTTGTGGTGATGATAATTTTGACCCGCGCTATTTCCGTCGTTTCGACGGCATATTCGTTTGAATTGATACCTTTTACTACGTGGTGGGGGATACTTACCTGGATACTTCTTGCCGGGTTGGTGGCGCTTACTTTCTGGCTGGTTATCAAATATTCGGATAAAATTGACAATTTTATAAAAAACAAGCTTAAAATGAGCAAAGGTGACTGAATTGTCACCTTTTTTGTTTTATTAAAACAAAAAATTTTCAGGATAAATTTTTTTTAAATTAAGTTGCTTTTAATAATATTAATGCTAAAATGATATATGAGGAAATTTGGCATTCAGGAGAAATTATGGACAAAATCAGCTTATTGCAAAAGCGTAAGCAAGATCTTTTAAACGCAGGCGCGGACATCCGCAAGGATATAATGGCGCTCATCGATGAGGACAGTTTTGTTGAATTGTCCACATTCAGTTTTTCAAAAAATGACTTTTACGGCGAAGAAGCGCAGGGAGAGGGAGTCGTAACCGGTTTTGCAACCATAAACGACTATCCTTTTTATATTATTGCCCAAAATCCCGCCGTACTTTTGGGCGGCGTAAGCAAGGCGGCCTGTGAAAAAATCGAGAAGTGCCTCAACCAGGCGGAAAAAGCGTCAACTCCCGTGATTTGGTTGTTGTCGTCTTACGGTGTGCAGCTTGGCGAGGGAGTAAACGTTTTGGAAGGGCTTGCAACGCTCATTTTGAAGAGTTCGCAACTCAAAGGCAGCGTGGTTCAGTATCTTATTGTAAACGGTGAAGTTTACGGTCAACTTTCGGTTCTTGCCGGGATTTGCGATTTTACCTATTTTATAGACAAAAAAAGCGTTCTTGCCGTAAACAGTCCTTTGGTGATATCCGCAGCCAACGGCGTTAACGTGTCAAAATTTCAGGTGGGAAGCGCGGAAGGGCTTAAAAATGCTAACCTCGCAACGTTTGTAGTAAAGGACTTGGGTGAGATTAAAAGCAGCATAGCCGAAATTACTGAAATCATTTCAGTTCCCGTAATTGACAGCGACGAGCTGAACGAAGTCATTCCCGAACTTGATAAAGCTCCCGATATGGCGTCGTTTTTGAAAGTTTTTGACAAGGATACGGCGATAGAGCTCGGCGTGGGATATGCTTCTGAGCTCAAATGTTATCTTGGCAGAGTGGGCGGCATTGCCGTTGCGGCCGTTGTTTTTGAATATGGAACGGGCGTTGAACTGACGGCGCAAAATATGCGCAAACTTAAAGACTTTGCCGAATTTGCGTCCTGCTACGGTCTCCCGTACGTAACTTTTGTAAATTCACTTGGAATTAAGGCCGACCTTGCAACCAATAACAGTCCTGTTTTAAAGGAAATTGCCGAGTATGTTTCCATACTCGACTGCATAGACGCCGCAAAAATCTCCGTTATCTATGGCAAAGCGATAGGTTTGGGCTATACGCTGTTTGCCGCAAAATCTATGGGCTATGACTACAGTTATGCCTTTGCCAATGGCAAAATTGCGCTGTTCGACAGCGTTCAGGGCGCGGAGATCGAGTATGCCGGGGACAAAAAGGCCGACAAGGCTAAACTTGCCGAAAAGTACGCGGACGAAAATTCTGACCCAGTAAATGCGGCAAAGGGCGGATATATCGATAACATAATCCAACCCTCTCTCGTAAAACAATATTTAATTGCGTCGTTGCAGATGCTCTTAAAGTGAGGTACACATGAATAACTTGTTGCTCGATATAGTCCAAGGGGAGAATGGCAGTTTTTATTTCAGCGATTTCCCCGAGGCGTTGATATATGCGTTATTGGGCTTTTTGATAGTGTTTGCGGGCATTGCAATAATCATAGCGGTGATCTGGCTGATAGGGCTTTTGATGCGAAAAACCAATAATTTAGCTTTTTTGACAAACAGAAAACAGAAGCCCAAATCCGTTGAAAAAACAGAGGAAACAAAACCCGTAACCGAAAGCGATGAAGTGCCCGATGAGGTTAAAGCGGCAATAATCGCGGCAATTATGGCGTATTATGAAACCGAACAGCCCCAATGCGAATTTAAAGTTAAAAGAATCAAGAGGATATAAGGAGAAATTGTTATGCGTAATTTTGTTGTGACTATTGACGGAAAAAGCTATCAGGTAGCGGTGGAAGAAGTCGGCGGCGAGGCGGGCCATGCCGATAATGTTCCCGCAAAACAGCCTGTCGACGCCCAGCCTGCAAAGACGACAACTGTTGCAAACGGCGAAAAGATTTTGTCGCCCTTCCCCGGGATGATTAAAAATATACTTGTAGCAGACGGCGCAACGGTCAAAAAGGACCAGCCCGTAATCGTGCTCGAGGCGATGAAGATGGACAATGAAATAACCGCGCCCTGCGACGGAAAAATAACGTTGAGCGTTGCAAAAGGCGCAAACGTAGAAACAAATTCTTTGTTGGCGGTTATAGGCTGAGCGGAGGAAATATGAGTTTACTTCAAGTAAACTTTGGCGGAATATTCGGCGGACTGTACGAGCAGATGGGCTTTGTGCAGGGCAGCTGGCAGAACTATGTGATGCTTTTGATTTCCTTTGTTCTGATGTATCTCGCCATAGTTAAAAAATTCGAGCCCATGCTCCTTCTGCCGATCGCGTTCGGAATGTTCCTCATAAACATTCCCGGCGCCGAGCATGTGCTTTGGGGCGTTCATCCCGAAGGCAACAACTCGTATGACGCGGTTGAACCTGCCTCGCGCGGGCTGTTGTGGTATCTGTACTTCGGCGTCGATAAGGTTATTTATCCGCCGCTCATTTTCCTCGGGATAGGCGCAATGACGGACTTCGGCCCCTTGATTGCCAATCCCAAGAGTATGCTTATAGGCGCAGGCGCACAGCTTGGGATATTCGTTGCGTTTATTCTCGCCATTGCGTTTGGTTTTTCGGTGGCGGCAGCTGCGGCGATAGCCATTATCGGTGGCGCGGACGGCCCTACGGCAATTTTGGTAACAACCAAACTGTCGGCCGATCTGTTGCCGATGATTGCAATAGCGGCCTATTCGTATATGGCGCTTATACCTATAATACAAAAGCCGCTTATGAAATTGCTTACTACCAAAAAGGAGAGAATGATTAGAATGAAGCCTCTCCGCCAGGTAAGCAAAATCGAAAAGATACTTTTCCCCATAATCGTTACTTTGGTGATGGGAATAATATTGCCCGATTCCATTGCGCTTTTAGGTATGTTGATGCTCGGCAATCTGTTAAAGGAGTCGGGGGTTGTTGACAGACTTTCCACACAGGCGCAAAACGGGTTGATGAATACGATAACGATCTTTTTGGGAATAGCTGTGGGTTGCAAGGCAAAGGGAGAATTGTTTTTGCAGTTGCAGACCCTTGAGATAATTGCTATAGGGCTGTTTGCCTTTATAATGGGCACGATAGGCGGCCTGCTTGTGGCAAAAATCATGTGCAAACTTACCAAAGGACAAATCAATCCGCTAATCGGTTCGGCCGGGGTTTCGGCGGTTCCGATGGCGGCGAGGATTTCAGAGGACGTCGGGCGGCAATATGATCCGCAAAACCATCTTTTGATGCATGCAATGGGGCCGAACGTAGCGGGAGTTATCGGGTCGGCAATAGCCGCAGGCGTACTGCTTGCATGCTTCGGAGGATATTTTGACGGGCAGGCCGTGCAGGCGGCAATACAATCGATTACGGCAATAGCTTAACGGTGGAGATATGGAAGGTAAAAAAGTTTTAATAACGGATACAATTTTGCGTGACGCGCACCAGTCGCACGCGGCAACAAGAATGAAGTTTGAAGAAATGGAGCCGATGTTGCCGCTCCTTGACGATATCGGCTATTATTCCCTTGAGGCATGGGGGGGAGCTACGTTCGATTCTTGTTTAAGATTTTTAAACGAGGATCCCTGGGAACGGCTCAGAAATCTTAAAAAATATTTGAAAAAGACACCCATCCAGATGCTCTTGCGCGGACAGAATCTTTTAGGATACAGACATTATGCCGACGACGTGGTTGAAAAGTTTGTCGATAAATCAATCGAAAACGGAATAGGGGTGATAAGGCTCTTTGACGCCCTGAACGACCCGCGGAATCTCGAAGCGTCGGTAAACGCTATAAAAAAGTACGGAAAAGGCGGAAAATGCGTATGCGAATGTGCAATTTCATACACGACAAGCCCCGTGCATACAACCGAATATTTTGTTAAACTTGCAAAGCAGTTTGAGGATATGGGCGCGGACAATATCTGCATAAAGGATATGGCAAATCTTTTATTGCCGTTCACCGCGTATGAGCTGGTAAAAGAGCTTAAAGCCGAACTGCGCCCCGAAACAAAAGTGCATCTGCACACGCATAACACCACAGGCACGGGCGATATGATCAATCTTATGGCTATACAGGCCGGGGTTGACATTGTGGACTGCGCGCTGTCGCCGCTCGGTAACGGCACGTCCAACCCCGCAACCGAACCGTTGGTTGCAACTTTGAATGGCACCCCTTACGATACGGGCATAGATATTGAAAAACTTTTGCCTGCAGTCACCCATTTCAAAAAGGTTGCCGCAAGGTTGGAAAAGGATGGATTCTTAAATCCTAAAGTCCGTTCGGTAGATATAAATACTCTCTTATACCAGGTGCCCGGCGGTATGCTTTCAAATCTTATGAACCAGCTCAAACAGGCGGGCAAAGAGGATAAACTTTTGGAATGTCTTGCTGAAGTTCCCGTAGTCAGAAAGGACAGCGGCTATCCGCCCCTTGTAACGCCCACAAGCCAAATTGTGGGGACGCAGGCCGTCTGGAACGTGCTTTTGGGCAGATACAAAACGATTACCGCCCAATTTAAAGATTTGATTTTGGGAAAATACGGCGCGCTGTTGGGAAAGGAAAACGAAGAACTCGTCAAAAAGTGCACCGAGCATGGCGAGGAGCAAATAACCTGCCGTCCCGCCGACTTGCTGAAAGACGAATTCGGCGATTTGACAAACAAAGTAAAGGAAATGGGATTTTATACGCAGGAGGAAGACGTGCTCTCATATGCGCTGTTCCCCGAAGTTTCAACCAATTTTTTCAAATGGCGCAAGGCCAAAAATGTGGGCGTAGACGCCGATATGGCCGCAAATCCCAACAGAGTTTATCCCGTATAAGGTTTTAATAAAGCGGCGTGGGCAAGCGATGTTCACGCCGTAAGGTTTTATTTATGAAAAACGTAGCAGTAATAGGCGCGGGCGCCGCAGGGCTGATGGCCGCATACGCTGCCGCAAAAAACGGAAACCGGGTTACAGTTTTTGAAAAAAATGAAAAATGCGGCAAAAAAATTTATATTACGGGCAAGGGAAGATGCAACGTCACGCATGACTGCGACGAGCAGGAATTTTTGCAAAACGTTGTGTCTAATCCCAAATTTATGACGGGGGCCATTTATAATTTGTCGCCCGCGGCCACGGTACGTCTTTTTGAGGAGAGTGGGCTTGCGCTTAAAACGGAGCGGGGAGCAAGGATTTTTCCCGCATCCGACAAGGCGAGCGACGTTACAAAGTGTTTGGAAAGCAACTGCAAAAAACTTGGTGTTTTGTTCAATTTTAATGAAAAAGTGACCAAAATCGAATGTGTACATAGTATTATGTCACACATAATTACTGAAAAGACCGAATATCCGTTTGATTGTGCGATTGTCTGTACGGGCGGATTGAGTTATCCTTCTACGGGCTCCACGGGCGACGGATACAAATTTGCGGTTGAAACGGGGCACAAAATTGTTCCGCTGAGGCAGGGGCTTTGCGGGCTGAATTTAAAGGGAACCTTTTACAAAAATTTACAGGGCTTATCGCTTAAAAACGTTTCTCTCGGGGTCTTTTATAAGGGGCAAAACATTAAAAATTTTTTCGGTGAAGCTCTTTTTACGCACTACGGAATCTCCGGGCCCATTATTTTATCAGCTTCAAGCCTTATAAACCGGCTTGATTTAGCGCAGGTTAAGCTCAGTTTGGATTTTAAGCCCGCCCTTTCGGCTGAACAGTTGGACAGTCGTCTGCTGAGGGATTTTGAGCAAAATAAAAATAAAACTATTGCAAATTGCTTAAAAAATTTGTTACCCGTTGCGCTTATTCCCGAAATTCTGGCAAGGTGCAACCTAAGCGGCAACAGACAAATAAATTCGATAACGAAGAGCGAGCGTTCCGATTTGTTGACAAAAATCAAAAATTTTGATATGCTCGTATCGTCTTTACGCGGGTTTGAAGAGGCCATAATAACTTGCGGCGGCGTTGACGTCAAAGAAATCAATCCCAAAACAATGGAGAGCAAAATAATAAAGGGACTCTATTTTTGCGGGGAAGTGCTGGATGTTGACGCTTTTACCGGCGGCTTTAATCTTCAAATCGCTTTTTCGACGGGATATACAGCAGGAAATTCAATAAAGGACTGAAATTTTATGATTGCAATCCGTGGCGCCACAACAATCGAAAGCGATTGCGGCGGGCAAATTAAGGAAAGAGTAAAAGAGCTATTGTGCGAAATCAAGGCAAAAAACGGCCTCAGCGACGGCGATTTTGTCTGCATTGTGTTTACAAGCACTGCGGACATACGTTCATATTACCCCGCAAAGGCGGCGAGGGAGGCAGGTTTTGCCTTTTGTCCGCTGTTTTCTGCATTGGAGCCCGATATCGAAAGCGCGCTGAAGCTCTGTATCCGCGTTCTGGTTTTTGCGGAATGTAAAGCTCCCGCCAAACACATATATTTGCACGCCGCCGCTGCGCTGAGAAAAGATATCAGCCAAAGGATAAATATAGCCCTCGACGGGCCCGCGGGCAGCGGAAAGAGTACGGTCGCAAAAATTTTAGGGAAAAAACTCAACATTTTGTGCCTTGATACGGGCGCAATGTACCGCGCCTGCGCATTGAAGTGCATAAAGGAAAACGTGAGCGTTTTCGACGAGCCTGCCGTTGCCGCGCTAATGGACGGCATTGCTTTGGAAGTTAAGTATGTCGAAGGAGAGCAAAGGACCTATCTCGACGGGCAAGACGTTTCGGCCGAGATAAGAAAGCCCGAGGTTTCGATGTTGGCTTCATCCGTTTCCGCGCTCGGTTGCGTCCGCGAAAAGATGGTTGCGCTCCAACGGCAAATAGCCTCGAAAACTTCTTGCATACTCGACGGCAGAGATATAGGCACAAACGTTTTGCCTGACGCGCAATTTAAATTTTATCTTACGGCGCTTCCCGAAGTCCGTGCCGAAAGACGTGCAAAAGAAAACCTACAAAAGGGCTACGATATCCCCTACGGGCAAATTTTGAAAGAGATCATAGAGAGGGACGAAAGGGACAAAAACCGCAAAATCGCGCCCCTGACGGTGGCGCCGGACGCCACTGTGATCGATTCTTCATATATGACCGTTGAGGAAGTTGTTGCCTTTATAGAAAATAAAATGCAGGAAAAAATCTGATGAGCGAAGAAACGAATAATGTAGAAACCTCCGCGACAAACGGCGGCGAACAGGTACCCCCCAAAAAAACCAAGAAAAAAAAGCGCACAAAACTTGAAAAATGGTTCAGATTTATGCGCAGGCTTTACTATACCGTCGGGCGAATAATTCTGCCCATAAAAAAATTGGGGCATACGGAAAAATTTGACGATAGGGCATATCTCTACGTGGGGAACCATCTGCACGTGCTCGATGTCGTGCCCGTGGGGATTTCTCTCAGCAAACCTGTTCACTACATGTGCAAGCGCGAATTAACAAATAAAAAAATCGGCCGCTGGTTTACAAAAAAATGCGAGTGCATAGTGGTAAACCGCGACGGAACGGACGTGCGCGCCGTGATGCAGGCGATGAAATATCTTAAAAACGGCGAATCGGTATGCTGTTTCCCCGAAGGGACGCGCAATAAGACAAATGAAATATTTTTGCCGTTTAAGAGCGGGGCTGCGGCCCTTGCGATAAAGACAAGAACGCCGATCGTCATGATGCTGCAGTGCAGAAAAATCAGACTTTTCAGAAAAAACTATTTCTATTTTGCGGAGCCCTTTGAGTTTTCTGAATATTACGGCAAAAAGCTCACCGAGGCCGAGATGCAGGAGGCCGACGAAAAGTTGCGTTCAAAAATGCTCGCTACCTATTATGAGCTGGATGCAATGCTTAAGAGCAAGAAGAAAAAATCCAAATGAAAGTAGTTTTGGCAAAGCACGGCGGCTTTTGCGCCGGTGTAAAATATGCCGTTGAAACGGCCATGTCGCTCGGGGGCGGCAACAATTATGTGCTGGGCGAGATTATACATAATCCCGACGTGGTAAAGGAATTGGCCGACAGGGGCCTGAAGGAGGTAGACAGCCTCGACCTTGTGCCCGACGGGGCTACGGTTGTATTCCGGTCACACGGCGTTCCCCAAAACTATTATCTCGAATGTGAAAAAAGGAACATCAAAATCGTAGACTGCACCTGTAAATTTGTGCGGCGCACGCAGACAATCGTCAGCGAGCAACATGCGCTCGGCAGGCACATTGTGATTGTGGGTGAGGCGGGCCATCCCGAGGTTGACGGACTGCTCGGCTGGTGCGACGGAGAGGCAACGGTGTTGGGCGGCGGTGAAATCCCCGACGATTTGCGGCACAAAGACCTTGCGGTAGTCTGCCAAACTACGTTTGCAGAGGAAAAATTTGAAAAAATAATAAAAAATATTAAAAAAGTTTGTGAAAAAACAGTTGCTGTTTTCAAGACTATTTGTTATACTACTATAGAACGGCAAAACGAAGTTGAAGAGCTTTCAACGCAATGCGAAGCTGTTTTGGTAATAGGCGGGCTGAACAGTAGCAATACGAACAAGCTGTATGAAATTGCTGCCGCCCATTGCAAAAATGTTTTCAGGATTGCGTCGGCAACCGATTTTGACGTTTCAAAAATAAAAAATTTTAAAAGTTTAGGTATTGTTTCCGGGGCGTCGACTCCGGATGCGCAAACTCGGGAGGTTCTCTTAAAGATGGCAGAAAACACAGAAGTGAAGGCAACTAATGTTATGGATGAAGTAGTTGCTAAAATTGACAACGAGTCGAAGTTCAAAAAGGGACAAACCGTCACGGCTACCATATCTCAGGCAACCGAAGACGGATTGCAGATCCTTTTGCCTTTCTCCAAAAAGGAAGTGGCGTTGAGCAAAGATGAGCTGGACTGCGAAGAATACAGGGCTGAAGACTACGTTGGCAAAATCGGTGAACCTATCGAGTTGCTGGTTGTCGACCTTAAACCCACACTCAAATTATCGCAGAAAATGATAAAACTCTTGCAGCAAGAAGAAGCGTTGAGCGCCGAAATAGAATCGGGTAAAGAGTTTTCTGTTGTCTGCACCGGATATAACAAAGGCGGACTCACTGCCCAGCTCGGCACATATTCCGTGTTTGTCCCCGCAAAAGAAATCAGACCCGGTTTTGTAAAGGATTTGACCAAGTATGAAGGCAAAACGTTGAGACTTCGCGCACTTGAAGTTAAAAAGACGGGCAGAAAAGAAATAATTGCCTCCCAGCGCGTTATTTTGCAAGAAGAGCGCGACGCAAGGGAAGCCGCCAAAGCGGAAAAGGAAGCCGAGTTCTTTGCCAATATCCATGTGGACGATATTGTAGATGGTAAGGTTGAAAGGGTTACCAACTTCGGCGCGTTTGTATCGGTCAACGGTTTTGACTGCCTTGCGCACATTTCCGACATTTCATGGACGGGCGTAAGCGCGGTTACCGACGTATTGGAAATCGGCAAAACCTATCAGTTCAAAGTATTAAAAGTAGATGTAGATAACAAGAAAGTATCTATAGGTTATAAACAGCTTCAGCCCCAGCCTTGGGATCTTGTATCCGAAAAATATGCCGTCGGCGAAGTTATCCACGGCAAGGTTGTAAGGATTGTGCCGTTCGGCGCTTTTGTTGAAGTTGAAAAAGGTGTTGACGGACTTGTTCATGTGTCCCAGATAAGCCACGAAAGAATCGAAACGCCGTCAACGGTATTGAACGTCGGCGACGAGGTTGACGCAAAGATAATCGCAATCGATCCCGCCGCAAAGAAGATGAATCTTTCGATAAAGGCTCTGTTGCCCGAAGGCGAGAGGAAAAAATCACGCAAGCCCGCTGAAGGCGAGGACGGCGAAAAACCTGAAAAGCGTTCACGTTCGCCCAAGAAAACGGTTAATACCGACGAATATTCCGACTGGTCGGACGCAGGCAGCGGATCGGTGGGCATCTCTATGGCCGACATACTTGCGGACGCACAAAAAAATAAGTAAAAATTATTTAATGAACCGCCGAATTTTTCGGCGGTTTCTTTTTAATGCAGAATGTTAAAGGAGAATTATGATAGGGGCGATAATAGGCGACATTGTCGGCAGCAGATTCGAATTTATCGAAGACGATAACCGTGGTAAAAATTTTAAATTTTTTACGGGAACCTGTTGTGCCACGGACGATACTTTTATGACCGTGGCGATAGCACAGGCGCTGTTTTTATGCAAGGGCGACTACTCAACCCTTGCCGACAAGACAATAAACTGCATGCGCGCCGCTGCAAGGGCTCATCCCAATACGGGGTGGGGCGAAAAGTTTTATCGTTGGCTGTTCGACGGCAATTCCACGTCGCCGATAAACAGTTACGGCAACGGAGCCGGAATGAGGATAAGCCCCGTTGGTTGGGTCGCAGATTCCGAAACGCAACTAAAATCGCTGGCAAACATAGTTACAGGCGTAACTCACAATCATCCCGAAGGCCTGAAGGGGGGCGAGGCAATTGCGCTCTGCGTTTATCTTGCGCGCATTGGCGCAGATAAACAGACCATCAGAAAGCGCGCCGCAGAATATTATCCCATATTAAACGATAAATCTTTCACCATTCCAAGCCTGCAAATCTCATATGGATATGACGAGCTCGGGAATTGGGTGACGTGCCAAGGGAGCGTTCCCCATGCGATTTTGGCATTTTTGGAGAGCGACGGCTTTGAAGACGCAGTCCGCAACGCCGTGTCGATCGGCGGAGATTCTGATACGATAGGGGCGATGGCGGGAAGTATAGCGGAGGCCTATTACGGGGTGCCGACCGAGCTGGAAGAGCAGGCGCTTTCATATCTCTCCGACGATCTGAAAGGAATTTATTATGCGTTTGAACTTATCAGAAAGCGTCGGGTGGCAAGATAAGTAAAAAACTTCACAGCACTATCTTATAAGTCAATGTTTGCTATGATTGAAATGGCCTGAATGAAGTAACCGAGATGGTTTTGTACGTAGACGAGGCTGTTCGTCGGCATAGTCATGACGAATGCACCGTTATTTTCCTCTATAAAAAATCTTTCCTTGATTGCGTCTAATTTTTCCCGATAGTTTTCAATCCTGATATCTTTCAATTCAAGATAATCCATGGTTGTTCCGCAGTCTGAAATTACGGGTCTGCCGTCTTCCGTTTCGGAAAATCTCAAAGCAATGCTTTCATCACTGTCAATGTGATAAAACGGCAAGGCGATAAAAACGGCATCGCCGTTATTTCTTACCGTTATGTCTTTTCTGTATTGGTCTAACAGCTCTGCAATATCAATCATAGGGATTCCCTCGCAACTGAATTTTTTCCATTATACCACAAAATGTTGTTTCAAATATTAAATCATGTAAATTTATTTAAAATTTTTAAAAAAATGTGTAAACAGTTTAACGGGGCCCCGCTTGGGGTATTAAATAAGTGTTATACGATTTTGGAGGCATAGTATGCAAAAACAGGGTAATATCAAAATTTCAAGCGAAAACATGATGCCGATCATAAAAAAATGGCTCTATTCGGATAAAGATATATTTTTACGCGAGATAGTTGCCAACGGCATCGACGCAATAACCAAATATAATAAACTTGTTTCAATGGGGGAAGCCGAAGCGGATGAAAGCGGCTATTCCGTAAAGATATCGGTAGATAAAAAAGCCAAAACGCTTACCGTTGAGGATAACGGCATAGGTATGACCGCGGAGGAAGTAGAAAATTACATAACCCAGATAGCTTTTTCGGGCGCTTCGGATTTTATCGAAAAGTACGAAAAGGCGGGCGGCGACGGCATAATAGGGCACTTCGGGCTCGGTTTTTATTCGGCCTATATGGTATCCGAAAACGTTGAAATATTTACCAAATCCTATAGAGACGAGCCCGCCGTGCACTGGGTAAGCGACGGCAATTCCACTTATACGCTTGAGGACTGCCAAAAGGACGGCCGCGGCACAAAAGTTGTGCTGCATATCGCCCCGGAAGAAAAGGAATTTTTGGAAGAAAGCACAATAAAAAATCTTGTTAAAAAGTATTGTTCGTTCATGCCCTATAATGTTTACGTCAACTTTAAGGGGGACGGCAAGGATGAACCGCTGAACACAACCACGCCGCTATACGCAAAATTGCCCAAAGATTGTACGGACGACGACTATAAAAAGTTTTACACCGATACATTCATGGATTATAACGAGCCGATATTTTGGGTTCATTTAAATATGGATTATCCCTTTAAGCTGAAGGGTATCTTGTATTTCCCCAAAGTGAGAAACAAATTGGAGCTTGAGCGCGGCAAAGTAAAGTTGTATTGCAACCAGGTATTTATTGCCGACAACATAAAGGAAGTGATTCCCGAATATTTAATGCTTCTGAACGGCGTTATCGATTGCCCCGATATACCGCTCAACGTGTCGCGCAGCTTTTTGCAAAACGACAAGCAAGTGCAAAAAATCAGCAAGCACATAGTTAAAAAGGTTGCGGACAAGCTCACTTCCCTGTACAAAAATGACCGCAGCAAATATGAAAAGTGCTGGGAGGATATCGCCAACTTTATAAAATTCGGATGCATAAAGGATAATGATTTTTACGAAAAAGTAAAGGATATCATAATCTATAAAAATATCGAAGATAAATATGTGAGCGTAACGGAGCTTATGCCCGCTGAAACCGCCGGGGAAAATAAATCGGAAAACTCGGAGGAAAAGACGGAGGACAAAGTCCCCGAGCCCAAAACAATTTATTATGTTTCAGACGCGGAACAGCAGGCGCAATATATCCAGCTGTTTAAGGACGAAGGCTTGACGGCGATTTGCTGCGATAATTTTATAGACCCGCATTTTTTAAGTTATCTCGAATATAAGACGCCCGACAAAATCAAATTTATGCGCATTGACGCCGACATTGACGGTGCGCTCAAGGATAGTGCGGGCGGCGACGACTCTGTGATTGCCGATATCTTTAAACAGGCGCTGAACGACGACAAGATCACCGTAAAAACCGAAAAGCTGAAAAACGAAGAAATTCCCGCCGTTATCGTCGTTGACGAATATATGAGGAGATACAGCGAGATGGGGCAGTTTTACGGCATGAGCGAGGGCGACCTCGGCAAAACGCTGATAGTAAATTTGGCTTGCCCGATAATCGGCAAACTAAAAGAGCTTGACGACGACAAGCAGAAATTTGTTGCCAAATATGTTTATTTGCTTGCCTTGATGGCCTTTAAAAAACTTACGCCCGAGGAGCTTACGCAATTCCGCGAGTGCAATTTGACCGTTCTTAAAGAATATATCAAATAAAAAATCCGTATGTGCGCGCCGCCGATAAATCAAAGCGGCGCGCTGATTTTATAAATAATTGCAATTTTTTTTAAATCTGTCTTGAAATATTGATTATAATATGGTAAAATATGTTAGGTATGGTAAGGGATTATGTCCACAGATCTTGAGCTTAAAAAATTTCATGACGGAATTAATTTTAACGCTTACAGATTTTTCGGGTGCCATAAAACCGACGGCGGCTATATCTTCAGAGTGTGGGCCCCGCATGCCAAACAGGTTTTTATAGTTCTGAACGGCGGAGCGTCCGTTGAAATGTCAGTTCTTTCGGACGGCGAATGTTACGAGGCAACCGTTTGGGCGGAGCAGGGCGATAAATACCGTTTTGAAATATTGACCTATGACGGAAGATTGTTACGTAAAGCCGATCCGTACGCGTTTAAATCGGATTATCCCGATTCGTTTGATTCGGTAGTTTACGATTTGCCCGAAAGATCGGCATACCGCGGGCAGGAGCAGCCCATAAATTACTCCGAACCGATAAACATTTTCGAAGTCAATCTCCTGTCATGGAAGCGCGGTGCAGGCAACCGCTACTTAACCTATACCGAGCTTGTCGAACAACTTGTTCCCTACGTCAAAAAAATGGGCTACACCCATGTGGAATTTATGCCCGTGACGGAATTTCCGTACGACGGCTCGTGGGGATATCAGGTTACGGGATATTTTTCCCCGACGGCGCGCCTCGGCTCTCCCGACGGGTTTAAAAAATTGGTTGACGCGTTCCACGACTGCGGCATTAAAGTTATAGTGGACTGGGTGCCCGCGCACTTCCCCAAGGATGATTTCGGGCTATACGAATTTGACGGACAACCCCTGTATGAATGTCCGCTTTGGGACCGAATGGAGCACAGCGGCTGGGGTACACGCAAATTTGATTTCGGCAGGGGAGAAGTAGACAGTTTTTTGCTGTCAAGCGCATATTTCTTCTTTGATATATACCGTATCGACGGGTTGCGCGTAGACGCCGTGGCCTCGATGCTCTACCTCGATTACGATAAAAAATGCGGCGACTTTACGCCCAATATCTACGGCGATAACCGCAATCTCGAGGCCATAGCCTTTATAAAAAAGTTCAATTCCGTCATCAAGCGCGATTTTCCGGGCGCAATAACCGTTGCCGAAGAATCCACAACTTTTAACGGCGTTACGCAGCGGATTGAGGACGGCGGGCTGGGATTTGACTTTAAATGGAATATGGGCTGGATGAACGACGTTTTGTTTTATTGCAGGCAGGACCCGTATTTCCGTAACCATCACCACAACAAAATGACCTTCTCGCTCGTGTACGCTTTTTCCGAAAGATACATTTTACCGCTTTCCCACGACGAAGTGGTGCACGTTAAGGGCTCAATAATAAATAAGATGCCGGGCTCGTACGACGACAAGTTTGCGGGAGAAAGAGAACTGCTCGCCTTTATGTACGCCCACCCCGGGAAAAAACTCAACTTTATGGGCTATGAAATAGCGCAGTTTAAAGAGTGGGACTACAGAGAGGGCATAGAATATTTTTTAAAAAAGTTTGAAAAACATAAAAAGATGACCGAATTCGTCCGTTGCGTCAACAATCTGTACAGGCAGGAAAAAGCTCTGTATGAGATCGACGAAAGCTGGAAAGGATTTGAGTGGCTGGTTGTAGACGATAAATTCAATAATTTTTTTGCCTTTAACCGCTATGCCGCAGACGGGGAATGTTTGACGGTGATAGCCAATTTTTCCGGGGTGGACATACACGGATACGGAATACGCGTAAAAGAGGGCAAATACCGTATTATTTTCAATACCGACAGCAAAAAATTCGGCGGCGAAGGAAAAATACGGAAAAGAGTTATTTATTCCGGGAAACAAACAGGTCAAAACGGTGAACCTATGATTTTCGTCGACGTTCCCAAATTGACTTGTATGTATTTAAAAAAAGAAAATTAATATTTGGGGGATTTAGCAATGCTAAGAAAAAAAGAATGTGTTGCCATGTTGCTTGCAGGCGGGCAGGGTTCAAGACTGTACGCCCTGACGAGTAACATAGCAAAACCTGCTGTTTCGTTCGGTTCAAAGTACAGAATCATCGATTTCCCGCTTTCGAACTGCATAAACTCCGGAATTGATACCGTCGGTGTGCTCACCCAGTATCAACCCCTTGTTTTGAACGAATACGTCGGCAACGGACAGCCTTGGGACCTTGACAGAACGTTCGGCGGCGTACATATCCTGTCGCCCTATGAGGCCAAAACGGATACGTCATGGTATAAGGGCACCGCAAACGCGATCTATCAGAATATCAGGTTTATGAAGATGTATGACCCTGAGTATGTTTTAATACTTTCGGGCGACCATATATATAAAATGGACTATGATAAGATGTTGTCCGCGCATAAAGCGGCGGGGGCCGACTGCACTATAGCATGTATGCAGGTACCCATGAAGGAAGCCTCGAGATTCGGTATTTTAAACACAAATCCCGACGGCACGATTTACGAATTCGAAGAAAAGCCCAAGCAGCCCAAGAGCGATCTGGCCTCGATGGGCATATATGTTTTCACGGCGTCGAAGTTGTTTAAGTATCTTGAAGAGGATGACAAGGACCCCAACTCCGAAAAGGATTTCGGCAAAAATATTTTGCCCAAGATGCTTGCCGCAGGCGAAAAAATGTATTCCTACCGCTTTGAAGGCTATTGGAAGGACGTCGGCACCATAAGCTCCCTGTGGGAAGCGAATATGGATTTATTGGGAGTGACTCCCAATTTTGAGTTGGCCGATAAGGACAGAGTTATCCATTCGAGAAGTCCTCTTGCGCCCCCGGCGTACGTTGAAGGGGAGGTTATCAACTCCATCGTTGCCACTGGCGGTGAAATAGAGGGCAAGGTTGTAAATTCGGTTGTAGGCACAAACTGCACGATTGAAAAAGGCGCAGAAGTTGTTGACTGTGTTCTTATGGGCAATATAACCGTTAAGGCGGGGGCAAAACTCAACTATGCCATTATCGACGAGGACGTCGTTATTGGCGAAAATGCAGTTATCGGAGCAGAAAAGGCCGAAGCTGAAAAGGTTGAAAGCAAAACTTCCGGTATAACAGTGCTCGGCAGAGGAATAACCGTAAGCAAAAACGGCAAAGTTCCCGCAGGCGAGATAGTGGATAAAAACGTTTAAGGGGGAAACAGAATATGGCAACTACAGTTGGTGTTATTTTTTCAAGTATAAACGAACAGGACATACCTGAACTGACCAAAATGCGCTCTACGGGATCCGTTCCCTACGGCGGCAGATACCGCCTTGTCGACTTTGCGCTTTCCAATATGGTAAATTCGGGCATAACTACGGTCGGCATGGTAACCAAGAATAATTACCAGTCCCTTATGGACCATCTCGGCACGGGCAAATATTGGGATTTGGCAAGAAAGGAAGGGGGACTGATTTTGTTGCCTCCTTACAGCGGCGAGTCCGAAACGCTTTACAAGAACCGTTTGGAAGCGTTAAAGGGTGCTACGGCTTTCCTTAAAAAGGCCAAAGAGGATTTTGTCGTACTTGCGGACAGCGACGCGGTTTACAAACTTGATTACAGCAAAGTTATCGATGCGCACATCAAGAACAATGCCGATATAACTATGGTGTATCACGAGCATGAACTTACCAAGTCTCATTATTATATGACATTTGAGACAGACAAAAACGATAAGATTACCGATATACAAATCAATCCCACGCCCGGCGGGATAAAGAAAAACTATATCAACGTTATGGTTGCGCGCAGGTCGTTCCTGCTCAGGCTTGTACAGGACGGCATACAGCACGGCTATACAAGTTTCGGCAAAGATATTCTTAGCCCCGGCGTTAAGACGTACAACCTGTATGCCTATAAGTTCGACGGCTACTACGCGAATATCAATTCCTTAAATGCGTATTTCAATGCCAATATGGATCTCTTGAAAAAGGACGTAAGGCAGGAAATTTACGGCGAGCGCGACATCTACACCAAGGTTAACGACAGTGCGCCCGCAAAATTTGCTCCTTCCGCAATCGTTAAAAATTCGCTTATTTCCGACGGTTGCTTAATTGAAGGCACGGTTGAAAACTGCGTTCTTTTCCGCGGCGTAAAAATAGGCAAGGGATCGGTCGTTAAAAATTGTATCTTAATGACGGACAATATCGTTGGCGAAAACTGCAACCTCGCATATGTAGTCAGCGATAAAAACGCAGTGATCCGCGACAACAGAGTGCTTGCAGGCTGCGAAATTCAACCTTATTTCATCAACAAGGGCTCTTTGATATAATTTTAAGGAGGAAACGATATGGCAACAAAATCAACCAAAACTCCCGCAAAAAAAACTGCAGCCAAAAAAGTCAACGCCGTTGAAAAGAAAAAGATTCTTTTTGTGGCTTCCGAATCCACGCCTTTTATAGCGACAGGCGGTCTTGCCGAAGTTATAGGCTCTCTTTCCAAAGCGCTTGCGGCAACGGGAAGATTTGACGTAAGGGTTGTAATTCCTCTGTTTTCTGACATAAAAAAGGAGTATAGGGATCAGTTTAATTATCTCGGCAACCTGTACGTTCATCTTGCATGGCGCAACCAATATTGCGGAATATTCGAATATGTAAAGGACGGGGTAACTTTCTATTTTATCGATAATGAATTTTACTTTAAACGGCCTGGATGCTACGGATATTATGATGACGGCGAAAGGTTTGCGTTTTTCTCGCGCAGCGTGCTTGAAATTATGCCTTTCTTAAATTTCTATCCCGATATTATGCATTGCCACGACTGGCAGGCAGCGTTGGCGGCCATTTATCTTAAAACAAATTATTGTTTCAGGGAAGAATATCAATATATCAGGGCTCTGTTCACAATTCATAATATAGAATACCAGGGCCAATATTCGCTTGATTTGCTCGGAGATTTATTCGATATCTACGGCAGCTATCAATATCTTGTTGAATACAATAATTGCATTAACCTTATGAAAGGTGCGATTGAGTGCTGCGAGAGGTTTTCAACCGTCAGCCCCAAATATGCCGAAGAAATTAAAGACGCATACTACGCGCACGGGCTCGATCCCATAATAAGGAAAAACGAATTTAAACTTACGGGCATTTTAAACGGTATCGACGATATCGGATACAGCTGCGAGCATGACACGCATTTGTTTGCAAACTTCACGCCAGAAGATTTTACGAATAAAGCCGTTTGCAAAAAAGAGCTGCAAAAGATGCTGCATCTGCCCGAAAAACCTTCTACGCCTATAATTTCCATGGTATCGAGACTTGTTTCGCATAAAGGACTCGATCTTGTTACCGCGGTTATAGAAGATTTGCTGCAGGACGACGTGCAGATTGTAATTCTCGGCACGGGCGATTCGCATTTTGAAGGATTTTTCCGCGATCTTGCAAACAGATATCCCGAGAAACTCAGTGCTAACATAGTATTCAACGGCGATCTGTCAAGAAAAATATATTCCGGCTCGGATATCTTTTTGATGCCTTCCAAGTCGGAACCTTGCGGACTTTCCCAAATGATTGCCTGCCGTTACGGCACTGTGCCTATTGTGAGAGAGACGGGCGGACTTTACGATAGCATAAAGCCCCTTCAAAACGGTTACACGTTTACAAATTACAATGCGCACGATATGCTGTATGTTATACGCCAAGCCTGCTCCGATTATAAAAACAAAGAAGAGTGGTCAAAACTTATGTACAGGGCGGCCACAACTGATTTCAGTTGGAGCCATTCCGCCTTGGAGTACGAATCGCTCTATTTGAATATGCTTAAAAACTAAAACCAGGAGAATCGAATGAGTAGTACTGCTATTACCGAAAAAGAAGTTAGGGATCAAATCAAAGGGAAACTTGCCAGGTATTTTGGCGTTGCTCCTGCCGAAGCTTCTAAGGACCAGATTTATAAGGCTGTTGTAATGGTTGTAAGAGATATTTTACTGCAAAAACGCCAACAGTTTCATAAAAAGGTCAAAGCAAGACGCGCCAAAAGAGTGTATTATCTTTGCATGGAATTCCTTTTGGGGCGTTCGCTTAAAAACAGCTTATACAATTTATGCGTCACTCATATTTTTGAAAAAGCTGTTTCATCTTATGGACTCAACCTTGAAGACTTGTACGAACTTGAACCTGACGCAGGATTAGGTAACGGCGGTTTAGGTAGGCTTGCCGCGTGCTTTTTGGACGCGCTTGCAACCGGCGATTATCCCGCAATGGGCTATTCGCTACGCTACGAATACGGTTTATTCAAACAAAAGATTGTAGACGGATGGCAGATTGAGCTGCCCGACGCATGGCTTCCCGGCGGCGAGGCATGGCTTACTCAGCGCACCGATAAAAATTTTATTGTACGTTTTAACGGTCAGATCGAAGAAAAGTGGACGGAGAACGGGCTGCAAACCAACTATATCAACTGCAACGAGATTCAGGCCGTTGCCTATGATATGATGGTGTCCGGCAAAGACAGCGAGGCTGTTTCGGTTTTGCGGCTTTGGAAGGCCAAACCCATGCAGGATTTCAATATGAAATTGTTTTCGCAGGGTGAATACTACCAGGCAATGACCAACGATAACGACGCCGACCTTTTAACAAAAGTTCTCTATCCTGCCGATAACCACAATGCGGGAAAATCGTTGAGGCTTAAGCAACAATACTTTTTGTGTTCGGCGTCCATCCAAAATATTGTGGAGGACCATAAACACAGATACGGGGACTTGAGAGATCTGCCCAAACTTGCGGCCATTCACTTAAACGATACGCATCCCGCAATGGCAATTCCCGAGCTTATGAGAATACTTATTGACGAGTATTACTATGACTGGAACCAGGCATGGGCAATAACGACGGCGACGTGCGCCTATACAAATCATACCGTTTTGGCGGAAGCCTTGGAAACGTGGAATGAGAGCTTATTACAGCGTACGGTGCCCAGAATACACTCTATCATAAAAGAAATCAACAGGCGGCTCTGCGAGGAACTGTGGAACAGGTTCCCCGGAGAATGGGCAAAGATATCCCGCATGTCGATTATGGAACATGACAGAGTTAAAATGGCCAATCTGTCCGTGTACGGAAGCCATAGCGTAAACGGCGTTTCTGCTCTGCACAGCGAAATTATAAAAACTTCCGTATTTAAAGATTTTTATGATTTCTCGCCCGAAAAGTTTACAAATGTAACCAACGGCATCGCGCACAGACGCTGGCTCAACCAATCCAATCCCGAATTGGCCGAACTTTTAAACGAGTGCATCGGCGATTCGTATGTGCTGAACGGCGCGGCGCTCGCGGAGTTTAAAAAGTTTGAAAACGACGAAACCGTGTTAAAACGGCTCGAAGAAATCAAATTAATCAAGAAAAAGCAGTTTGCCGCATATGCCAAAAAGAAGCAGGGCGCTATTATCGACCCCGAAACAATATTTGACGTGCAGGCAAAACGGCTTCACGAGTACAAGCGTCAATTATTAAACGTATTGAATATTATTGACACATATTTGGATTTGTTGGATGATCCCGACCTTGACATCGTGCCTAAAACGTATATTTTCGGCGCAAAAGCCGCACCCGGCTATGATATGGCCAAAAAGATTATCCAGCTTATAAATTATTTAGCCGAGGACATCAAACAGCACCCCGAAATCAATAAAAAACTTAACGTTGTTTATATGGAAGATTACAACGTTACGATGTCCGAAAAGCTCATGCCCGCATCTGAAGTTTCAGAACAAATTTCACTTGCAGGCAAGGAAGCAAGTGGAACCGGAAATATGAAATTTATGATTAACGGTGCGCTCACAATCGGAACGCTCGACGGCGCGAACGTTGAAATGGCCGAGGCTGTAGGCGACGAAAACATATTTATATTCGGTTATAAATCCAACGAAGTCGACGAAATCTGGCGCAACGGATATAGCTCGAGTAAATTCTATAACGAATCCCCCAAATTGAGAAGAATTATCGAAGCGCTGATAATCGGCTTTAACGGTAAATCTTTTGCCGAAATTGCAAATTATCTTCTGACAGAAACGCCCGTTGCAGATCCATACATGTGCATGGCCGACTTTGCCGCTTATTCAAATAAGCAACACGAAATTTCCGAATTATATGTAACCGACAAACATCGGTGGAACCAAATGTCGCTGAGAAATATTGCGGCAGCGGGAATTTTCGCCGCAGACAGAAGTATTGCAGAATATACTTCAAGAATATGGAATCTTAAAAGTTTAAGCGCAAAAACGGATAAATAAAAATAAGCGTCAATAGAAGCCCGAAAAATTCGGGCTTCTATTGTACTATGCGTGACATAATATATCTGTTTTGCCCGATTTTATCGCAAATTTACCTTATTATTGTGCTTTTTTGAATTTTTATCCGCCGACACTTAATTTTTAAAGCAAGCTAAAATTTAAAAGAATTCACGGTCAAATATAAGAATTCCTCTTCAAAATACCTTATTTTAAGGTCAACACTTCGTAAAAGCTGCATTTTACGAAGTGTTTTATGTGTTTCTGTTTTCCTCCATTAAGTAAAAGTGGATGCGGGCGTCGGAAATTTTTATGTTTTAATCCCTCACCATTGACTTATTTTTCTAATTGTTTTATAATTTAAGTATGGCAACAGGCAACTTTTACGTTCAGCGCAATAACAAAAATTTGGAGACAATCGAGCGGATTTTGGATGAAGATCTGCCCACCTTTTGCTACGACTATTTTCTTGCGATTGACAGTCAGACTTCCACGCTTACGCGCCTCAACTATGCCCACGATTTAAAAATCTTTTTTTACTTTTTACAGGAAAAAAAATTCAGAAAATCCAAAGCCGTTAAAGAATTCACGCTCAGCGATTTGGAAGCCGTTACAAGCAACGACATTGAATATTTTTTAAGTTTCCTCTCCCATTACAATTACGCAGGAAAAGAACATACCTGTAACGACAGGGCCAAAGCGCGCAAGCTTTCATCAGTCCGCGCAATGTTTAAATTCTTTTTTAATAAGGGATATATCGCCGTAGATAATTCCGCAAAGGTTGCAACACCGAAACTTCACGAAAAGCCTATAATCAGGCTTGACAGCAACGAAGTTTACAATATTTTGGACGTTGTGGAAACGGGCGCCGGCCTCACCCCGCACCAAAGGGCGTATCACGATAAAAACAGGGTCCGTGATACTGCTATTCTTACTCTTTTTCTCGGAACGGGCATCCGTATCAGCGAGTTGGTCGGGCTGAACAACGATGATATAAATTTTAACGATAATTCCTTTATAGTCACGCGAAAGGGCGGCAACAAGTCGATTTTATATTTTGACGACGACGTAGCCGCGGCCTTAAAGAACTATCTCGAGTATAAAGAAAATAATTCGGAGGCCTTGCAGGAGCCTAACGCTCTCTTCTTGTCCAACAATAAAAAACGCATTACCATACGCGCCGTAGAAAATCTTGTGCACAAGTACGCGAAGATTATCTCTCCCCTTAAAAATATTTCTCCGCACAAGCTCCGCTCCACCTACGGCACGCAACTCTATCGGGCGACGGGCGACATATACATAGTTGCCGACGTCTTGGGGCATAAAGACGTAAACACTACACGAAAACACTATGCCGCGATTTCGGATGAAAACCGCCGCAGCGTTGTCGGCAAAGTTAAATTAAAGCCCGACGACGATGAATAGATATTAAAAGCACGACAATTATTTGCCGTGCTTTTTGAAAACTATCAAAGTCATGTTTTCATTTATCTTTTGAGTTAAATCTGTTCTAATGTATCCCATTTTTTCATATAGTCGGCAATTTAACTTCTCTTCAAGAATAGTTTCAAGCTCCCACATTTCTTGCCCATGAATTGCCTCTGCTGCCCTTATTGCCGCTTGCGCGAAACCTTGGTTTCTGTACTCCGGCAAAATAAAAATCGGCGAAATGCGCTTATAAGACGAGGAATTAAGGTTATCCACTACCCTGATTGCCCCGACAGTTTTACCTTCATATAAAATTAAATAGAAATAAGTGCTGTTTTGGTTCAACCGCCAAATAGTCTTGTCTAACGATTCATTTCCCGGATTTGTGTCGTAATCATTATATTTTTCAAGCAAATCGGAGAACGATTTTACTTGCATTCTCCAAATTATTTCAGCGTCCTCAAGCGACGCCTTTTTTAATTCAATCATTTTTATTTTTGTCGTCAAAAATTATGCCGTCTATCTTAATAACAGCGTCGTCGCGTATGTCAAGGCACTTGCCGCAGTTATCGCAAAATTTGTCGGAATCGAGGTCGCACATATCGCATTCCCCGCAATCTATGCACTCCCTGTCGTATAAAACGCACTCCTCTCCTTTTATATGTCTCATTATGACGCACCTCTTTATTTATTTTATCACATTGTTAGCACAAATACAATAATTTTATAGAACAAACGTTTGATTTTTATACTCAAATATGTTAAAATTGTGACATAAGTGAGGGTTAAAATATGAGAAAAGCCTATAATGACGAGATAGTCTATGAATTTATTCGTGATTTTATAAACGAAAACGGCTATGCGCCGACCGTCAGAGATATTTGTAGGGGTTGCAACATCAATTCAACCGCCACCCCCTATCAAATTATAAACAGGCTGGTTGAACGCGGGCTGCTAAAAAAATCGGGGAATAAAAACCGCGCGCTGTCAATCGCCAACCAAGGCCCTACGCTCAGTGTTCCTTTGGTTGGTACGGTTGCCGCAGGCCAGCCTATTTTTGCAAGTGAAAATCTTGAAGAATACTATACGATCCCCGGGAACTTTTTTAAGGGCGAAGATTTATTTATGCTCAACGTAAAGGGCTCCTCCATGATAAATATTGGCATGTTTGACGGCGATAAAGTAGTTGTCCAACGTCAAAAAACTGCCGATAACGGAGATATAGTGGTTGCGCTTGTGGAAGATTCCGCAACGGTTAAGCGATTTTTTAAACGCAACGGAAAAATTATACTCCACCCCGAAAACGACGATATGGAAGATTTTGTGTTTGACAACGTTGAAATTTTGGGCAAAGTTGTCGGCTTAATGAGAAATATATAATCAATTACTACTCAAATCAACAATGCACGCCTATTGCGCAAATCGCAATAGGCGTTTTAAATGGAGCTGCTGAGCGGACTTGAACCGCCGACCTCATCCTTACCAAGGATGTGCTCTACCGACTGAGCCACAGCAGCAAGATTTAATTTACTCAATTATTATATTTAAAAACGCATATATTGTCAATTCTTTTTTTATGTATTTGACAAATTTTAAGCAAAATAAAATGCGGCCCTTAGCAAGTAACCGCATTAAAAAAATATTTATTTTTTTCTTTTCGCCGTCGCAATTCTGACGCCGATTTTTTTGGGCTTTTGCGGCTCTGCATCTGCTTCTTCGTCTGTCGGTTGCTCCGTTTCTTCGGCATTTACAGGGTCTGCGCTTTCAGGTTTTATATCTTCCTGCGCTTGCGGCTCAGGCTCGGGCAAAATAGCTTCGGCACTTTCTTCAGCGACAATATTTTCAACGGTTGCATTATCGGCGCCGATATCTTCGATATCGGAAACGGTATTTTCGGTAACCGTATCCTCTATAACGGGCTCTTCGGCCGTTTCCACGTCCTGCAAAACTACGGGCTCGCCGATATCTTCTGTGACATCTTCTGCGGGAGCGTATTTTTCTGCATATGCAACCGGGGTTTCTTCGGCTACTTCCTGCTCCTGTTCGCCTGTTTCGCCGTTGGACTCGTCGGTAAAAGCAACTTCGAGCTTGATTCCCTCAGCCTGCTTTAATCTGATATAGGCTACGGCGCACGGCATAGCTATCGACTTGTCGCAAAGCGCGCAAAACGGCGCATATTCACCGCACAAATCGCGGCCGAGCAATGTGCTGCAAATAGACCTATCATTGTCAACTACAGCCTGCATCTTTTCAAGATTTGCTTTCGACAGCTCAAACGGTAAATTTGAAAGTAACTCCATAGGCGTTTTATTGTTCCAACTCATGATAAAACCTCTCTATTAACATTTATCCAAGGATTTTGCTGATATGTAGCGTAGTTAAAATTTCTTCGTATTTATCCTTATTGAATGAAATGCTGTCCGGGCTGGTTACCGCAGCGGTACCTGCCGCCACTCCCTGCCGTAAAATTTCGTCTATGGGTGCGCCGTTCGTCAGGGCGCTTACTGCTGCGGCCACCATACTGTCGCCCGCCCCAAGCGTGGAGTTCATCGCCACGTTGACGCTCTTACAATAATAGCCCGATTTGCCGTCGGATATGATTGCGCCCGCCTTGCCGAGCGATAGTAGCACGCATTTTGCACCGCGCTTTATCAGCTCGTCACAGGCCGCAAGCATCTCGCTTTGGGTTTTGATAGGGCGTTCCAAAGTCCTTTCAAGTTCTTCAAGATTGGGTTTTACAAGGTCTACGCCGCAACGCAAAGCGCTGAAAAGCCTTTCGCCTTCGGAGTCAACCACCTTTTTAACGTTTGCGGGAACAGCCGATAGCACTTTGCCGTAATAATCGGCCGACATACCCTTGGCCAGCCCGCCGGAAATAACCACCGCCTCGCACGAAGGCGCAATTTGGGAAATTAATTTTATCAATTCGGCTTGCTTATGCTCGCTGACTTCAGGACTGATATCGTCAATTTCCGTGAGCATGGATTTGTGGTCTATAAACTTATAATTTTCACGCACCCTGCCCTTATTCCAAACAAATTTATAGGTCACTCCCTCTCTATGCAATTCCTGCTCGAATTGGTGGCCGTTTTCTTCATACATAAAACCTGTTGCAAAGGAGTCAACTTTCAATCTCGCAAGCCCTATCGCCACATTTATCGCTTTGCCTGTAAAAAATACTCTTTTGCTTAAAATTCTATGCGATTTGCCCACGTTTAAAGACTCAACTTCAAGGTTTACGTCTATGCACGGGCTTAAACAAACGGTTAAAATCATTAATTATCCCTCTTATCTTTTTAAAAAAGGCCGCTGAAAAAAGCGGCCCTACATTTACATGGAAATCATCTGTAAGGTTTCATAGAGCTCATAGTTAAACTTTTTCTTCATGCTGACCGCTTCAATTATATCCATATCGATGATCTCGTTTTTGCGTATGCCGACCACGCGGTTTCCTACTCCGTCGTTCAACAGCCGCACGGCCTTATTGCCGAATTGTGCAGCCAACATTCTGTCGGCCATAGACGGCGAGCCGCCGCGCTGAATGTGGCCTATCGTCGTGGGGCGCACGGAATATGTGGTGACGGATTGCAACTGCTTGGCAAATTCGTCGGCAGTACATACACCCTCGGCAACCACCACTATGTTGGAGTGCTTGCCGTTTGCCCTTGAGCGGTTGATTTTCATAACTATGTCGTCGAGATCAAAAACCACCTCGGGCACAACTATAATTTCGGCACCGCTGGCTATGCCTGCATACAGAGCGATATCTCCGCACCTTCTGCCCATAACTTCCACAACGGAAATTCTTTCGTGGGACGTCATGGTGTCGCGAAGCTTATTGATAACGTCGATACAGGTATTTACGGCCGTGTCAAACCCCAACGTATAGTCCGTATATTCAAGGTCGTTATCGATTGTGCCGGGAATACCTATCGTAGGCACGCCATATTCTTCGGACAAGCATTTTGCGCCCCTGAAAGAACCATCGCCGCCAATGACTACAAGCCCGTCAATTCCGCGAGCTTCAAGAGTTTTTACGGCCTTTTTCTGCCCTTCCTTAGTCAGCATTTCAAGGCAACGCGCCGTTCTGAGCTTCGTGCCGCCGCGCTGCACTATGTCGGACACCGAGCGCATTTCCATCGGGATCATTTCATCGTCAATCAATCCCTGGTATCCGCGCTCGATTCCGTACACTTCCATTCCGAAGTAAATTGCGGTGCGCACAACGGCTCTTATACATGCGTTCATCCCGGGAGCATCGCCGCCGCTGGTCAATAAGCCTATCCTTTTCATTTAAGTTCCTCCACACAACTATATGTCCCGTGCTGCCCCCTTGCACACGCACGGAACGAATCCTCATCATTTCCGTTTGATATTATAACAAATTATATAGGAAAATACAACCTTTTTTATCAAATTATTTTGATTCAATGTATTTAACATCGTCTTGTTCCAAATATGAGTACAGTTCGGCCAATAATCCCCTGCAATAGTTAACTCCTGTCGGATATTTATAGCGCTTATCGCCTCGCACTATTTTGCAAAGCAGGTCTCCTGGATAATTGCCCAAAACGACCATAAGCTCGTCAAAACTCGTATCGTCTATTTTGGTCGTGTTCAGCCAAAGGGTTGCAGTCTCGTCAAATTTTTTTGATTGCCCTGTTTCGGCGGTATTGATTTCTTCCACATCGTCGACAATGCAAGAAATTCCTTTGTCATAATCGATGTCAAGTTTGCCGTTTATTTTTACGATTTTGTCGTTCCCGATAAACGCCTTTACCTTTTCAAACACCTGCGGGAAGCACACACATTCCAAACTGCCGTAAACATCCTCAAGATTCATAAATGCCATGATTGCGCCCGTTCTTTTGGTTGTGGTGCGCCTGAATGACGATATTATGCCTGACATAGTAATATGCATACCGTCGCTCAATTGGTTATACGTGCGATTTCCGTCCTCGTCCTCCACATAATCGTCCAGAAGCGAACAATTAAAATTACACTCGGGGAAAGAATTCATGAATCGCTCAAACGGGTGGCCGCTTACATACACGCCCAAAACTTCCTTTTCGAGCGCAAGTTTTTCGTTTGGCTCATATTCGGGTATATCGGGATAGGTTACCTCAAGTTTTTCCTCTTCCAAAATATCCCCGAAAAAGCTCATCTGGGCGCTCGACCGCTGTTTTCCTATTATTTTTGCGCGTGCGCACAACGGTTCGTAAACTTGGGCCAGCTGGGAACGCTTTATGCCCATTTCGTCAAATGCTCCCGAAAATATCAAACCTTCCACAAGACGCGAATTTAAGGTACCTGCCGCAACGCCCGACTGCTGCTTGACGTTCAACGCTTTGGTGCATCTCAAAATAAAGTCGGGGAAGTCGGCAAAGTTACCGTTTTTGGCTCTTTCCTCCATTATAACTTCGATAACGCCCTGTCCTATGCCCTTCAGGGCGGAAAGGCCGAACCTTACGCCGTTGTTTTCAACCGTGAAAAACGTTTTACTCTTGTTTATGTCGGGAGGATAAACCTTGTACCCTTTTTCTTTCAGATATAAGACATACTTCGTGATTTCGTCTATTTTATTCAAACGGTTATTGAGCAGTGCGCAAATAAATTCCTTGCAGTAATATTTCTTGAGCCAAGCTGTCTGATAGGCCAACGTTCCGTACGCCGCAGCGTGGGACTTATTAAACGCGTAGGAGGCAAAACCCTCCATATCCCCGAATATTTTGCTTGCAGTTTCGGCTGAAATTCCATTGTGAATACAGCCTTTTATATGTGAACCGTTTATATCGCTTATGCCGCCGTTTATAAATTTTTCCTTCTGCGCCATAAGCGTTTTCTTGTCTTTTTTGCCCATTGCGCGGCGAACCAAATCGGCCTCGCCGAGCGAAAACCCTGCCAAATCCTGGAAGATCTGCATCACCTGCTCCTGATAAACGGGGATGCCGTAGGTTACCTTTAAAATCTTTTCTTCCTGCGGGCAGTCATAGGATATGGCTTCCTCACCGTGTTTGCGGCGGCAAAACGAATCGATAAATTTCATCGGGCCGGGACGATAGAGCGAAACGCCGGCTATCAAGTCTTCGAGGCAGTCGGGTTTCAAAGTTTTCATAAACCGTTTCATTCCGCCGGCTTCAAGCTGGAATACCCCGTCGGTATCGCCTTCGGCAATCAGCTGGTACGCGCCCTCATCTTTATACCCTATTTGGTTGAAATCTATAACCTTGCCGTAGTTCTCGTTTATGTAATCCAAACATTTTTTGATATCGGTCAAAGTTACCAGCGCAAGGAAGTCCATCTTAAGCATTCCCAACGCTTCAATTTCTTTTGCGACAAATTGAGTTGTTATATCTTCGCCGTTTCTCGAAAGCGGCACATTGTCGGCAATGCGCTTTTGGCATATAACCACGCCCGCGGCATGCATGCCCGTCTGCCTTGGCATGCCCTCGATTTTCAGCGCCATGTCAATCACGCGGTGCAAGGTAGAATCGTTTTCGTATATCTCACAAAACTCCCTGTTTTTTACCGTCCGCAATTCATTGAGCTTTTGATCAAGTTCCTGCCTTTTATCGTCGTCCGTTTCGGTAGCCAAAGCAGCCTGCACGCCGTCTATCCTTCTCCCCAGCAAATCTTTTATCGAAGTTTTGCCGTCCATGATTTTCGTGAGCCTGTCCGTCTCGGAATAGGGCACCCGCATAACTCTGCCAACGTCTTTGATAGAGTTTTTGGCGGCCATGGTACCGAACGTTACAATCTGGCAAACGTTTTCCTTGCCATATTTGCTACGCACATATTCAATTGTTTCCTCGCGCCTGTCGGTACAAAAATCGATATCAAAATCGGGCATGGAAACGCGGTCGGGATTCAAAAACCTTTCAAAAAGCAAATCGTATTGCAGCGGTTCCACGTCGGTAATTCCTATGGAGTACGCAACGATGGAGCTGACGCCCGACCCTCTGCCCGGCCCTACGGGAATTCCCTGCTCTTTGGACCAGTTGATAAAATCCCAAACGACAAGATAATAATCGGCATATCCCATTCCGCATATTATGTCAAGCTCATATTTGGCCCTGTCAAGTTCGCGCTGCGTAGGCGTGCCGTATCTTTTTTTCAGACCGACATCTGTAAGATTTCTCAAATATTGTTCGGCAGTTAAGCCGTCCGGGGGCGTAAACATCGGAATTAAAGACGTATCCTTTATGGGATAGCCCTTGTGATCCAAATTAAAGGCAGGCTCCGTCACCTTGTCGGCAATAACCCTTGTATTGGCAATCGCGCGCGGCAAATTCGGGAACAATTCAGCCATTTGGTCGCCCGTTTTAAAATAAAATTCGTTAGTTTCGAACTTCATTCTTTTGGGATCGTCAAGCTGCTTTTTCATTTGGATGCACATAAGCACATCCTGCATTTCCGCGTCGGCCTTTTCAATATAGTGCACGTCGTTGGTCGCAACCAACTCAACGCCTATTTCGTTTGCGAGATTTATCAGCAGAGGCAAAACCCTGCGCTCATCGTCGATACCGTGGTTTTGTATTTCAATATAAAAATCTTCGCCGAAAATATCTTTCAAATACAGCGCCAACTCTTTTGCGCCCTCGTAGTCCCCCGCCAAAAGCCTTCTCGGAATACCGCCCGCAAGGCAAGCCGAAAGACAGATAACTCCTTCGGAATGTGCTTTGAGGACGTTATAGTCAATCTTCGGTTTATAATAAAAGCCGTCCACAAATGCCATAGAGTCGAGCTGAACAAGATTTTTGTATCCCGCTTTGTTTTTTGCAAGCAAAATCAAATGTTCGGCCGTGTTTGAGGTCTTGTCATACATATTTTTGGTAAGATAAAACTCGCAGCCGATTATGTATTTTATGCCCGCTATGGTAGCTTTTTCCGCAAGTTGGAGCGTGCCGTACATATTTCCGTGGTCGGTAATGCAAACAGTATCGATGCCGTTCTTTTTGCAATGGCCGATCAGGTTGTCGATTTTACATGCGCCGTCGAGCAGAGAATACTCGGTATGTAAATGCAAATGTACAAAATCTGTCATAATTTAATTTCCTTTAACTAACTCAACGTTTGTGCAATTTCTATAATTTTTCTCATTCTGTGGTTAAGGCAGCTTTTTGAGATATGCAACCTATCCGATAGCTCTTTCATGGAAGCGTTTTTATCGGCAAGACGGCAAACCGCCACATCGAAAACGGGCTTTGCTAGGCTTTGAAGTCCTATCGTCTGGCGTATGACCTCTATGGCCTGCACCTGCTTTACCGAAGCAATAACCGTCTTGTCTATGTTGGAAACGGAGCAATTATTTACCCTGTTTGCATTGTTAAGTTTATCTTTGATTTCAACGATTTTGCCCAACTTGTCCAAACATTTCCGGCAGGATAACAAATCCAAAATGTCGGATATCACTTCTTTGCTTTTTACATACACGACGGCCGAATCCTTGCGGGTGACAAGTTTTGACAAAATTTCAAATTCAGCTAAAATATTGCAAAAATCGCTTGCCGTGCTCTTGTTTGAAAACACGATTTCAAAGTGATATCCCGTTCTGCTGTATGAATTTTCGTAGGGCAAAGTGCAACTTCCGCCGCCTAAAAACGCGCCTTTGATATAGGCCAACATTGAATCTTCGTCATTTACAAAATTTTCGTCGATCCCGAAATTCAGATATTTGCCCTCGTCGTCCTCACCGACAATGCCCGTTTCTTTTAAAAGCGCCTCGGCGGCGGGGCTTATACATTCGAAAGCGAGCTTATCCCTGCCGCTTACAACATCGAATTTTGCGCCGCTGACCATAGGCGTGATTCCGAAAAAGTTTTCCGAAATCTCGGTAAAATATTCAGCAACCGGTTCGCTCTCGGTAATTATTTCAAAGCCGTATGCGCCTTCGCGCGAAATTATGCTGCCGCTCGTGCGTATAAATGCGGACAGCATACAAGCTGCACCCTTTTTTGAAGGCGCAGGCGCGGAGATGATTTCATTTTTTATTTCTTCGGTAAAATTCAGCATACTACAAATTCTTCTTTTTGTATTCGGCAAACCTGAATTGCGGCAAGCGACCATCGATATTATCTATAGACTCGAGCGGTATGCCGGCCTCCGCCACGATTTGCTCGGCAATCTTTGTGTCGCCCACCCTGTCGGCAGAATGTGCGTCCGAATCGACAACAAATTTGACGCCCGTAGACGCCATCAGATTGAGTTCCTCGGCGGAAACGTGCCGCTTTTTTGTGTTGATTTCTATATAAGTGCCGTAATCGGCGCAACATTTTGCAACTTCTTCAAGATTGCAATAACATTTATAATTAATGTGGGTCAGGATATCGATGGGATTATCGCGGATTGCCTTTACATAGGCCTGAGTTGTGTAATCGATAACCTTTTGCGACGGCTTTTTGCCGAATTTGTAAGCCGAATAATTTTTCAGCATTATGTTGTACATATCGGAAAAACTTTTATACCTTACCACCTCATGAATTCCGCACAAATATATGTCAAAAAAATTCAAATCGGCTGTTTTCATGTCGGTATCGCCGTTTAAGGATATCAGATTGCTTTCCATTCCCATCAAAACCCTGATCCCCGTCAGCTTTTCCGCTTCTATACATTCGGCGCGGAGTTCCCCCAATTTTTTTCGTTTTAACCCGAATAAAATATGGTTAAAGCCGTGGTCGGTTATGGCAATCTGTTTAAGCCCGAGTTTTTTTGCCGCACGGGCGTTTTCCAAAACAGTATTTTCGCCGTGTGAATACGGAGTATGAGTATGATAATCAGCTGTAAGTATCATTAAAATTCTCCTATGTACACAACTTCCTCTTCAAGCCTTACGCCAAACGCGCTAAAAACCTCACGTTTTATATGTTCGATCAATTTATAAATATCCGTAGCGCGCGCGCCGTTATCGTTTATTATAAAGTTTGCGTGTTTCCTGCTTACCTCCGCGCCGCCACACCTAAACCCTTTAAGCCCGCAGGCCTCTATAAGATAACCTGCGCTCACGCCGTCGGGGTTTTTAAAAACGCATCCGCAACTTTTACCTTTTGGTTGTCCGCTGCGCCGTTGCAAATATTGCGTGATATTATTTTTAACTGCAGTTGGGCTTGAACGTTCAACATTGAATTCGCAGGACAAAATCATGCAATTTATGTCACGCATAGTACTATATTTATATCCAAAACTGCACGATTTATTTGAAAGTTCAATGGTTTTTTTAGTAAAAACAGTGCAAACCTCTAAAACGTCCGATATAAATTTTCCGCCCGCGCCGCCGTTCATAAACGTCAGGCCGCCTACGCTTGCCGGTATGCCTGCCAAAAATTCCAAGCCGCTCAAGCCGTTTGAAATGCAATATTGCAGCAGGCTGCCCACTCTTACGCCGCTTTGGCATTTAAGTTTGTCGCCGTTTTCAAAAATGCCTTTTAAACCTGCGGTGCAAATAACCGAGCCGTCGTAAAATGAGTCCGAAGCCAATATGTTTGAACCGTTGCCCAAAATAAAAAACTTTTCTTTGGTTTCGGTCAGCGTAGCGTAAATTTGTGTCGCTTCGTCTTCGGTTGTGGGGAAATACGCTTTTTTGCATAACCCGCCCACTCCGTACGTTGTATTGCGGGCCAAATCAAAATTTTCTTCGGATTTTATTCCGCTAATATCTGCACTCGGTTTCAATGACATTAATACCTTTATATTTTACCATTTATTTATACTTATTTCAACATTAATTCAATAAATTTTTAATCAAATTTATATCCGAATTTTTTATTGCTCCGTTCAACAGAGTTTTAGTTTCACTGCTTATTGGCGACGCGAGCTTATATCGGTAATTTAGGCCCTCCATTGCTGCCATTGCGTCATCATAAATCGGTTTATCGCCCATAAGTCCGATTTTGTTGAGATTTTGGCTGTTGTTATTGATAAATTCTATAAATTCATTTGCAAAATATATGTTTTTACCGTCCGTTGCTGTTACCGAGATTAGCTGAAATAAATCGTTAAATTCGGTGATCGGTTCAACCTTAAACTGAACCTCACGGGTGATCAGTCTGAATATATCTCTCTGCGTGCCCAAAAGATATTTATACTTGCCGCCGATAAGGCTGATATATGCTTCCGTCGGCTTTTCGGCTGCGGCTCCAGCTAAGCCGCGCATCAGTGCCGCTATTTGCGCAAAGTTTTCTGTGCCGCAATTCAAAACGGTATTAGCCGCCGAAACGTCGCTGAAATCGGCATTTTCGCTTACAGTCAAAATACAATAGCCGCCGTGCGCCCAAATATGCGAAGCCGTCTTGTCCGTTATGTAACTTTCAATCCCGTATGCTCCCGCGCCGTATGAAATCAAATCGGGCCGTGCGCCGTTTTTTAGATTCTGTCTTGCGGCTTCCGACGATAGTGACAGCACTTGCACGTAACATTTGGTTTCCTTGGTAAATTCGTTCCCCAACTTTTGCAGATAATTTGCGCGCGAGCCTTTACCGCCTTCAAAGCTGTCAATCTGCCAAACCGTCAACATATTCATTTGACTGCTTTCGGCGGTCTGCTTGACCGTATTTGCCGCAATCAGTATCGGCGCCGCAACCAAAACGGAGATACATGCAGCCAGCCATACTATCCTTGCTATCACCTTTTTATGTTTCATACATTATTTTATTAGCGTTTGCCCGCAAAAATACATAGGGAGTATCCTGACAAGAATACTCCCCCGCTCATCTGCCAAAACGCACAACGCTTTAACAAATAAGCATATATATTAAAGCGTTGCCGCTTGTAAAAATATCTTGCGCAATAAATCTACATATATGCGCTATTTTTATAATATTTTTGATGTTCTTAAAATGTTCTTCTCATAAAGCCATCTGTTGAATTGCGCCGATATAATTATTTTCAGATATAAGCATAGCCCGGCAAACAGTAAATTGAAAGCAAAAAGTCCCGCAATCAACGCTACAATCGGCGCTACGTTAATTTTGTATTGCAATAAATTATAATTATATAGAGTTAATTGGACCGACAGGAAAATTATGCCGCACAAACTCATTATGGCCAAAAAACCGCATAACGCGACAAAAACTTGCTTTGCCTTTTGCGTTGCGGCAAACTGCCAAAAATATTCATGGCGTTCATTCCACGGCAAATTTTTAAATAAAACCGTTTCGGCAACCGCTTCTGTACCGATAAAATATTCGGCAGATACGCCGAGAATGTTGCACAGCCGCGCAAACGTCTGCAAATCGGGTTCGGCTGTGCCGCGCTCCCAGCGTGAAACGGCCTGTCTCGTTACATAAAGCTTTTCGGCAAGTTGCTCCTGTGTAAGACCCTTACTTTTTCTCGCTTCAACAAGTTTTTCCGAAAACATATCTCTGCACCTCTTAAAGTATTATACTTTTGTAATCGACGATTTTCAAGCAAATTTGTAAAAACGCGGCGCAACCGTTTGTTGCGCCGCGTTCAGCTTAAAATAAAACTTATTCTTCCTCGTCCTCGGGCAGATCTACGTTGTGGTAAACGTCCTGCACGTCGTCGAGCTCATTCAACCTGTCGAGCATTTTTTCAAACTGCTCAAGCTTTTCGCCCTCAAGCGTGATATAATTTTGCGGAATCATTTTAATTTCCGCCTCAAGGAAAGTCACGCCCTTATCCTCAAAATATCTTCTTGCCGCCGACCAGTTTTCGGGTGTTGTGAATACTTCGTAAACGTCGTCTTCTACAGTGTAGTCCTCGGCTTCGGCTTCAAGGCAGTACTCCATCATCGTATCTTCGTCGAGCGCAACCGTTTTTTCGATCACAAAAACGCCCTTATTGTCAAACATATACGAAACGCAACCGCTGTTTCCCATCTGTCCGCCGCATTTGGCCATTGCCGAACGCACATCGCCGGCCGTCCTGTTTACGTTGTCCGTAAGCGTTTTAATTATGACGGCGGCGCCGCCTGCGCCGTATCCCTCATATATAAGTTCCTTATAATCCTTGCCTGCAAGCTCGCCCGCAGCCTTAGCGATAGAACGTTTGATTGTATCGTTCGGCATGTTCGCCGCTTTGGCTTTTGCTATCACGTCGGCCAATTTGGAGTTGGTTTCGGGATTGGGATTGCCCTTTGCCGCAACCGCTATCTCCCTGCCGAGTTTTGTAAACGCCGCGCCGCGCGCCGCGTCCGTTTTGCCTTTTTTAGCTTGTATGTTGTGCCATTTTGAATGTCCTGACATATTAATTCCTCACTTTAAATTGCGCTCTTTTAAAGCGTACATTGCAATACCTGCCGAAACCGCAGCGTTTAAACTCTCGCAGGTTTTACGCATGGGTATTTTAAGTTTGTAATCAGCTTTGTTTTTAATGAATTCGTCTATTCCCGACCCCTCGTTACCAATGCAAAGACAATATTTTTCGGGGGGATTAAATCCGAAGATGTTTTCGCCCTGCATGTCTGCGCATATTATGGGGCAGCCGTCCAAAGCGCTTAATACCTCTTCCCTTTCGGCTTGGTAGACGGTGGCAAAGAATATCCCGCTCATACTTGCGCGCACTGCCTTGGGCGAATAGGGATCGGTGCAATTTATCATATAAATTTCATCAAATCCCGCCGCGTTGGCCGTTCTTATGATTGTTCCCAAATTGCCGGGGTCCTGCAATCTATCCAACAAAATACAGCTGTTTTGGGGCGGCTTTAACACCGTTTGCGGAATTTTTACGACGGCGATGACGCCTTGCGGAGCCTTTTCAAAAGATATAGCTCCAAACACGTCGTCGCTCACCACAAGCGGATTTTTGTAGCGCGCGGCAAACTTTTCGGTACAAATAACCTGCCGGATATCTCCCCCTGCCGCAACGCACTCGTCCACGGGCTTTGTGCCCTCAACAAGATAGAGTCCGTTTATCCGCCTGTATTTTTTGTCGTAGAGCTTTGCAACTTCCTTGATTTGCGGATTGGATTTTGACGTTATAATCATAGACAAAAAATTAAGCCTTTCGGTTAAAAAGGCTTAAATTATATTCATAGTGCCTGTTTAGCTTTGTCTGCAAGCGCTGCAAAAGCCTGTGCGTCGTTTACCGCAAGGTCGGCAAGCACTTTTCTGTTGAGGGTAATCCCCGCCGTTTTGAGACCATACATAAATTTTGAATAGGAAAGACCGTTGATTCTCGCCGCGGCGTTAATGCGGGCAATCCAAAGGCTGCGCATGTCGCGCTTTCTCAATCTTCTGCCGATAAAGGCATAGTTTAAGGACTTCATAACGGCCTGGCGGGCGATCCTGTAATTCTTGGATTTATAGCCGCGGTAGCCCTTTGCAAGACGTAATATCTTTCTGCGCTTCTTTAAAGCGTTTACTGTTCTCTTAATACGCATTATTAAAGTCCTCCGTTAATCTTTATAGGGAATCATCGACTTGACATTTGATTCCGTAGCGCTGGAAACAAGCGTATTTTTACGCAGGTTTCTCTTTCTCTTTCTGTTCTTGGTTTCAGCTTTGTGGTTTTTGCCGCCGTGAGGTCTCTTCACCTTACCGGTGGCAGTCAACCAAAAACGCTTTTTGCTGCCGCTGTGCGACTTCTGCTTGGGCATTTATTTATCCTCCATATGAATATTTTATAAATTTAATTTTTAGCGGGAGAAAGCATCATTATGATATTGCGGCCTTCCGTGGTCGGCTTTTTATCCTGCACGGCTTTTCCGCCGAGCCCTTCAAAGAAGTCCTGCATTACCTTTACTCCTTGATAAGCTCTTGCGTTTTCGCGGCCTTTCATCCTGATTGATACTTTAATCTTGTTCCCCGCTTCCAAAAATTTGAGGCACTGCTTGGTTTTTACTGCAATATCCCCAACATCAATGGTCATTGAAAGCCTTATTTCCTTTACTTCTACCACCGTCTGGTTTTTGCGGTTTTCCTTGTCGCGCTTTGCCTGCTCGTACTTGAATTTGGAATAATCCATAATTTTGCATACGGGCGGGTTGGCTGTCGGTGATATTTTTACAAGGTCGAGTTCGGCTTCGTCGGCAAGTTTTTGGGCTTGCTGGCTGCTCATAACGCCTATCATCTGGCCGTCGCTGCCGATAACTCTCACTTCTTTATCGCGAATTGCTTCGTTTACGGAATATAAATCTTTTATAATGATATACCTCGTTAAAAGTTTTAAAAAAAATCGGGCCGCAAAAGCAACCCGATACGCCAAGACATAATTATGCCTTACAAAAACGTTATCTTGCCGGACAAAAACTCCGTACGGCGAAAGGGTTTGCCTTTACTTTACTGTTTAAGTTTACGATATTTTGGCTTGGAATGTCAAGCAATTTTAATCAGAAAATAGTTTTATTTGCTATTTCGAGCACAACTTTTGACAAAAATTCGTCAAATTTAACCGTTTCCTTAGCCTCAACGCCGCGCTTGTTGACGTTCACGGTGCCGTTTTCGGCTTCCTGGTCGCCGACTACAAGTACGTAGGGCACTTTATCCATTTTGGCTTCCCTTATCTTATAGCCTATTTTTTCGTTGCGCCTGTCAACTTCCACCCTTACTCCCGCGTTTTGCAATCCTGCGGCAATCTTTTCGGCATAGGGCAGGGTTCTGTCGGTAATGGGAAGCACTTTGACTTGCGTGGGGCACATCCACAGCGGGAACGCGCCCGCATATTTTTCTATGAGGAAGGCCAAAGTCCTCTCATAGCATCCTATAGAGCTGCGGTGAATGACGTAAGGAGTCTGCTTTGTGCCGTCGACGTCAACGTACTGCATTTCAAAACTTTCGCCTGCGGCAAAATCAATCTGGATCGTTATCAGCGTATCCTCTTTGCCGTGCACGTTTTTAATTTGCACGTCGAGCTTGGGGCCGTAGAAAGCCGCTTCGTCGTCCGCCTCTACATAGTCGATTTTGAGGTCGTCGAGGATCTTTTTCATCATGGCCTCGGTGTTTATCCATGCCTCGTCGTTGTCTATATATTTATCTGACTTGGATGCGCCGCGCTTTGAAAAGCGGTACGTCACGTCGTCGCGCATGCCCAACGCGTCCAAAAGATAGTAGCTCAAATCGAGGCAACGCTTAAATTCGTCCTCAACCTGTTCTTTGGTGCAGATTATATGACCGTCGGAAAGAGTAAACTGTCTTACACGTATAAGACCGTGCATTTCGCCGGACGCCTCTTTTCTGAATTCCGTAGCCGTTTCCGAATAGCGGCAAGGCAAATCGCGGTAACTCTTTAACCCGTTTTTGAATATCTGGTACTGGAAAGGGCATGTCATGGGCCTGAGAGCCATGATCTCTTCGCCGTCTACGCTCTCGCCGTTTTCGTCAACGTCCCCCAACAGGAACATTTTGTCGCGGTAATGATACCAGTGTCCGGAAATTTTATACAGGTCGGATTTTGCCATAAGCGGCGTTTTGGTTATCTGGAAGCCGCGTTTTTCTTCCTCGTCCTCCACAAAGCGCGAAAGAATCTGTATCATCTTTGCGCCCTTGGGCATAAGAATGGGCAATCCCTGACCTATTACGTCGGAAGTCATAAATATGCCGAGGTCGCGCCCTATCTTGTTGTGGTCGCGCTTTTTTGCCTCCTCTACGGCCGTGATGTATTCGTCCAGCTGGGCTTTCTTCTCAAAGGCCGTGCCGTAAATTCTGGTAAGCATTTTATTCTTCTCGTTGCCGCGCCAATACGCGCCCGTAACCGAAGTCAATTTAAACGCCTTGATTTTGCCTGTATTGGGCAGATGGGGCCCTCTGCATAAGTCGGTGAATTTTCCCTGCTTGTAAAATGAAATTACTGCGTCGTCGGGCAGGTCTTCGATGAGTTCAACCTTATACTTTTCCCCGTATTCCTTCATAAGCTCCAGCGCCTGTTCGCGCGGAAGCTCGAAGCGTTCAACCGGAGTTTTGGATTTTATTATTTTATCCATTTCGATCTCTATCTTGGCAAGATCTTCCTGCGATATAGGCGTTTTGAAATCTATATCATAATAAAAGCCGTTATCTATTACGGGTCCTATGGCAAGGTTGCAGGTAGGATAAATGGTTTTGACCGCCTGCGCAAGCACGTGTGCGCAAGTGTGGCGGTAAACTTCAAGACCTTCCTTATCTTTCAGCGTCACAATTTCCAAAGAATCGCCGTCTTTAAGAACAGTCGAAAGGTCGCAGAGCTTTCCGTTCACCTTGGCCGCAACGGCGTTGCGCGCCAACCCTTCGCTTATCTTAGCGGCAGCGGCGGCACAATCCGCCCCCTCTTCTACGCTGATTTTTTCACCGTTTTTAAGTAAAATTTCCATATCGTCCTCCATAAAAAAATCCCTAAACGAAAATATCGTTTAAGGACGCAAAAATACTGTTTGCGCGGTTCCACCTTAATTGCCCTCTGAAAGGACCGCTTTGAATGCCCGATTTATATAAAGTGGTTTCCCGTTCTCTTTGGGACTATGCGCTCGCAGCGCCCGCGCACTCTCTGAAAATCCCTCGGCGGTACTTGTCTTCTATCAAGCGTATTTATATTAATACAATTAATTTTAATTGTCAACAATATTAAATTGCATTTTAGCCAAAATTATTTGCCAATTTCATTGCAAGATTGTATAATTAACGGGAAATTAATTTTAAAGGATAGTTTTTTATGGCTTACACCGATTTTAACGCCGTTGAAAAAAAATGGATCGAATATTGGGACAAAAACAAGACTTTCCATACCGATTTATATGATTTTTCCAAGCCTAAATATTATGTTTTGGACATGTTCCCCTATCCCTCGGGCGCGGGCTTGCACGTAGGACACCCCGAAGGCTACACGGCAACCGATATTCTTGCAAGAATGAAAAGGATGCAGGGCTATAACGTACTGCACCCGATAGGATTTGACAGTTTCGGTTTGCCCGCCGAACAGTTTGCTATAAGAACGGGGCATAATCCCGACGGCTTTACGCAGGAAAATATTAAAACTTTTACCGCCCAGCTCAAAATGCTCGGCCTATCCTACGACTGGGACCAAACCATTTCAACCTGCGACCCCTCCTACTACAAGTGGACGCAGTGGATTTTTAAGCAACTCTGCGAGGCAGGACTTGCAAGGTATGTGGAGACGCCCGTAAACTGGTGCGAGGAACTCGGCACGGTGCTTGCCAACGACGAAATCATAGACGGCAAGAGCGAACGCGGCGGCTATCCCGTCGTTCGCAAAAATATGAAGCAATGGGTGATCGACATAAACAAATATGCCGAAAGACTCCTCGAGGGGCTTGACGGGCTCGATTGGCCCGAATCTTCAAAAATATCGCAGCGCAACTGGATAGGCAAGTCCGAAGGCGCAAATATAGAATTTAAGGTTGCGGACAGCGACGAAAAGTTCACAGTGTTCACCACCCGCTGCGACACCCTTTTCGGCGCAACCTACTGCGTGCTCGCCCCCGAACACAAGCTGGTGGACGCCATTACTGCGCCCGACAGGCGCGGCGAGGTCGAGGCTTATAAAAAACTTTGCGCAAGCAAATCAGATTTGGAACGCACCGAACTCAACAAAGAAAAGACGGGCGTATTTATCGGCGCTTATGCCGTAAACCCCGCAAACGGCAACAAGTTGCCTATATATATTTCAGACTACGTTTTAACCTCCTACGGCACGGGAGCAATTATGGCGGTGCCCGCCCACGACACGCGCGACTATGAATTTGCAAAGAAATTCAATATTCCCATTATACAAGTGCTTGAGGGCGGCGATATCTCCAAGGAGGCCTACACGCAGGACGGCCTTCATATAAATTCGGGCTTTTTAAACGGCCTCAACAAACAGCAGGCCATTGACAAAATGGCGCAGTGGCTGCAGGACAACAACTGCGGCAAAAAGACCGTTACCTATAAACTGCGCGAGTGGATATTCGCCCGCCAGAGATATTGGGGCGAGCCTCTCCCCGTTATACATCTCGAGGACGGCGAAGTTGCGCTTTTGGACGACAGCGAGCTCCCTCTTGTTCTCCCGCCCATGACCGACTACAAGGCGCACGGCGGCAACGCCCCGCTTGACAACGCAACCGAATGGGTCAACGTTACGGTAAACGGCAAAAAGGGCAAGCGCGAAACCACCACAATGCCCGGGTCCGCGGGCTCAAGCTGGTATTTTTTACGCTATTGCGACCCGCACAACGATAAAGAATTTGCAAATTACGAACTTTTGAAACACTGGATGCCCGTAGATTTTTACCTCGGCGGCAAGGAACACCTTGTGGGACATCTCCTCTACTCGCGCTTTTGGAATAACTTCCTCTACGACAAAGGGCTTGTTCCCTATAAGGAACCGTTTAAAAAACTTTTCCACCAGGGCATGATTTTGGGCGAGGACGGCAACAAGATGTCCAAGAGCCTCGGAAACGTTATTAACCCCAACGATATCGTGCGCGACTACGGCGCCGACGTTATGAGAATGTATGAAATGTTTATGGGGCCCGTTGCCGACACAAAGCCGTGGAATACCTCCAATATAGAGGGCGTCAAAAAATTTATAGACAGGGTTTACAGGATCTACTGCGAAACCGATTCTATCTCCCAAGCCCCCAATAAAAATCTTGAAAAAATATATAACCAAACGGTTAAAAAGGTTACCGAGGACTACGAGGCAATGAAAATCAATACGGCTATTTCCCAGATGATGATTTTCGTGAATGCCGTGTACAAGGAACTTTCGGAGGGCAAAAAGCTGCCCAAGGAATACGCCGAAGGACTTATCAAACTGTTAAATCCCGTTATTCCTTTCGTCACCGAGGAAATATGGAATACCGTTTTGGGCCATGACGGCACGATTGCCTATGAAAAATGGCCGGAATTTGACCCCGCTAAGTGCGGCGACGACGATTTTGAATACGCCGTGCAGATAAACAGCAAAATTAAGGCAAAAATTACCTTGCCCGCCGATATGCCCGCAGACGAAATCCAAAAGATCGTCCTTGCAAACGAAGATATTAAGCCCTACACCGAAGGCAAAACGATAAAAAAATTCATTCTCGTTCCCAAGAGATTGATAAATATTATCGTTTAATTATCCGCCGCAGAATAAAAAATCAGTCGCTCCCGAACTTTGGGAACGGCTGTTTTTTATTGGCAAAACCGAAAAAATAAAGGGCGGCAACAACCGCCGCCCCGCATCTTGCACACTTATAATGATTCAAGCATTTTAACCACGTCGCCTACAGTCTTTAAATCGGTAACCTTATCTTCGGGAATGGTTTTGCCCGTGTTGTCCTCCAAAGTCATCAACAGTTCGACAACGTCAAGAGAATCGGCTCCGAGATCTTTTACTATATCACTGTCCAAAGTGATCTGTGACTGCGGTATTCCGAGTTGTTCGGCAAGAATATTGGCTATTTCTTCAAACATTATGTTTATCCTCCATTTTTCTACGGTCAAATTTTACAATAAACAGCGCACGGTTGTCAAGTTAATTCGCCTGCTTTTTGACCTGTTTTATAGACAACCCAATTCTATGTTTTGCCTTGTCAAGGCTGATTATAACGGCTTTAACCTGCTGGCCAACCTTTAACACTTCCGAGGGATGGCGGATGTATCTGTCGGTTATTTCTGAAATGTGGACAAGTCCGTCCTCATGGACGCCGATATCGACGAACGCGCCGAAGTCTATAACGTTCCTCACGGTGCCCTCCACTTCCATGCCGACCGCAAGATCTTCTATGCTCAAAATATCTTTTCTGAGCTTTCTGCGGGGCAAGCCGTCGCGGATATCACGGCCGGGCTTAATGAGCTCGTTAACTATATCGTTCATCGTTGCAACGTCGAGTTCGCAGTACTCCGCCGCTTTCTTTTCCCCGAATTCCTTTACTTTTTGGGGCAAATCGGAGATTTTGCGCGCCTTTACGTCCTCGGGAGTATATCCAAAGAGCTGCAAAAGTTTTTCTGCTTTTTTATATGATTCGGGGTGCACGGCGGTGTTGTCCATAATGTTTTTGCCGTCGGGAATACGCAAGAAGCCCGCGCATTGCTCGTATGCCTTGGGCCCAAGTTTGGAAACTTTTAAAAGTTCCTGCCGCGCGCTGAATTTGCCGTTTTCTTCGCGGTATGCGACTATATTTTTTGCAATGCCCGAATTCAGCCCCGAAACATACTTCAAAAGCGAAACGCTCGCCGTATTCAGATCCACGCCCACGCTGTTTACGCAGTCCTCCAGAACGCCGCCCAAAACGCTGTCCAAACGCTTTGCGTCCATATCGTGCTGGTATTGTCCTACTCCTATGGACTTGGGGTCGATTTTTATGAGTTCGGCCAACGGGTCCTGCAATCTCCTCGCTATGGACACGGCGGAGCGTTGCGTTACGTCAAAATCGGGGAACTCCTCAACCGCGAGTTTGCTTGCCGAATATACGCTGGCGCCCGCCTCGCTCACCACGGCATAACTTACGTTTTCGTTGCCAGGCTCCTTTAAAAGGTCTGCAACAAAAATCTCCGTTTCCTTGCTCGCCGTGCCGTTTCCTATGGAAATTATATCGACTTTATATTTGTCGATAAGATTTTTAATTATCTTTTTTGCGCCCTCGATGTCGTTTTTGGGAGGCACGGGATAAATTACCGAAGTGTCGAGCACCTTCCCCGTCTCGTCCACTACCGCAACTTTGCAGCCCGTTCTGTAACCCGGGTCAAGCCCCAAAGTTACTTTGCCCTTTACGGGCGGTTGCAGCAAAAGCGGGCGGAGATTCACTTCAAACATTTTGATCGCCTGTTCGCTGGCTCTGTCGGTGAGTATCGCGCGCACCTCGCGCTCTATCGAGGGTTCGATAAGCCTGTCGTAGCCGTCGTCTGCCGCTTCTTCTATTATCTTAACGCATCCCGGATTTCCCTTTAAATTGACGTATTTTGCCGTGCAAACGCGCTTTGCTATGTCGGGATTGAAATAAATTTTGGCCTTTAAACATTCCTCGTTTTCGCCGCGGTTAATTGCAAGTATGCGGTGATTTTTGATCTCGGGCAGAAGTTCGGCATAGTCCGAATACATTGCGTACGTGCCCTTTCCGTCGTCCTTTACCATTTTAACTTGCATTTCGCCGTGGTTTTCAAAGAGCGAACGCAATTTTTTGCGCAGTTCCGCATTGTCGGAAATGATCTCGGCGATTATATCCCTTGCGCCGTTTATCGCGTCGGCAACCGACGCAACGCCTTTTTCTTCATCTATGTATTTTTCGGCTTCCTTATAGGGATCCTCTTTCTGTTCCAAAATAAATTCGGCAAGGGGCTGCAAACCCTTTTCGATTGCAACCGAAGCCCTCGTCTTTTTCTTTTGCTTAAAGGGACGGTAAATATCCTCAACCTCGGTCATCGTCTGCGCGCCGTCTATGGCGGCCGTGATTTCATCGGTCATTTTGCCCTGTTCGGTTATGGCGTTCGTAACTTCTTCCTTGCGCTTGTTGAGGTTTTTTAAATATTCGTATCTGTCGTCAAACGCGCGAAGCACTTGATCGTCGATTGCGCCCGTCATTTCCTTTCTGTAACGGGCTATAAAGGGTATGGTGTTGCCCTCGTCGAGCAACTTTAAAATATTTTCCGCATGGTCGGGTCTTAAATTGAATTCCTGTGTGAGCTGTTGTTTGATTTCCATTGTTATCTTTTTATACCTTTTAAATAATTTTTGCGGTCGTTTGAAAGCCTGAAACTTTCGCACGCCTTTTGAATAGCTTTGTTGTGCGTTTTTTTATCGAGGGAGTTTTCCATCAAAAAACCTACGGCGCGGTCATAATATCTTACAATCGTTTCGGCAACAAGCCACGCCGCCGCCATATGAACGTAGTACTTTGAAGTATCGCACCTTTCGACAAGCGCAAATATAGTTTCGAGGTACTTCTCGTCCATGTAATACCGCAGCAAAACCGTAAGCGCAAAGCGTTGCTCAAACTCCCCCGAAGCCGCCGCATATTTTCTTATATGGAGCAAAAATTTATCGCGGTTGTCCTTTACGCAATCAGGCGCAAAGCAGTCGCAGGTTGCCCAGTTATCAATCAGTTTTACGCAACCGTCGAGCCGCGCAATAAATCCATCGTAATCAAGAAGCGCCACCGCCGACAGCTTTACAAACGTTACCTCGTAGTACTCGTCAGGATATGAAAGGATATTGTCAATCTCGCCCAAATACTTTTTGGCAAGCTTTTTGAGGGCCGGAACGCGGACGCCGAGAACGTTGATTTTGTCGTTTTTAAGCAGTTTTTTATGGAATTCACGGTATTCAGGCTCCGAAAGCGCTTTAAGTTCGTTTAAAAACTCGGGATAGGGCGTCAAACCATTCCTCCTTTGAAAAGCGCGTGTTTGCGGGACTGGTAGACGGCATTTTTATGTATTCGGCTTCTATATCCCGATAGCGCTTTAAAAATATTTCATACGCTTTGCTACCGTTAAGAATTATAAGCCGAACTTTGATTTTTTGCAACAAATTTTCAATGTCCGCCACTCTATAATTTTTTATGTCCGAATCCATCGACCCTTTTATTTCACATTCCGTAACAATGTCCCACAGGGCGATGCCGTGTTTTGCGAGAATGGCCTTTTTGTCCGCAACGCTTGTCGGCTTGGTTTCGCCGAAAAATTCGGCAAGCACGCTCCAAAATCTGTTTTGAGGGTTGCCGTAATAAAACTCGACCTGCCTGCTTTTAACCGACGGAAAACTGCCCAAAATGAGAATTTGCGAATCAGAGCTGTAAAACGGCTCAAAACCTTTGACCTTATTTTCCATTATCGTAAGGGCTTGTCCGCGGCGCCAACCAAAACCGAGGCCATATTTGCCATATCGAAATTATATTCCAACGCTTCCGATACATCGTCCAACGTAACTGCGGATATCTTCTGTATCCTGTCCTCAAAATCATATATTTTGTCATGGTAGAGTAACTCTTTGCCGAACAAAAGCATTTGCGAGCTTGTACTCTCCTGCGAAAAAATCGACGACGCAATCAGCTGTTCCTTCCCGCGTTCGAATTCGTCCTTTGATATATCCTTTTTGGTTATACAATTTATGCAATCGAATATCGCTTCAACCGAATCCAGATATTTAGCCGAATTCACCCCCGCATAAATCGCAAGCGCGCCCGCCTCTTCGTAAGCTGTGAGATAGGAATATATGGTATAAGCCAATCCGAGTTTTTCGCGCACGGTTTGGAACAACCTCGACGACATTCCCCCTCCGAGCACCGTGTTCATAATTTGCGTTGCGTCAAACAACCTGTCATACCGCTTTACCGACGGAAACGCAATTCCTATATGCACTTGCTCGATATCCTTGGACTTTACAAGCGATTGGGATTTAAGCTCTATTTGCACGGGTTTTCTTCCGCAAAGACCGCTATTATGACACGCGAAGTACTTCGCAACAAGGCTCTCGGCAAGATTAATATCAATATTTCCCGCCATTGACACCACAACATTTTGGGGGACATAGTATTTAGCCATATAATTTTTTATATCGCCTGCTGTAAATCCCTCAACATTTTCTTTGGGGCCTAAGATAGTTCTCCCGTAGCCTTTATTGCCGAAGTAAGCCGTTGCAAGCATGTCCAGACAGAGGTCGTCGGGCGTATCTTCGGTCATGTTTATCTCTTCGATCACAACGCCCTTTTCCCTTACCATTTCATCCTCTGGAAACGTGCTGTTTAAAAACAGGTCGGCAAGAATTTCAAACGCTTCCTCTGCATGCTGAGTCGTCGATTTGGCGTAGTAACAGGTTATATCTTTGGCTGTAAAAGCGTTCATTTGGGCGCCTATCCTGTCCATCTCGTCAGAAATTTGGAATGACGAGCGCTTTTTCGTTCCCTTAAACATCATGTGCTCTATAAAATGGGAAATTCCGTCTTCGCTGTCGCTTTCCTGCGAAGCGCCCGTGTGAACGATAATGCCCATGGAAACGGACATAATCGAGTCCATTTTGTTTACGATTAACCTTAATCCGTTGTCAAATTGTTTATAATGTACCATCATTCTCCTATATTTTCAGATACCGTAACGGCTTTTAAGCCGTGTTCTCCTAAGTAATTTAATATTTCAGGGAGAGCTTCTACCGTTTGCTCCTTCGGATGCATAAGTATAATTTCTCCCGGTTTTAAATTGTTTGTAGCCCTGCCAACCAATAGATCAACTTCCTTGTCCCGCCAATCAATCGTGTCGCGGCTCCACATGATTACTTTAAGATCCATTTCCGCGCAGGCATCAATGGTGTTTTCGGAAAATGCTCCCGAGGGCGGCGCAAAGAGTTTTACGCTCTGCCCGCAAATCATTTCAATCAGTTTTACGCTCGGTCTTATCTCTTCAAGGTTTGCTGCGCGCGACATCTTGGAGTGGTCCTTGTGAAAATAGCCGTGACTCCCCAATTCGTGCCCGCGCATACATATTTCCCTTACGCAGTCGATGTTGTCGTCGGCCCACGCGCCGCCGATAAAAAAGGTCGCTTTGGCACTGTAATCGTCCAAAATATCCAAAATTTCTGCAACTATCTCCGTCCCTTCGTAGACGTTGAAAGTTAAACTTACTCCGCCCGATTCCTCTCTGCCGTTATAGTACAGAATGTCGCTTTCAGTGGACACGGCTTCTGCGCTCACGTCCCAAAAACCTACAAGCCCCACCGCCAACACTATCAGCGCCAGCGCAATATTTGTTGCTATGGATAAAAATTTACCTTTCAATAGTTTGCCCCTAAAAATTAATACTATTTATATAATATTAACGCGCGGAGCAATTATTGACTATTTGAGTTTTACAAAAGTAACGCCCGTTTCACCTTCTCCGTATTTGCCGGCGCGATACTCTGCAACATTTTTATGCCTTTTGAGATGCGCCCAGATTGCCGCCCTCAATTTTCCCGTTCCTACGCCGTGAATTATTTTTATTTCCGCAAGGTTATCGGTTACGGCTCTGTCTATAAAGTTGTCCACCTCGTACAGAGCTTCGCCAACCGTCAGCCCGAGCAGATTGATTTCGAGTATTGGTTGTTCGCGCGGGATCTTTTTGACCACTTTAATTTGCGGCGCCGCCTTTTGTTCTTCCTCTATGACCTGCAAATCTTTAAGTTTTAAATGCATTTTTATGCTACCGCACAGCACTTCGGCCTCGCCTTTTTGCTTGTTAAAAGCCAAAACTTCCCCGCGGGTCTCCATCGGTACTATATACACCCGCACGCCTGCCCTAATGTTGTCCGCTGTGGCGGCCGCAAATTGGTTAACTTTTTTCTGCCCGCCCTCCTCAACGTAGGCGGCGTCGATTAGATTATTTTTAAGAGTGCGCGCGCGTATCAGGTCGCTTTCTGAAACGTTTTGCTTTTTGGCGATATCTTCGATTTCGGCAAGCAATTCCTCGGCTTCGGCCGTCCTCTCGTTTATTATGCGCCTGCTTTCGCTCCTCGCCGTCTTTGCAATTTTTTCACGCTCTCTATTGAGCTCGTCCGTCAATCTGTTTACTTCGACAATTTTATTTTGCCATTCTTTTTTAAGATTTTCGGCCTCGGCACACTTCAAATCGGCCTCAACCCTGCTCTCTTCCGCCTTACGGACTATGTTTTCAAAATTCCGTCCGCCCTCGGATAAATATACAGTGGCATTTTGCAGGATATCTTCATCCATTCCCAGCCTTCTTGCGATTGCCAGCGCATTGCTGGCTCCGGGAAGGCCGATTTTTATGCTGTATAGAGGCTTTAACGTAGTGGCGTCGAATTCCATACTTGCATTTTCAATTCCGTCTACGGTATAGGCAAACTCTTTCAACGGAGTAAAGTGCGTAGTCACAATGCCCCTGCACCCTACGTCAAGCAATTTTTTGACTACGGCTTTTGCAAGTGCCTGCCCTTCGTCTGGGTTTGTTCCTCCGCCCAGCTCGTCTATGAGCACCAGACTGTTCTTTGTGACCTCTCTGCAAATTTTAATTATATTTTCAATGTGCGAGGAAAAAGTTGACAAACTGTCCTCGATACTTTGGCTGTCGCCTATATCCGAAAAGACATCGCCGAACACAGCAACGCTGCTGCCGTCTGCGGTAGGGATAAACAGTCCGCACGCCGCCATAAGGCAAAACAGACCCGACATCTTGAGAGTAACCGTTTTGCCGCCCGTATTTGCGCCGCTCAACAATAAAAAATTGTATTTTGCGCCAAGCTCAACGGACACGGGCACAACTTTATTTTTGTCTATCAACGGATGGCGGCCCTTGATAATATTGATATAGCCGTTGGAATTTACCTTGGGTTCGGTGCATTTGTGCGCATATCCGAATTCAGCCATGGCCAACCTGCAATCTATTTCCGCAAGAATTTCAACATCGGTATTCAATTGGCACGCCAAAGCGCCGACGCGTGCCGAAAGCGCCCTCAATATCGCTTCAATCTCTTCCTTTTCGTCGATAGCCAGCGCAACAAGCTCATTATTGAGTTCAAGTACATATTCGGGTTCTATAAAAAACGTTGCGCCCGTTTTCGAGCGGTCATGGATAAAACCTTTGATATGGCTCTTGTGCTCCGCCTTTACGGGAATTACATATCTGTCATTTCTGATGGTAACGATCGCGTCCTGCAAATATTCCGCATTCCGCCCGCTGATATATTCGGCTAATTTATCGCGTATGCGTTCGTTTAAGCTCTTGATTTTGCTTCGTATGGCATAGAGTTTATCGCTTGCCCTGTCGCTGACCGTATCGTCGCTGAGTATTTTTTCGGTAATATCCCCCTCAAGTCCGCTATCGAAATACAGCTTGTCCGCAATAGCTTTCATGAGCACTATGTCGCTGTCATTGACGGAACTTATCGAAGTATATGCAACGCGGACGGCGCGCAAAAGCCCGTCAACGCACAACAATTCGGCGCACGAAAGCGTTGATTTTTTCTGCGCTCGGGTTATAATATCACCCATATCGCCGAACTGCTCAACCTTGCCGATACCGTAGGTATATAGCAACTTGTCGCACTCGCGCGTCAAAGCCAAACGGCGGCGGACTTCGTTGATATCGGCCGACGGAAGCATGCCGATAATCTTATTTTTGCCGCTCTCGAGATTCGCGTATCCCGCAGCCAAAGATAGTATTTTATTGAGTTCAAGTTTTTCTAAACTGTTTTTATCCATTTATAATACCGGTGAATTGCCGTGACCGTGCGTGAATTTTATATAAAGTTCCCTTTGTTTTTCTTCGTCGGCGCAAACGGAAACCGTTTTGTTACATTCATCCTCGAGCGTGCAGTCCAAAAATGTCCCAACGGGCGAAACGCCGACAAGATTGACACAATTAAACACCTCAAAGCGGCATAAAGACGTTTGATACCGTCTGACAGGAAATTTGCGGCCGTTCTCGTCGGTGAGCGTATATTTTGCCCTCCTGTCACATTCCCCGCACCTTCTTCCGAACGGGCAATAGATCAAATCCATAACTTTGATATTCCCTGCGGATAGGGCAAACGCGTTTGCAACTCCTAACTTTTTCTGCTCCGAAAATGTCAGCTCTTTGGAAAGTACTATATAATCTGCAGGGCAATATGCAACGTCTATGGCATTGGAAATATTCAATCCCGTGCCCGCGAAAAGCGGCATATCAAGTTCTTCGGCAAGCTCTATCGCCCAGCCGCTTTCGCAATATAGACCTCCGTAACGGGCGATTTGCGGCTTTATTGCCACGATTTCGGCCGAGGTCATAAACGGCGGCAAATATAGATATAATTCTTTGTTCACGCCGGCGTCGTCCATATAATCGGCGGGCTTGTAAATTGTGAAATCGGCTTTGCTCGGCGCATTTTCTGCAGAAATCACGGCTATTTTATTATTTTCCGCAATTTCAAGTTGCGGGATAGTGTGATTTTTGTCAATATGCGGATTTTTTGTTGCCGAAATAGAATCAAAATATTTGTTGTAGACAGCGCGGCGCAACGCGTTCAATTCGGAAGCCGCCATAAAAATGCCGTCCGTTTCAATTTTCTCATATTCTATCCGATAGGGATATTTGTCGACTTTATTGAAACAATCCTTGACCTGCTCGGGAGTGATCGGGCGGTTGTTGGCGCGCGGCAAAACACTTTCGCCGTAAAACGTTTGTCCGTTTACCGTAACCGTGGGCAACTCTCCGAAACACAAACGAATGGACAGCCTTACGGCAATCTTCCGTGATACAGACAATAGTTCCGCGTTCAACGCCGAATCGGTAGTCACAAAAACTTTATCGCCGCTGCGCAATACCGCTCTGGAACTTATTATAAAACCCCGTGCGGTATTCTCCGCAAAATCGGCGCCGCCCACCTCCTTGCCGCCGCGCAGTATTTTAAAGCTGTCTCCCTTGCCGAATTTTTCTTTTGACATGCAGAGATATTTGCCGTTTTCAACTTTTAAAACACCCGCAAATTCGCCGATATGACCCTGAACCGAAGAAGAAATGAACGTTTTGTCCTGTCCGAAAGCAAGCCCGCGCGTATAATTGCCGCGGTTATAGGTCCGCTTAAGATCGCTTAAATCCTTGTCGGCAGCGCTATTTTTCAATAAATTTTTATAGTATTTAACGGCGGCAGACACATATTCGGGCCTGCGCATGCGCCCTTCTATTTTAAAAGACGACACGCCCGCTTCAATCAAATCTGAAATTTTGCCGCCAACGCTCAGATCGGACAGCGAAAGCCTGTATGCCTTTTCGGTGTAACCGTCCCTGTCTATGGAATAAAGTTTTCTGCAAGGCTGCTTGCATCTGCCCCGGTTCCCGCTGTTCCCTCCCGCAAAAGAGGACATATAGCACTGCCCCGAAAAACATGTGCACAGCGCGCCCTGTACAAAAACTTCGGTTTCAATTATCTTTGTTATGAGCTTTATTTCCTCAACGGGCGTTTCCCGCGCCAAAATCACACGGTCAAACCCATATTTTTTTGCAAGCGTCGCGCCATAAACATTGCAAACTCCCGCCTGTGTGGAAAGATAAAGTTTAATTTGCGGATAGTTTTCTTTTATAAATTTGCCCAAAAAAATGTCGGACAAAATGATAGCGTCGGCCCCGTTGTTCCATGCCTCGATAAGCGCGGTCAAAAAACCGTCGAGCTCTTCGTCCTTAATCAGCGTATTCATGGCGACATACACTTTTACGCCGAAAGCGTGCGCCATGCGCGCAACCGCGGCAAAGCTATCGGTATCAAAATTTTCGGCCGAACTTCTTGCCGAAAACCGCACAAGACCCAAATATATTGCGTCCGCACCTGAATTTATAGCCGCGTATGCACTTTTTATGTCACCTGCAGGGGCTAATATTTCACACATAGTACTATGAATATCCGAATTTTTTGATAATTTGGGCGATTGCCCCGTCATTATTTGATACAGAAACAAAGTCTGCGGCATCTTTAAGCGGTTGGGCGGCATTGCCCACAGCGCAACCTATTCCCGCCGCCAATATCATGGACAAGTCGTTTAGATTGTCCCCTGCCGCCACGGTTTTTTCAATCGGAATATTATAGTGCTCCGCAAGAAACTTAAGCGCCTCTCCCTTGTTATCTCCAATCGGGGAAATTTCAACCAATACGGTGGCGCTGCAAGTTACGTCAAACCTGTCGCCCACGCGGCTTTGCATTTCGCTATATAGGCTTTCCCTCTCCGCCTCGCTCACTATGCTCAAAACTTTTTGGCAATACAGCTTGTGTTCAACGACAAAATCAGACATTTTTCCGCCGATATGTACTGCCTGCACGCCAATTATTTCTTCATAACGCCTTAAATACGGGTTATCCGCGGCATAGTTTGTATAAATCGTTTCGTCTGCATATACGTTTATGCCGTAGCCGAGTTCCTCGAGATTTTTGCAAACTTCGGCGGCTTCGTTACAATTCATGCCGCCGTTTTTAATTATTTTTCCCGTCTCGATATCCGCAATTACCGTGCCCTGATAGGCTATAACAAGCCCTTTGAGCTTTAGAGCGCGCACCTGCGGCAATATGGATTTTAGCATTCTCCCTGTGCAAACGGCAAAGATGCCCCCTTCGGATATATATTCATTTATGGCTTCGCGCACTTCGGGCAGAATCCGCTGATGGTCGTCAATTAATGTGCCGTCAAAGTCCGATACGATTAAGCCGCAATTTATCTTCATATATTATTCTCTAAATACTCTTTGATTTTTTGTGCGAGGGCCATGCTTATTCCGTCGCAGGACGCCAACTCTTCCCGGCTTGCGGTAATTATTTTATCGAGATTACCGAATTTTTCAAGCAAAGCCATTCTCTTAACCTTGCCTATTCCGTCGATTTGCGACAAAACCGAACTGAGATTGCGTTTTGAATGAATATTTCTGAAATAAGTTATTGCAAACCTGTGCGCCTCGTCGCGAATGCGCTGCAACATTTTAAGCGAGTAGTCCCTATGGGAGATTTTTATGCTGTCGTTTGAATTAAGTGTAAACACTTCTTCCTCGCGCTTGGCGATGGAAACAAGCTCTATTCCCTCTATGTTTTTGCCGTCAAATATTTCTTTAACTGCTGAAAGCTGCCCCTTGCCGCCGTCGATTATTATCAGGTCGGGCTTGGGAAATTTATCCTCTTCGTCCGTGCCGAGCTTATCGAGCCTGCGCGTAAGTACTTCCTGCAATGAGGCAAAGTCGTTTGCTCCGTCAACCGTCTTAATTTTAAAGCGGCGGTAGCTGTTCCTGTCCGCCTCGCCGTCAATAAACACAACCATCGACCCGACTTTGTCAACGCCGCTGATGTTGGAAATATCGTAACATTCCATTCTGCGCGGATAGGTTTTAAGCCCGAGAAGTTGCTGCAACCGTTTGCAGGCATTTACAGTCATATCGTCTTTGTGACGGATTTTATCTACCGACTTTTCAAGATATTCCGCTGCGTTTTGCTGCGCCATTTTAAGCAATTTAAACTTGTCACCCTGTTTTGCAACAGTAATTTCAACGTTTTTATCAAATTTATCTTTAAAATATGTCTGTAAAAGTTCAGTTTCGCAGAAGTCCTCAACGATAATCTCGGCGGGCGGCTCGTGCCTGAGATAATACTGCGAAATAAAGCTGGTCAACGCCTCGCCGTCGGACATATGCGCCTCATCCAAAGCAAAGCTGCAGCCGCCCTGCATAATCCCCTTTCGCGTTACAAGTATGCTGACCGCCGAGTATAGATTATTCGTAGCATAGGCAATTATATCGGCGTCTATGGCTTTATTCAACGACGGCAATCTCTTTGCTTCGAGTTTTGAAAGCATGCCCAACTTGTTTTTGTAATCGAGCGCCAATTCAAAGTTTTCGTTCTCGGCCGCGGCAAACATCTTTGATTTAAGCAGATCTTCGGCCTCTTTTAAATTCCCGTCAAGAAAATCGAGCGCCTTTTTAACCTGCACCGAATATTCTTCTGGCGTAACTTTTGCTGCGCAGGGCGCCAGACATCTGCCTATGTGATAGTTTAAACATTCGCGCTTGGGTTTGGAATTTATGGCGGTATGGCATAGCCGCACGCAAAACGTAAGCTGGAGCGTATCCAGAATGTCTTTGCAGTTGATGCCGCCCATAAAGGGTCCGAAGTATTTGCACCCGTCTTTTTTGATTTTCCGCGTTATATAAAAATTGGGGAATTTTTCCCGCAGGTCCACTTTTATATACGGGTAGGTCTTGTCGTCCTTTAATAAAATGTTATATTTGGGCTTGTACTTTTTGATAAGATTGTTTTCAAGCGCAAGGGCGTCTATCTCCGAAGAAGTTATGATATAGTTGAAATCTGCAATATTTTCAACCATCTTTGTAACTTTTTCGGGTTTTGGCGAATTATGGAAATATTGGCGCACGCGGTTTTTGAGCACGCGCGCCTTGCCGACGTATATAACATTTGAGTATTGGTCAAGCATTATATACACTCCCGGATTATCGGGAAGCAATTTGAGTTTTTCCTTAATTACGTCCATACTCACCTAATTTATATTATACCACCGCCTGCAAATTTTTGCAATATTTAGACGATATAAACAGGACCGCCCCGCATATCTGACGGGGCAGGTCCCACTTTATTATGATAAATTATTTAAGAACTCCGGCGAGTTTAGGCACTTCTTCCTTTACTTTCTCCGCAGTCAGCATTTTAAATCCCGAATCCAATCTCGTCTGTTTGTCTATAGGATCATAATAGAAATATGAGTCATCGGTATCAAAGTTTTTATTGAAGATATTGTCGTTTGCAACAGCTTGTGTTCTGTCTGTAACCTCAATTACTGTTTTACCGAGATAAGTTGAGCTAACCTTTTTGCCGCTAAATACGCATTGGAAAACCTTTGCTACTCCTTTTTTACTATCTCCTTCTTTTGTTTCGATTGGATTATTGGCATTATCAAAATAGCAATACTCAATAAAAGCGTAGCCTCCTGCGCGTATAGACATGTTTGTGCCCGTTGACCCGTCATAGTAGTTGTTATACATGTGCATGTTGGCCTGTCTTGCAAGCGGAAGTCTGCTGTTGCAGTCCTCGTACCAGTTGTGGTGGAAAGTTACGCACGCCGTTTTTTGCGTATCGCCGCCGCCAATGAGGCCTGTTTTATGATTTTTGTAGTAGTGATTATACGAAAGAGTTATATAGGAGTTCTTTTTGAAGTCGGTTGCGCCGTCGCCCTCATGCTTATCCTGCTCGGGGCAAACGTCCCAATAATTCTTACCCTCCAAGAAAGTGTTGTTGTGTACCCAAATATTTTTCGAATCGAATTTCGTCGCGTCGGTTTGGTCCTCTCCTCCCTCAAAGCTGCAGGCGTCCTCGGTGTAGTCTTCAAATGTAAGATTTCTCACTTCAATTGAATTGCAACTCTTCCAAGTAAAGCCCCATTGGAATATACGTGCGTCGGTACCGACACCTTCAACCGTCACATTGCTTGCACCCGATATCGAGCAATTGTTCCATGCCGAATCGTATTCACCGTCCTTATACGTCGCTTTGCTTGATAATCCTTCAAGTTCGGAATATACGGAAGTATTTAAAGTGTTATACCCGCCATTTATAAGCTCGGCCTGCGTCAATTTACTGCTGTCGGTGGGAAGCTGCTTTTTGTTTAAACCTATTACTTTTGACGCGGGCAGATGATTATTGCCGTCATAATCTTTGCCGTCGGTGAAATTTCCGCCCTTATCGTAGTTGATTTCATTCCATGTGGCCGCACCTACAGTGCCCAAAATTCTTATGACTAACGGCTTGCTTTCCATCTTGCTCGCATTGGTAAGAATATTTACCAAGCCTGTTCTATTGGAGCCTCCTATAGCCGCCTTGACCGAATTTTTTGTTTCTTCGGTTACATAAACTACCACTGCGCCGTCTTTTAACGTGCCGTCGTCGTTATACGCGCCAACACCTTGGTCATACATAAAATGCGCGTAGCCCGAGCGGTCGTGTTTTGACACGCTAACCGAAACAGTAGCGGTTTTATCATTTGCCCCGACGCGTACGGTGTATTGCCCCGCCGAAAGCCCGAGAATATCGGCGCGCACCTTGTTGCCGCTTACACGTATTAGCTCTTTGTCGATAGCCTTGTACGCGCTTGCGCCCGTTTCGGCCCTATATTCTACTTTATAATCAGAAGCGGTTGTGCCTTGCAAAAGTTCAATTTCAACGAACGCCCCCTCGGCATAGCCGCCCGAAGAAAGCACCTTAAGTTTATTGACGTCGGGCTTGGGCGTCCATTTTGCATAGAATTTTTTATTGCCCGTAGACGTTGCCGAAATTTCCGTAACGGCATTTCCGGTGCAGCTTTCATCCTCAAACCAGCCGCCGAAATCATTGCCGTCTTTCGTTACGTCTGTAGGCAGTTTGGTAACCGTGCCGTACGTGTAGGAAGCGATACTGCCGTTGTTTATTTTGCCTCCGTTCGTTTCAAAAGTCACGGTATATGTTTTTACGCGCCAATGGGCATACAGAGTAAAGCTGCCTGTAACTCCCTGTGAAAAATTATACTCACTTCCGCCGGTCTTATCGGTAAACCATCCCAAAAAGTCATAGCCTATTCTCGATTTTTCACCGGGGTTGGGGACCATGCTGCCGGACGAAACCTCCGTTTTTTCGGTCGCCGCGCCTTCATAATTCAAGTCAAAAGTTACTGTGTACTTCTGCGGTTCGGTTTGGTCAACCTTAGTCCACTTTGCATAATAATTTTTATTTCCTGTAGCGTTTGCGGGTATTTCAACAACGGCGGTTCCCGTGCAATTTTCATTTTCAAACCAGCCGTCAAAAGTATAGCCGCTTCTCTCAACTTCGGGCAATTTTACCGCCGTTCCGGGCGTATATTTTTTTATGTCCGTATATCCCTGTTTGAAATTTCCGCTGTTAAGGTGCAATGTAACGGAATACTCGGTGGGCTCGGAAGTGTTTCCGCCGCCTTGGCTATCCGGATTCCATTTTGCCCAAAATTCCTTGTTTTCGTGGGCGTCGGCGGCCTCAATTTTCGTGTAGCTTTCGCCGTCGAGCGATGCATTATCATACCAACCGCCGAACTTATAGCCGGTGCACGTGGCGTTTTGCGGGAGCACAACTTCCTCATTTTCGTTAAACGTTATGGTGTTTCCGCCCGCCAAAGATCCGCCGTTGAGATGCAGCGTTACGGTGTAAGTTACACCCTGCGTACCGCCCGAACCGTCCCCAAACGGAATTGTGCATGCAGTTTGCAGTATAGCGCCCAACCATATTACGCATACCAAAACAACGGTTATAAAATTTAACGGTTTAAACTTCTTGCGTTTCATTTTCTCCCCCCCATACACATAGGAATGTGCATTTAGATTTTATCACAATGTATATTGATTTGCAACGGAATTGAAAATACTTTTCCCCGATAAATGCAAATAGCGGAGTAATCTCCGCTATCGTCAATATCCGAGGAATTCCACGCCTTTGAGCATCACGTCGTTGACGGTATCGTTAATGAGCGAATAAAAAATAATTTTTCCATGCCTTTCACTCTTGACGATACCGAGATTTTTCAGCAATCTGAGCTGGTGTGAAACTGTGGTTTGATTGATTTCCAGCACCCGCGAAAGGTCTGTAACGCACATTTCGGAAATTGCAAGCGCAGAGAGCATCCTAACCCGTGTAGGATCGGCAAAAATGGAAAAAAAGCACACTATGCTATCCAAAACGTCGCCATTAGGCACATACTCCCTGACTAAATCTTTTGTACGCCTGTCTAAAAGCATTGTGTCCTGCATAGGTCCACCTCCGCTTTAATTATAAGCCCCGTATGGTTATATGTCAAAGCGTTATAAGGACGTATATTGTCACAAATTGATTTAGATTGTCATTTGCTTTCTATGGCGGTTACGGTATAGCCCGCGTTGGTTACAAGAGCTTTTATTTCCTCATCGTTAACTTCTTCACGGCTGCGGATGACCGCAATTTTCTTTTTGAGTTTGACGTCTACGGATATAACGTTTTGGGCGGTGGAAAGTTTTTCCTCTACCCTCTTTGCACAATGCTCGCAGCACATACCGTCGATAGATACTATCTTTTTCATATAATTATCTCCCTTGATATAATTTTTATTTTTATAAAGCAACAGCCGCAACGCGTTGCATACTACAAAAAGCGAACTAAGGCTCATACATGCGGCCGCGATCATTGGATTGAACGAAAAACCCAAACCCGAAAAGACGCCTGCAGCCACGGGAATTGCTATCAGATTATAGATAAAGGCCCAAAATAAATTTTGCTTTATGTTGCGTACGGCGGCACGGCTGAGATCAAACACCGTGTCGAGCGTGCGTAAATCTTCACTGACGAGCACAACTCCTGCCGAGTCAATTGCCACGTCGGTTCCGCTGCCCATCGCTATTCCAACGTCGGCCTGCTTTAGCGCAGGCGAATCGTTTATGCCGTCCCCCACCATTGCGACGCAACCGCCTACTTTTTGAACGTTTTCCACGGCGGTCAATTTATCTTCGGGCATAACGTCGGCGACGAACTCCTCAATCCCGACGCTTGCGGCAACGGCCTTGGCCGTCCTTTGGCTATCCCCAGTGAGCATAGCAATGCGCATGTTTCTGGTTTTTAATAGCCGTATAGCTTCGGCGCTGCCTTCCTTTACCGTGTCGGCAATGGCAATCAGCGCCAACACCTTTTTGTCGTCCGCAAGATAAATTACCGTATTTCCGTTTTCGGCAAGATCTTCCACGCGCTTTTGCACGGCGGACGGAATTTTAAGTTCCTTTATGAGTTTGGAATTGCCCAAATAGTAGGTTTTATTTTGGTAAACGGCTTTGGCGCCCATACCCGTAAGATATTCAAACCGCTCAACTTCAAAACCGTTTCCGACATAATCCACAACGCACTTTGCAAGCGGATGGTTTGAATTTTTTTCGATGCCGCAGGCAAGTTTTTCGGCCCAATCTTTGTCGCAGTCAAACGTAACCACATCGGTAACGCGCGGTTTGCCTTCGGTAATGGTTGCGGTTTTATCGAGGAGAACGGCATTAATTTCGCATAGTTTTTGCAAACTTTCGGCGTCCTTATACAAAATCCCGAGGGACGCCGCCTTGCCCGTCGCCGTCATAATCGCCACGGGCGTTGCAAGCCCGAGCGCACAGGGACAGGACACAACCAAAACGCTTATGGCATAGGTTACGCAATGCGCCGAATTAAATCCCCTGTCGATAAGCAGCCATATAATAAAGGTAAGCAATGCCAATGCGGTGACTGCGGGGACAAAAATACCCGCAACTTTGTCGGCAAACTTTTGTATCGGAGCTTTGCTGGCGCCCGCCTCGCGGACCATTTTTATAATTTTGGCAAGGGTTGTTTCCTCCCCCACGCGTTCGGCCCGCATCTTAATCAATCCGCTTTTAACGAGCGCGGCCGAAGTAACTTCGTTTCCCGCCGCAACTTCCACAGGCAAACTTTCACCGGTTATTGCGCACTTATCGACAAACGCCGAGCCGAACGTTATGCGCCCATCCACGGGTATATATTCGCCCTGCTTAACAACGAGTATGTCGCCCGCCGCGACCTCTTTGACGGAAACGGTAACCTGCTCTCCGTCCACCTCTTTCGTAACGGAATCGGGCGCAAGTTTCAGCAATTTTTCAATTTCGCCGCCCGTGCGCTTTTTGGACTTTTCTTCCAGCCATTTGCCCACGTCAACGAGCGTGAGTATCGTTGCCGCCGATTCAAAATGGAGATTCATGGCATAATCCATTGCCGTCATATGCTCGCTTGTAAACACCAACACCGTCAAGACAAGCGAGTAAATAAACGAAACTCCCGAACCGAGCGCAACCAAGGTGTCCATATTGGGCACTTTTTTGAATACGGCAACTGCGCCGTTTTTAAAATATGCAAAATTGATTCCGAGAATTGCCGCCGCCAATATGCACTGATAGAGGGCAAACCAGCGCGCATTGGCGTGGTTTACGTTCATATCCATAAATGGCGGTATGGGCGCCCCGAACATGGACCCCATAGACACATACATCAACGGGACGAGCAAACAGACGGATATAATAAACCTTATAAACAGCTGCCTGTCGCGGGGCTTTTCTTTGATTTTCGGTTGCTCGCCCTCATGGAATATTCCGTAGCCGAGCGCCTTCACAGTGGAAAATATTTTTTCCTCCGTAACAACGTTCGGGTCGTACTCCACCTTCATGCTCTTGCCCATCAGACTGACTTCGCAAAGAGTAACCCCTTCGAGTTTCCCAACGGCTTTTTCAATCCCCGACGAGCATGCGGAGCAAGTCATACCGCTTACATCATATCTTGCAATCAATTTTTAACCTCTGCAAATGATTATAGTCCCTAATTCCTATTTTGTCAATAGGAATTAGGAACTATGCCGCGAAAATTCATTTTTTAATTATTTTTAGCTGTAAATCTTTTCAAAAAAGTTATTGGTGCGCAGCTCCGCCGAAATATCCTTGTCCTTGCCCAAGGCCAGCATAACTTTTACGACTGTCATCTCAAAGCTCATATCGTAGGCGAGAACGCACTTGTCCTTCAGCTCCAGCGCGCTCGCATACACTCTCGCCATGCTGTCTATTGGTGAAAGGACAACTGTTATGCCCATCGAGCGGCAATAATCTATAAATTTAAGAACGTTGGTCTCCTCTCCCGCCGTACATATGGTGCCGCTGTGATAGAGCTCTATTATAACGGCTTTGGGCTGCTTTTCACCGAAATTATAATAACTGAAATCGAGGAAAGAGCGGGCCCTGATGGTAACGATATCCTTGCACAAGTCAAATTTGCCGTAGGGAGAACGTTGCGCCGCGATGGCCTCCTTGGAGGGAATATACGGACTGTCAGAATAAACAAATTTATCGCCGGCCAGCTCGCACAAAGGCGCGCCCATCACGCTTGAAAAGTGACCGCTTATCTGCTCCGCCACCGTAATTCTGCTTGCCAGATGTATGCGCAGATTTTCAAAATCGTTTTTAAACGAAACAAAGATGCCTTTAAGCTGTTCTTCTTCGATAAATTTAACCGCTCCGGCAAAGTTTTCTACGCCCTTGCTTCTCTCGTCGTTCAACGGATATAATGCCGATACAAACACCACGGGGATTGAAACGTCGCAAAAGATCTGGCTGAAAAGGGTTGCGGTAAAGCTGAGCGTATCCGTGCCGTGGGTGATAATTATGCCGTCGTATTTGTTTTTATTCACCGCGCGCAGACATGCCGCCATGGCCTCGAGGTCGGTAAACTGGACGTTTTCGCTCAATATATCGAGGGGGCGAAGCTCGTCGAATTTTATCCCCGTCTTATACTGCTGTTGATATAACTCAATAAGCGCGCTTTTGTTATCGGTGCTCAAATCAACCGTATCGCCGTTTGCAAAGGACCCTATCGTTCCGCCCGTAAAAATCACGCAAATTTTCTTATTCATATGTTTATAAGCTACCCACCGTTCTGGGGAATAACAAGGTATCTCTGATGTTCTGCACACCCGTGATGTACATTAAAATGCGCTCAAGCCCAAGCCCGAAACCGCTGTGCGGAACCGAACCGTATTTTCTCAGATCGAGGTACTCCCTGTAAGCCTCGATGGGCATATTGCGTATTTTCATTGCCTTTTCAAGTTTGGCGAGATCCGCCTCGCGCTCGCTGCATCCGATAATCTCGCCTATGCCGGGCACAAGCAGGTCGGTTGCCGCAACCGTTTTGCCGTCGGGGTTTAACTTCATGTAAAAGGCCTTTATGTCGGCGGGATAGTCCACGACGAATACGGGTTTCTTGTAGTATTCCTCGGTGAGATATCTCTCGTGCTCGGTTTGCAAATCGCAGCCCCACTCGACGGGATACTTAAATTCCTTGCCCGATTTTTTAAGGACGTCTACGGCTTCGGTATAAGTTATTTTTGCAAAATCGCTCGCTACAACCGCATTGAGTTTATCCAAAAGTCCCTTTTCCGCACGTTCGTTGAAATAAGCAAGTTCTTCGGGGCAGTTGTCTATTACATATTTTATAATATACTTAATAAACTCCTCGGCAATTTCTATGATATCGTGAATATCGGCAAAGCAGACTTCGGGCTCAACTTGCCAAAATTCCGCCGCATGCCGTGTGGTATTGCTGTGTTCCGCGCGGAAAGTGGGCCCGAAAGTATAAATTTTACCCAGTCCCGTAGCCGCCATTTCTCCTTCGAGCTGACCCGAAACAGTCAAATTTGCCCTTCTGCCGAAAAAGTCACCGGCAAAGTACTCCTCTTCGGTTTTGCAGCCGCTGTTCCAGGGCATTGTGGTTACGCGGAACATCTCGCCCGCGCCCTCGCAATCGCTGCCCGTAATTATAGGCGTATGCACATATTTGTAGCCGTGCTCCTGAAAGTATTTGTGAATGGCAAACGACAGCTTGTTCCTCACCGCAAACAGAGCCTCAAAATATTTGGTGCGGGGTCTCAAGTGGGGAATCGTGCGCAAAAATTCCAGCGTGTGATGCTTTTTCTGCAGCGGATAATCCAGGGGGCAACCGCCCAGCACGGACACTGCCTCCACCTGCATTTCAAAGCCGTTGCGTTCCGAAACTACAAATTTGCCGTCAACTTGAAGGGCCGCGCCGACAACGAGAGCATCCTTAAAACTTTCGGCCGCCATTTTTTCCTTGTCGAAAATCAGCTGGAGATTTCTAAGACACGTGCCGTCGTTCAATTCTATAAAAGCTATACTCTTTGAATCGCGCCACGTCCTCACCCAGCCGCAAACCGTTTGAACTGAATTTACATAATTTTCGGACTTTTCAAAAAGTTCTTTAATATCAGTATGCTTCATAACAATTTCCTTTTGATTATTCACGAAAATACGGACCACCTATACGGCAGTCCGTTCAATTTTTAATCTTTCTTTGCGCTCTGGGGAACTACTTCGGTCTTGTCGTAGTAGCCGCAGTTGCCGCAAACCCTGTGAGCCTGCATCATCTGATGACAGTGAGGGCACTCCACCAGCGTGGGAGCCGTTGCCGTATAATTTGCAAACCTTTTATTGGTTCTGCTTTTGGACTGTTTTCTCTTGGGTACTGCCATAATTAAACACCTCTTTTTACTTATTAGTTACGTCAATACCCGTACAGCCCTCTTTGCATAATAATACGTTTGGCTGGCTTATAAGTATTGCATCGTTTACGGCGGTTTTTAAATTGATTTTTATTCCGTCGTATTTATAATTTTCTTCGTCGGTTTCGGTAACAAATAAAATTTCAGTGGTATAAGCTATATCTTGGCGCGCGTCGCTCAAACAATATGAACATTGGCCAACCAAACCGTATTTGACCGTCAATGTTACACCCACACTGTCGTCGTCATAGATTACATAATTGCCCTCAACCTTAACTTTCCCCTCTATGCTGCATAAAGGAATAAGGCATAAGTCTGCAGGCGGTTCGTAATCAAATACAAATTCACCTTCGTACTTTTTAAGCGCGTTGAGCTTTCTTACTTCAATTTCCATACCAAAGCTGACTACCAAATTATATTATAAGGGATTTACTTTGTCAACTTGTTTTACGGCTCAATAATATATTTTTTATAAAAGTTCGGCAGTTTCCCTTGCAATTACAAGCTCCTCGTTTGTAGGGATAACAAGCACTTTAACTTTGGAATTTTTAGTCGAAATTTCACGGATCGAGCCGTCGTTCTTTGCCTTGTTGGCCTGTTTGTTGAGTTTTACGCCAAGGAATTGCAAACCGTCGCAAACAGCCTCGCGGACCGTGGGCGTATTTTCGCCGATGCCCGCCGTAAATACTATGCAATCCAGTCCGCCCATTGCCGCGGCATACGCCCCGACATACTTTTTGGTCTGGTATGCAAACATATCGAGAGCGAGCGCACAGCGCGCATTTCCCTTTTTGGCGCCCGCAATAAGATCTCTGAAGTCGCTTGAAACACCGGAAATACCCGCAACGCCGCACTTTTTGTTGAGATAATTTATAACTTCGGCATGGGTCATCCCCTTCTTCCTCGCAAGGAATTCAACCGCAGACGCGTCTATATCGCCCGAACGAGTGCCCATCAATATACCTGCAAGAGGGGTGAAGCCCATAGACGTATCGACGCACTTCCCGCCGTCCACTGCGGAAATGGACGAGCCGTTGCCGAGGTGGCAAGTGACGATTTTGAGTTCTTCGGGCTTTTTGCCGAGATATTTTGCGGCTTCGGAAGATACAAATTTGTGGCTGGTGCCGTGGAAACCGTATTTTCTTACGCCGTAGTTTTTATAATCGTCATAATCTATACCGTACAAATATGCCTTTTCGGGCATCGTCGCGTGGAAAGAAGTATCAAATACAAGGGCCATGGGCGTGCCGGGCATTACCTCCATACAAGCTCTGAGACCCGTAACCGCGGGAGGATTATGCAGGGGCGCAAGCTCAAAAGTCTTTTCTTCGAGCGTTTTAATCACGTCTTCGGTTACAAGAGTCGTCTTGTTGAAATACTCGCCGCTGGCAACCATTCTGTGGCCTACGGCGCCGATCTCGTCCATAGACTTGATGACGCCCACTTCTTCATCTTTCAGCGCGCTGAGCACAAGTTCGATGGCAACTTTGTGGTTGGGCATGGGCCGGGTGAATACTTTTTCTTTACCATTGCCCTTAGCCTTGAGCAAAGAACCGTCTATACCTATCCTTTCGCAACCGCCCTTTGCAATGACCTTTTCGGTTTCCATATCTATGAGCTGATATTTAAGCGACGAGCTGCCGGCATTAACTACAAGAATTTTCATTTTATCTCCCTCTCTATTAATTATTTTACGGAATTATTCGGCCTGTAAAGCGGTTACGGCTACTGTGGCGACTATATCGTCTACGTTGCAGCCCCTCGACAGGTCGTTTAAAGGCTTTGCAAATCCCTGGCATACGGGCCCGATCGCCATATAACCGCCGAAGCGTTGGGCAATTTTATAGCCTATGTTGCCCGCGTTGATGTTGGGGAATACGAAAACATTTGCGTGTCCTGCAACTGCCGACCCTGGAGCTTTGAGTTGCCCGACTTCGGGAGCAACCGCCGCGTCAAACTGGAATTCGCCGTCGAGAGCGAGTTCGGGAGCGGCCTCTTTCGCAAGCGCCGTTGCCTGCTGTACTTTGGGAACGGACTGGGTGAATTTATCGTCGTTGCCGCTACCCTTTGTGGAGAATGACAGCATTGCAACTCTCGGCTCGATTCCCGCAATATTTTTAGCAGTCTTTGCGGAAGTTATCGCGATATCCGCAAGCTGTTCTGCAGTAGGCTCGATATTGATCGCGCAATCCGCAAATACCGCTACGCCGTCGGGATTATAGGGATTGTTTTTATCGGGGGCGATCATAATGAAACAGCTGGACACAGTCTTGATGCCGGGAGCCGTTTTTACTACCTGCAACCCGGGACGCAGCGTGTTGGCCGTGGAATGGCACGCGCCCGAAACATAGCCGTCAACATCGCCCGCTTTAAGCATGAGCGCGCCGAACATCGTTCTGTCCTTTGCCTGCTCGTGGGCCTGCTCTTCGGTCATTCCCTTGGCCTTTCTTGCCTCGTAAAGAATTTTTGCATAGCCCTCCGTCTTGTCCGAAGTCAGCGGGTCGATAAGTGTAATTCCCCTAAGGTCTACGCCGGGAGCAACCTTTTTGCACTCCTCTTCGTTGCCTATAAGCACTATTTTCGCGATGCCCTCTTTTGTAATTTGAGCGGCAGCTTCAACTACGCGCTTGTCCTCCCCCTCACAAAGAACTATTGTCTTTTTGCGGGCAGCAGCCTTTGCCTTGATTTCATCAAGTAATGACATATCATCTCTCCTTAAAATGCTTTATTTTTGCGATAAATAAGTATATAATATGTTTACCGCCTATTCATACATATATATTATATAACAGTTTTTTTTAGTTGTAAAGTTTAAAATGAAAATTTGTGCGATAATTTGCGAATTCAATCCTTTCCATAACGGCCACAAACACCTGCTTGAATCGGCAAAAGTTTTGTCGGGCTGTGACGCCGTTCTCTGCATTATGAGCGGCAACTTCACCCAACGCGGAGATATAGCCGTTTTAGACAAGTACACGCGCGCAAGGCATGCGGTTATGGGCGGCGCGGACGCCGTTTTGGAACTGCCTGCAGCTTTTAGCGTGGCTCCCGCGGAAATTTTCGCCAAAGGCGCGATCAAAATCTTATCCTCCATTCCCGAAGTCGGCTCGCTCGCTTTCGGTTGCGAGACTCCCGACGCCGATTTTTCGGCCGCCGCAAAACTTTTGCTCAAAGAACAAAAACCGTTCAAAAATATTTTGTCGCAAAAACTTGCGCAGGGCGAGAGCTATGTGAAAAGCTACGTCGCCGCCTTTGCCGCCTGCGGGGGGAAGGCCGAACTTCTCTCCCAACCCAACAATATTTTGGGCGTGGAATACGCAAAAGCAATTTTAAGCTCGGGCGCAAAAATAAATCTGATTCCCGTAAAACGTGTTGGGCAAAACTTCGGGAGCGCGGAATTAACAGACAACTACTCTTCGGCGCAAGCGATAAGGAACAATATCGGCTCGGAAAAAATAAAAAGCAACGTGCCGCCCTATGTTTATGCTGATTTAAGGGATTTTTCTGCCGAAAACGCCAAATTTGAAGACATTTTGAGGTTTAAACTCTGCACTTCGGCCCCCGAAACGCTTGCAAAAATATTCGGCTGCACCGAGGGGCTTGAAAACAAGTTGGCTGCCTGTTACAACCTGCCATATAAGCAGTTAGTGCTGTCGGCAAGCGGCAAAAGGTACACCGAAAGCAGAATAAAAAGGATTTTAACGGCCGATTTGCTGGAACTTTACAGCGCAGACTGCATAAGTTATTTAAACTCGCGCCTGTACATCAGGCCGCTTGCACTAAAAAAAGACCGCGCAGACGACGTTTTGGCCGCGCTTTCCAAGTCTGAATTCCCGCTGCTGCTGAAATACAGAGACGTGGTCCGCCTGAACAATACTGCGCGCAAGTGCCTGGAAAGCGACTTTTTGGCCGAAAAAATACGCAATTTTATATTTAATTTGCCGTACAAAGAGTTCGGTTATCCCGTATTTATATAAAATAATCTATAATATGTAAAAGGCCCGTTCGTTGCGTTGAACGGGCTTTGCAATTACAGAGACTGCAAATAATCTATTTCCTCGCGGGTAAGTTTTCGGTAGGCTCCCCTGTCCAGTCCCCTTAAACCGAGTTCACCTATCTTAATCCTTTTAAGAAATACCACTTCCTTGCCGATTGCCGCAAACATTTTTCTCACTTCGCGGTTTTTGCCCTCGGTAATGGTTATATGTATTTTTGTGTAAGACTTATTTGTTTCCACAATATGAGCCTTACATTTTTTTGTGACGGAACCGTCGATTTCTATCCCGCTCCTTATGGGGTTGAGGGCGGCTTCCGTAAGCGTGCCTTCAACCTTAACGAGGTACGTTTTGGGCACCTCGTGCGAGGGATGCGTAAGTTTTTGCGCCAACTCGCCGTCGGTAGTCAAAATTATCAGGCCCTCGCTGTCATAGTCGAGCCTTCCCACAGGATATATTCTGCCGACGCCTGCAGGCATTAAATCCAACACCGTCTTCCTGCCCCTGTCGTCCGTTACGGCACAAATATATCCCTTAGGCTTATTGAGAATATAGTATTCATTTTTTTGCAGCGAAACTTTTTTGCCGCAAACAAAAACTTCATCCCCTTCAAAAACTTCGTGCCCGACGGAAGCGACCTTACTGTTTACCGTAACCTTTCCGTCGGATATCAATTTATCGCACTCCCTGCGCGAAGCTACGCCGCAAGCCGCAAGAAACTTATTTATACGCATATAACCAAAGTCCCAAAAATAAAATCAACTATTAATTATACTATATAAATTTTCGGTTAAAAGCAAGCTATTTGGAGTTGAAATTTCAAGTTTTGCAACAAGATCGCCTGTTTTGATATTTTTTAGCCCGCTATATGGAATTACTCTATAACTGATTTTTTCGTCGGTTTTTGCAACAAATTCAATCGGTTTTGACAGTTTGCATAGTACATTGTCAGACATAAATGCCATATTTTGCCCGATTTTAATCAGCTTGAAATTTTTAAAACATTTGTCGAGTATCCGCCCGCTTTCGGCATACATGTCGGGACAGTTCAACACAACGCAAATTACATCCATCCCGTCCCTTTCGGCCGAGGACACTAAACATCTTCCCGCTTTAACGGTGTAGCCTGTTTTTATGCCGTTGGCGCCGTCGTAGTTATAGAGCATTTTGTTTTTGTTGACAAAGTTTCTGAATTGTCCCTTGTAATTTTTGGTTGCCACCACTTCTTTAAAAACAGGATTTTTCATGGCATACCTTGCAATAAGGCATAGATCCTTTGCCGTTGTGAAGTGATTGTCGTCGGGCAGTCCGCTCGGGTTGGCAAATTGCGTATTTTCGGCGCCTATTTCACGGGCCTTTGTATTCATTTTTTCTACAAACTTTTCAACCGAGCCGCTGTTGTGGATTGCCAAAGCCGCAGCGCTGTCGTTGCCCGAGCGCAGCATCAACCCGTAGAGCAAATCTTTAACGCTGATCTGTTCGTTCTTTTTCAGATAAATACTCGAACCCTCAACGCCCACCGCCTCATCGGGTACGGTGATCACTTCCTCGAGGTCGTTCTCTTCGATTATGATTATTGCGGTCATAATCTTCGTCGTGCTTGCCATGGGGAGCCTTTTATCGGGATTGCTTTCCTCGAGGACCGTCCCCGTGGACAGTTCCATGGCAACGGACGACGTTGCGGAAGTTTCAGCATTCGCTCCGTGCAGCCCCATAGACATACACATAACCAGCATGGCCGCGCAAATTATCAGTACGCTTTTTTTAGCCATTATCTGTAAGTTTATGAACGAGTTCGCCCGTTTTTTCAACGAGCGCGTCAAGCGCTCCTTCTTCCATTTTTAAAAGTCTGCAATTTGTGCCGTCGTCAACTATAAAGCCCTGAGGTTTAACCGTCACTACGGTGCCGTTGCCGCCCGCGAGCTTAAACCCGTCCGATTCCTTATAAGTTTTTACGTCGCCGTATTCGCCGCCGCCGCTTAAATTTACGACCGTCACGGACGAAAGTGGAATTATCTGTGCCCCGCTCACGGTGATAATCGGCTTGCCAACCACGGTGTCCGCGTCTGCAACTTTATCTATCTGTATTGCCGGTGTGTTGAATTCATTGTTGATATTTTTTTTGTTATTTGAGCGCATTTATTTTCTCCATTATCAAAATTAATATAATTTTGCCTACAACAAACATGTTTATGATAGTCACGGCCTTACAATAATAGCGTATATAACCATGTTCTTCATTGAGGACGGTGTAATTTCTCAGCTTTGCGTAGTTGCCGTTTATCTGTATAAACTTGTATATAGCCGTTGTGAGGGCGTTTTGGGTCAGTACAATATAGGCATTATTCTGTTTAACAAGGCCGTAGTCGCCAAGTTGGATTATTTTATATATACATAAACTGTTAAAAATTTTATATGCACTGAATTTTATATCCTTAACGTCAAACTTTTTATTTTTGCCGTTGATTTGCATTTCGCCCGGCTTATCCTTTACGGTATTGGCGTTAAAAAACCTTAAAAAGCGATAGGCGCAAACGTTCAGCGCGGCATATTTTTTTTCGGAATTTATATATATATAATTGTATAAGTGAAAGGGAAACAGTGAAAGAGCAAAGCCTATTGCGGATATATATACCATTGCTTCATTCATACAAATATTATTGGTAAAACAAAATTTAATATGCAAAAACGGACGGGAAAACCGTCCGTTTTAACGTTATTCTATTTTTATTATATCGTCATCGTCGGGTATGAAATCCGGCGGTTCGAGCACATCGTCATCCACCTTCCCGCTCTTGACCAACTCATCCTGCTGCTTTGGTTCCTTTTTTGTTTTTTTGACTTCTTCGTCCTCATCTTCGTTATATTCGTCCTTTCTATAAAGATAGTTTGCGTCCTCCTCATCTTCTTCAAGCAACGAACTCTTGAGTTCGGCAATCTGCGACATCAAATCGTCATAATCGGGCAGTTCGTCTATGGAATTCAGCTTAAACCGCTTCAAGAAAGTGTCGGTGGTTGCATACAAAATAGGCTTGCCTACCGCATCTTTTCTGCCGCACGGCACAATCATTTCAAGTTCCAAAAGAGTATGTATGGCATAATCGCAACTTACCTGCCGTATTTCTTCAAGTTCGGGCTTTGTAATCGGCTGCTTATAGGCGATAATCGCCGCACATTCCAAAATGGTTTTGGTAAACTCCTTTTCCTTTATCGGGACCAAAACTTCCGATATCTGCTGTCTGTATTTGGGGTTGCTCGCCAATTGGATTTTGCCGTTGAAAGTAAGTAAAATAACGCCGTTATCTTCGCCGTACCTGTTTTTAAGCTCGCTTACGGCGGCATTTACCTCCTTTAACGAACAGCCCAATTTTTCAACAATATATTTTACGGGCACAGGCTCGCCTGAAGCAAAAGCTATGGCCTCAATCGTATTCGTCAAATTGCTCATTGTCTATTTCCTTCAAATCCCACTCGGGATTAAGTCTGATGTTTATTGTGCCGAAGCTGTCGCGCTGCTCTACCATTATAAACTGATGCTTGAGCATCTCCAAAAGCGCCTGAAATGTTGTAATTACCTCGGTTCGTGAAAAAGTGGTAAATAATTTTTCAAATTCCACTTCTTGCAATTCGATAAGTTTTTCTCGTATGAAGTGCACTTTTTGCTCTACGGTGTATGTATCTTTGGGAATTTCCTTTATGTTTTCTTTTTCCCTTTGCAGACTTTCGTTTTTAAGCATCATGTTTGCAAAGGCTTTTAAAAGTCCGTCAACGGTAAAATCTTTGTAAATTACGCGCACGGTATCGAGTGATTTGTCCGGTTCTTTAAAATAATATCCTACCGTTTCCAAATCCTTGAGTTTGGGGGTTTCGCCTTTTATAAGCTCGTATTCCCGCTGTTTAAGCTGTTCAATCAGCGCTCTCTCCTCTTCCTCAGCTCCGCCCATATCCTCGCCCATCACCTCAACGACGGGAACCATGCTCTTGGATTTTATATAGACTATTTGCGCCGCCAAAGCCAAATACTCGCTTTCCTTATCTACGTCACGGTGGGGCTGGGTTTTCATATATTCTATGTAATCGAGGAACTGGTCGGTAACTTTAGACACGAAAACATCCTCGATTTTTATCTGCGCTATATTTATAAGGTGCAGAAGCAAATCGAGCGGCCCTTCAAAGTCGTCGAGTACGGTGTTGTAGTCCACGACCGATTCAAAGTTGTCGTAATTATTGTTTGTCATATCTTAATTAATAAATTATAAACCCAAAAAGACAAGCGGCGGCACACCCAAACCGAATACCAAATTCCAGATAAGTCTTATGGGATATCCGAGTATGTTTACCGCAAACCACTGTATATAGCCCAAAATATCAAAATATTTGAAAAAATAAAGCGCAGTATTATCTATAACTATCCCGCAGAGAAAACTCTCTACCACAAGAATAATTAAAATGTACTGCCCGTAAGTTCTCAAAAATCTCTGTACGGGGTTAACCTGCCGCGTAAACGCCTCCACCACCCTGAAACCGTCCAGCGGATATAAAGGCAAAAGATTGAAGATGAACACGCTGAGATTGAACACAAACAGATTGCGGAAAAAATAGAAAAAGAACAGCCACAACTCATACAATCCGCTTGTCCAATAATACATAACAGGAAGAAGCAGTAAATAGCCGATAAATGCGATGATATAGTTGGTGACAACGCCGGCTATTGCCGTTAGAAACAGCCCTTTGCGGTAGTTTTTAAAGTTGTACGGGTCAATGGGCACAGGTTTTGCCCAGCCGAACCCTGCCAGCGCACAGAGAATAAACCCCACAGGATCGAGATGCTTTAAGGGGTTGAGCGTCATTCTTCCGCGCATTTTTGCCGTCGGGTCGCCGCACTTATAGGCAACATAGGCGTGAGCAAACTCATGCGGGGCAAAAACAAATATTACCGCTAAAATTGACGCAAGATAAAATATCAATTGGTCCAATGCTATTTTAACCTCTCGGGAATAATATCGTTTCTAACCAAGTCCTCATAGGTTTGCGGCTTTATAATCAAGTCCGCCTTACCGTCTTTCACCAGCACGGCGGGCGGAACGAAATTGCGGTTGTAGTTGCTCGCCATCGAATAGTTGTATGCGCCCGTGGTCAGCACCGCCATAATGTCGCCCCGCTCTGCCTTGGGCAAGGGAACATCCACGGCGATTAAATCTCCGCTCTCGCAGCATTTCCCGGACACGGAAACGCGCTCCGTGCACTTTTCCGCCGCTCTGTTGGCAAGCAAAACGGTGTATTTTGACTGGTATAGCGCGTAACGCGGATTATCGAACATTCCGCCGTCGATGGCAACGTATTTTCTTATGCCGGGTATGTCTTTAATTGCTCCCACCGTGTACAGTGTTATGCCCGCTTCACCGACAATCGAACGTCCCGGTTCTATCAATAAATAGGGCTTTTTTACGCCGAGCGCCGAGGATTTTTCTATGACTGCCCCGATAAGCGTCTTTAAATAGTCGGCATAGTCCGAAACTTCGAGTTGGGGATCCTCATCGTTATACCAAACCCCGAACCCGCCGCCGATGTTAAGAACTTCTGCCTCAAATCCGAGTTTGCCCTTAACTTCGGCAATAAAATCCATAACCTTGTCCGCGGCAAGGACGAATGATTGTTTTTCAAATATCTGCGAACCGATGTGGCAGTGATAACCCTCCAATTTAAGATGTTTTTTGCCGAGCACGTGCGCGGTTATCTTCTCCGCCATGCCGTCCGAAACCGAAAAGCCGAACTTGCTGTCCGTGCGCGCCGTCTGAATATACGCGTGCGTGTGGGCCTCAACGCCGGGGTTGATCCTGATTAAAACATTCTGCTCTACGCCGCGTTCTTCCGCTAACTTTTCGATGATGTCCGCTTCGCTGAAGGAGTCCACCACTATCGTGCCGATTTTATTGTCGAGCGCATAACGAAGTTCGCTTTCAAGTTTATTATTGCCGTGCATATAAACTTTTTGTGCGGGGAAACCTGCCTTTAACGCCGTGTACAGCTCACCGCCGGATACAACGTCTACGCCTATACCTTCAGACTTGGCAATACTGTACATTGCCATGCAGGAAAACGCCTTGGAAGCATACAGCACCATGCCGTTGCCCGAATACTCGGTTTCTATAGTGCGCTTGTAGACCCGCATCATATCTCTTATGTGTTGCTCGTCAAAAACATAGAGCGGCGTGCCAAATTGCGCGGCGAGTTCAACAGTATCTGCGCCACCTATTTCAAGATGGCCCTTTTCATTTATTTTAAGTGTTTTGCGTGCGTTCATTTGTTCACCAGAAGTATATTAATAATTCTATCAAAATGTTGACTATTAGTCAAATATTTTGCTTAACATTATAATAAAATGCCAAAACAGGCGCGCGGATAACTCCGTGCGCCTGCGTTTATCAAATCCGTATTAAATTGCCCATTCGGATGCGTTGCGGATAAAATAATCCCCAAAACTTGCCTTTTGTACATCTTCGGCGGCGATAACGTTTACACAATCGACTAAAATTCCGTCTTTATATACCTCTATCTCGCCGACCTTTTGCCCGCAACCGACGGGCGCTTTAACCTGAAAACTTTTGATATTATAGGTGATTTCGGGCGTACCGTCTTTTGCCGAAAAAACATAGCTGTTTCTTTCGGGCTTTACGGCAACACTGTCCTTTTTGCCTCCCGATACGGCAAAATCATCGTTTAGGGTGACGTCTTTATCCAAAACAATCTTGTTTTTATAATTTGCAAAACCGTAGTCAAACATTTTGATTGTGGAATTAAACCTGTCTTCGCTGGTTTTGCCGCCGAGCACCACCGATATCAATCTTAAATCATTTTTCTTTGCCGTGCAGGCAAGGCAGAATCCCGCCTCGTTGGTAAATCCGGTCTTGCCGCCGTCGCAGTAGGAATATCTTTTTATAAGTTTGTTGGTATTGGTCATCGACGTAGTTCTGTCATCGGGGTGCGCAAAATCTTCAAGCCAAATTTTGCTATATTTAAAATAGTCCGCGTGTCTTATCAAATTTTTAAACATAACGGCTACGTCTTTGGCGCACGAATATTGCGTTTCTCTGGGAAGCCCCGTGCAATTTGCAAAAACAGTGTCCGCACAGCCGAGCTCCTCGGCTTTTTGATTCATTTTTGCCACAAACTGTTCCTCGCTGCCCGCCAATCTTTCAGATAGCGCTACACAGCTGTCGTTTGCGGAACATACGATTATCGATTTAATCAGCTGTTCAACGGGATATTTCAGTCCGCTGTCCAAAAATACCTGCGACCCTCCCATTCCTGCGGCATTATCGCTTATCAGAATCTGCTCGTCAAAGGTAAGTTCGCCACGCTCGATTGCGTCGAAACACAGCGTAAGAGTCATAACCTTGCAAACGCTCGCAATGGGCATATGCGCGGTTTCGTTGGATTTGTATATACATTCCCCTGAATTATAATCGATAAGATAGGCCGACTTGCAGCCCGTCGCAAGCTCCGTATCTGCGGAAACGGCTTTAAAGCCCAAAGTTCCCGTCATGCAAGCTACAGAACAGCAAGCAACCGCGATTGTTTTTAATAACTTTTTCATACGAACAGTATGCCGCAATATTCTGCTTTTATACTATTATGATTACTAGTCTGAACAGCACGTTGATAATCAGCGCATAGACCGCCAAATTTAAAACAGCCAGCGCAAGCGGCATGGCAAAAGTATATTTTTTATAAATAATTTTACAGCTTTCGGCAATCAGAAAACAAATAGCAAAAGAAATAAGTGAAGCGGGGATAAATACAAAGATGGCCACAATCGTGCCGCTGAACGCGTTGGCCGATATCAAAATTGCCGTATAAACCCCAAAAAATACTCCCCTTAAAAATACGGGAATAAGCGACAGGTACTTTAAGTTTGTAAAATAACTGATGGCAAAAACAATATAGAAATAAATAACGTCGGTAATTAATTTTGAAATCAGCAAAGTTGCATTTTCAAAATTAAAAACGTAAAACACATAATCGCTTGCAAAATTGAAGAAGTATTCATTAAAAATTACAGTTTTATATAGTACTATGCCACATATAATCGCACAAATCAAGGCTATTGCAAAAGCAATTATAAATTTTTTATCCTTAAATAATCCGCCGCTATGAAAATTCCTCATATACAATTATATGAGGAACCGATAATTAATATGAACTTGTCATGTTTGAAATTGCTATGCCATAGCCGCGCGTGGGATCGTTTATAAATACGTGAGTTACCGCCCCTACCAGCTTTCCGTCCTGCACTATAGGGCTGCCGCTCATCCCCTGAACTATGCCGCCCGTCGTCTTAAGCAGTCTGTCGTCGTCTATCCGTATCACAAAATTTCGGTTATCCTTATCCGACTTGTCAACTTTGATTATTGAAATTTTATATTTGTCCGCCGACTTACCGTAGATTGTAGTATAGATGTAAGCGTCGCCTATCCTCACTTTATCGACGTCGGCCGTCGTGATTTTTATCAGTCCCGAACAGTCAAAATTGTCCGCAAGGTCGCCAAATACTCCGCATCTGCAATTTACCTTTGCTTTGCCTATAACCACCCCGTTTTCAAATGCGCCTCTTAGCTCCCCCGGGGTCCCCCTCACGCCTTTTTTTACGTCGTATATCAAACTTGAAAAGACTGTGCCGCCGTTTATATCTATGACGTTGTTGTTTGCGTCGCTTACGGGATGCCCAAGCGAGGCAAATTTTCTGTTTGCGGCGTCTACATAGGTAACGGTGCCTATTCCGTTAATGCTGTCCTTAACCAGAACGCCGAGCTTTTTCCCGCCCGTAGACATATCCTTGGCGGGATCGACTTGTAGCTTTATCTCGTCGCCGCCGCGCGTTATATCTATTTCATATTTTTTATATTCTTTAGACAAAATATTATTTATGTCACCCGATGAATTTACATCTTCGCCGTTAATTTTATCGATTATATCCCCCGTTTTGATCCCCGCTTCACGCGCAGGCGACCGAACGCCGGACTCCGTTACAACGTCACACATTCCTATGACTTCAACCGTTTTGGTATTTAACATAAAGCCCGCGGGAAAGCCGCCGAGATACATATAATTCTCGTTTGCGCTCGCCGCTGTGGAAGGTATTGTGAGCGTAACGATGGCAACGGTTACTAAAATCAAAATAAACTTTAAAAATTTCTTTCGGTAAAACATAAAAATATTTTGCACACAACGGGAGCAAATTATACAAACAGCCCAACGCAAACTTGCGCCGGGCTGTAATTATTTGTCGAACCTGCTTATCAATTCTTTTGCATGTTCTATTGCTGCGTCTGACCGAACGTCGCCCGTCAAACGGACAATTTCGTCGATTTTTTCTTCTTTTGTGAGCCGTTTTACTTTAGTTACGCTCTTTTTGTCGGATTCTTCCTTGTATATCAAAAAATGCGCCGTGCTCGCCGCGCATATCTGCGGCAGATGCGAAACTGCAATTATTTGGGTCGATTGGGCAATTTTGATAAATTTATCGGCAACCGTTCTTGCCGTGTAGCCGCTTATTCCTGTGTCGATTTCATCAAAAATATATGTGGAAATGCCGTTTACGTCTTTAAGACAGGTTTTAACGGCAAGCATAAACCTGCTCATTTCGCCGCCTGAAATAACCTTATTCAAAGGTTTTAACGGCTCGCCCTTATTTGCGGAAAACATAAAGGAAATTTTATCCGACCCCGTGGGTGAAAAAACTACCGTTTGCCTGTCGTAGCTGTTAAACGATACTTCAAACAGGGCGTCCTTTATGTTTAGCGTGTGCAATTCTTGCGTGACGTCCGCGCAGAATTTTTGGGCGGCATGCTTCCTCAACTCCGACAGTTGCGTACACAGGCCGTAAAATTTATCCTCAAACGCGGCAATCTCCTTTTGATACTTGGCAATCGTCGCCGCACCGTCCGCAATGGCGTCGTATTGCGCTTTTGCGTCTTCCAAAAAGGCTAAAATGTGTTCTTCGTCCGCGCCGTACTTCTTTTTTAAAGTCTTTATAAGGCTTATTCTCTCGTCGATATAGCGCGCTTCTTCCTCGTCAAAAGAGAGATTGTCGGCCAAATCGGTAACCGTTTCGGAAATATCCGACATTTCGGCATATAAATTTTCCAGCCTCGCCGCGATTTCTTCATAGTCCGCGCTGAAGGCCGAGATTGTATTTATATAATGTTGCGCCGCGGAAACGCCGTCGATGCAGCCACCGTCGTCGCCCAACAGCGAATGAACGCCGTTTAGGGCCTCGAATATTTTTTCGGTGTTGGCAATCAGATTTTGCTTTGCCTTCAATTCTTCAAATTCACCGATTTTAAGTTCCGCCGCCTCAATTTCCGATATCTGAAATTTCAACAAATCGAGTTTTCTCTCGCGCTCGCTTTCGTCGCCGCCGAGTTCTTCGATTTCCTTTTTCCTTAACTTGATTTCAAGAAGATATTTGGCTAACTCTAACTTGATTCCGAATATACGGCTACCGCAAATTTCATCGAGAACTTTCAGCTGGTTTTCTTCGTTCAGCAAAAAGAAATGTTCGCTTTGGCCGTGCACGTCTACAAGCCGCTGGGTTACCGATTTCAACATCGTTGCCGTAACGGTGTTCCCGTTTATTTTTACGGAGCTCTTGCCGTCGGCGGTGAGTCTGCGGGAAATAATTATTTCCCCCTCGGATTCAATGTCGTATTCGTTAAGCAATTTTACCGCGTCGCTGTTTTCGTCAACGACAAATTCGGCGCGCACCATTGCTTCCTGCTCGCCGAACCTTATCATCGTCCTGTCCGCCTTACTCCCCAAAACAAAGTTAATCGATTCGAGAATAACTGATTTGCCTGAGCCCGTTTCGCCGGAAAGAACATTCAATTTTCCATCAAACTCAATATCGGCCTCCGATATGAGCGCGATATTTTTGATATGGAGCCTATGTAACATTTAGCTGAGATACTCTTTTAATAATTCTATAACTTTAAGCGTATGTTCGTCCGTATCTACAACAATTAGCAGGGTGTCGTCGCCGGCTACGCTGCCTATAATTTCTTTAATCTGCAACGAATCTACAAAAACACCCACGGTTGCCCCGTTGCCGCGCATTGTTTTTACTATGATTAAATTTTTGGCAAAGTTTAAAGATAGTACGCAGCCCTTAAAAAGATTGGTCATCCTGTCCGTTACGCTGTCAACGTATGTATCGAGGCTTGCATAGCGGTATTTCTTTTGCGTGCCCGCAACTTTGTAGAGTTTAAGCTCCTTGACGTCGCGTGAAATAGTTGCCTGCGTAACGTTAAAGTTGATTTTGTTCAATTCTTCGCAAAGTTCTTCCTGCGTGTCTATCTCTTTACTTGCAATAATTTCAAGTATTTTTTGTTGTCTGATTGTGCGTTGCATTATCTACTCCAAATACTAAGTTTCATTAATAATGTATTAAAAAAATTTTTGTCGGCAGAGGTGATGAACTCCGCTTTTCTGCGGGCTTTGGTTACAACGACCTCCTCATCGCCGGCCAGTTCACCGATAATCTTCCCGTCCACCGAAACAACAAGCGGAAATCTGGCGTTGGACTCCTTGAGTTTTAACACCGAGCGGTTGCTGAACACGATGGGACGCGAATGTAGGGAATGTGCGCAAATCGGCGTAAGAATAAACGCTTCAAGTTCCGGCGAAAGGACAGAGCCGCCCGCAGAGAGCGAATAAGCGGTCGAGCCCGTAGGGGTACTGATAATTATACCGTCAGATGAAAAATTATCTACCGTCACGCCGTCGATTTCCGCATGAATATTTACGGTATTAGTGAAATGGTCGCCTGCCGTGCTGCGCTGTATCACCAATTCGTTCAATGCGTGATATGCTTTTTTACCTATCCGAACTTTGAGCATGCTGCGCTTTTGAATCTGATAGTTGCCGCTCAGCACCAGTTCAACAGCCTCATCCGCTTTGTCGGGCTCAAACTCGGCAAGAAACCCCATATGACCGTAGTTTATGCCGATAATTTTAACGCCGCGCACCGCACATTCGGAGGCAACGGCCAATATCGTGCCGTCCCCGCCCAAAACAAACAGAACATCCAGACCGTTCAAATCGTCAAAATCGGTTACAATTGAGAATCCGTGCCCGCTGCCGACGATTTTTGAACGGATCAAAGCTATGTTTTCACGGTTATCGGAAAGATACTTTTTGCTAAAGAACACTCCCGCATTCATACCTAAATATTATAATACTAATTATACAAATATGCAAACAAAAAATCTGTAAAATTTATAAAATTACAGATTTTTTAAGTATATTTATATTTATAGGTTTTCCGCTCTTTTCAAACAACATCAGATATTCTATGTTTTTACCGCTGACAATCGGCGCGGAAGTCAATTTCAGCGGAGCCAAATTGCAGGTTAAGGCAAAATTATAAATTTTATCGATGGCCGTCTCCCTCGTCCCGGCATCTCGTACTATTCCGTTTTTGCCGATATTTTTTCCCTCGCACTCAAATTGCGGTTTTATAAGGGCAATAATAAATTTTCCGTCCCCGAGAACGCCTGCGGCCTTATCGAGAATATATGTGAGCGAAATAAAACTGACGTCTATGACTATACCGTCCAAGTTTTCCGCAAACATGTCCGCTTTCAGGTTCCGCGCGTTAAAATTATCGTACACTACGATATTTTTTGACTTGAGCGCCGCGTCAAGCTGGCTCTCCCCCACGTCTATACAATAAACTTTGCGCGCGCCGTTCTGAAACAGGCAATCGGTAAATCCGCCCGTGCTCGCCCCGATATCCGCAAATACTTTGCCGTCGGCGTCGAAGCCAAAATCCTTAATGGCTTTCCCGAGCTTAAAGCCGCCCTGCGACACATAGTTTTCTTCGGCTTCTAAAAACGTAAAATCGTCACTTCCGCCCGGTTCATAGGAGGGATTGACGATTTTACCGTTGACAAGCACTTGCCCGCACCTGATTGCACGGGCAGCTTTTGTCCTTGACCCAAATTTAGGAGTGAGATATACATCCAATCTCATTTGCGTACTTTCTCTTTTTTAAACAAGGTTGTAAAACGCGCAAAGGCAAAAACAATTTTTTTGTTATATTTAATTGCAAAATGCTTAAATATGGCCTTGCCGCCCACGGTCAACGCGCCTATCACCGCGCTGACTAAAATCGAGGCCACAAGTTTGGCCCAGCTATCCCCGGAAACGGCGATAATTACCGCCAAAACAGCGCCTGCGGCGCCGCTCACAATGCCGCAAATGTCTCCTATAACATCCGCAAAAATACTGCCGAGCTTGCTTGAATTGCGGCAAAACGTCACCGCGCGCTTTGCTCCCTTGATCTTGTTGGACGCCATTGCATGAAATGCCTCGGGTTTGCAGGAAATAATGGCGTTGGCGAGAACGTCGCAACTTATGTTAAGCACAAGCAAAACCAAAAGCACCGCGACGCAAAGTATGGCGGGACTGTTTTCGTCAATTACAAGTTCGGTCAAAAAACTGAATATTATCGTCAAACCGAACGACATAAACAGTACGCTTATCCCCCATATAAGCCACTGCGGCGGGCGATGTTTAGCCTTTGACGGGACGTCTTTGTGCCGATGCTTTTTTCTCTGAGATGGGGGGTCGTCCTGACTTTCTTTTTTTAAATTTTGTTGATGGTCTTCCATATTATTTTAAAAATAATACGCACAACCGTGCGTAAATAAAATGAATATAGTGGTTTATATTAAATAAACTTTGCGGCTTAGGTTCGGTAGGATTTCCCTCGAGGCTCACTTCCCGTCACCGAAGAAGCAGTTTCCTTTTAAGAGCCCGAACGTGTTGCCACATAACCGAATCGCCACTGAGTCCACACCGTAATCTCTAATATAAAATCAGTCTAGAAGCTTTCCTTGACAATTTCCGTTGAGCTTATCCTCTTTTGCAAACTCAATTTCAAATAGCAATAGAAATACACCGTCTGGCCAAACGGCGCTTTCGTGTTCTATTATCCGCTGAGTTCACTCAAGGCAGGCTACTCTGTACCAAGCTTTCGCCTGACAGCAGGTTTATACCGACAAAAATAAAATCTGCCGGCCTCCACGGTGAATGGGGTTGGCTGCGGTATGCCGTTACCTAGCTCCCATAGACCTTTACTCCCAGCATTCACCCACTTTTGGCAAAGCAAGCAAACACCAGAAACTTCATCGCTATGCCCTTTAACGGTATTTTACCCCCGTCTTCGTATCAACAGAAATTGACTAGAATACTGCACCACTATATTCAATTAAGGTTATTATAGCATATGCGGCGGAATTTGTCAATATTATTCAACTGTTTCTTGAAAGCACATATTGGACAAGCTCCTCAAAAAAGCAAGTATCCCCGTCAATGCAATTCAAAATTTTAAGACACTTGTCCGCCAACATATCCGCCCTCAGCTTTGCGCCTTCCAGCCCGAAAAGTTTAACCGCCGTACACTTGTCCCCTTTTTTATCCTTGCCCGCCGTTTTGCCGAGAGTTGCAAAGTCGCCCTCGACGTCCAAAATATCGTCGGTCAGCTGAAACAGACAGCCGAAATTCATTCCGAAAAGTTTTAACTCGGAATAATACTTCCCGTCTGCAAGAATAGACGGCACAACAAGGGGCGCCGTAAGCATTTTGGCCGTTTTGTTGGCATAAATAAATCCGAGCATTTTTTCATCGGCTTGCGCGTCGGCCTCATACAATAAATCGGCCGATTGGCCCGCTATCATACCGTAAATCCCTGCGCAGTCGCAAATAAATTCTGCGGCAGACACGCTATTCCCGCCCTTCCTGCACTGTGCGAGGAGGATCGAATATGCAGTATTGAGCAATCCGTCACCCGCAAGCACGGCGTTACCTGCGCCATAAACTTTGTGGTTGGAGGGCTTGCCGCGGCGAAAATCATCGTTGTCCATTTCAGGCAAATCGTCGTGAATCAACGAATACGTATGGATAAGTTCAAGCGCGAGCGCATACTGCTCCAGACAGGATCTTTCAATATGCAAAAGTTCGCCCGCCGCAAACATCATTGCGGGCCGGATACGCTTGCCGCCCGCCGACAGGCTATACTTTAAACTCTCTCCGAGAATTTTAGGCTCGCAGTTGAGACCGTTTAAAAAATTGTCGAGAATTAAGTTGAAATCTTCGGCATAACGCGAAAGTTTATATTCCAAGTCGTTCAAAGTTTTAATCTCCTGAAGGCTGCAACGCATGTATTATACATGAGCATGGTCACCGTCATGGGGCCCACTCCGCCGGGGACGGGCGTTATGTACGAACATTTATGTTTTACGTTTTCAAAATCGACGTCGCCGCAAAGTTTGCCGTTCTCATCCCTGTTCATTCCCACGTCAACGACAACCGCGCCCTCTTTAACCATATCGGCCGTAATGAATTTAGCTTTCCCTGCCGCAGCTATAAGTATGTCGGCGCCAAGACATTCCTCTTTGAGATTAGCTGTGCGGCTGTGGCATACGGTAACCGTGGCGTCGGCGTTAAGCAGCAACAGCGCCATAGGCTTCCCAACAATGTTGGATCTGCCCACCACAACGGCCTTTTTCCCCTTCAGACTTATATTTTTGCTTGCAAGCATCTTCATGACGCCGTTGGGCGTACAGGAAACCAAACATTCACGGTTCATTGCAAGTTTGCCGATATTCTGTTCAGAAAAACCGTCCACGTCTTTTTCTACGGGAATCAGCCTTAAAATTTCTGCGGCGTCTATGTGCTGCGGCAACGGCAGCTGGACGAGGATACCGTCGACAGAATCATCGGCGGCAAGCGTTTTTATGAGCCTTTCTAGCTCGGGCTGCGTTGTTTCGGCCGATAGAAAGTGCGTATAAGACTTTATCCCCACTTCCTCGCACGCCCTCGTCTTGTTGCGCACATAAATCTGTGAGGCCGCATTTTCGCCCACTAAAACAACGGCAAGCCCGATTTGCCTGCCGTTCAAACTTTTAAATCTCTCTACCTCTTTGGCAATATCGCGTCTCATCGAAGCGGCGAGCTGTTTGCCGTCTATAACTTCGTACATGTCACTCCTTGATTATTTGGGACAAGATTCCGCTGATAAACGAAGCGCTCTTGGGGGAAGAATATTTGGAAGATATGTTGGCGGCCTCGTTTATAGAAACCACGTTCGGAATGTCGTCAAAATATTTTATTTCCGCAAGCGCAACCAACAGCGCGCTTTTATCGGCGGGAAAAAGCCGCGATTCGGGAAAATCGCGGGAATTTTCGTCGATAAGCTGCAAAAGTTCGCCCTCGTGCAAAGAAAGTGCGTCGAGTATTCGCTTTACATACTCGCAGTCGTCTTTGGTCAAGTTTTCAGCCTTAGCAAGCGCCCTTTCAAGTTCATGGTCAAAAGTACCCGTAAAGCGGGAGGCAAACGTAATTTTAAAAGCAACTTCTCTTGCCGCTGTTCTCATTTATCACCTAACGCAAATATTCCCTTAAATATTAAGGGAATATCTTTAACAATATTTATACCGCAGGGGACTCGGTAAAATTTACGTCCGTAACATGCACGTCTACTTTTGCAACCTTGTAGTTGGTCATCGATTCAACGTTATGCTTTATGGACTGCTGGATTTTGAAGGCGAGCGACGACACGTTTTCGGTGCTGTCGACCTTTACGCTTATATCCGCGATTATACCCTGCTTATCAAAAGTAAGTTTTATACCTTTGTTTTTGTTGCTAAGAAGAACTACCCCCTCAACTTCTCCGATTGCAAGGGCGACAATGCCGCTCACTATGCTTGAATTGTAAGTTATTTTACCCTTTTGGGTGGTTGTTGGGTCGTGTCTTATATGTGCCATTTATATTCTCCTTGGAATTAGTATAGCACAACTGAAAATTTTTTGCAACTAAACTGTATTATACTTGTGAGTAAATAGGTAAAATTATTATGTTTCCGTCGGGAATACCTACTTCCTCTTTCAAAATCGTGTAGATAGAGAGCGCGGTATTCATATCAAGCTCGTCGGAATTGATGAAAACGTTTACATAATCCGTTTCCATTCCGATTGACACAACGGCGTCAGAAAATCCGCGGGATTTGATGAGAGTTTCCAAAAGCAACTCGTTTTCCATCATTTCAACTATCCTGAGCTTCATATCTACGGCTTCGTTGTATTTGTCGCTGCCTTCTTCATAGAGAGCTATAACGCTATCCAGCTGCATAAGTTCTTCGTTGCGCGTAGAAGTTCTTTCGGTTCTGAACGTAGTAAAATAATTTGAGGTTGTAACGGCCGTATCACCGGACGCAACCACGTTGCTTGCAAGCAAAACGTTTAACACGGCAGTAAGCGCAAGTAAAAATACAAGAGACGACATGATGATAATTTTTTTTCTTTTAGACATAAAAAGCTCCTTAAATCTCCATTGAATAGATTGCAATTATTTTTTTATCTATGTTAAACACCGTTGAGACGGCGTTAAGAATATTGCTACGGGTCATTATGTTGTCGGCACCCTGACAAACTATCACCACGCCCGTAATTGATCCGTTGCTTTCGTTTATCATTACATCGGTTGTACCTACACCGTCGATATTGCTTAAAATTCCCATGAGTTTTTGCTCGGTGGGAGTTTTTTCCTGCGTGGATACCATTGCCGCGGTCGGGCTTTGCGAACCCTTATTTATAAAATACAGAACACAGAGAATTATCACAATAGCTGTAACTGCAATTATAATTTTTTTGTTTTCTTTAACCCAGTCAAGAGCTTTTCGCATATACTGATATATTTATATATCCCAACTCCTTTAAATATGCTTGTATTTCTTCAATTAAATTTTCATCTTTGCCAAAAACAGTTACTTCTACTTTTTGCACCTTAAAACGCGAATCTACATACTCCACGTCAACGCCGCACTCGCACTCGGCGCCGAATTTATCCTTTAACAGCGCTTCAAGCTGCGCGCTCTGGTGGTCGGAATATTCCGCGCAGACATAGGCCGAATCAAAAAAATCCCGTTCAGTATCCGAAGGCGACAAATTGAACACCCCGGTAATCGGCTGCACGAGCACAAAAATACAGATCAGCCGCATTACAAAGGTTATGGTCTTGTTCAGTTTGCCCTCGGGGACGATTAAAGATACTATAACCGACAAAAATATCACGCCGGCCGCGCTTAACAGATATGTTTGCATTATTATATAAAACTGTTTGCAGAGTTGACTATGAGCATAATTACCAGCGCGTACATAAAGGCGACGGTGAGCAATCCCGCAATAAAGTATTCAACATCTTTTGAAAGGTTGGAAAGCATGCCGTAGAGATTGCTTTCGCCGACGGGCTGGACTACCGCCCCCACTATTTTCAGCATTATCGAAAACGAAGCCAACAATATGACGGGGCCGATCAGCTCGCCGAGCAACAAAATTATTCCGCAAAGCCCCACCGAACTCTTTATTAACAGGCCCGCAGAGGTCAACATATCGAACCCGTTAGACAAAAAATTTCCTACGAGGGGCACGGAATTGCCCACTACAAACTTTGTGGCCTTAAAGATTATTCCGTCGAACAGCGATCCCGCCGAGCTTTGGGCGGTGATAAATATGCTGAAAACCGTAACCGTTATCCCTATCGTCCATTTCATAACGCTCTTTATAAGAGCGCTCACGCCCGAAAAACTCATTTGGGGATTCAATCTTGACATAAAATTTAGTATTATGGCGCAAACCGTGCCCGGAAAAATGAATCCTCCGATTATTTCCACGGCGCCGCCCGTCAAAAATATGGCGGACGGCTGATATATTGCGGCGGAGCTCGTCCCGCCCGTAAGCACCGTGAGAGTTGCAAGTATCGGCGTGATTATTTCAATTTGCAGACGTACGGTATTAATGCAACTAACGCATGTGGAAATGATAGCCGTCAACATGGATGCCACAATCAGTATGATGAGCGCATAGCAGGTCATGTGGACGATTTTGGACGTGGACTGCCCGATTATACTCCCCTCCGCCGCGCTGACTATGGCGCACAACAGCGCGATCGCCGCAACCGTGGCAAACGCAGGTATCAAATTTATGACTTTTTTAAAAATGATGTTAAAAATTTCACTCAGGTAACCGCCGTAATCCGTGCCGAGATTGCCGTTTATCAGATAGCCTATTATCTCTTTAGCCGTCCCGCCAAAATTTTCCAAAAGTAAATTTTCATTGTTATCGAGATAGTCCTGCAATTCCGTAAGGTCTAAATCGTTCAATAACTTTGAAATGTTTTCGTTGAGTTCTTCACCGCCGCTCTCCGCATGGGCCGTAACTTTGCCCGCCATTATGGGCAAAATTATCACAAGACAGAGCAATATTGCGCACAGAAACAATTTTTTTACGCGAGCTTTATCAGTGATACGATTATTTTGTACGTGCCCGACAATACGGGTATTGCAACCACAAAAATTATTATTTTTCCACATAGCACCAGCTTGTCCGCAACCCCTGTAAACCCCAATTCCTTTATCGAGCCTGCCGTTAATTCTATCAAAAAGCCTATCCCTATAATTTTAAAAACGAGTTTAATTATCTGATTATCTACGCCCGTGGTTTGGGAAAACGTACGCAAAAATTCCACGCTTTCTGTAAGATAATCAAAAGCAAACAAAAACATTATTATTCCCCCGGCCGTAAGGCAAAGGGGCATCAGCTCGGAATTATGGCTCTTTAAAATAAATGCGCAAACCGCAGTTATGACGGCGATGCAACACAACTGAAAAATAACCATTAAAACAAATCAAATAGCTGTCTTATCTGCGAAAACAGATCGGCAATCATGGAAATTACAACCGTAAGTACTATTATCAATCCCACAAGGCTTACCAAAGTGGCTATGTCATCCCTGTCGGATTTTTTAAGCACCTGACAAATTATAGTAACTATTATGCCTACAGCGGCAATTTTAAAAATTATACTGATATCCATTTACGCTAAAAGAACCGCCATCAGCACTCCCAAAAGAAAAAATATTTTTACGTAGAGCGAGCTGTATTTTTTATATTCGTCAGAACTTTCGTCCCGATATTTCACCAAAACCGCCTTCCTTTCGTTAAGATAGTCTATCTGCGAGAGCGCGTCGCTTTTACCGAGGTTGAACACGTATTCGCTTATCACCGTGCCGTCCTTGCCCTCTGGAAGTATTTTTCCGCTAAGCAGGTCGGGAATATATTTGAAGTTTTGAGCAATTTTATCTATCGATTGCCGTGAAAATTTTAAGTTTAAGAGCAGTTGTTCGTTAAATTCGTACAGTTCGGCAAAGATTTGCATGCGCCTCTTTTTTTTAGCCGACAAAAACACCCCTACCGACGTCGTCAAGCCCGCTACCGCCAACAGCAACAAAATTTTTATCATAAATTACCGGTTGTCCCAATAAAGTTTTGATTTCGACATAGTATTCAAACGGCATGCTCCCGAGTATAGCTTTATCTGTTATGTGTGAGGAAGCTATAACGCTTATTCCGCAATCTACGGCATATTTTACGCCGTCGATATCGTTTTCTCCGTAAAGCTCGTCGGTTAAGATAACATCGGGCTTCATGGACCGTATGGCGCTTGAAAAGGCGCTTATTTTGTTGCCCGCCCTAACCACGTCGGTACGGCACCCTACATAATATCCGTTGCCGTTTTCGTCTATTGCGGCAATCTCGTTGCGTTCGTCGAATATCAAAGTGTTTAATTGCAAATTGTCGCTCAAGTGTCGCGCAATATCTCTCAATTTTGTGGTTTTGCCGAGCCCCGGTTTTGAAAACAAGAGTATGCTCGGTGCGCTGTTTACAAGCAACGTATCGCAGATATAATCCGCACAGCCGGCGATATCGTGCGGCAATCTTATGTTTAACGAAGTCACCGACGACACCGTCTTTATCTCGCCGTTTTGGGTTACGTACTCCCCCGCCAAGCCTATTCTCACGCCGTGAGCGCAAGTTATATAGCCATAGCGCATCTGCTCCGTATATCTGAAAAAGTTGCCTCCCGTTGCGCTGTTTAATATTTCCGCAATGCCGTGGCCCAAAATGGCCGCGCTCTTATCGGCGCATATGCCCAACCCGCCCAAAAAATAATATCCGCCTCTGTATCCCACCATTACTGGCTGCCCTTGGCGTATTCTTATCTCGGTTACATAGTTTAAATTGAGATGGGCCAGCGCGGCGCTGATTTCGGGCGGCAAAAAGGACAACCTCATAATCTAATCTATTTTGCAGGGCACAAAAAAAGAACCCCGCACAGCGGAGTTCACGATTGTTTTATAATTTTTTATACGTTTAATTTATTTGGACTCTTTATTGCCCGCAAGAAGGTTATAGACAACGGCTGCGAGAGCGCCGCCTGCAAGAGGTCCAAAGATGAAGATCCAAATTTGCTCTATTGCCGCAGTGTTCCCCTCTTTAACAAGCGCCATAAGGGCAGGACCGATGGAGCGCGCGGGATTTACCGATGTGCCCGTAAGATTTATACCAATCAAATGTACGAGCGTGAGTGCAAGCCCTATAACGATGCCCGTAACGGCTTTGTTGTCCGTTTTGGAGGTTACGCCCAAAATTGCAAATACAAATACAAACGTGAGCACAATCTCAACGACGAGCGCAACCCACAGGGAGCCGCTTGCGCCGTATGCGCCGGTAAGCAAAGGCTGCGCATAGTTTTGTCCAAAATTGCCGAAGGTGGCGGAATCGGCCACAAAAGAACCGCAGAGAAGCCCTACGAGGACTGCGCCCACTATTGCGCCGAGGATCTGCGCCGCAACATAGCAAACAAAGTCCTTTACGCTCATTTTTTTGCTGATCAGCATAGCCAAAGATACGGCGGGATTGATGTGGCAACCCGAAACATTGCCTACCGAATAGGCCATAGCAACGATTACGAGGCCGAAAGCAAGCGATGTTGCAACAAGATTTACACCCGATGCAACCGCAACGCCGCAGGCTACCGTAACAAGCACGCATGTTCCGATAAACTCGGCAATGTACTTTTTGATGTCTGACATGTAATATCTCCTTATAAAAATGTTAACTAAATTATATCACTTGGCGAGGCAATGTCAACTATTTGTATTACAATCGGCAAAAAAACAGCGGCGAAAAATTCACCGCTTATAATCTGCAATTATGTTTGCCGTATCAATTCAAGGATTTGGTTGATTGCCGCCTTTATATCGTCCCCCACGTTAATTTCCACGTCGCACACCTCACTGTTGCGGTACTCGAAGTCAAGCGACATTATGCGCCTTGTTTTATCCTCGATATCTATATCCCTGCCGATTATGCTCTTTATGGCGGCGGAACGGTCGCGGCGGGTAAACACAAGCATTGCACGGTCGCGGTATAAATTTTTGAGCGTGATTGCGCCGCAGATATCTATGGGAATTACGGCGATATTGCCCCTGTCCACTATAGGGTCGATATCCTGTTTCGACGTTCCGAAGTGATAGCCGCTATATACCGTGGTCTCTATGTATCGGCCCGCTTTCATTTCGCGCACAAACTGTTCTTCGCTTATAAATCTGTATGCCTCCTCGCCCTCCGTGTTGCGGCGCGGACGGGTTGTCGACGTCAACGGCTTTTCAAAACCGCCCAGTTCCGTTAGCCCGCTTGCAATCTCCGTTTTCGAGGACCCGGAAGGCCCGACCAGACACAAAACTCCGCCGTTGCCGAGGCTGGGGAAATTTTCAGCAAAGGAATCCCTGACCATTTCGCAGAAGTGCAAAAAGTCGTCGTAACTGTTAACGGAAAGCAGACCCGAAAGATCGGTGTTCCAAGGCTTTCTGAACAGCACGGGATATGCCGCGCGGGAACTTGAAATATTATGGGAGCCGTCGTCAAGCATGATATCGAGTGCGATTATATCCTTACGCGTGCCCATTATTATATTGCGCGGAGGTATTTCGGGAAAATCTTGTACAAGCCGCAACGCCCTCGCGCTCATACAGCCCGCGGGTACGGCGGTTACAAAGAATACGTCGGCAATCTCGGCAAGTTTTTTTACAAATTCCTGCGCCCCCGGAGTTATCGGCTGCGTCCGCACAAATTCCGGGTCGGCATACAGCGCGAGACGCTCCTCCCCATGCCTGCCGCACGCGCTCCAGCTCTTGATTTCCTCTATTTTCATAGGTTCCTCGTCGGGGTGGCGCTGATTCAATATGGTCACCGCATAGGAATTACATTCATAGAGCGTATCGTCAACGTCAAGGCCGATGCGTATTCTATACTTTCTCATATTTTACCTCATAAAAAAACGTACATATATTATACAGACCGTTCCCCCCTTTGTCAAGCCGAATTTTTGGGCAAAAAATCACGGGTTGACAAATTCTATCGCTTATGATATAATAATATGTCCGAGTGACAATACGAAAAGGAAAAAATGTAAAATGTTTAAGGAAGCGCTTAAATTAATCAAAAAGTACAACCGCATAATAATACACCGCCACTCGCACCCCGACGGCGACGCGATCGGCAGCCAAATGGGGCTGGCACAACTGATTAAGGACAATTTTCCGCAAAAAGAGGTTTATATGGTGGGCGATATTGCAACCCGCCTGCCCTTTGTGGACGTGACCTTTGACGAAATCCCCGACGAATACTACAGCGGCGCGCTGGCGGTTGTGCTGGACTGCGGCTCCTCCCGCCTCATCTGCGACGACAGATATAAATTGGCGGAAAAGTCCCTGCGCTTCGACCACCATATCTATTGCGAACAGATAGCCGATTTGGATATCGTGGACAGCTCCTTTGAGAGCGCCTGCGGCATGGTTGCCATGTTTGCAAAGGAAAACAAGCTGAAACTTTCCCCCGCTTCGGCAACGTCGCTTTATATGGGAATGGTGACGGACAGCGGCAGATTCGGTTTTGACTCCACTACCGCCCGCACGTTTGAGTTGGCGTCATTCCTGTTCAGCCAGCCGATAGACGTAAACACGCTCTACTACAACCTGTATGCCGAGGACTTTTCGGAAATTATCAAAAATGCGGACAACATGCACAAAATCAGATTTACCGAAAACAACGTGGCCTACATCTATACCGCGCGCGAGGATCTCCCCGCAAACAGCGACGCCGCGCCCGTGGTTTCCTCGGGACTGGTTAGCCTGATGCGCGATATCAAGGGCGTGTTTATCTGGGTTAATTTTACCGAAAGCGACGACGGCGTGCACGTGGAGCTGCGCTCAAACCGCTACAATATCAACCCCGTTGCGGTTAAATACGGCGGCGGCGGGCATAAAAAAGCCAGCGGTTGCACCGTGCCCGACAGGGAAACGGCAATGAAACTGTTGGACGACTTAAACGAATTAAGCAAAACGGAGCCGGTATGAACGAAGATATAAAAAATTTGATTTTACAAAAAATAGAGAGCTATAACACGATTATAATTTCCCGCCACATACGCCCGGACGGCGACGCCGTCGGCTCAACCAAGGGACTGACAAAAATTTTGCGGGACACTTATCCCCAAAAACAAATTTACCTTGTCGACGAGGACTTTTCGGACTACCTCTCCTTTTGCGGCGGCGAGGACACGGTTCCCGACGATATCTACCGGAACGCGCTGCAAATCGTCATCGATACGGGCACGAAAAAGCGGATCTCCAACACCAACTTTAAAAAGGCAAGGGAAATTATTAAAATTGACCACCATATCGAGGCCGACCCCTACGGCGACATTAACTGGGTGGAAGATTTCCGTTCTTCGGCGTGCGAGATGATTGCAGATTTTTATGTGACGCACAAAAACCGCCTTAAAATCTCGGCCGAGGCCGCAACTTATATCTACATGGGAATGGTGACGGACAGCGGCAGATTTCAATTTGAGGGCGTAACGGGCGAAACAATGCGCCTTGCGGGCGCAATGCTCGACTGCGGCATTGACCTCGAGAAGCTCTACGCCAACCTCTACTCCGAAAAATTCGAGGCATTCAGATTCAAATCCTACGTTTACGACAATATCCGCATAACCGAAAACGGCGTTGCATATATCTATCTGGACCAAGCCACGCAGGAGCGGTTCGGTCTGTCCTTTGAGGAGGCCAGCAGCGTTGTGGGCGAGCTTTCGGGAATACGCGGCAGCCTCATTTGGGTGGCGTTTATATATAATTCCAAAAAGGAAAATATCCGCGTGCGGCTCCGCTCCCGCTTTTTAGGCATAAACGACCTCGCCATTAAATATCACGGCGGCGGGCACAACATGGCGGCGGGCGCAACGGCCTATTCCGAGGAGGAAATGTACCGGCTGATTCGGGACGCCGATACGCTCCTTGGGGAGTACAAAGCAACACACGAGGGCTGGCTATGAAAATTTTACTTACAAACGACGACGGCATAGAAGCCGAAGGTTTAAAATATTTGGTCGACTGGGCTAAAACAAAGGGCGAGGTCTATATTTTTGCGCCCAAGGTTCAGCAAAGCGCAAAGAGCCACTCAATTAAAATTCACGATCCTTACGAAGTGAAAAGGGTTTATAGCTTCGGCGATATAGAGGCTTACAGTGTGGACTCCACTCCCGCCGACTGCGTGCGCGTGGCCGTTTTGGGAATGAAACGGCGCTTTGACCTTGTGATTTCCGGCATAAACAACGGGCCGAATCTCGGCGGCGACATACACTACTCCGGGACGGTGGCGGCGTGCTTTGAGGCCGCGCAAAACGGGATCAAGGCGATAGCCTTTTCGGCGGCGTTCAACTCCTTTGACAACGCAATAAAAAATATCGACCGCGCCTATAAGCAAATACTTAAGCGGAAGATGCTTGACTTTGCCGATATCGTAAACGTAAATTTCCCCGAAAAAGGCGACGAAATTTTGACTACGAGAATGGGCCCCGCCATTTATAGCGACGAATTTGAATTTTTGCCCGACGGAACTATCAAGCCCTGCCTGGTATGCCTTTATCAGGGCACGCAAAATTTAGAATTGGACACCGACGCAACAATGACGGGGCATATTTCAATGACTCCGCTTGAAAACGATTTGACCGACTTCCCCGCATTTGAAATGATTGCGCGGAAAGTCGGATAACGCTTAGCCCCGCCGCTTGGCGGGGTTTTTATTATCCAAAAAGAACCCCTCCTTGCGGAGAGGTTCTTTTTGGGTTCAAGGCAATAAGCCTGTGGTATTGTATTAGTGTTCGTCGCCGGGCAAAATTGCCTCGGGGATTTCAAGATTTGCAGCCGCAGCAGGAGCCTTTGAGAATTCAAGCCTTAAGATTGAAACGTATTTATTGCTACTACCCGATACAGTAACATTAAATATGATTTGATAATAGCAATCAGTCCACTCTACACCGTCGCTGGGAGTGACAATAATATTCTCACCCTTCTTATAGGTAATTTCCTTGGTATCAACTACCGTTGCGCCGTCAGCCGTGGGATCGTTGCTGTAAACCTTAAGCGTTACACTATTTATGGTAATACTACCGCTATCAGTAAACTGAAGAAGTATTTGGGCAACAGTGCCTGTTATAGCTGTTTTGCCGGTAAGTTTACGCTCCGTGCTCGTAATTGACTTGCCGCCAAATCGCCAAGGCAACTCATTGGTATTTCCCTCAACATTCCAAGTAACCTTGTTGACTTCAACATCACCGTTACCACCATAAGAACTGTTTTTACCTGCAACTTGCTCATCGCTGTTCAATGAATAAACAACGTTCGGGTCAGCAGGCTCGCTTGTTTGACCATTTATCTCAACAAGATTGCCGCCGTTAAATTCATAAGTTTTATTGTTTCCACTTACAAACAACTTAAGCGGTCCCGAAACTTTTACAGTAGCTCCAACCTCAGGGAAACTTCTGAAGCCCGCATGTTTAACATAATATGCTTGAACTGTTTTATCCGTATCAACTATTATGTCAAACTTCCAGTCACCGCTGCCTCCAACTTCCACAGCAGCTTTAACTGTTCCCTCAAGAACATATGTACCTTTTAAATCTCCAGCCTCGGTTAAACCAAACAACTTAGCGATTATTTCTTCCTGAGTATAGGTACGACCACATTCGCAAACGTTAAGTACGGGCTCACAAGCCTCTGTAATATCGGGCTCGGGGCACCCGGCAACATCACAATGTAACTTGTGTTCCCAAGGAGTCGTGCTACTGTCTTTTACACACTTATAATCATGATTATGTATTGCCTCATCTCCACATACAATATCAACTTTATCAAGATATACCGTGTTGCTGCCGTTGTGTGTTATACGAACAAACTTATATTCGCCAGGAATAGCAACATTGTATGTACTTTCTTCAAATGTTACAAGCACTGACTTGGCATCTGTAAATTCAACATTGTCTGCAAATTCAACCTTTAACAAGTTGGATTTTGTATTTACGCTTTGTTTACTTGACCATGTGAGCGTTACTTGTTGGATATTTTTTCCAAATGCTTCGTTATTCCAAAAAGACGATGTACCAGTAGTATCATTTGTTCTCATTTGCAAGCCATTGCCGAAGTTGCCCATACCAACCCAGTTAAATTGTATGCCACCAATAGTAGCGTTCCCCGAGTTAGTATATGCCTGCGAGGGGATTGTCAATGTGTCAACTGTAAGGCTAAATTCAGTTGCAACTTCGTCGTCGCCGCCGACATCAGAGCCGCCGCCGGCCGTGCCGGTAAGCGTAATCGACTTTGCATACAGGGCAAAAGTGTTTGCGTTCGCGATCGTGATTTTCTGAGGTCCGCTCGTCGTTACTTCATACTCTTCCGTATAAATATTAAACGTAGCTGTGCCGATTTGAGTCTCGGTTACGGAATGGTTTGTGAGTGCAAGTTTTGTCGATCCAGCCGTGATGGTGAGCAGTTTGTCTGCGTCGTATGCATTATTAGCATTTGACAGCATAACGGTAACAATCTTGGTGAATTCACCCGTGAGTTCAATCTTGCCAGTCCCTTTCTTGAATTGCAAGAAATTGTAGCCAACAGGCGTAAATGTACCACCGACACTAATGCTACTGTAAATGCCGGCTTCTGTAACAGAGACAGATATGCCGCCAACTTCGTAAGTCCCGGTCTTATAGCCGTTCTTGACCTCCGTTTCGGAAAGTAGGCTCAGCAGTTCCAAGTCCCCTGCGGGCGTTACGGATTTTGCGCTGATATGGAAGGTAACATCTTTGGTGTTGTCCGTCACTGTCTCGGAGCCACAGGTGGCTGTAAGAATGAGGACAACGTCCGTCGCTTCGGCGGGAAGTTCTGCACCGATTTCCAACGATTTGCCGTCGGAGCCGACATTGTAATTACCGGTCTTCTTGCTCCAGGAGAAAGTTACGTCGGGTTCCGTAGAAACGGGAAGCGTATAGTTGCCGGCCGCAGTAACGGTATACTCGGTCTGAACAGCTGCAAGGGCGGCGTTGACCTTTTCCTGAGCGTTGCGGGTGTCTTCGCCCTCGGAGAGTTCAATTGAGGAAATGTACATCGCGTGCTCGTCAGGGTTGGTAATGGTCACATTGCCTGAACCCTTAAGCGTGTACGTAATAACGTACTTTTTGATATCATAGTTGGTTGTTGTCTTGCCGTCTGCAGTGCCCGCATCGGCAGTGCCAGTTATGGAAGTCGAGCCCTCGGTTACGGTGGGTTTAACAAGAGTATAGCTCGTTCTGAGAGTTATCTTCACCTGAACAAAGTGTCCCTCTACGGTGAAACTGCCGTGACTTGAGGACGAGCCCTGAACTTGCATTGCGCCAAGGTAGGAATCATCCGAGCTGAACATAACCTGCTTTGTTGTAACCTTGTGGGTGCCAACGGTGTAATCTTTGTTAAAGTCAGCATAAGCGGAGCTATAGTTGCCGGGGAACAAGGTATCTACAGTGAGGAGAACACTGCCCTGAGGCTGCGTCACAGCTGCCTTGATGGTGACTTTGACGGTCTTGCTTACAGGTACGTTCTCGCAAGTGGCGGTAACAGTAAGATCGATTACTTTATCCGATTGGGGAAGAGCCTCAATCTTGAGTTTTCCATCCTCAACTTTGTAGGTATCATCAGCCGAAGTCCACGCAAGGGTGACGCTACTATCGGAGGATTTGGGAAGTTCTATATCGCCCACAGCGTTGTAGTAATAGGCATTCTTAACGCTATCAAGAGCTATCTGCGCCTTTTCCTGTGGTGTTCTCTCAGGCTTTTCAAGATATTCGCAAGTAATTCCGTTGTTGCCGAAGTATGTAATTTCGGGCTGAGGCTCTGCGTTAGAATTCTTTTGGTAGAGCATGATATAGCCTGCTACCATTATTTTCTTGCCTACTTCAAGGTCTGCAAAACAGGTAAGCGGGCCGTCCGCGTCATAATTGATAGAAAGAATCATCAGCGCGTCGGAGCTGTTTTTGTCTTTATCTGAACTATAATTGTCAACAATATAGACATAACCGACTCTGTTGTAACCGTTAGGTGTTTGATCTGTGCCAACGTCAACAATATAGCCTTGAACATAAACGCGGGGAGGATTATCCGTACTTTCGTCGAATTTTGTTTTGGGCTCCATTTCATTGGCAAGTTCAATTACCCTTGCGGCTGAATAGGGATCATCCTTTGTACCCTTAGCATCCTTGGGTTTGGCGGGAATGGTCTTGGTTACTTCCATCGACGCACTTGCTTCGTTAACCGTGACGGTTGCCTTGAGCTTATACGTGATGGGTTCATCACCCTTAACGATAGTTATGGTGATCTGCTTGCTGGTTTCGTCCATAGTGCCGATCTGAACGTAATCGCTGATGTCGGTTACATCGGAAGAGGTTGCCGTCCATACGATATCGTACATTGCGCCGTTGACCTTTGTCTGCCCGAGAACCTTGTATGCGGAAGCGGTTTCACCGTCCTTGTAAAGGGTCTTTAAGGTATCGATCGCTGCGTCTGCAATCTCCTGATCCGTCTGTGTTCCACCGCCCTGGCCGTTACCGCCGCCTTCACCGCCGCACGCAGCGAATCCGAAGCAAACGGCAAGCACCATTAAGATGGATAACAAACCAATTAGCCATTTTCTTTTCATAACTTTCTCCTTTTAAAATATTTTTTATGTTTTTTACATAAAACCGAATTTAGTTGCCCGAACGCGTCGGGCGGATTGGAGTCCCCTCACCCGTTGAGGTTTATCAGCCAAGGATCTCAATGTAGTCAAGAAGGTGTACCTTGAGCTGGCATACTCCATCGTATTGGTCGACGATACCTTTCGCATTGATGGTCTTATACAAGAACCGACTCTGCAAAACAAGCTCGCCATTCTCCTTTAAAACCGTTGTACGGACGACAGTTGTGACTGCATTGCCGTTAGAATCTGCAGCCACCTTGATCTTTTTGCCGTTTACGGTGACTTCAACTCCGTCTTCGTCAAGCTGATAGCAAGTGAGCGAGATTGCGCCGGTATTTTCACCACCGTTATTGGTGGTATATGCCTCTTTGACGTAGAGGTTTTTCATGCTGATCGTCGTGTTCATGACGGCGTTGCCGTAGTTGAGCGGGAACTTCTTGATCTCGGTCTTTTCAACGCGGTTGCCGTCTTCATCCTCGGTTACGGTGGTAACTTCGACAGAAGGCTCGACTTTCTTTGTCATGAAGTCGACAATATTCGTCTCGGCGAAAGCGGGAGACTGATCCACCATCTCGTTGCCGTCTTTATCTTTGACAACGTAGGTATTTTTAGGGTCGTCGAGATTGCGGGGGTCATAGCTGAGACCGCTTATCTGAGCGCCGAACTCCTCGGAGTTGCTGGCGGTGCCGCAGAGACTTACTCTGTTGCCAATCGTGAGCATCTTTCTTAAAAATGAGCTGGGATTGTATCCGTAGAACACAACTATGCCGAAATAAAGGCCTGTTTCGGGGTCATACTCTTCAAGATAAATATTGTTATCCATCTGCGTTGTGATGACGCCCTCAACGCGGACTGTCTTTTGCTTATAATCGTCGATACGGCAACGAAGCTCTTTTAAAGTGAGTTCAATGGGAGCGCCCTCATAGAAGTTGGGGTCCTTTTCGTTGGAATAGACGATGAGTTTGTTTTCCTTTGCCTGCAAAAGCGCGGGCAGGGCGTATTGTGTACCGTAGCGGTTGGTCTCGGTGTTCTGTGCAAAGCCGTAACCGTTTTGAAGAAGTTCAACGTTGAGGTTGCGATACTCGTCCCCCTCTTTTTTCTGATACCAAATCCATACGGTGTATCTTTCGCCCGTGGTGTCGATATTCCAATTGGAATCGTCCGATTCTACTATAATGGAGTGAACGTCGGTAAGTTTTTCGCGGGTGAAGTTTGAAGCGGTTTTGCCCCACTTTTCTACGTCGCCCGTCGATTCGGGCGTGTTGACGGCAATATACCTCGCCTTAATATAGTCGTACGTATTGGCGAAAGTGTCCTTGTTGGCGTCGTAATTTGTCAGTGTGGAATTTGTTACGGGAGTGAAGTGGGTTGTATCGCCGTCGATGAACTGACGGACGGTAACTTCCTGCTTTACCGTTTCGCTGTCCAAATCAAGGTGAAGCTGGGAGACATAGTCGACAAAGTCTGCACCTCCCTGTTGCTGACCGCCTTGCCCGCCACCGTTGGAGCCGCCTGCACACCCTGCCATAACGGGAATCACGAAGAACGTCGCCAAAAGAAGCGAAGCTAAAAGTTTTGCGCATTTTTTCATATAACTGATCTCCTGATTTTACGTTTGTCAGTTCTGCATGCACTCTTCAAGCGTCTGTGCAAAGATCTGCTCCAATTGGTCGGGCGTGGAGAACACAGCCTGCAACAGCGTACCTACGTTTGAACGCGCTTCGGCGGAGCCGACGAATGCGGGAGACGTGAAGTAAGCATTCTCTTGCTCCATGCAGACCTTTGCTGAAAGCGCCGTGATGTTGCCTTCCTCTTCCGCCGTTTCATAATTTTCCTTAAAGACCGGGTCTCCTAACATCGTTTCGAGGTTGAGAACGGGAACGTAACCGGAAGCAATAGAGAAGTCTGCCTGGAAACCGACATTCGTGATAAGATATTTGACGAAGAGCCAGCTTGCAAGGACTTCCTGAGGGTTACTATCCTTGAAGATGCAGACGGAAGGTCCCTGCGAAATTACCTTGGGTTTATAGTTGGCATCGTAATCTTCTTTCGCAGAATCCTCGGGTTTGTAATGTTTCAACTGGGGAATGGGAGCAATACCGACGGTAAACTCATACTCGCCCTGCACCTGACTCGATTGCTGATAGGAAGCACCCGCCGTGGAGCCGATGCACATATAGGACGTTTGGTCGGTGAAACGGTCGGATGTGTAGGTGTTATTGTTGAGCATCTGCGTGGTAACGTAACCGTTTTGATACCAACCCGCAAACCGTTGGACGAATGCACGGTTAGTTGCGTTATTGAAGAGATAGTGGTCGCCCGTCGCCGAAGTGTAGCCGGACCCGTACTGTTCGCACATGGTGATAAACCAGTTCGCCTCGGAGTCATAGCCGAGCGGAATACAATCCGGATCGATATCAGTTTTGATCTTGCGGCAAACTTCTTCCATCTCGTCCCATGTTTCGGGAACCTCCAGCCCATTCTCGTCGAAGAAAGTCTTGTTGTAGAAGAGCACTTCGGTAGACTTGGAGAAAGGCATAGTATACATTTTGCCGTCGGCAAATTCTCTGCCCTCGTTATAGTAACCGGGGATAAACTTGTCGACCTGCTCCTGCGTGAGCCCAAGCTTTTCGGTAGTTCCGTCTTGATGCGTCACTGTCATATCGGCATAGGCGCCACCGGGAAGGAAGTCGTCAAGCGTAAGCACCGCGCCCGAAGTATTGTAGCCCGCAACGTGGTCGGAATAGCAATAGGCAACGTTGGGCTGGGTGTCCGCAATGATCTGGTTGGAGATCATAGTGTAGAGTTCGTCGTATTTGCTCGAATCTCTGACGGCGTCCACATTGTCGACGGTGATGTTGGGATAGATCTCTTGAAATGGATCAACATATTTCCTAAGCACGTCCCTAAGTTTCTGACCCATTGTGTGAGAGAAACTGATGGTGACGGACTTAGACGTATCGAAACCGCCCTCGGGCATCACAAATTCGGACGCGCCGGAATTGCCGCCCTGAAGTCCGCCGAGGCCACCGCTTCCTCCATTACCGCCGTTGCCACATGCGGTCAAGGACAATGCCATTGTGCAGGCAAGAACGCCCGCCATAATTAGTGTGCCGATTTTTTTCTTCATGTTTATCTCCTTTAATTTATTTTTTTAACCTTTGATACCGCTTCTCGATACTCCGCGCATTATGTACTTGCGGAAGAATATGAACAGAATGAGAAGCGGGATGGTGACGATGACGACAGCAGCCATCTGTGCGGGCATGTTGGTCGTCTGTAAAATCTCGTCATAGAATGCTTCACCGCGGAGACCGACCGTAATGAGCCTGTGCGCCACGTCGTTTGCGACAAGCTTAGGCCACATATAGGCGTTCCACGCGCCCATCATCTTAAGAAGCGTGATGGAAATGAGCGTGGGCGCGGAAAGCGGAATCATTACTTTCCACAGATATTTAAGATCGCTTGTCCCATCCACCTTGGCGGCAAGATACAGCTCGTTGGGAATCTGCATAAAGTTTTGCCGCAAGAGATAAATATAGAACACGCTGACGAGAGACGTAATGATCAGGACTGTGTATGTATTGAGAAGGTTCCAATTGGCGACCGTAACATAGTTAGTGACCGTGAACAGCTCGCCGGGAATCATCATTGTTGCAAGAAGCAATGCAAACACGATGTTCTTGCCCTTAAAATTGAGCCTTGCGAAAGCATAAGCCGAAAGAATTGTAATGACAAGAGAGAGTATCGTGGAGACAACTCCGACGAGGACTGTGTTGAGGAACAGTCTGCCGAGGTTGAGACCGACGCTCTGGAAGAGATCTCTTCCAAACTCCGCGCTCGTCAGGCCACATTCGGAGCAGACTGCGGGCGCGATGGGATTGTAGTAAATGTGCCCGCAGTTATTGCATGTGAACGACCTGAACGCATAGGAATAGTTCGACCACTGGAATTCTTGGGGCCAGAATGTAGGAACGGTGGCTTCGTACTCCGTCACCGTCTTTAAGGACGAGATAAGCATCCAATAGAATGGAAACAGGACGACAACCGCCATAATGGTTAGGAAAGCATAGAGCGCGATCTGCACCAAAATCTTCCATATCTTCTGTTTTTTGGAGATGTTTTGAATGTTGATCTCTCCGCTTGAAGTTTTAGGAGCCTTTGCCGATTCGGATTCAACGACAACAACTTCAGATTGATTCAATTCTTCCGCCATAGCATCCCTCCATTAGTAATGAACTTTCTTTTTGCTTACATATAGGTTTATCATAGTGACAATAAATATGATCGCAAAGAGAATAAGCGCCGCGGCGCTTGCGCGCCCTTGATTGTTGGCAATTCTATCGTAAATATATCCGACCATGGTATTTAGCGGTTTTCCGAAGGAGCCGGGAGGGCCCATCAAATCGCCCGTACCGAAGATACCGACAACGCTGTTATATTCCTTAAATCCGCCGATAAAGCCCGTGATGACAACGTAGGCGATCATCGGGGAAAGCATGGGCACGGTTATGCGCCAGAATATGCGCCAGCGGGATGCGCCGTCCACCTTTGCTGCGTCATAATATTGTTTATTCACGCCCTGCAATCCGCCAAGAAGGACAAGAATCTTGAAAGGCAATGCATTCCAAATAATATAGACGCAAAGCACGAACATGTTGGCGAATTTCGTCGAGGATTCGTTGACCCAGTTTACCCTCGTCCCGCCGAACGCCTCAATAATGGTATTGATAACGCCGACAGATGTAGGCTCCGTTGTCGGACTGTAGCCGATCATCTGGAACATTGCCATAAAGACCATGCCGATGGCGATGGTGTTGGTGACATAGGGCAGGAAAAATATAGTCTGGAATATGCGCCTGAGCGGCTTGATGGAATTGAGCGCTACCGCGATGATGAGCGCAAGCATAGTGGAAATGGGCACCGTGATTACCGTCAAAAGGACGGTGTTGAGAAGGCAATTCCAAAATCCACTGTATTGAACGACATTCTTGAAATTGTTGAAATTCACAGCAAAAGGATCTGCGTTGGGATTTTTAGCAGCCAGGACGCTGTAATCCTCTAACATTGAGATCCTGAAAGTATTGATTATGGGCCAAACGGTAAAGATGGCAAGAAGGACGAGCGCGGGCAGAAGATAAACCCAACCTTTCCACTTCCCCCATGTAGTTTTCCAGAGCGCCTTTTGATTGTTGTCTGCGATCCATACGGAGTGAATGACCGTCTCACCTACCGCAACGAGCATAAAAAGGGCGCCAAACACAACGGCAAGTATAGAGAACGCGCCAGGCTGATATGTAACGCCCTGCGTCGCGCTCATTGAGCCAAGCCAAGCGATCTGTCCCACCCCCGTTGCGAGCGCCGAGAAAGAAGTTGCAATCGCGGCGATGTCAAAGGCGAGGGAATTGCGGTATTTCTTCAATACGATCCCCAAAACGCCTGCGATGACGGAGACGGAAGCAATGGCAAGCATGACCATGACGGGCGTTTTGAGCCCCTCCATCCAATCTCCGATGAGCGCACCGTAGCCCGTGAGCGTGTCGCCACCGACCATGACCACGTTCCCAATGGGAGCGAGGAAAAGCACGGCGCTTAAAAGGCACAAAATGGCAGTCGGGATCCACGCGATAAGCGCGGCATGCTTACGGAAGAAATCCGTCCGCCGGTCCTTCTTCTCCACGGGATCGTTTTGCTCTACGGTTTCATTCATTTCATCTGTCATTCGTTCACCTCGTTATCCGTATTTTCTGCTTCGAGGGAGGGCTTCTCTACGGCTTTATCGGCCTCAGCAGCGTTCTTCTTGAAAAGGCCCTTGACCTTAGAGAAAACGCTCTTCTTTTCTACGTAGGGTTTGTCCGCTTCCACCCTGTCATCGGCTTCCCTGGGAAGGGGGCCGTCATGAGGCGTGTAAATCTGCCCCTCTGCCTCCATTTCGGCAAGAATGGTCTCGTGCAAAGCAACTTGCTCACCGAAGTACACGCGGCTCTCCGTTTCCTTATTAAATAAATATACCTTTGCGGGTTTGAGATTGAATTTAACCGTTGCGCCCGCCGCATTGCCAAGCTCGTCCGCCGATATTATGGAACGCACAACGGGGTTGAGCGAATTTTCATTGGTGGACACTACGGAAATATCCCTGCCCATCACGTCGATGCCCGAAACGTTGCAAGTGAGTTTGCCCTCGGCACTGAGAATGAAACCTTCGGGACGGATACCGACATATACTTCCTGGTCTTCCGCTCCCGGAACGTCCAAAACGGCTTCGCCGCCGATATATAATTTTTCGCTTTCAACTTTGCCCGTAAAAACATTTATGGGGGGCGTACCGAGGAATTTTGCAACAAAGAGGTTTGCGGGATCGTCGTACACGCGCTGGGGTTTGCCCGTCTGCATAATCACGCCAAGTTTCATAACCACGATATAGTCCGAAATAGACATCGCTTCTTCCTGGTCGTGCGTTACGAAAATAGTTGTAATTTTTGTATCCTTTTGGATCCTTCTTATCTCCTCGCGGGTTTGCAGGCGCAAACGGGCGTCAAGATTAGAAAGAGGCTCGTCCAAAAGAAGAACGCGCGGCATTTTTACGAGTGCGCGGGCAATAGCAACGCGCTGCTGCTGGCCGCCCGAAAGTTCGGAGGGCTTGCGGTTCATAAACTCCTCTATCTTTACGAGTTTTGCCGCATCGGTAGCGCGTTTGAGCATTTCTTCCTTGGAGAGCCTGTTTTCGCCCTTTAAATTTTGTAAAGGGAATAAAATATTCTGTTGTACCGTCATATGGGGATATAGGGCATAGTTTTGGAATACAAGACCTATTCCTCTGTTTTCGGGGGCGAGAGCCGTTACGTCGTCGTCACCGAAGAAAATTTTGCCGCTCGTGGGGGCCTGGAGTCCGCTGATCATAAACAGCGTGGTACTCTTGCCGCAACCCGAAGGTCCCAACAAGCCTATCAGCTTGCCATCGGGAATTTCAAGGTTAAAATCGTTTACGGCAACAACTTCTGCGTTCTGATCCTTTTTGTCGCGGCTTGGGAAAATTTTGGTAAGGTGTTGGAGTACAACTTTCATGCTAATTCCTTTTCTGTCGTATTTTTATACAAGCGGGTAAAGCGTTTATTTGTTGCGCCGCAACAAATCCCCCAAAGGGCCGACTTTGACCGTTATTGCCATTTTAATTATATTTCCGCCGCTAACCGGTAAAACAATTACCGCTATTGGGCGTCTTTTTCCTTTTCCTGTTGCATGAGCTTACGTTTTTCGTTCAATTCTTCCTGCGACCCAAAGATCATCTGCAACTTCATGTCGGCCGCTACGGTACCTGCAATAATGTCGTGAATAGGAGTTTTATTCCTAGTTGCAAAAAACAATACAACGTTCAAAATGGTTATCGCGAAAAACAGAATTATCGCAAGCACGCCCAATCCACCGAACAAAAACAGAAATATAAGCAATACGGGGAACATAGTCTCTATTGCAAATTTCCCCACGAACGTCCTTGCAAAAAGCGCCAAATTGGTAATTTTTACACAGTCCGGACGCACCAAACAAATGCCAAAAATCTTTTTACCGATAGTTTGTCCGTTTTTAAAAATAAGCGGCAGAATAAACTCCAAGACCAAATAAGCAAGAAAAATTCCAACCGACACCATCATAAACAGCATTGTATAAACATATCTGTATTGCGCGTTGACCTTTTCAACCGGCGGCAAATTTTCATATGCCGCATATGCCTCGCGCGTGGCTTCGTCCTGCCCGTTGGAATCTATAAGGGCCTGCACAACTTCGTTGAGCGAAGATTCTTTGCCGTCTTTGGTAACCGTGTATCCCCCGTTGTCATCCACCGTATAGGTAAAACCGTAGTATTCGGCCACTTTACCTATATAATCTTTACGGAAATCTTCCCACTGTGCATAATAGCTATCGGCAAGTTCCTCCGCGCGGTCGTATTGGCAGATGAGAGATATTACAAACATAAAGCCCGTTGTCAAAACGGCAAGCAGAATTGCATCCAACAACAATGCGGAGGCTCTCTTTATAAATCCGATTTTTCTGAGCTCAAACATTCCACAAACTCCCGTTCAAAAACGCCGCCGCATTCTGCTGACAACATTATAACACAGATTGCAACCAGAAAACAACACTTTGAATAAAAATTATACAATAAATTTATTTTATTTTTTTAAGTTGTCCACATCGGCTTACAACGTAAAATCATACGTGATGTCGACCGCTGTCCCCTCGTTTGACGTGTAGGATATAATAATATTGTAAAATGAGTCTAAAAATATAGCCTTAACCTTCATATCGGTGCAATTGATCCGGCTCCCCATAAACGCGCCGGGATCGCTTACGTCGGCTATAAAATACATATCTTCGAGCTGCACGTTTTTAAAGTATTTATCCTGAAAATCAAATCCTATACCCGAAATATTGTCGGGAATAGACACTCCGTCGTCCGTTTTTGAAACCAACACGCCCTTTTCAAACAGGGCCTCTCCCTCGTACGTTTCGGGCACGGCGAGGCTTTCGTCAACAACCATCCCGTCTATTTTCGCAAACCGCTCCACAACGTAGTGCACATTGGCCGCGTCGCCCGCGTAAGTTATCTCGTAGACGCTCGTCAGTGACATTTCTTCGTCGAAGTCGGTCGACGGTAAATCTTCAGCAAACGTATTCTTCACCGTAAGAACGATTTGCGAATAATCCAAATCCAACATTGCGTTAAGCGGATCAAGAGTGTTCCCCCCGCACGCGGCAAACGCAAACAGCGCGGCGCAAACCGCCGGGAGCATGATAAACCATTTTTTCATATTTATCGAATTCCTTGTAAAATTCAATTAAACAGACCGCCGAGGCTTTCCAACGCAACCTTACTTGCCGACTCCGAATCCCTGTTGCACGAAGCCACATACGCATTATAATCGTGAATTGCTTCATAGAGAGCTATTATCTCTTGCGAAACCAAATCTTTCTCCGATCCGGTTATGGGCAGCATGGCGTTCAATGCTCTTTGCAGCGAGGCAAGCCTTTGGGCGAGAGAACCTTCGGTTACAATCCCCTCTACTGCAGCGCGGAAATCTTCTATATGGGAGTCTTCCTGCCCGCCGCCAACGGGCTCGTCCCCCCAAATCGCGTCGGCATATTCGGGATGGTCGATAAACGGATTGCGATTGCCCTGTATTTTATATACTTCTTCGTTTCTATGTTCTTCAATCTCGTCAACAGGATCCAGCGCGTTCCATCTTAAAATCATTTCTATTGCGGCCTGTTCGCTGCTTGCCAGCATTATGTGCGTAAACTTGAGCGTGCCGAAGTACTGTGAATTGCCGTTCCCGTTAGTTGTGCCAAAAACATTTTGATAGGTGTTGTAATGTGTATATACATACATTACAATTCTTGCAACGTCGCCCTTGACGTTGTCCAGCGGCTCGAATGCACCCGCCGCGGCATATCCTCCGAGCTGCGAATCGGCCCCGGACAACGTTTTTGAATAAATTTTTTGCCCGTTTACAACTTCGCCGTACCTATAACCCTCACGCCCGCTGTTCATCTTGACTTCGGTGGGACGGATATGGTGCATATCGGCTCCGCCGCCGTCCGTACCCCAAAGCCCGTTTGAAAGAGATTTCGGCCAAACGTGCTCGCGGTTCCATCTTCCCGCGTCGCTCCCGTTCGTCGTATATTCCACTATCGTCTCGTGCGTGTAAAACTCGATTATGCTCTTTTCTCCTCCCGGTGCATAATCGGTGATGTGCGCATTGTCTCTGCAATTATTATATGAAGTATAATACGTGTGGGTGGTTGTTATTAAATCGTGCACCTGACCCAAGAGCTCATTGCCGCCCGTTGCGGTTATGGGAGCATAGTATGCGCCGACGTCCGCAACCGCCGTCGCGGGCGATATATTGCTTACCGATGTCACGCCGACCGCCAAAATTAACGCGCCGCATGCCAAAACTATAGATTTAACCGCTCTCCGCATATCAGTTCACCCCATCCCGCTGGGCCTTTAACTTTTTAAGCCAGCACTTTCTGCACATCGCAACGTAACGGTCGTTGCCGCCGATGCAAATTTGCGAGCCTTCGGTCACAATGTTTCCGTTATCGTCCAACCTTGCGTTCACCGTTGCCTTTGCCCCGCAGGTGCAGATAGATTTGATTTCGCTTATCGATTCCGCAATTTCAAACAGCCGCTTGCTGCCGGGGAACAAATGCGTGGTAAAATCGGTGGCAAGCCCGAAACAGAGTACCGGAATATTGTGCTCTATCACTATATCAGAGAGCTGGTCTACCTGCTCGGGGGTGAGAAATTGACATTCGTCAACTATAATTACGTTGCAATCGGAATACTTGTCGAGATATAACTTGTGGATATCCTCGTTGCCGCCCACGGTTATTGCCTCCTTCTGGAGGCCGATGCGCGATTTAACAACATTGTAGCCGTCGCGCGTATCTACCGAAGGTTTTAACAGAAGAACGCGCATATTCCGTTCTTCATAATTAAATTTTGTTATCAGCGCCTGCGCTGTTTTAGAGCAACCCATCGCGCCGAACTTAAAATACAGTTTTGCCATTGTTTTATCTGTCGTATATTACTCTATAATATCGTATATAAGCGGTTCGTCAACCGGTTTTTCTTCGCTGAGCTCCGTTGCGGCAAGCAGCCTGTTTTCCGCAACTTCAAAAGCCGCGACATTGTTTGAATATAGCGTGGCGATCTCCTCTCCTGCGGCAACATAGTCGCCGGTTTTTTTACTTAAAATAATTCCTGCGCTGAAATCTATTTTGTCGTCAACTGTATTCCTGCCCGCGCCGAGAGCAAGGCTCGCAAGGCCGTATGCCTCAGCGTCAACGCTGCGGATAAATCCGCTTTGGGGACTTTTAACAGCGTGCGAGTATGCGGATTTTGCAAATTTTTGCGTGTCGAGTATAAGCGCACCGTCGCCGCCCTGCGCCTTGACGGTTTCAACCAATTTATCGAGCGCGCTGCCGTTTTCGATTGCCTTGCGGGCAAGCTGTTTGCACTCTTCGGGCGAACCCTTGCCTGCAAGCGAGAGCATATAACCCGCAAGAGTTATGCACACTTCCTTAAAGTCGGCGGGGCCGCGGCCGCGCAACGTTTCAACCGCCTCGATAACTTCGAGGGAGTTGCCTATGGCATAGCCCAGCGGCCTGTCCATATTTGTGATCAGCGCAACCATCTTTTTGCCCGCGCGCTTACCGATATCAACCATTATGCGGGCGAGTTCCCTGCTCTCGTCTACGGTTTTCATAAACGAGCCGCTGCCCGTCTTTACGTCTAAAACAATGCAATCGTCGTCCGCGGCAAGTTTTTTGCCCATAATGCTTGCGGCAATCAAAGGCATGCTGTCCACCGTTGCCGTGACGTCGCGCAATGCATAGAGTTTTTTATCCGCGGGCGCAAATTGTTTTGATTGCCCTACGATGGCCAAGCCTATTTTATTTACCTGTCCGATAAATTCGTCGTCCGAAAGAGTTGTGCGGAATCCGTTGATAGCTTCAAGTTTGTCAACCGTACCGCCGGTATGGCCGAGCCCCCTGCCGCTCATTTTTGCAACTTTGATTCCGTATGAGGCGACGATTGGCGCAACGACCAAACTTGTTTTATCGCCCACGCCGCCGGTGGAATGTTTGTCCACGCGGATTCCGTTTATAGCCGAAAAGTCCACCTTTTCGCCCGAATCGCGCACGGCAAAGGTCAAATCGCATGTTTCGCGGTCTGTCATGCCGCGGAAATAGATCGCCATGCAAAGCGCGGAAATCTGATAGTCGGGAATACTGCCGTCTGTAACGCCGCCGATAAAGTAATTTATCTCTTCGGTGGTAAGTTCGCCGCCGTCCCGCTTCTTTTTTATAATGTCGTACATTCTCATAGTATTTACGCCCAACCGCCGTTTTTTATAAATTCGGCAAGCAGATCGCGGGCATAGACCCCGCTGTCATACCGCTCAATGACTGTGATATAGTTCCACTTGTAAAATGCAGTGTACGTATCCACAATGATGTAGTAGGTTTCGTTATTTTTGATGCTCGATTGCTCAATCTTCGAAACGTATGTGTAGCCGACCTTGCTATTGAAGAATTGGCTGATAAGTTTTGCCCCGCTGATTCTACCAAGCACGATCTCGTTGTCAAACGGAAGCACCGAATACAGGTCCGCATAAGTCACGTTGCCCGCATAGATATTATATGGATTGCGCGCATTGAGATATCCGCCTCCGAGGACGATATCGTATTCGTTGCCCCAGACTTCCAAACCTTTTTGATAGTACAATTCGGCAACTTTGTTTACTATCGCCTCCGAATTTTTGGTCGATTTGTTGTAGCCGATAACGTCGTACGGGTTACTGTCGGGGAAATATTTGCTAAACAGTTGGTCAACAATAGGGTCGTCCTCTAAACTGTCCTTGGCGTACGTGCCGCTTGCGATAAGCTGCGGCGCAACCGCATATTCCTTTGTTATAATGTTAAACGATACGTTTGCACGGCTTATATATCTGTTTTCGCTGCTTGCCTGCATATGGCAAACGCCGTATTCGTCCTTTAAAATATAGCGTTGATGGGTGTGCGCCTCAAACACAAGGTCGACATAACCGTCCGACAATTCGGTATCATAGTAGGCCATATCGCTGTTCTTTACGGAATTGACGCCCGACGAAGAAAAATCATCGCCGCCGTCGTGAATGGAATAGACGATAAAATCGCACTCTTCTTCCTTTCTTAATCTGTCCGCCTCGTTTTTTACGAGCGCAGTGAGCTCGTCTCCCGTTGCAAAAGAAAGCCCGTCGCTGAACTCGCCGGAGATAGAACTCAAGCAATCGCCGATAGCGCCGATTATGCCGATTTTAACTCCGCCTTTTTCCACAATCGTGGACGCTTCACAATAGTCTACGGCTTGCCCTTGATATGTGACGTTGATTGCAAGGAAGGGAAAGTCCGCAAGCTCGCTGTTGGGTGTAAGCACGGCAGGCCCCCAATCGAATTCGTGGTTGCCGAGAGTCATGGACGCAAAGCCCACGTCATTCATCCACTCGGTCATAAGCTGCCCCTTGTTTGACGACGACTCCACGGTGCCCTGCCACATGTCGCCCGACGACAGGAGAATTTCCTCCCGTTCCCCGTCGGCGTATAAAGTTTTTATATAGGTGGTAAACTCGTCTAACCCCGGCTGGGTGCTCGTATCCATAAATTTTCCGTGCAGGTCGTTTATCGCATAAAAAGACAGCTCGGAAATAACGCTCTCGCCGCCGTAATCGCAAAGTCCGTCCGAATCGAGATCCGTATGGTTATGGTTGGGATCAATATCATGCTTTATGTACGTTTGCGGCTCCGAAAAATCGCTGTCGAGGTAATCTGTGTTACCGCTTAAGGCCTTAACCTTTATGGACTGACCTTCGGCAAGCTGCACAGGACCTGACAAGATTGGCTGTTCTTCACCGTCGTCAATAACATAGACATAATATACCGCGCCGTCGATTTCATTCCATACGGCTGTACCGTCCTGCCCTACTATCACTTGAGGGGTAGCAAGTTTGGGCTTTTGCTCCATTTTATCGCAACCCGCAAAAAATACGCATGCAAACAGAGCGGCGCATAAAAGATATGCAATTTTACTCAAATATTTTTTCATAATACCTACAAAATATTATAGATTTTCAGAAGTAAACGTAAGCGGTAAAAGCATGTCCAAAGTGTAAACTTCAAATTTGTTATTGTTGCCGAGAATTATTTTAAAATCTTTGGGGCAGAATTCGGCAATCACCTGTCTGCACACCCCGCAAGGAGCGCACAGTTCGTAAGTTTCGCCCTCTCTGCCTCCCGCTATCGCAATTGCCTCAAAGTCGCGTTCTCCCTCGCTTACAGCCTTAAAAATTGCCGTGCGCTCGGCGCAAACAGTGGCGGAATACGCAGCGTTTTCAATATTGCAGCCCAAATAAATTTTTCCGCTTTTTGAAAGAAGCGCTGCCCCCACACGGAAATGTGAATACGGCGCATAGGAATTTTCACGCGCCTTTTGAGCCTGTTCCATCAAAAAACGGAAATTGATCATTTATAAACCTCACCCAAAAAACTTTTGCCAAAGGTGTTTTGCTGCCCTACGCCGAAGTACTCCAAAACGGTTGCGCTTATGTCGGAAAAACTTGACCTTGTGCCCAAATTTATTCCGCTTTTTATGCGCGGCCCGCATATCAGCATGGGAGTATATTCGCGGGAATGGTCGGTGGACGGCGTGGACGGGTCGCAACCGTGATCTGCGGTTATCAGCAACACATCGTCCTTTCGCATATCCTTAAGGAATCCGCCCAAAAAATTATCGAACTCGGTGGCCGCCGCGGCATATCCCGCAACATCGTTTCTGTGGCCGTACTTCATATCGAAATCAACAAGATTTACAAAGCAAAGCCCCGAAAAGTCCCTGTTTTGAATCTCCTTTGTTACCTGCATCCCATGAGTATTGGAGGTTGTGCGGTTGCTTTCGGTGATCCCGCTGCCCGCAAAGATATCAAAAATTTTACCGACCGATATCGTGTCGTACCCGCTGTTTTTCAGCAAGTTTATCATTGTATCCGCAGGCGGTTCCAACGAAAAATCATGCCTGTTGGGCGTGCGGACATAGGGATATTCTCCGTTGAAAGGACGGGCGATCACCCTGCCCACGCCATGCGGGGGAACCAGCATTTTGCGTGCGATTTCACAATATTCATAGAGCTGTTGAACGGGCACGATATCCTCGTGCGCGGCAATCTGAAACACGCTGTCGGCAGAAGTGTAAACAATCAAGGCGCCCGTTTCAACATGTTCGCGCCCGTAATCTTTGATGACTTCCGTGCCGGAGTAGGGCTTGTTGCATATGACCCTCCTCCCCGTCTTTTGCTCAAATTCCTTTATCAGCTCTTGGGGGAAACCGTTCGGATATGTGGGCAACGGGTCGGGAGATACAACCCCCGCAATTTCCCAATGGCCTATCGTAGTATCTTTCCCCATCGACTTTTCGCGCATGCGGGCATAGCTTGCCTCGGGAGAGGCAACTCCGCCGCCTACGCCGTCTATATTGAACAGCCCGAGTTTTTTAAGTTCGGGACAGTTGAAGTTGGGGTGATTGCGTATTGCGCCCAGCGTGTTGCTACCCTCGTCGTGCCATAAATATGCGTCGGGAAGCTCGCCCACGCCGAAACTGTCAAGCACAATCAAAAAAAATCTTTTTGTCATCCGTTCACCTGTACGCTCTATGCAAGTTCAAGCGCAATTTTCATCATTGCGGTAAAAGACTTTTCGCGCTCCGCGGCGGTTGTGTTTTCTTCGGGATAAATGAAACTGTCGCTCACAGTGCAAATACACAGAGCTTTTTTGCCTGCGCGGGCGGCGTTGCAATATAGCGCCGCACTCTCCATTTCTACGCCGAGAACGCCCATTTTTGCCCATTGCATGCCGCTGTTGCTGTCGTCGTAGAACATATCGGAAGAAAATATATTGCCGACTTTATAATTCACGCCCGCCTTTTCGCAGAGGTCGGCGGCCCGCCGCAGCAGTCCAAAATCGGCAATCGGGCAAAAAGTTCCCGGCAAATTATATTGCTTGGCATAGTTGCCGTTGGTGCATGCGCCCTGCGCAATGATTATATCGCGCGCGTGCAAATCCTTGTCAAATGAGCCGCAGGAGCCGACGCGGATTATATTTTCAACGCCGTAAAAATTAAACAGCTCGTAGGAGTAAATTCCTATGGCCGGCTGTCCCATCCCCGACGCCATCACGGAAACGCGCTTGCCGTTGTAATATCCGGTATAGCCGTTTACGCCGCGCACGTTATTTACAAGCGTTGCGTTTTGTAAAAAGTTTTCGGCTATAAATTTGGAACGCAGAGGATCGCCGGGCATAAGCACGGTCTCGGCAAAATCGCCGTACTTTGCGGCAATGTGCGGGGTGGGAATATTGGAGCGCTCGCTCATAATAAATTTTCCTCTTTAACTATTTTTACGATGCGGGAAGTGCCCAGCCTGTCCGCGCCGAGTTCAATAAACTTTTCGGCGTCGGCAATGGATGAAATACCGCCCGCCGCCTTGATTTTTATGTTTAAGCCGTTTTTGTCGATTTCCTCTTTAAAAATTTCAACGTCGCGAAAGGTCGCGCCCGCCTTTGAAAAACCCGTGGAAGTTTTAATAAAATCCGCGCCGGCCAACGCAACGAGATGGGGCGCCATCCTCTTTTCAAGCTCGTTGAGAAGGCATGTCTCAACGATTACTTTGAGAATTTTATCCTTGCAGCAGCTCTTTACCAGCTTGATTTCGTCACGAACGGCCTCGTAGTGGCGCGCCTTCATTTCGCCGATGTTGATGACCATATCTACTTCGTCCGCACCGAGCGAAACCGCTTCGGCCGCCTCGGTGTATTTAGACATTGGAGTATTATACCCGTTGGGAAATCCGATGACGGTGCAGATGGCAACCCGCCCCTTTGCGTACTCCTTCGCCTGCTTCACATAGCAGGGCGGAATACAAACGGACGCCGTAGAATACTTTATGCCGTCGTCAATAAGCGCGCGGATATCCTCCCACGTTGCGGTTACCGAAAGCTGCGTGTGGTCGCATTTGCCTAAAATTTCATGAATATCCATAACCAAACCTCTGTAAATTACTGTATATAAAGCTAATTACAATTAATATAATAGTCTGCACAAGATATTGTAACCTAAAAAAGTTTTGTTGTCAATGATAAACCAAAAATAAACATTTTGTTGCGTTGTTGTTCGTCGGTGATAAAATGTGACAAAATTTTGCACAAAACGGGCGCAACTTTTTGCCCGCTTTGTGCAAAACAATGTTTATTATTAAATTATTTTTATACGTGCACAATTGTTTTCCTATTCCTCCATAACCGATTTGAGCGGGAGTTTTTTTATTCTTTGCGCATACAGAAACAGAACCAACTCGTACACGGCGACAAATGCAAACAACGCGACAGCCAGCGCTTTCCAATCGAACGTATAAACGGGGATATCAACGTCGGCAAAGAACACGCCGAGCATAATTTTCAACAGTGCAAATTGATAGAGCGTTCCGACAACAAAGCCCACATATGAAAAGGGTCGATATGCTCCGAGAATCCGATTGGAACAAACGCTGTATTCATAGCCGAATATACGCATTATGGCGATCGTCTTTGCGTTGCCCTTTACGACGCTTGAAAGGGACATCAAAAGAGTCATAAACGCAAGAATCAAGCCTATCATAAGAATCATCCACGCAAATGTTTCGCTTGCAAGGTCGAACATGGAAAGGGACATCTGCACCATAGACGAAAAACAAAATGCTGAAAACGCGATCAAAAATATAAGCAATTTTTTGCTCTTCAACGTTGCGCTGCCCAATCCTTTCAAAAAAGATTCGTCCCTTTCTTTATGCGCTTTGATTGTCTTTGTGCAGTTTTCGCGCAATAAATTCAATACTGGAGCCTTCAATTTCCAAATAGCATATAACACCGCAAGGCACGCAAACGCAAGCGTAGGCAATACGATTAAATAAAGCAATAATTCAAAGTGAAAACGCACTGCGAACTCCGGCAAAAGTCCGTCTGCATTCTGGACGCGGTAGAAAGTCGGCATATAAAGGTATGCCGCAAGGAAACCTATTGCCGCGCCTAAAAATACGCTGAGTCCGAATATCCAAAAATGTTTGGCAACCGAAAACCTCGAATAGCCCATAGCTTTGAGGATGCCGAGTTGTTTGCCGTGGGCGTTGATATAGTTTTTAAGATAAAAAACAAGCAATACGACCGACGTCAACGCAAGACCGCATCCAGAAATGGCGGCGATGGCTTTCCCCATAGAGAGCTGGGCATTGTACAACGGGATGGCTGCATCGGGAATATTTCCGAAAGACTTTAGATCGAGGTTATAGTTCAGAAACAGGGTGCAGACGAACGCCGCACAGCATACGACAATGGAAATTCCGATAAATTTCAAAGCGTCTTTGATCCCGATTACCATACTTACCACCCGATTTCATACGCCGATTTTTGCTTGCCGTTTTCCCTGACTTCCAAAACCGTCCCACTATTCAACCGCACTACGCTATCCGCCATATCCGCGATATTTTGATTGTGGGTAACCATAATTACGCTAATACCGCTGCTTTTTTGCAATTTTGAGATATAGTCCAAAATCTGTCGGCCCGTCCCTTCGTCGAGCGCGCCTGTCGGCTCATCGCAGAACAAAACTTTGGGCTGTTTTGCAAGCGCGCGGGCGATCGCTACACGTTGCTGTTCCCCGCCCGAAAGTTCGCCCGGATATTTTTTGCGTTTGTCGGCAAGCCCGACAGCCTCTATCACGTCGGCATAATTTCGATTCCCCGCAAGGTCTGCCCCCATGCGCACATTCTTCTCCACGCTCAAATGGGGAAGCAAATAATATTGCTGAAAGATAAAACCCACTTGCGCCTTGCGGAATTTGGTCAGCTCGGAATCGGAAAGCCGCAAAATATCAGTTCCGTCATATTGGACAGAGCCGCTGTCGGCACGTTCCAGACCCGAAAGAATGTTGAGGAGCGTGGATTTTCCCGAACCCGAAACTCCGAGGATCACCACAAATTCCCCGTCCGAAACATTAAGGTCAACGCCCTTTAATACTTCCTGCCGATTTTCACCACTTCCGTAAAATTTGCAAATTCCTTTTGCGGCAATCATAGTTTCTCCCCCGCCTTGACTTCTTTTAACAGGGCAATGAAAATCTCTGTGAGCATATTCCCGATCTCTTCCATCGTCAACGAGCACAGCCGCGTAGCACAAAGCACCGCAATGCCGTGAGAATATATCCATAAATGCTTATAGAGCTTTTCGGCGTTTGAGTCTGACAGTCCGTAAGCCTTAACGGAAGATAAGATAAACGGATAATTTGCGTCGATTACCGGCAAAACGTTTTCTATCGTCGGATTTTGCTTTTTTTCGGTCATAAACAAAAGTTGAAACAGTTTAGGCTCTTGAATGGCAAATGCGATATATTTCATTCCCACCCCCTTAAAGGCAGGATTATCCTGCAGGCCTTGCGCAATATACCCATCGTAAAGCCGGGATGCTGCTTTTACAGTTTCACGCATTACTTCTTCCATATTGTCAAATACGGTAAAAATCGGACAAGCGGAGCTTCCGAGTTTTTTTCCGAGCGCACGGGCGGTCAGTTCGTCCATGCCGTTTTCTCTGACGATATCCAGCGCGGCGTTCACAATTTGTTCTTTCGTAAATTTGGCTTTCGGCGGCATAATAATTTCTCCTATTCTATATCAAATGTTCTATAACATATGTTTTATTATAATTCATTTTATTCGGCTGTCAAGCGAATTGCGGGGAGTTTTTGAAATAATTAAGATTTTATAAAACAAAATAGCCCGAACTTTCTTTGTGATAAAAAAGTTCAAGCTACTAAAACCGGCAGGCGGCAAATACTCAAAATACGCCTATATTGATTCCTTTTGTCCAAAGTCCGTCGCCCCAATACGGGGTGCGGAGCGTTTCGCTGTATGTTTCTTCGTCATATTCATATCTCTTCACATATACCGACCACAATCCTACATTGCCCTCGTCGGCGGTATCCCGCGAACACCATCTGAAAGCAAAATCATACGAATATTTGGTTGTGACTTCATTATGTCCGAAGTTATGAAATATTACTTTTTCGCCATTGTCCCGCGAACTTTGAAATTCCGAGTCTTTCCAATTGCCGTACCAATAATCCCCCTCATAGTATAAAAGCAACTTGTCGAGACTTTCGTCAAAATTATCTGTCACGGCAATAGCATTTGCGGCAAACAAAGACTTTAGCCCGTTTCTGTCTCCCTTTTCGAGATAATTAAAAAACAAATCATAGTAATATTCCGACGATATCACCCCTACGTGGATGCCCGTTGCCCAATCCGAACCGATATAGCAATATGAATCGTTATCGGCGGGCGAATCTTCCGATTTCAAAACATCAAGCGACCATATGCCCTCGTTTCCCCTATCGGTATCGTCGCGGATATACCAATAAATTGTGAAGTAATACGTGTCCTCAGTCGTATATACCTCGTTCCGAATTAAAAAATATTCTTTTACCGTGCCGTAGTCGCTATCCTTCATAGACCCGGGAGTACTGTTGGGATGAGAAACAAATTCGCCCCCGTAATAGTCGAAGAGTTCCTGAATACTCTCGTCAAAATCGTCTATATCCGCAAGTTTATTGGGCGCAAACAACGCCTTCAGCCCTTCGCTGTCCTTTTTTTCGATACATTCGATGAGCGAATCCAACTTCTTTGCCGCTACGGAGGTGTCGCTGTCAAAGATTAATCCGCCGAATACGCAACCTGTTATTGACATTGAAAGTATTAACGATAAGGCAACCGCGGTAAATAATATAACTATTCTTTTCACTGTCAATCCTGCCTGATTTATCTCGTTTTTTTAAGCTCTTTCACGCATCGAAAATATCGTCTCCGTTCAAGTTATCCGAATATTGATTTTTATTCTTTTTCGATAAGACGATTTGTTTGACGGTATTTATATACCACAATATTCCCGTTATGGGAGAGACGAGCAGACTCAATACAAGGATTCCGCCGAAACCCGCAATTACACCGATACGCACTCCGTCCCTGAAAGCATGCTCGGGGGATTTGCCTTCGAAATATTTTATTGCCAATTGTACGGCAAAAAGCAAGGAAGGAATGATAAAAAATGCCCAGGATACGACTATTACCATTGACGTAACTCTATATGCGTCGGGGATAAAAGTCGGATCGAGAAAGCATAGCAAAACGGCTAATCCCGCAAGCGCAATGCAAATTGTCAAAACAATCAACAGTTGTTTTATTTTGTTCATCAAGTTCTCCGTTCTGAAGTTTATTAGGCTAAATTAAATTTAAAAGAAAAAACAAGTGCATAACGGGGAAAGCTACTACAATGCTCAGATAAAAGCAAATGAGCACGCCCATCCCCATTTGGGCGCGGTTGCGCACATAAATTTCATGGACGGCTGCAGCTTGTTGATAAATTTCCATTCTTTTCGCCGTTTTATGAAAATAGTTGCCCAAGAAAAATCCGCCGAAACCGGTGCCCAACAACAAAATCAATATCGGAAGAGATATTAAGGCCCCGGGATTTTCGATCTCGCGAGGAAAAGAGCTGAACAACAGGGAAACAATACTGACCGCCGCAAAAAGTATTACAGTCAAAGCTATGCGCAATTCCAACAGTACATATTTATTTTCAAGATAACGCTTAATCGGCTTGCCTTTTTTATTTTTCGTGATATCTATTTGTTCAACCCAAGCAGGGAAACAAATGATTTCTATGATAAAAAAAGGAATTGCGACAAAGAAATCGATATATAGCAGTATGTCAAAAAAGCGATTCATTTCTTCCTCTCCGCTAAATTCCTGTTTGCCGTTGTCATTATACCATAAAAACAATACAAACGCAAGCAGCGGGCCGATGCGCACAGATAAAAAAATAAATCCGAACACACACCCTTAAAGAGTATTTTGCTCGGATTCCAGTCAACTGGTGCACTCGACAGGAGTTGAACCTGCATGGGGTGAACCACAAGATCCTTAGTCTTGCGCGTCTGCCAATTCCGCCACGAGTGCTTAAAAACAATATTGATTTTATAATATTTTGATTGCCTTGTCAAGTTAAAATTAATCGTTTATAAAATTTTTTTAACTATGTGGCGCTTTCAATCTTTTTTATAATTTCAACCGTTTTTGCGCGCAAATTTCCTAAATTTCCACAATTATGTATGACATTGTACTCTGAAAAATCAAAATTATCATAGTCAAACTGATTTTTTACGCGCAATTTTATCTCGTCGGCTTCAACTCCGTCCCTTATCGACGCGGCCTTTACTCTTGCTTCAAAGTCCCTTAAAACAACTATCACGCCATTGAATAAGTTTTGAAAATTGTTTTCGAATAACAGCGGCACCTCCAAAAACGAAAGCGCGCGCCCCTCCATTTTTTTAAGTGCAAGCGACATGATTTCGGGATGCGTTAGCGCGTTTAATTTTTTTAATTTTTCCCTGTCGGAAAACACTGCTTCCGCCAGCGTTTTTCTGTTTATAATTCCGTTTGAAATTATGCCACAACCAAACTCGTCGGCAAGTTTTTTGACAAGTTGCGGCGACGTGAGAACTTCATTATAAATTTCGTCGCACGAATAAACAGGATAACCATACTCTTTTATGATTTGGCAGACCGTGGACTTGCCGCTGCCGATGCCGCCCGTGATTGCAATTTTGATGTTATTTTGCGTCATACCAATTTTTCCCGACGTTGAGTTCCACCGTTAGCGGAACGTTAAGTTTTACGGCATTCTCCATTTCGGTCTTTAAAATTTTCGAAGCCTCCTCCACTTCACATTCGGGAGCTTCCAAAACCAACTCGTCGTGTACCTGCAAAATCAGCTTTGACTTCAGACCCTTTTCTTTCAGCGCCCTGCAGACATTTATCATAGCTATCTTTATGATATCCGCGCTGGAGCCCTGCAGCGGCATATTCATCGCCGCGCGCTCGCCGAATTGCCTCAGGTTGTAATTCGCAGATTTGAGTTCGGGAATTACCCGCCTTCTTCCGGTTAGCGTTGCAACATAACCGTGTTCATAGGCAAACGCAACGTTTTTATTCATGTATTCCTTTACCGCGCTGTATGTTTTGAAATATTTATCGATATATTCTTTGGCCTTGCCGACGGGAATATTTAAATTTTTGGCAAGCCCGAACTCGCTTATGCCGTAGATAATGCCAAAATTGACTGCTTTGGCCTCCCTGCGCATAGCGTCCGTGACCTTGTCTATGTCTACGCCGAACACCTGCGACGCCGTAACCGCGTGTATGTCGGTGCCTGCGTTATAGGCCTCAACCAACTCTTTGCAGCCCGAAAAATGCGCCAAAAGCCGCAATTCGATCTGGGAATAGTCGGCGTCAATAAACACATTGCCGTCGCGGGGAATAAAAATTTTGCGCAGTTCCCTGCCCTCTTCTTCCCTGATCGGAATGTTCTGGAGATTGGGGTTGGAACTAGAGAGCCTGCCCGTAGACGTGAGCGTTTGGTTATATGTGGTGTGGATAAGCCCGCTCCTTTTATCTATCAAAGGCAATAGGCCCTCGCAATAGGTGGAACGAAGTTTTTGATACAACCTGTATTTAAGGATATCGGACACAACGGGGGCCTTGTCCACAAGTTTTTCCAATACTTCGGCGCTCGTTGAAAACTTGCCCGTTTTTTTCTTTTTAACTTCGGTCAGCCCGAACTTTTCATACAGTACTTCGGCAAGTTTGGACGGGGAATTGAGATTAAATGCACAATCACATTCCTTATATATCTTAAAACGGCAATCTTCCGAAAGCTCATAAAACTTTTTTGAAAGTTCGTTCAGCCCCTGTATGCTGGCTTTCACGCCGTTATACTCCATATCATAGAGAATCTTTACAAGCGGCTTTTCAACCTCGGTATAGAGCGCAAGCACGTTTTGGCGCTCCATATCTTCCCGATATTTTTTAAACAGTTCACTTATCGCAAAGGCGCCGAAACTTTGGTCGTACAGATAGTAATTCAATAACTCTTTAAAATTAAAGTTAGCGGCGTTGCTGTCGCACAGATATTTTGCGACCGATAAATCCTCAAAATCACACTCCGCGCTTATACCAAATTCCTCAAGAATATGCAGGGCGGCTTTGAAATCATAAATTATGACCCTGCTGTCGGGGTTGGCAAACACCGCATTGAGTATTGAATTGTAATCGTCATAATTTACGGCCGTATCCTGCAGATTTTCCTGCAATTTGGCCGAATATTGATTGTTCCCCTCATAAATTTCTATGGAATTTTGGCCCAAAATAACGGAAAACGTCCCGCCGTTCATTAAAATATGCTCAAGTTCGGCATAGGAACCAACTAAAATTTTTTCAGGATAATGGACGGAATTCTCCGTTGCATGTTCGGCAGAATCCTCAAAAATATCCAAAGCAAGCAAACTTTTGAACTCATATTCGGTAAAAAGGCTTTTGACGTCGCCATTAAATTTTTTCGGAGCAATGCAATCGGCAAGTTCCAAATCAATTTTGCAATCGCGGTTTATCGTGGCCAACCGATAGGACAGATAGGCAATTTCTCGGTTTTGTTCAAACTTTTGCCTTACGCTCCCCTTGAGATTTTCGATATTTGCGTATATTCCGTCAAGTGAACCGTATTGCGCAAGCAGCTCCGTTGCGGTCTTTTCGCCGATGCCCGGAACGCCCGGAATATTGTCCGATTTATCCCCCATCAGAGATTTTAAATCTATAACCTGCCGCGGCTCAATGCCGATCTCCTGCTTAAAATTATCTATGGAAAGGTGCAGTAACTCGCTCACGCCTTTTTTTGTGTAGCAAACGTCGGTATGGCTGTCTACAAGCTGATAACTGTCCCTGTCGCCCGTATAAACATAGCTGTGGACGTCAAATTTTTTGGACAGCGTGCCCAAAATGTCGTCGGCTTCTATCCCCTCCAGCTCGCACGTGGCTATTTTCATTGCGGAAAGCAAATTTTTGAGCGGCCCCACCTGAACGGCAAGATCTTCGGGCATAGGCTTACGCGTGGCCTTATAGCCGTCATACATTTTATGGCGGAACGTGGGAGCCTTCATGTCAAAGGCAACAACTATGTATTGGGGCTTAACGTCGCCCAAAATTTTAAAAAGTAACTTTGTAAATCCAAATACGGCGTTTGTGGGCATGCCGCTCTGCGTTGAAAAAACCGGCGTTGCGTAGTATGCCCTGTTTAAAAGACTGTTGCCGTCTATCAATACCATCTTATCCATACATACAAGTTTAGCACTTTCTGCAATTAAAATCAACGATAAAATCAAAATCGCTTGATTTTTGTTGTTTTCTATTATATAATGATTACGTTAAACGCCGCTGTGGTGGAATTGGCAGACGCGCTGGACTCAAAATCCAGTGGTAGCGATACCGTGTCGGTTCGACCCCGACCAGCGGCACCAAAAAGAGACAACCTTCGGGTTGTCTCTTTTGCCGTATCGGGAGGGGTCGAATACCCCGTGCGAGCGTAGCGACGCCCTTGCGCAGCAAGACCAGCGGCACCAAAAAGAGACAACCTTCGGGTTGTCTCTTTTGCCGTATCGGGAGGGATCGAATACCCCGTGCGAGCGAAGCGACGCCATTGCGCAGCAAGACCAGCGGCACGGCAAAAGAAAGCGAGGGCGTTCATGTCCTCGCTTTTCGTATAGAAAAAACCAACCTGATTTAAACTGAAACCGCACCGAATTTTTTGTGATATTCTTTAGCTTGGCTCAAAGAAACTCTGTTTGCGAAACCTTCTAAATTCGGGGCTTCCAATTGAGCATATTACACCGTTCATAAAATGATTTTAAATCACTATGTTAGAAACTAATAAACACTTCAAGTTCCCTAAGGGATCCAATTGACAGTACGCGTTTTTCAGAAATCTGCAACAAGGCTCGTTTGCGCTATATACTCCGATTTGAAAAAGTGATTGCTTCGCATCGAAAACGTACTTTTCCATAAACTCAATTCGCCAACCGCCGCCACGCATAAATTTTCCTTTGTTGCCAACATACAAAATACCGTTTGAAATATTTTGGGGGAACAATATATGCTCCGCGCATATGTCGCGCAAATTTATGGCGCCGCCAAGATTACCGATTCGTTTGCTCTCGGCGTCAAAATCCAAACTGAGATAACTATCCCCCAAATATAACGAAAAGTCTCCGCCGCCATCTTTAGCATATAACTCGTTTTTATTTGAGACAATCTCGATGTTATGATAGGTATTTAAAGTTTTCAACTGTTCATTTTGATTAAAGACGAACTGCACTTTGTGAAACCGCCCAATCATTTTATTACTCCCCAATGAACCGAACATGAAGTATAAATTTTTATCGTTTGATATTAAATACCGTCCGAAAAGTTTTCAAGCCTGTACTGTTCTACAACTTTTTTTCCTACCAACGTAATGGCCATTTTCGGGCACAGGCTTATGCAACGGTAGCACATTGTACATTTCCCGTGCGGCGCGGCAGTTTGATTTTCTAACGTCAGATTTTTCATGGGGCATACGCTTACGCAGGTTCCGCAGCCCACGCAAAGCGTGTTGTCTATCTTCAATTTGTCGCTGTAATTTTTGGTTTTGTTGTAAAACCAAAGCCTTTGGCCTAACAGCCCTGCGATATGGGCAAAAATCCCCAACCCGTCGTGCGGAAATTTTCCGCTCCCGATTTGCAGAACCGTGCGCGCAATCTTTTTTTCTGCGCGGCGGATAATCTGCCTTTTTTCTTCCGCGCTTTTCTTAAGAAACTTGCTGTCGCACACGCTGTCGGGCATTTTTAGGTGCAGACCGCCCGACACGGTGGCCCCGCACTTTTTAAATAACCTTGCCGCGCAACCTGCGCCGTCACCGCTGAACGCACCCATCGTAGCTACGCATATAACGATTTTCCCTCTCCAAACCTCTCTGTTTGCAAGGATAAAGTCCCTCACCATTTTGGGAGCGTTGGAAAACTGCACGGGATAGCCGAAGATTATATTTTTGTAGCCCGCGGCCGCAGAAATGGCGGCGGAGTTTTCGATTGCGATAATCGGAGCGTTTTCATCCAACGATTTTACAAGTTTTTCAACGCAAAACTTTGTGTTTCCAGTACCGCTCAAATAAATTGCACAATATTCCTTTTCCATTTTCTCCGCTAAATTAAACTTTACTTATAAATCACTTCTCCCAGTTTATAATCTTCTGCCTTTATCAATTCTGCATAATAGGGAAAATAGACGATTTCTTCTGTGAGTCCCGAACTGATTTTTACCCTTAAATAACAAGTATCAATCTTCAATCGTTGCTTAATTCCATTAAATCGAGATACCATTGAAATCCATTGCCATAGCAGGTATATAACTGTGACGTTCTATTTCCTTGCGAGTTAAACCCTAACACTGTTAAAATTCTTTCAGGCACTATGCCTGCTGTCTTTTCGGTGTTTGTATAGCGTTTGATTATCTCCTTATCATCTATCAAATAGCATCTATAGTTCGGCATGGTGATTTCATCTCCAGTATATAAGGTAATCGTTTGCTCTTCCGGCGGTATTTCAACAATTTTCCCGTTCTCATATCCGTAGCAAGGAAACAACTTTACAACTTCGTCAAGCGAAATTTCCTTGGCTTTATATTTTGTTTTTAACAAATTTTCCGCACTTTGCAATGAGGCAAAAAATCTCATATTATTTCTCCATTATACCGAAAAACGTTTTGCTCTTTGGCGGCGACGTTCTGCCGCATCTTCGGAGTTATCGATAAATTGATAAATTACTCCGTATTCGAAAGAAAAATCGTTTCCCGCCGACAGCTCCCACTCGTTTATGTCGATAATCTTCCTTCCCTTGATTTCAGTCTTCCGGCCAAGCCAAAGGTTAACTATCATAAACACGTCTTGCTTGAGAAGCTGTTTCTTTGCAAACGATTTTAACCATTTTAGCTCTTCAAGCGCATTTGTGGCGTAAGTTTCGGATATTGCAACGTTATACCGCTTTTCATAATCGAGCCCGAATTCGCTGTCCATCGCATAGCAGCAAAAGCCCTTAAAAACATTGCCCAAACAATACTTTTCCTGCTCGGACAGCTCCGTCCTGAACGCTATCCCACCGTCATACCACATATCGCCGCTCTGAATGGTCGGCAAAACGTCTTTATATTTATAGGCCGTCTTTTGAAGCGGCGTTTCCAAAGCCAAAAAACATTTCATTGACATAATTTATTTTCTCCGCAAAATAAAATTCAAGAATTTGCTGTATTCAAATAATATTTATCGCCGAATTGTCGGAGAATATCTTGTTCAACCAAACGCAAGGTGAACCTTTTAAATCCGTTTGGATTTATTATGCCGGCCTCCTTAAAAGTAACGGCGCTTTCTTCAGAAACGGCATTCATTTTTATTAATTTGTCGATTATATGTCTTTTTCTCATAAGCAGAACAGGAATAAGCATAATTTAATCCTCCGCAAAATTGGTTTGTATTTTGCTCATCACTTTAACTCTTGGCCAACCAATCCAAAGCCACCGACAGGTCAACGTCTTCAAATATATGCTTGGGCGTCCACGGCACGTATATATCAGGTTCAAGTCCCTTTCCCCTTGTGCCCTTTCCGATATCTATCGCCTTGCTGCGCGAGGTGGGATAATGCAAAACATATTCACCGAAGTCAAACCGCGTAAGATTTGAATAATCGCAAATTCCCATGGTGGGGCGGCCGATAACCGTTACTTTTTGCAGGCGGGAAGCAATGTCCACCAAACTTTCGGCCGAGGAGGCGCAATAACAGTCGGTAAGGATAACAACCTTTTGGGGATTAACTGTGCCCCTCGGCGGGAACAAAAATTCATCCGCCTTTGCGGTCACAAATCCTTTCCCCTTGTTCTTTTGCTGCTCCTCTATTTGTTCGTTAAAATACGCGCGGACTTCTTCGGAAACACAGTTTTCAAGGCGCTCCTTGTAGTATTTTATGCGCCCGTCCGCATTGCGCTCGGAATACAGTATCTCGTCCCCTGCGGTAAAAATAGGTTTGCCGCACATTAAGTCGTTTTCGGTAAGCAAAAACTTAAGGAACGGCAAAAATTCGGTATCGCTCCCGCCGCAGTTGTTTCTGAGATCTATTATAAGATTTTTTACGCAAGAGCTTTGCCGCGAGATACAGTCCGTTATAGACTGAATGTCTTGTCCGTCAAAAAAATTGGTGAGCTTTACGTAAAAGCAGTCTTTTTCGATAAACCTGCATACACAGGACGGTTCCCCTGCCCCGTTGACGACATCGGTGCGGATTTGATAATCAAACGCCCCTTTGTCTTTGGTGCGGACGGTCACCGCGTCGGCATTGGAAATTAACGTTTCCCAACGTTCGCCTTGGCGGTCGGGCGTATCCCCGTCAAAAAATACGGCAAATTTTTCGGCGGCCCTGTCGATCGTCATCCCGTCAACGGCGACAATTTCATCCCCTTTGGAAAACGGCAAATCTTTTACGGCACGGGTAATGAACAAACTGTTTTGATATCTTCTGACACGGAAACCTGTAAAGATTCGTTCCCATTTTTTATAAAAGTAAAGATGTCCCCACACCTTAAAAGACGCTAAATATTCTATAACCGAAAACATAAAATCTTTTTCGGACATGTCGTCGGTGATTTTGGACAAAAATAATTCAGGGTCGCCGCCTTTAATATCTTTGCAAAAGGACGCGTCGTTTCGGCAAATGTCTGCTATGTTTTTTGCTATTTCGGTCTTAGTCATAATTTCCCGCCAAATAATTGTTTGTTTAATTATACTATATAAAAGCGCAAAAATCAAGCGGCGGGCCCTCTGCTATCGTCGGCAAGCCTGAAATAACGCGGCCAAAGCCGCTCGGCTATCCGAAAAATTTTTTATAAAATATATCCGCGGATTTACAAATTTTTTGTCATGTGCTAAACTGTGAATATGAAAAAGTTTGTAAACGTACGGCTACCTGTCATCGTTGCCCTGCTGCTTTGCTGCGGAATAGGGCTTGGCATTTTGCTGTACTTTTATAAACAATCTGTGGCATGGGCAACGTTGGCTTTAGTACCCGCCGCAATTATCCTGCCCGTTTTTTATCTCGTTAAAAGAAAATTTGTTGTAAAACCGCTCGTTTACACGCTGTTGCCGCTTATTCTCTTTATAGGCGGCGCACTCAACTCCTACTACTTTTTGGCGCGCTTCGACAAGTCGGAAATTTCGGAATCCGCCACATACTCCATACGCGGCGACGTAAAGGAAAAGGGTGAAACCGCCTCGGGCGAATATATAATAATCACAAACATAATGTTGAACAACGTTAAAATCAGCGGCGACGCCTATGTGTATCTTGCGCCAACGTACGGAGAACTCTGCGAGGAAGGTTACAAAATAAATTTTATCGGCGCGTTGGAAAAAATCGAACCCTTTCAATACGGCGAAGTTTCGCGCTACACCGAACAAAACGTAAAATACAGGAGCGAGGTTTACAGCGGGCTGCAATCGACATACGGCTATTCGTTTTTCGGAAGTATACGCTCGGCAATGCGCAACACGATGTTTTCCAACCTCGACCAAAACACGGCGGCGATTTCATACGCGATGCTTACGGGAAATACCGAGCAGGTCGACGAGGCTTCGCTTGAAAGTTTCAGATACGGCGGCATTGCGCATATTTTTGCCGTTTCGGGTCTGCACATCGGCATAATCTTCGGCATTATTTCTTTTATTTTTAAAAAATTAAGAATCAACATATACGTTTCGGCGGCTATAAGCGTTGCAGCAATATTTTTATACTCGGCCCTATGCGGGTTTACGGTATCTTCGCTGCGGGCGGCGATAATGTGCACCGTGGCTACAATAGCAAATTTGAGCGTAGAGAGATACGACGGATTGAACTCACTTGCGGTGGCCGTGATAATTATTTTAAGTATCACGCCCATGAGCCTCGTTACTGTCGGCTTTCAGCTTTCCGTTTGCGCGGTGGGCGGAATCTACTGCTTTTCCAAATGCATAGAAAAATTGCTGCGCAAAATCAAAATTCCGCAAAAAATCAGCTCGGCAATAGGCGTTTCGTTCGGCGCACAGCTTGGCACGCTGCCGATATTGCTCAGCAACTTCGGCTATATCAGCGGCGCAGGATTGTTGCTTAACATTGTGGTTATTCCCGCCCTGTCGGTAGTTTTTGTAATTATTTTTGTATCGGTAATTATCTGTTCTTTGATAGGCGCAATAGCTCCGTTTATTATTCCGTATGCCGCGCTGCCGTTGCAATTCACGATATCGCTGTTTATCGGCGCAGGTTTTGAAAACTCGCTGATAAGCGGCTTCGGCGCGGGCATTTTTGTGCCTGTCTACTTTTTATTTATCCTTGGCATCAGCGATAAACTGAATTTAAAAGCGCCCGCGCGCATAATCACGGTTGCGTGCGGGATAGCCGTGCTTACTACATACGTGCTTGTGAGCTACGGCGCGCCCTTTTCGGGATATAAAATGATAATCTCGGCCTACGGCAGCGGCGGCGAGGTCGTAATAAAATCAAGCCAAGGCACCGCGTTGATTGTGACGGATAAGGTTACCGATTCGCGGCTTAAATCTATGCTCGGAAGAAATTATGTTACGGGAATTGACGCGCTCATTGTGCTCGGGGACGATAATTTGGACGTTTATCCGACCTTAACAATAGATGTGCCGGCGATTTATATCGCAAACAGCTATCCGCAAATTCAGCCATACGGCGACATAACGGTTACATATTCTGACAGTTTTTCAGTTTGCGGCGTGGACTTTTTCTTCTATGACAACAACACCCTTCTCGCAACGGTCGGCGGCGTAGATATCGGCGTCTGCACAGACCAAAATTTTTCTATAAACCGCTGTGACATAATGATTTCCGACTTGCCCGCCGCAATAGATTTTAAAACGCAGGTGTATTTAACTAACCGCGACGGGCCGCTGAACGTTTTTGACTGCGGAGACATTATTTACAGCATTAAAAACGGCGCATATTCGCTGCAAAATAAATTACCGCCCGCATGACAACGGACGGTATTTTTATTTACTTTTGTTTATTTACAATATTTCTTTTCTACGGCGGTGATTTTGTCGACCCGCCTCTGATGTCTGCCGCCTTCAAATTCCGTTTTTAAAAAGACCTCGACTATCTTTAAAGCGTATCCCACGCCCACCACCTTTTCGCCGAGCGCAATCACGTTTGCATCGTTATGCAGCCGCGTAAACTCGGCGCAATAGGTATCGTGACAATGGGCGCAGCGCACCCCCGGCACCTTGTTTGCAACCATTGAAACGCCTATGCCCGTGGAGCACACGAGTATTCCCCTGTCGCACTCCCCTTTTGCCACCGATTCTGCGGCGGGCAAAGCGTAATCAGGATAGTCGCAACTTGCCGCGCTGTCGGTCCCGAAATCTTTTACTTCATATCCCTGTTCGGCAAGATATTTTTTTATTTCATTTTTGAGATTTAAGCCGCCGTGGTCGCAGGCGATAGCAATTTTCATTTTATTTCTTCACCGTCCTTGTACTGGGTTATGTAATCGGCAATCAGGTTGTCGCAGGCACGCGAAAGCGCGTCGCGGGTGATTCTGTAGGCTTCAAGGTCCTGTCCGTACGGGTCGGGCACATCGTAGCCGCACACGTCGCGGATGCAAAACACGTTGCCGCACTCCTCCAAAAGCTGTTTTTGGCTGCGGGTCATACAAATCACTATGGTGCTGCCGTTGATAATTTTTTGCGTGAGCTGGCGCGGGGTAAATTTATCCACCTTTATCCCGATTTCTTCAAGCGCAATCTTGCTGTTTGCGCTTATCGTATTGCCGGTCTCGGCATGAATCCCGCACGAAGAAACGTCCCACCACTTGATTTTTTGCTTTTTCAGCTTATACCGCAAAAGCATCTCGGCCATGGGACTGCGGCAGGTATTGCCCGTGCATACAAATAGTACTTTTTTATGCCTATTTTTAGTTTTCATAACGTTTACCACACGCTTTTGTCAGTCTGTTCATGACCCCCGCCATCACGCCGCTACGGTCCGCGGGCGATATCACAATCAGCAAATCGCTTGTTTTTTCGCCCTCACGGAGCTCTGCATAGAGGTTTGAGGCCATTTCCCCGGGCGTTGCGCCGAGGCACATATATTTTCTGTCCCCGACAAGTTTTTTGCCCTCGCCGTCGCAGATGATACAAACTTTGGTACCTTTGGCTTTTTCAAAATCGTACAGTGCAAGCGCCTGTTCATATTGGGCGGGTTCAAACATTTCCGTCCTGCAAGCGGGCGCATAGTGCTTGTATTTCATTCCCGGTGAGCGCGCGACTCCGCCCTCACGGTAAGCGTATTCTCTGCAAGCACCAACGGCTTCCTCTACCATCTCGCGGCTTACAAGTCCGCTCCGCAAAACCACTGGGATATCGCCCGTACAGTCCAGCACGGTGCTTTCAATGCCGCCCGAACATTCGCCGCCGTCCAAAATCAAATCTATCTTGCCGTTTAAATCAAACAGCACATGCTCTGCGGACGTGGGCGAAACATGCTTTGACACATTTGCCGATGGCGCGGCGATGGGCAAACCGACGTACTTTAAAAACTTTTGCGCCCCCTCGTGCGAAGGAATACGGATTGCAAGCGTATCCAGCCCGCAACTGACTGCTGAACTTACCGCGCCCTTGCTCCTGTATACCATCGTCAACGGACCGGGCAAAAACTTTTCCGCAAGAATTTTTGCGTAGCCGGGCACATCGGCAACGAGCGTTGAAATATCAAAATCCTTGTGCACGTGCACTATGAGCGGGTTGTCGTTGGGGCGACCCTTTATTTCAAAGATTTTGTTAACCGCAGCCGTATCGTATGCGTTTGCGCCCAGACCGTAAACAGTTTCTGTCGGAAATGCAACCGCGTCGCCGCGTAAAATCAGCCTTTTGGCCTCTTTTAAACTATCTTCGGTTACAGGTAAAATTTCAGTCATATCAGAACGGAGGCTCCTCGTCCTCCGGGGGCGCGTCATCCTCGGTGAGCGGCGCGGGTTCCTCCTCCGCAGCCTGACGGCCGGAATAGCCTTGCGCCTGCGCCCTTTCTTCCATTTCCTCGCTAAGTTCGGGATTGACAAACTTGGTGAGTTCGCCCCTGAACCTCAATTTGATTCTGCCGAGACTGCCGTTTCTGTGCTTGGCTATAATGAGTTCGGCCATGCCCTTAACTATGTGCTTCTTTTCTATTTCTTCGGGCGTGGCGTTTACGTCGGGACGATTGATAAACATAACGATATCGGCGTCCTGCTCGATGGCGCCCGATTCACGCAGGTCCGAAAGCTGCGGCTCGGCGGATTGGATACGGCGGAGCTGCGAAAGCGCAATAACGGGCACGTCCAACTCCTTTGCCATAATCTTTAAATCTCTTGTGATGGAAGCGACTTCCTGCGTTCTGTTCTCGTCGCCGTAACGCTTGCCGCTCGACATAAGCTGTATGTAGTCTATCATCACCAAGTCCAGCCTGCCGCCGTTTTTAGCCTTTATTCGCCTGCACTTGGAAAGAATTTCCGCAGGCGTCACCCTTGAACTGTCGTCAATGTTGATTTTGCTGTTTCTCAGCCGCTCGCTGCCTTTGGCAAGCCGTTTCCAGTCGTCAGGACCAAGTTTGCCCGCCAAAGCGTCGGCCATGCTCACGCCTGCGGTGCCGCATAAAAGCCTTTGGATTATCTGCACTTCGGGCATTTCCAGACTGAATACGGCGCACACGCAATCGTTGTTGACGGCGGCATTTTCGACTATGTTCATTGCAAGCGAGGTTTTGCCCATGCCGGGCCGCGCCGCAATAACTATCAAATCGGATTTTTGCAGACCGTTGGTGATCCTGTCCAAAAGCGTAAACCCGGTGGGAATCCCCCTGTATGCGTCCCTGTCCTCTGAAAGTTTTTGGAATTTGGCAAGCACCTTGTCTATACCGTCGCTCTCGCGTATATCCTTTACCGAAGAACTGTCCTGCACGCGGGATATGGTATAAATTTTATCTTCGGCAAACCTGATGCTCGTCAACGCGTCGTCGCTCTTTTTGGAGTATTCGGAAATATCCCTCGCGGCGCGTATAAGGCTTCTGTTGACGCTGTCGCGCTTTACTATGTCCAAGTAAAATTTATAATTTGCCGCAGAAAGCGTTGTTTGGGCCAACTCGGTTATATATGAAATTCCGCCTGCCTTTTCAAGGTTGCCCTCGCTTTCGAGCTTGTCCGAAAGCGTGACTATGTCGAGAGGTTTTCTGCTCTCGAAAATCATTTTAATTGCAGAAATTATATACTGGTGCGACTCCTGATAAAAATCATTTTTATCGAGCCCCGCCAAGACATCGGAAAGTATTTCGTTGTCGATAAGCATACACCCGAGCAGGGCCTGTTCGGCGTCCAAATTGTTGGGCATAGCATTGGTTTTGTCTGACATAGTACTCTAGATTCCCATTAATTTTTCAAATTCTTTCAGCGTTTCGTCAAATTCATTCATCGCCACGTCAAAAGGTTCTTCCTTTGTAAGGTCTACTCCCGCCAACTTGAGAAGGGATACGGGATCCGTAGAAGACCCGCCGCTGAGGAATTTCATGTAATCCTTTACGGCGCTGTCGCCATACTTGAGAATACGATTAGCAATATTTATCGCGGCCGTTATTCCCGTGGCGTATTTATAAACGTAAAACGAGTTATAAAAGTGAGGTATCCTTGCCCATTCAAAGGATATATTGACGTCGTGTTCTATTTGGTCGCCGTAATACTTTTTGCCTATGTCCGCATACATTTGGCACATCGAATCCTTGGTGAGGGCCTCTCCCCGCTCCAACGCCGAATGTGCGGCAACTTCAAACTCGGCAAACATTGTCTGTCTGTGCAACGTTGCGCGGATTGTATCGAGATAGTAGTTGAGCAGGTACTTTTTGAGGTTTATCTCCGTTGCCTCGTTGAGCATATATTTTAAGAGCAAAACTTCGTTTACGGTGCTTGCAACTTCGGCGACAAATATTTTATAGGAGCTCTTTGCGTAGGGCTGGTTCTTATGCGAAAAATACGTGTGCAGCGAGTGCCCCATTTCATGCGCGATGGTAAACACTTCGGAAACGGACGGGTGATAATTTAACAGCACAAACGGGTGAACTCCGTAGCAGGACGCACTGTATGCGCCGTTCCTCTTGCCCTCGGTTTCCTCCACGTCCAGCCAGCGTTCGTTGTACGCCATGTTGAGGAGAGCCTGGTAATCCTTGCCGAGAACGCCCAAACCTTTAACGACGTAGGCATATGCCTCGTCATACGAAAGTTTGAAATCAACGCCGTCAACAAGGGGCGCATATACGTCGCAAAAATACATTTTGTCATAGCCGAGAAGTTGTTTTCTGTCGGCGATATAGCGGTGCATCGACACAAGATTCTTATTCACCGCATTTAAAAGATTATCATACACGCACTTGTCCACGTCCTCGTCAAAGAGCGCGCGTTCGAGGCAGGAGCCGAATTTATAAACTTTGCTCAGCAATACGTCGCTCTTGACATTGCCGATATATGTGGAGGCAATGGTATTCAAGAGGCTGCCGTAGGCGGCATAGTATTTGTCGTAGGCTTCTTTGCGCTTTGCCTTGTCGGAGGAATGAAGAATGATTCCGTACAGCCCGTGGGTAAGTTTTTGCGTTTTACCGTTAAACTCTATCTCGGGCAAGGGCAGATCCAAATTATCTATCATGGCAAAAGTGTCGCTGAAGGAATTGAACACTTCATAGGACATGCCGATAATTCTTTCCTCGGCCTCGGAAACAGTATGCGCTTTGCCCTTGATGACGCGCCTGATAATATAGTCATAGGCGGAAAAATCGGGGGCGGCGGCCACGGATTCGAGATATTCATCGCTGAGCTTTGCCATTTCCGGCTCGAAAAATGCCCGCGCCGCAGAATATTGGGAAAAAAGCGGGAACATTCTTGAATATTGGGCGGTGTACTTCGTCACGCTTATATCTTCGTCGTGCCGCAAATGGGCGTAAACGGCCAGCTTTTCAATCAGCTTTGAATATTCGTCGTCTTCCTTAAAAAACTGCAAAAGCAGGCTTTTATCGCCGAGACGGCCCGAATATTTTGCAAAATCGGGAATATCGAGGGCCTTTTTAAAATCCTCCTCCCACAACTCGTCCGATTGGTAGATATCCTCTACTTTCCACTTGCGTTCTGTTTTTACGTCTTGTCTTTTCATTTTTACCTCTTATTGATTGGATAGCCCTGCCGCCCGAACGGCCATACGGGCCGATATTTTATTTTTAACGCAGACCTGAAATCCGCGCGTTTTTGTTTAGTCATAAGTCTTGCCGAACTTATTCAAGCCCATCGTAAACTCAAAAAAAGTATATAGCGACGTTATCCAGCCCTTGTTTTTTATCGACCAGTCGGGTACAACCCCTACCAATGCGCTCAAGGGGAAATCGCCCTTGTCGCGGCTGTCGGCGCTCTCGTTTCTGTTGTCGCCAAGCAAAAACATACAGCCTTCCGCCACCAGATGCTCGCCGTAAGTGTTTTTGGGGTCGCCCGCATCGTTGAATTCTTCCGAAAGATAGTATTCGTCAATTTTCGTAAAATCGCTGCTCCCCTTATACTTTATCCATAGCTGTCCGCGGTCGATTTTTATCGTATCGCCGCCGAACGCTACCGCCCGCTTGATTATATCATAGGGCAAACCGCTGCCGTCGGAAGTCTGCACGACCACGATATCAAAATAATCGGGAGCAATATGCGTATTGACAAACACGTAATCACCACCCGGGAGTATCTCAGACCTGTCCGTACCGGACGGCGCGCCCGTGAGCGTCGGCATCATGGATCTGCCTTTAACGTAGATATTGGTAAAATACATATTAAATATGATTTCAACAATAAAAACAAGACAAATTATTACAATGGCGATGTTCAATATTAAATTAAGTACGGATGGTTTTTGCCGTTCGTAAAGACTTTTGCCTACTTTGTTGAGCATATTTAAAGCCACATAACATTATTGATGGCAAACGGATTGCCACATCTTACCGAAAAAATGAAATTGGAAGCAAATGCGGGAAGGGCCGTGCCGTTAAGATTTTTAAAAAATTTGGGCTCAGCCAATACGCTTTGCCATACGCCGCCAACAATTTCAAAGTCATCGGTGTATTCCTCGCCCGTGTACGCGTCGGTAAACACCAACTTTACCGTGGACGTTTCTTCGCAAAATACATCTAATTTTAATATGCTGCCCGGATTGGGGGAATACATGGGGTTGTTCATTCTGAACGTTTTTAACCCGTATTCGGAGTACAGCCCCTTGACGCCGTCGGCCCGTTCGATAACTTTGGGCACGGCGTCTTTGTCTATGAAGAATATCCCGCCTGCCGTACACCGCTTGGGATTATCGACGGAAAAAGTGCCCATTCCGTCCTTGTCCGAATACATCACGCGGCACTTTGAGCGCATATTTCTGAATTTGCCGCTTATCTTTTTTGCCGCAATTTTGGACCACACCGTAAATCCGTTTATATACTTGACGTAGCACAATACAAAGACAGTGCCCGTGAGGTCGTATATGTCCAGATAAAAATCCTGTCCCGCAGGATTGATTTTCGTTTTGGGGGCGCAGGCGGTCCACTCGCGCAGGGATGAATCTATACAGTCTTCGGCAACGTACATGCCGCAACTCTCCGCTATACCGCGGCTGTCAAAGATGGCTTTGGCCACGAGGTTGGATTCTTCGTCAACCTCCACCGAAATTTCCGCAGGTTTGGGAATGAAAACCTGCCTGTTTTTAAGATTTTTATCGAGGAACATAAACATATCCGTTATGCTCTTTAAACCGACGCAACTGTTGTATTGCACGGAATAGGATATGGCGCTTTCGGATATATACTGCGGATTTATGCGCGAAAAGGTATCGTAGGCCCTGTCATAGTCAAACCGCGCGTCGTTGGTAGAACACAGCATAAGCACGGGACAGCGCACGTAGGGCGCATAGGCCTGCGAATCTATCCCCGCAATAAAACGGTATCTCTCTTCGTTTAGGTCGGGCTCAACCGAAACATATTTGCTTATGCCGGCATATGCCCTCCAGCCCGCCGCGCATACGGGGATAATGCAGTCAAACTGATCCGAAACGCCGAGTTTCCACGCAATTTCTCCACCGTCCCTGATTCCTACTACCGCTATTTTGTTCCCGCCGCTACGCTCCGCGGCATACTTTTTTGCATAGACTCCGAGGGCAACCCACTCGTACCAACACGTTTCAACCGCGCTGTTGTCCACAAAATCGTACCGCCTGCCGCTACTTGCAAAGTTGGCGTAGCTTATATTGTCGGGATATACGGTATAAAAATCACTGTTGTTCCACTGCCCGCGGTAATCTACCATCAACACGCTGTAACCGTGACGGACAAAAACTTTCATCAATCCTTCATCAATCGTGTCGCGGCTATCGGGGAAAACTATCACCGTTTCGCCTGCGGGCAACTTTGCGTCGTAGGCATACGCGGCGGCAACGCGGACTCTCCCCGCACCCGTATCGCGGGCGCTGAAATTTACGCGCTCGACAATAATGCCGTCGTCCTCATCGGAGGACAGTACCACAGCTTCCGTATCCAGAGATGAACTATACAATTCACAAAGCGACAGCGGCGTCAATATGTTAGGCATCTTAACTCCTCAGCAACTTATTTGCACGGTTGACCCGTGGCTTTCCGTTGCCTTTTGTACAATAATTTTGTTGTCTATTCTGTGTTTTAATTCCTCAACGTGACTGATAATTCCTATCGTGAAGTTGGAACTTTTCAGCTTTTCGAGCGCGCTCATCACCGTGTCGAGCAAGGCGCTGTCAAGAGTGCCGAACCCCTCGTCAAGGAAGAAAAATTCAATAGACTTCATCGAACGCGAACAAATCGTTTGCGAAAGCGCAAGCGCAAGCGAAAGTGAAACAATAAAAGTTTCCCCTCCCGACAATGTGTTTACGCCGCGCAGATTGCCGCAATCGAAATTGTCGCCCACGTTGAAATTATTATCTTTATAGGTTAAATAGTACCGCCCGTCGGTCAGCTTTAAAAGCGTTACCGACGCCATTGCGGATATGTCGTACAGATATTCGTCGGCAATAAATTCAATGAACTTATTGTTTTTAGTCAAATCCCGCAGTTGATAAACCAGATCCCTGTCTTTTTTTACTCTGTTGAATTGGGCATTGAGTGCGATTTTTTCCTGCAGTTTGTTTTTGGTAGCTCCAAGTTTTTCTTCCGCAACCGCCAAAGTTTGCAGCAATTCGTTTTTTTGCTGCTCCAAAGCGGATTTATTATCTTGTGCCGCTTTCAATACTTCAAAAGTTGCGCCGTCCAACCCTTCTATGGCCTTAAGTTCGGCATAGCGCGCCGTCAAAACGGCAAAATTTTGGTCAAACTCCTTAACTTCACGCTCCGCGTCGGCAATTCCCGCAAATTTTTCGGCGTGTGCCACACAGGCGGAAATATTTTCAAGCCCCGACTTTTTTACAAGTTCTTCGCATTTTGCAAGTTTTTCTTTCCGCCTCTCCTCAAGATGCAAAGCGGCTTCTTTCAGTTTGCTCTCGGCGCCGTGCAGTTCCCCGCGCAGAGCCTTGCACTCCTCTATCCGTTTCAAAAGTGCGCGCTGTTCGGATTTTACGGCTTCGAGCTGTATGCGCGCGCTTTTTTCGGCGGCGGCATAATCGCCGCAGTTTTCACCGAATACCGCCGAAAGTTCGGCCTCGAGTTCATCCGTGCGCTTTCTTATCTCCGCGCCGTCCTCTTTAAGGGTCTCCAAATTATGCGCGTTTCTCTCTGCCCTGCTCTTTGTTTCGTTCAATTTTTGCGTGAGTTTCCGCAAGAGTTCGGCGTTGGCCTCCCGCTCCTTCATGGCCGCCTGCAACACTTCGAATTGTCTGTTGACGTCCTCGAGGCTGAAATCTTTTACATACGCTATGCGCTGTCTATATAAATTTATCTGTTCGTTGATTTCGTTAATTATAAAAGTATATAATTCCGAGCCGTCGCTATATACGTCCAAACGGTCTTTCAGCCCGTAAAAATATTCGAGCGAGGCCAAATATTCGTTGCGCAAAACGGCGCCCTTAAATTCAATGTTTACAAGATTGCCGAGGTTGTCGCTATTCTGCGGCCCCAACTTTTTTTCAAGCTCCGCACATTCCTGCGTATAGCCGTTTATATCATCATATATGCCCGCGGCCTGTTCGCCGAGGTTTTTATAGAGTGACCTCTTTCGGTCAAGTTCGGCTTTAAGTTCAACAAGTTTTTGCGGTTTCCCAGCACAGGTCTGATATTTTGCAACCAGCACCGTCAGATCTTCTATCCTGCTTTCAAAGTTACCTTCGGCAAGTTTCTTTTCGAGTCCGCCGATTGTTGCCTCGTTGGAGGAAATTTTTTCGTTTACCTCTTTAAGCCGTTGGTCTGTCTGCTTTATCTGATTTTCTGCGTCCGAGACCTCGCGCAGACAGTCCGCGGCTTCGCGACACGCAGGCAGAATAGTTATTTCTTTGCGCAGTTCTTCTATCTCAGGTTTTTTTGCGGTCAGCTTCTCCAATTTTAAATTTATTTGCTCCGCTTCCCGCCGTTTTTCGGAGAGTGCTTTTATCTTTTCCAACTGCGCCGAAGCGTTTGCCAACTCCTTGTCAACGCCGTCGGTCCTTGTCTTTATATCGGATATCTGCGCGGCCAAGGCATTTATGATTTCTTCGGATACGTCGTTATAGCCGTCAAGCCTGCCCGTAAGCAGGGAAAATTCTTCGTCGAGATCTTTGATCCTTGCCGCGATTTTATCCCTCAACTCATTACCGTATACGGACAGGGAAAACAGCCTTTCGATCAACCCCACGCGTTCGCCCGGCGCAGATTTTACAAAGCGCGCAAATTCGCCCTGCGGCAGGGCGATACACTTGCGGAAGTCGTCCGCCCGTACGCCTAAAATTTCAACGACTTTCTTTTCCACTTCCTGGGCCTGCCTGGCAATACAGACCCCGTCCTCATACAGCTCCGCGTTGTGCGTGCCGCTCTTGTTGTTTTTTATCGTCCGTTCGATATAGTATTTTCTGCGCCGTCCGCAGTTGACGATGTCGAAAGTAAACTTAACCGTTGCGGCGTTGCACCGATAGTTTATTATGTCGTTTTTTTCCTTGCTGCGCTCAATCCTGCCGTAAAGGGCAAAATTGATGCAATCCAAAATAGTGCTCTTGCCGCTCCCCGTGTCGCCGAAAATTCCGAAAATGCCGCCCTTAATAAGGCGCTCGAAGTCGATTACGGTGTGCTCGGAAAAACTGTTTATTCCCTCAAATTCCAACTTTAAAGGTCTCATTCTTCCTCCGTAAACGACAGGAACAAGCTGAGCAATTCTTTAGGCACATCTGCCCCGACCCTCTGTCTGTAAAATTCCGAAAACAGTTCGGACGCGCTTTTATTTTTATGTGAATTGACGGTATAGTCCTGTTGAGAATCCAAAATCTGCGCTTTGAGCTGGGCTAAATTTTCACGGCCGTGCAAGAGCGCGCTCTCGGTCGGCGTCAACGGACTGCTTAAATTGAGCGTAAGCTCAACATGGTACCGTTCATATTTTTGCAGAAGTTCCAATCCGCTTGCAACATCGTTGGCCTGCACGCGGACAAGCTGTTTTGCCGACGTGATCGGCGTCTGCTTAAAATTTGTTAAACCGCTTGAAGTGATATCAAAAATATTTACCGATTTTACAGAATTACATTCGTCAAAGGTAAACTGCATCGGCGCGCCGCAGTAATAGGCATTTTTGCCTATCTTTTGGCGGCGGTGAAGGTGCCCGAGCGCACAATATGCACAGTCGGGCAGCATCTCTGCGGGAACGGCCCTTGCTCCGCCCAAATCTATTTCACGCTCGCTGTCGCTTATCCGTCCTCCCGCCACAAATATATGGGATAGAAATAACGACGGAAGATTTTCGGTGTTGCCGCTTTCCCCGAAGTTTATCCAGCGCGACATTTTGTCCGTGAACGATTCTTCGTTTTTTTCTTCGCGGAACCGCGCCTCGTTGGGATAGGGAAGCATATTTATGTAGACCTTTTCGCCTGCGGGATTAGAAAAAACCGCGTAGCCGCTGCCCGAGGCGACGGGATATGCGTGCGCATGCTTTTTGACGGGAAGGGGCTTGAGGTCGTTGCCGACTATATATATACCGAGTTCCCCCGCAAGCGCCGCCGCGGCGGTGAGGCGCACATAATCGTCGTGATTGCCGCTTATTATCAGCACGGTGGCAACTTCGGCAATGCTCTTTATTCCGCTGTAAAAAATCTGCTCGGCTTCCGCAGACGGCGTGTAAGTATCAAAAACGTCGCCCGCCACAAGGACAAGTTCAACTTTCTCCTCTATGCAGATCTGTTTGATTTCGGACAGGACGGCGCGATATTCCTCATTCCTGTCCTTAAGTATTAATTTTTTGCCGATATGCAGATCGGAAGTGTGCAGGATTTTCATTTAACCGTCGAAAAAAATTTACTTCAAAACACGACGTATGCTGTTGATTTTTTTGGGCCCGTCTTATATAATATTACTTACTTGTATAAAAAGCCATATTATAAGTTCTAATTATTATATACTATTTGAGCAAATAAATCAAGCACTTGAACAGGAGTTTATCAAAATGCCCTTTATTTCGGTTTCCGAAGAAGTAGCAAAAAAATCGTTTACTTCGGTAGAAAATAAGTTCATCACAAAGTATTTGCCCGTTTTGGAACCCGTGGCGATAAAAGTTTACCTCTACTCGCTCTATCTGTACCAAAACGGACAAACGGCGTTTACCCTTTCCGATTTAGCCGCAAGCCTGCGCCTTACCGAGGACGAGGCCAAGGGGTATTTTGAATATTTAGAAGAACTTGAACTTGTTTCCATAATATCGGAGATCCCCTTTGAAATAAAAATTCTCGACGCCGAAAATCTTTCTGGCACGCCCAAAAAATTCAAAGCCGAAAAATACGGAGATTTTGCAAAATCCGTTCAAAACATCATCAAGGGGCGCATGATATCGCCCAACGAATTCCGCGAATACTTTTTCCTTATCGAGGAATACGGTTTTGAGCAAAACGCGTTGGTAATGATAATAAACTACTGCACCAACCTCAAGGGGGACGATATCCGCCTTGCGTACATAAAAAAAGTGGCCAAGTCCTTTGCCTCGGAGGGCGTTACCACGGCAAAAAAAGTAGAAGAAAAACTTAGCGCATACACCTCCTCCACACCCGCGCTAATAAAACTTTTTTCTGCCGCGGGGATTAAAAAGCAACCCGATATCGACGACGACAAGTACTATAAAAAATGGACGGAAGAAATGGGCTTTGAAGAAGAGGCAATCGTCGCGGCAGCCAAACTCTTTAAAGCAAAGACGGTTGAACGCATAGATTGCGCTTTGGATGAGCTCTACAAAAATAAAAAATTCGACGTAAAGGAAATTGCGGACTACTGCAACACCAAGTCTTCAATATATTCGCTGGCGCTCGAAGTTGCAAAAAATCTCGGAGTGTATGTGCAAAACCCCGCCCCGTATGTTGAAAATTATGTGAGCGTTTGGTGCAACTACGGTTACTCGCACGACAGCTTGAAAAACATCTCGGTCTACTGTTTTATGCAGGGGAAAAATTCTTTCGACGGCATGAATACCCTTATCCAGGGATTGTACAACGAGGGAATCGTGGCCGATATCAGCGTGGACGGCTACATTAAGGACAGAGCCGCGGAAGATAAACTTTTAAAGGAAATTCTTTCGGCCTGCGGGCTGACAAGGAAAATTATCGATTGGGACAGACAGTCCCTGTCGCGTTGGCGGGAATGGAAGTTTGACGACGCAATGCTGTTTGAGGCCGCAAAACTCTCCTCGGGAAAATCAAATCCCTTGGCCTATATGAACGGTATTTTATCGGCATGGAAAGCCGACAACGTCTACGCGCCCGATAAAATCAACCGCTACGGACAAGCACGGCCCGCCGACGCTTTTAAGCCCGAAAAGGCCGAGATCGAAAGGCACTATTTTGACTTGCGGCACGCCGCCGAAGAACGCGCCGAAAAAACGCTCGCCCGCGCAATGTCGGACGAAGTTTACGGCAGGATACACAGAGAAATAAACAGCCTGTCCATTCGGCTTGCCTTTGAAGAAATAAAAGACAAAGATAAGGCCGCCGAACTTGCCGGCCGGATAAGCGAACTCGAAATTGCCGCCGACAAGAGGCTCAAGGAGCTGAAAATAGATAAAGAAGATTTTAAACCGCGCTATAAATGCAAGATTTGCAACGATACGGGCTATGACGGCAACGGCAACCCGTGCAAATGCATGGAAGAATTTTTAAAAACTTTAAACTGACTTTACGGAATTTTGCAAGTTCGCGCAAAAGGAAAAGGACGACGCGCGTCGTCCTTTTCCTTTTGCCTGCATATGGCTTTAAAAATTTATTCAAGCGATTCCAACAGCAGCTTGTCCGCAACGAGCGCAATAAATTCGCTGTTGGTGGGGCGTTCGCTGCCTATGTAGACTTTTGCGCCGAAGATAGAGCTGACCGCGTCTGTCCTGCCCTTATTCCACGCCACTTCAATAGCGTGACGGATCGCTCTTTCCACCTTGCTGGCCGAGGTTTGGAACTTTTCGGCTATCTTGGGATAGAGTTCCTTTGTGACCCTGTTGATTATACTCTGGTCCTCCACCGTCATTTTGATACCTTCACGCAGATATTTATAGCCTTTAATATGGGGCGGCACGCCTATCGTGACAAAAATATTGCTTATCTTTTCGTCAAGCGAATTGATTTTGCGCCTGTCCCGTACATTGGCGCCCACTTTGTAATCTACCGTCCGCTCCTCGGTCAAATCGCGGATTCTGTCAAATACCGTTTCGGCGTCGACCGGTTTGACAAGATAATACACCGCGCCGCTCTCTATGGCGGAATTGATTATCTTATCTTCGAGATAACTGCCAATCGCAATGCAGATACAGGGAAGATTGTTGTTTTTTATGTACTTTAAAACGCTGAGGCCGTCCTTGCCGCTAAGCACCAAATCCACTATCGCGATATCCGGTCTTGTGCGGTTTAGAAGATCTATCGCCGTGTTGCCGTTGGAAGTTGCGGCGCAAACGCTGAACCCCTCCGCATTGCCCGCATAACTTTTTAATTCGTTAAGAAATTCCTCATTATTTTCAAAAATTGCGATATTCGCTGTTTTCATCAAATTTTACCTCTTGTTTTTTGATTTACAACAGCATTATACAATATTTTTCCACGGTTGTAAAGAAATATTGTACAAAATTAAATATTTATTTTTGAATAATTTAAAATATTTTGTCTTTTTGTGTTCAAAAATGTAGAAACCAAATCAGGTAACCAAATCGAGATACTCGTCGTAGGTCACCGTTTTGTCGAATACCTTAGAGCCGTTTATCTCTATAATTCTGTTTGCAACGGTATTCATAAGTTCCTGGTCGTGCGAAGTAAACAGCATACAGCCCTTAAAATTTTTCATGCCGTTGTTCAGCGCGGTGATGGATTCGAGGTCGAGGTGGTTTGTAGGTTCGTCGAAGATAAGGAAATTGCCCCCTTCGAGCATCATTTTTGCGAGCATGCAGCGAACTTTTTCGCCGCCCGAAAGCACCTTGGCCTGCTTTAGCGCCTCCTCGCCCGAAAACAACATTCTGCCCAGCCAGCCGCGGAGAAATTCCTCGTAGTGGTCGGTTGAAAATTGCGAAAGCCAATCCACAAGCGAATATTCGCAGCCCTGAAAATATTCGTTGTTATTTTCGGGGAAGTATGAGACGGATATGGTTTTGCCCCACTTGACGGTGCCGGCGTCGGGCTCAACCTTGCCCATCAAAATTTCATAGAGCATGGAAACGGTTGTACTCTTGTCGGACACGATGCCTATCTTTTCGTCTTTCTGCACGGTGAAAGAAACGTTTTCAAAATATCCCTTTTTGGTAAGCCCCTCCACCATCAAAATATCGTTGCCGATTTCCTTTTCGAATTTAAAGTCAATATAGGGATATTTGCGTAAAGAGGGCTTGAAGTCGGCTATGGTAAGTTTTTCGAGTTCCTTTTTTCTGGAAGTGGCCTGCCGTGACTTTGAGGCGTTGGCGGCAAAGCGGGCGATAAACTCCTGCAACTCCTTTGCGCGCTGCTCGTTTTTCTTGTTCTGGTCGCGCTGCTGGCGGGCAAGAAGCTGGCTTGTCTGATACCAGAAATCATAGTTGCCGAGCATCATGTTGATTTTGCCGTAGTCTACGTCGCATATATGCGTGCATACTTTATTCAAAAAATGGCGGTTGTGGGATACTATTATAATTGTGTTTTCAAAATCCAGAAGATAGTTTTCGAGCCACCTCGTGGTTTTTATGTCGAGGTTGTTGGTGGGCTCGTCCAAAAGCAAAATGTCGGGATTACCGAAAAGCGCCTGCGCGAGCAAAACTTTGATTTTCAGCTTGGCGTCAAGGTCGCGCATGTACATATTGTGATATTCTTCGGTTATGTCCAGAGCGTTTAAAAGGGTTTGCGCTTCATATTCCGCATCCCAGCCGCCGAGTTCGGCAAATTCGCTCTCAAGCTCGCTGGCACGCACTCCGTCCTCCTCCGAAAAGTCCGCTTTGGCGTACAGCGCGTCCTTTTCGTCCATTATGTCGACGAGCCGCTTATGTCCGAGCATCACGGCGCGTAAAACAGTTACGTTGTCAAACGCATTTTGATTTTGCTGCAAAACGGACATTCTCTCCGTTTTGTCCATCGTAACGTCGCCCTTATTGGGTTCGATTTCGCCGCTGAGCACCTTTAAAAAAGTGGATTTACCCGCGCCGTTTGCGCCGATTATCCCATAGCAGTTGCCCTTGGTAAATTTGAGGTTTACGTCCTCGAAAAGTTTTTTACTGCCGTATTGAAGTGAAACGTTGTTGACCTGAAGCATAGATACTCCTTAATTTTATTTTGTATGCGCTAAATGGCAAATTGACTGTTATATAAATTATAATAAAATCCGTGTTTTTCCAAAAGAGCCTTGTGCGTGCCCTGCTCTATTATTTCGCCGTTGTTCATAACCAGAATGAGGTCTGCCTCCTGTATGGTCGACAGCCTGTGGGCGACTATAAAACTTGTTCTGCCCGACATCAGCTTTGCAAAAGCGTCCTGTATGCGCCGTTCGGTGCGCGTGTCTATGGAGGATGTGGCCTCGTCCAAAATAAGCATCGGCGGCAAAGCCAACATAATCCGCGTTATGCATAGTAGCTGCTTTTGCCCCTGAGACAAGTTGCCGCCGTCCTCGGCTATCACAGTATCGTAACCATTGGGGAGTTGCATTATAAAGTTGTGCGAGTGCGACGCTTTGGCCGCCTCTATCATCTCGCCGTCTGTGGCGTCGGGCTTACCTATAAGAATATTTTGACGGACCGTGCCGTTTTTAAGCCAGGTGTCCTGCAATACCATGCCGTAGTTTGAGCGGAGCGATTTGCGCGTGACGTTCAGTATATCGTTTCCGTCTACAGCAATCACCCCGGAAACGGGGTCGTAAAACCGCATCAAAAGATTTATCAGGGTGGTTTTCCCGCACCCCGTGGGGCCGACTATCGCGATTCGCTGCCCCGCCTTTACCGTCAGATTAAAATTTTCTATCAGTTTTTTATCCGCCGTATAAGAAAAGTTCACCTTTTCGAACTTTACGTTTCCTTCCGCCTTGTCAAGCACGGTTGCGTCGGGGCCGTCGGGCGCCTCGGCAGGTTCGTCTATAACTTCATATATCCTTCCCGCGCACGCCAGAGCGTTTTGAAGTTCGGTTACCACGCCTGAAATTTCATTGAACGGCTTTGTGTATTGGTTTGCATACGACAAAAGGCTTGTTAGGATCCCCACCGAAAACGCTATTGGCAGAGGAACGTTCAGCACAAGCATCAGCGCACCCGCTAAAGCGACCATGGCATACACAACTGCGTTTATAAAGCGGGTCGACGGGTTTACGAGCGACGAAAAGAATATCGATTTTAATGAAGCCTTTGTCAGGCGCGAGTTTATTTCATCAAACTTTTCAAGGTTTTCGTCCTCGTGCGAAAAGGCCTGCACCACCTTTAAATTGCCTATCATTTCATCTATAAAAGCCGTTTGCTCGCCTCGCACTTCCGAAGTCTTTTTAAACATGTTATATGTGCGCGAGGCAATAAATTTGGCCACGAAAAGCGATAAGGGAGTTATCACAACCACGACGAGCGCAATTATCCAGTTGATGACAAGCATTATCACAAGCGTGCCCAAAATCGTCAAAACGCCCGTGAAAAGCTGGGTGAATCCCATCAAAAGCCCGTCGGCAAACTGGTCCACATCCGCAATCACCCTGCCCACAATATCGCCGTAGGGATGGGAATCGATAAATTTTAACGGAAGGCGCTGGATATGGCCAAAGGCCTCTTCCCTTATATCCTTTATAACGTTGTAAGTTATACGGTTGTTAATTTCGCTCATTAGCCACTGCGCAATGCAGGTTACGGCTATGATTGCCGCAATTATTATGAATTTTTGAAAAACTGCACTGAAATTTATGCCGCCGCCGTCAACAATCAGGTCTACAATCTGACCAAAAAATACGGGGATCGACAGCGTACCCGCGACCGTGACCAGCGCAAAAAAGATTGTGGCGGCTACGCTGAGCTTATAATTTGAAAGCTGTTTTAAAACGCGTTTGAATACGCCTTTGCGGGAAGTCGACATATCAGGCCCCCTCCTTTGCAAACTGCGAATAATGGATTTCACGGTAGAGATCGCAAGTATTCAAAAGCTCGTCGTGCGTGCCTATTCCGACCATTTTGCCGCCGTCGAGGACTATTATTTTGTCGGCGTGGCGGATAGAGGAAGTCCGCTGCGAAACGATAAACACCGTCGGATTGTAATCGAGCCGTTTCAGCGCCGAACGCAGCTTTGCGTCCGTGGCATAATCGAGCGCGGAGGCGCTGTCGTCCAAAATAAGAATTTCCGGCTTTTTTACGAGGGCGCGGGCTATCGTCAGCCTCTGCCTCTGTCCGCCCGAAAAATTTTTGCCGCCCTGCTCAACCATCTCGTCGAGCCCGAGGTCCTTTGAAGCGACAACGTCGGCGGCCTGCGCAGTTTCTATCGCCGAAAGTATCTCCTCGTCGGTTGCGTCCGCCTTTCCCCACTGCATATTTTGCCTTATAGTGCCCTCGAACAATACGGCGCGCTGGGGGACTACGCCGCACCGCCCGCGGAGAGCTTCGTCGCCTATCGAATTGACGTTTACCCCGCCGATAAGGATTTTCCCCGAGCAAACATCGTAAAAATGGGGAATAAGATTGACAAGGGTCGTTTTCCCCGCGCCTGTTCCGCCGATAATGCCTACCGTTTGACCGCGCTGTACCGTGAAATTGATATTGTCGAGCGCATTTACCGCGGCGTCGCCATAATTTGCGCACACGTTTTCGAAGCGGATATACTCCCCGTCCTCCCGCTCTGCGCCGCCCGCCTTAAGGGAAGAACGCATTTCAAGTATTTCGGCAATTCTTCCCGCGCTTGCAAAGGATTTGGTTACCGTTATGATTAGGTTGGCAAGTTTTATAAGCTCCACCAAAATCTGCGACATATAGTTGTAGAGGGCGACGACCATGCCCTGCGTGAGTATTCCGTATTCCACGCGGACAGCCCCGACGTAAAACAGAATGATTATCGCGACATTGATCACCGCATACGTGAGAGGGTTCATAAGGGCGGAAATTCTGCCGACAAACAGCTGGGATTTTTTCAGACTGTCGTTCCGCGAATTAAATTCCTTAATCTCCTCGTTTTCTTTGCAAAAAGCACGCAAAACGCGGGCCCCCGTCAAAGTTTCGCGAGTGGTGACCGTGACCGAGTCGAGCTTGCCCTGCGACTTTTTATAGAGCGGTATGCTGACAAGCATTATGCCGAAAACTATCACGCAGAGAACGGCAATGGATATTGCAAAAACCGCGCCCGCATAGACGTCAATAATAAAGGCCATTATCATTGCCCCGAACACAATAAAAGGCGAGCGCATAAACAATCTCAAAACAAGGTTAACGCCCGATTGGATTTGGTTTACGTCGCTCGTCATACGCGTTATCATCTTCGGCGTGCCCAAAGCGTCTATCTGGCTATACGAAAGCGACTGCAACCGCGAAAATAAATCGTGGCGCAATTCTTGGGAAAAACCAACGGCGGCGCGCGCGGCAAAATACTGCGCGGCAACGGCGGCAATGAGCCCCACCACGCCGAGCGCAAGCAAAATCAGGCAGGCATAGACGATATAGCTTACTCCCGCCCCCTCCTTGACACCCGTATCGATAATCGCCGCAACGATTATGGGCACAAACAATTCGAAACACGCCTCCAGCAATTTAAACAGAGGCGCGAGCACAGCCTGCAATCTGTAATTTTTGAGATATTTTAACAGTTTGCCCATATGCGGAAATTATAACATTTAATAAACAAAAAAGCAAATTATTATAAATGTGTTTGCAATTATTATTATAATTTGGTAAAATTCGGTTATGGCATATTCGATATTTTTAAAAAAGAACGAAGAAAAACGTATTTTGGGCGGACACAGTTGGGTGTATGCCAACGAAGTTGCAAAAATAGAGGGCAAGGACAAAAACGGCAGTCTGGCGTCGGTCTATTCCTTTGACGGCAGATTTATAGGCAAGGGCTACATAAACCACGCGTCAAAAATTCTTGTGCGCATATTTATCCGCGGGAACGAGGACGACGGCAAAGATTTTTATCTCAAACGCATAAAAGCGGCAAACGATTACCGCGTAAAACTCGGCTATAACAACTGCTACAGAATGGTATTTGCCGAATCCGACAATCTTCCCGCGCTCATCATAGACAAATACGGCGACTATCTTGTTATGCAATGCCTCTCCCTCGGCATAGATTTGAGAAAGCAGCTTATCTGCGAATGTCTTGCGGAGCTGTTCAATCCAAAGGGAATATACGAAAGAAGCGACGCGGGCGTGAGAAAAAAAGAGGGTCTGCAGGAAGTTAAAGGCACGCTGTACGGGGAAGTGCCCGACTACTGCGAAATTTGCGAAAACGGCATAAAAATGCTCGCTGACGTAAAGAACGGGCAAAAAACGGGATATTTTTTGGACCAGAAGGAAAACAGACTTACAGCCAGAAGGTATGCGCATGGCGAAGTTTTGGACTGCTTTTGCAACAGCGGAGGATTTGCGCTTAACGCCGCACTTTCCGCCGACAGAGTTATCGCCTGCGATATCTCCGAACTTGCGCTGCGCAACGTAAAAGACAATGCCGAACTAAACGGATTTAAAAACATAGAGACGCTGTGCGGCGACGTCTTTGAAATATTGAGGCAATTCAAAAGGGACAAGCGACAGTTTGATACAGTTATTTTGGATCCCCCCGCTTTTTGCAAAACGGCCGACGAAGTCAAGGACGCCTACCGCGGATACAAAGATATAAATATCAACGCGATGAAAATCGTAAAGAGCGGCGGCTTTCTTATTACCTGCTCCTGCTCACACTATATGAGCGCAACCCTGTTTGAAAAAATGTTGCAGGAAGCCGCAAGGGAAAGCGGACGGCAAGTGCGCTGCGCGGAAATAAAATCGCAGGCGCCGGACCACCCGGCCTCTCTCGCGGCGGAAGAAACCAACTATCTCAAATTTTATGTTTTGAATATAATTTAGCCCAAAACTCCCCGTAAAACGGTAATTATGTGTGACATAGTACTATAATAATGGGCAAAAATAAGCAAAAACCCGCGGCAGTTGCCGCGGGTTTTTAAGTTTTGACGATATTTTATTTTACAGAGATCTTATCCTTTCCGCCCATATATTTGCGCAAGGGCTCGGGAATATATACGCTGCCGTCGGCCTGCAAATGGTTTTCAAGAAAGGCAATCAACATTCTGGGGGGCGCCACCACCGTGTTGTTCAGGGTGTGTGCGTACTCGTTTTTGCCTGTCGCTTCGTTTTTATATCTGATGCCCAAACGGCGGGCCTGCGCGTCGGTGAGATTGGAACAGCTCCCCACCTCAAAATATTTGCCTTGGCGGGGGCTCCAAGCCTCCACGTCGCAGCTCTTGTATTTAAGGTCTGCCAAGTCGCCCGAACAGCATATAAGCTGCCGAACGGGGATTTCAAGGGATACAAACAATTCTACGGTGTACCGCCACATTTTTTCGTACCACTCGTCGCTCTCGGAGGGCTTGCAGATAACTATCATTTCCTGCTTTTCGAACTGGTGAATACGGTATATGCCGCGCTCCTCCAGCCCGTGCGCGCCCTTTTCCTTTCTGAAGCAGGGCGAATACGAGGTGAGAGTCAGCGGCAATGATTTTTCGGAAATGGTCTGCCCCATAAATCTGCCTATCATGGAGTGTTCGGATGTGCCTATGAGATAAAGATCTTCGCCCTCTATTTTATACATCATCCCGTCCATTTCCTCAAAGGACATGACGCCGGACACGACGTCGCTCCTTATCATAAACGGCGGTATGCAGTAGGTAAAACCTTTATCGATCATAAAGTCGCGGGCATACGCCAACACGGCGGAATGCAGGCGGGCTATATCGCCCGTCAAATAATAGAAACCGTTGCCGCTCGTGCGCCTTGCGCTGTCCAAATCTATCCCGCCCAAACTTTCGAGTATGTCGAGATGATAGGGAACGTCAAAAGGCTTTGGTTCGGCCTTTAAAAATACCTCGCCCTGAACGTTTTCGCTGTCGTCCTTGCCTATGGGAACGTCGTCCGCAATTATGTTGGGGATAGAGCAGAGAGCTTTTTTGAGAGCAACTTCGATTTCCGCGCTTTCCTTTTCGATCTCGGCAACGCGGTCGTTATTGGCTTTTGAAGCCTCTTTTGCCTCCTCCGCTTCCTGTTTTTTGCCTTCGCGCATCAAAGCGCCTATCTGTTTTGCCAGCCTGTTTCTGTCCGCGCGCCGCCTGTCGCCCTCCTGCTGAAGTTCGCGGCGCTTTTTGTCGAGTTCCAAAACATCATCTACAAGGCCGAGTTTGTGAAACTGAAACTTCTTTTTGATATTTTCCCTTACCAAATCGGGATTTTCTCGTATAAAATTAATGTCTAACATAACTCAATTATAATTCAAAATTTTTCCAAATGCAATTAATTTATTCTTAATATCTTGAAAATCGATATTTTTTGTGATATAATAATTTTTGTAAGCTATGAGTAAAATATTTTTCAGAAGCCAGGACAAAAAGTCCTCAAAAAACAAGGAGAATCCGCAGACGGGTGAAACTGCCGTAACCGACAGTGTACAGACCACTATTTTCCCGTCGGAAGAATTCGGCAACGGCGACAATACGACGACTGAAGCGGGTTCCCTCGATAAAGATAAAATTATAAAATACTTTAAGCGACATCCCGGCAAAGAAGTCAATTCAAAAGTAGAAAGATTCTCGCCCAAATTGAACGTGGGCCTCACGGCGGCGCAGGTTGAAACAAGGTTCAGCCAATTTTTATTCAATACGACCAACAAGCAGTATTCCCGTTCTTACGCGAGCATTTTTATAGGCAATATCTGCACGTTTTTCAACCTGTTGTGCCTGCTTGCGGGAATTGCCCTCATCCTTGCGCACACAGAAGGTATTTCCAACTATCTCGTTTTGGTTATAACGACGGCCAATATTATGATAGGTATCATACAGGAAATACGCTCGAAGCGTTCGATAGACAAGCTGGCCATTCTTGCCACAAACACCGTAAAAGTCGTCCGCGACGGCGAAATTATGGAAATACCGTCAAAGGAAATCGTACTTGACGACATAATTATACTTGAAACGGGCAACCAGGTGCCTGCGGATTGCATACTTGCCGAGGGCTCGGTTGAGGTTAACGAAAGCCTTTTGACAGGTGAAAGCATTGCTATCAAAAAGACTATCGGCGATACTCTGTATGCGGGCAGCTTTATTTCAAGCGGCAGCGGTAAATTCAGGGTGGATAAAGTAGGCAAGGATACATACCTTGAAAAGCTGACGGCAAAGGCCAAAAAGTACAGGCGGCCCAATTCCGAGCTTATGAACTCCACGAAGCTCATAATAAAGTGCATAACAATCCTTATCATCCCGATTGCCATAGGCAGTTTTTTGATTGCCCTGCACAATCCCGTGCCCGATGCCGATTGGCTGTTCCCCGCCGAGGTGAATTCGGCCCTCAAACGTACCTGCACAGTAGTTATAGGCATGATCCCTTCGGGCATGTTGCTTTTGACCTCGGTGGCGCTCGCCATGGGCATTATAAGGCTTACAAAGAGCCGCACGCTAGTACAGGATATGTATTCGCTGGAGATGCTTGCAAGGGTCAACGTTTTGTGCCTCGACAAGACGGGAACGATAACCGACGGCAGAATGAGAGTGAACGACAGCGTGATTTTAAACACCGTAGGTGATTTATCCCTGAATGATATTATGGGAAGTATGCTTGCAAGTTTGCAGGATAACAACCAGACGGCGATTGCACTGTATAACCACTTCGGTTACAGCGACAAACTCACGCCCGTGACCAAAATTCCTTTTTCATCCAAGCGCAAACTTTCCGCGGTAACCTTTGACGACGTCGGAACTTTTGTAATGGGCGCGCCCGAATTTGTGTTAAAGCCCTATCCCGCAAAAGTCGAGCGCATAGTTAAGCAATATGCGCAGATGGGCCTGAGGGTTATTGTCGTGGCGCACTCCCCTGCGCCCATCGTTTCGGATAAACTGCCCTCCGTTCTCAAACCGATCGCCATCATATCCATTGCCGACAACATACGCGAGGACGCCGTTAACACGATAAAATGGTTTAAGGATAACGATGTAAACGTAAAGGTTATATCGGGCGACAACCCCGTAACCGTGGCTGAAGTTGCCAAGCGCGCGGGAATTGCCGGCGCCGAAAAGTTTATTTCGCTCGACGGATTAAACGAAAAAGAAGTTGAAAACGTTGCCAATAAATACACGGTATTCGGCAGAGTTTCACCCGAGCAAAAGGCCATTTTGGTGCGCTCTATAAAGGCGGCGGGCAACACCGTGGCGATGACGGGCGACGGCGTCAACGATATACTCGCCTTAAAAGAGGCGGACTGTGCCGTGTCGGTTGCTTCGGGCAGCGAGGCGGCGAGAAACGTGAGCCACCTTGTTTTGATGGACAACAATTTCAATTCGATGCCCAAGATCGTTGCGGAAGGCAGACGGGTTATAAACAATATAAAAAATTCGTCGTCGCTTTACCTGATGAAAACGCTGTTTACGGCAATCCTTGCCATAATCTGCATTGCAATGGGTCAGCCCTATCTGTTTATGCCGCAGAATATGCTCTTGCTGGAAACGGCCATCATTGCGGTGCCCTCGTTCTTCCTCTCGCTGCAACCCAACAAGGAGAGAGTACAGGGCAAGTTTATCACGCACGTCATGAGCGGTGCTATAACAGGCTCGTTGACAATGATAATATGCGTTATGTCGATGTACACCACATACCATATTAACCATTTTGTATATGGCATGAACATGTTCGACGATTTTTACAGGCCCATGTGTATGCTTGCGCTTACGTTCTCGGGATTTGTTATGGTGTACAGAACTTGCCAGCCACTAAACGCGTTCAGAGCGGTGCTGTGCCTTTCGGTGCTTGCCGTGTGCGTTGCCGCATATTCCATACCGCTTGTGACCGAATCGCTTTTCTACACCGGCTGGACGAACCTCAAATGGGACTATGCATATATCCTCATAGTTGTTGTGGTTCTTGAAGCCGCCTTCCCGATATCGGGCTGGCTGATGAAACTTATGCATATTATTATGCCCTCGTCCAACAACAAACCGCCCAAACAACAAAAACTTGCAACAAATTGATTATTTAATACGATGCGGCGCGGCTACCTTTTCCGGTAGCCGCGCCGATTTTTTATATTATTGACGTTAAATGGTCCAATTTCCGTCCTTGAAAATTTGTATCCGCTCGCCGCTTTCGGTAACGCCTACGATAGACATATCCTTGCTGCCTATCATAAAGTCAACATGGATCATAGAGTCGTTTATGCCTGCGGCTTTACATTCCTCCACCGTCATGTTTTCAAAGCCTTCCAGCGTTTCGTTAAAGCCTCTGCCCAAAGCCAAATGGCAACTTGCGTTTTCGTCAAACAACGTGTTATAAAAGAGAATTCCCGTATTGTTTATGGGGCTGTCGTATGCAATAAGGGCAACTTCGCCGAGCATTGCGGCGCCCTCGTCCATTGCCACCATCTTTTCGAGGACATCCTGATTCTTTTCGGCATGCACTTCCACAACCTTGCCGTTTTCAAAGCGCATCCAGAAGTTTTCAATGAGTTTGCCCTGATACGAAAGGGGCTTTGTTGCAACCACCTTGCCCTCTGCCCTGCCCTTTAAAGGCGACGTAAAGACTTCCTCGCTGGGAATATTGGGGTTAAACACCTGCTTTGAAAGGGTCTTTTCGCTGCCGCCGGCAAACCTACCCCTGCTGTTCAGCCAAACCTTGAAATCGGTGCCGTTGGAACTCTTATATTCGAGGCTTGCAAGTTTGTAGCCGTTTAACAATTCGCAGTGCTTTGCAAGCTCGGCATTGTGTTTTTCCCACGCGGCTATGGGGTCGTCGCCCACGCGGGCGGTTAAAAGAATTGCCTCCCAAAGTTTTTCCACTGCCTCCCCCACGGGAATGTCGGGGAAAATTTTATGGGCCCACTCTTTGCCCGGAACGGCGGCTATACACCATTGATACTTGTTTTCGAGCGCCTCGCGGTAAGGCTTAATCACGGGGAAACGGTTGATATTCGATTGCGCGATTTTTTCGTTGTCAACGCCCGTTAAACCGTCGGGATCGTCCGAATCGATCCAGAGCAGACAGGGAAGTTTATCCACTTTATGCTGCCACTGCGCCTTTTCGACCTCCGTTACCTCGGACAGCGATTCGAGCGTTCTGTAAGTATAGTTGAGTTTTGCAAGAGGCATGTGCGTCCACTCAACCTTTACGCGCGAAGCCCCGCGCTTGTAGCACTCCTCCACAACGGTCATAACAAATTCGGGCTGGTCGAGCCCCGCCTGAATTATAACCTCCTGCCCCTTTTGGACATTGATTCCTGATTTAACCAATAACTCCGCATATTTTTGTAGTCTTTCCTTTTGCATAAAAAACACCTTTAAACTTCTATTTATTTTATTGTAAACACAAACGGCGGCATTTAAGCGCGGTTTACGCAAAATCAGTCCCGTTTACCTCTATTTTTAATTATAACTATAGCTATATACGCCGCAAGCAGAAGGGCACAGGCGCCGAGAAGTATTGCATACATTGCCCAAAGAGGTATTTGCGTACCGCCTTCGTAGGCTATTTTATTAAACGAACCGCCGAACGTTAAATTGCAGTCAAAGCCGTCTTTAAGCGCGGTTGCGCCCGCGGCGGGCAGCCCGAGTTCGGTAAGTTTGTTTACATATCCCGACATAAAATGATTTCTCATTATGCCTACGCTATATGTCCCCGGCAGGCAGCAAATAATGTTGCGCATAGCATCGGCAAACTGCGAAAGGGGCATATATGCGCCGCAGATAAAGCCGTACATACTTGAAACAAGCGTGGACAAGGCCGACAGTCCGCCCTGCGACGAGATAAAACTTTCGGCCACGCCCGCAAGCAGCGCGCCGAACAAAACGCAGCATAAAATATCGAGCAAAATAAACAGCACGTCGGTAAAGGTCAGATACCAGCCGACTGCGGCAAGATATATAAATCCAACCGCAAGAACAGCGAGCTCTACTATCAGCGTAACGATAAAATTGGCTATGAAATAGCTTACGGAGAGCGTAGTGCGCTTTACGGGTGTAATCAAAAAATCGTTGAGGCTGTTTTCGATTTTGTCGCTTACCATTACGGCATTGGAACAGATTGCAACCGTTACCGCGCTCACTGCGAGAATGGACGACAAGAGCCAACTGCCCGCAAGCCCTTCCAGAACGCGCTGTTCGGTAAGATTGAAGCCGAACGCCGCAAAAATCTGCTTGAAACTGTCCATGTAGACACCGCGCAGGAAGATGACAAAGAGCACGAGCAGGATCATCGGGGTTATGAGCGATACGAAAAACAGGAATTTATCCTTGAAATAGCACTTAATATTGCGGCTTATAAGCGCGCCGAGTTTTTTAAATTCCACCATACTACGCCTCCCTTATATCCTTGCCCGTGACCTTTAAAAATACGTTGTCCATATTGCCTTTAAGCACTTCAAAGTCCTCAAAAAGTTGCGGATACTCTCTTATATACCCGGCTATAATGTCGGTGCCCTTAACTTCCACTTCTAAAAAATCGCGCTCCCGCTTTACGGCGCTGCCCAAGCCGGCGAACAGACTTTCCGCCTCGTCCAAATGCCTGTAAAACCGAATAATGTCGGTTGCGTACCTGTTTTTTAAATCGTGAGGAGTGCCCTCGGCCACCTTTTTACCGCCGTCGATTATCACCACGTAGTCCGCCACCGCCGCTTCCTCCATATAGTGGGTCGTCAAAAGGACGGTGAGCCCCTTTTCCTTGCGGTATCTTTCAATGACGTTCCAAACGGTTTGGCGGGTTTTGGGGTCAAGGCCCGTAGTAGGTTCGTCCAATATGAGAAGTTCGGGGTCGTTGACGAGGGCGCGGGCGATGTCAATGCGGCGCTTTTGACCGCCCGACAGCTTTGTAAGCGGACGGTTAAGAATTCCCTTCAAATCAAAAAGTTCGGTGAGCTCTGCAATCTTGTTTTTATAATTTTGGCCGAATATGCCGTACATTGCCGCGCGGCTCCTTATGTTGTCCGCCGCCGTGAGCCGCTTATCCAAAACGGAATTTTGGAAAACTATGCCTATCTTTTGTTTTATCAGTTGGGAATTGCCGTCGATATCCTCGCCGCAGACCTTTACCGTGCCGCCGTCACGCCTTAATATTCCGCTTATTATGTTGATTGTTGTGGACTTGCCCGCGCCGTTTACGCCGAGAAAGGCGAAAAGCTCGCCCTCCCGCACCGAAAAACTGAGGTCGTCCACCGCTTTCACGTCCTTAAACGACTTTGAAAGGTTGTTGATTTCTATTACCATATTCTCTCCTTAAATGCCCAAACGCTGTTTTATGCCCATGAACGCGTCCGTGAGCATGTTGCTTACCGTATCCCAATCCCAAGCGAGATAACCCGTCGCATACATGGTTGCAATACCGTGCACCCAGACCCACATATGCGCGTGAAGTTCGTTGGCCTTGCCCTGCGGAATACCGATTTGTCCCATAATTTTAAAAACTTCGTCGTTAAAACCGTGGTGCCCGTCTACGGTTGACGCGCCGTGCCTGCTCATAAACAGATATTTGAACAGCTGCGGCTCCTCCTTTGCAAACCGTATATAGCCCATACCCGTGGCCTTGTACGGCGGATATTTGCCCGAGGCAAGCTCGCCGTTTACATATTTCCGATAAATTTCCACAATGCGTTCGGCAACAGCCGACTTAAGCTCCTCTATCCCCGTAAAAGAAAGGTATATGGGCTGGGTTGAACAGTTGCACTCCTTTGCAACCGAGCGCATATTCAGCCCCTCCATTCCCTCTTTGCGGACGATTTTAAGAGCGTCTTCGACTATGTTCTGCTTTGAAATTACTTTTTTTGCAGGCATATAACCACCATAAATAACATAAGTTATTAATAACGATTGTTATTTTATCACCGATAAAAAATTTTGTCAAGCGGTTTTATTAAAAATTTTCACATAAAACAAAGCTCCCCGAGAATATCGAGGAGCTTTTGTCTGTTGATTAATTTAAAGTTTGGCGACGCCTGTTTTGCGGGCTGCGGCGGCCACCGCCTCCGCCACTTTTTTGTGTGCGGATTTATCGTAGGCGTATGGCAGGATAAACTCCGTTGACAGCTTATCGTCGGGCACGCAGCTTGCGATGCCCTGCGCCGCGGCTATCATCATCTCGGGATTTATTGTGGTGGCGCGGACGTCGAGCGCGCCGCGGAAAAGACCGGGGAACACGAGCACGTTGTTGATTTGGTTGGGATATTCCGAAGAACCTGTGCCGACAACTTTCGCGCCTGCGGCGAGAGCTTCGTCGCGGGGAATTTCAGGCACTGGATTCGCGCATGTGAACACTATGGCGTCCTTGGCCATGGAAGCCACCATTTCGCGCGTGACGCAGTTTGCGACCGACACGCCTATAAACACGTCGGCGCCTTTCATGGCGTCTGCGAGCTTGCCTTTGAGCTTTTTGCGGTTGGTGACCTTTGCAATCTCCTGCTGGGCGGGATTTACCGACGTGTCGCCCTCGCAAATTATACCGCGGCTGGCGCACATCGTTATATCTTTAACTCCCATATTCAACAGGAACTTGGCGATCGCAATTCCCGCCGCGCCCGCGCCGTTTATCACGATTTTAAGCGAAGTAAGCTCCTTTTTGACTATTTTGAGTGCGTTTAAAAGGGCTGCGGCCGTAACTATAGCCGTGCCGTGCTGGTCATCGTGAAATACGGGTATATCGAGTTCCTCTTTAAGCCTCGTTTCTATTTCGAAACAGCGGGGAGCGGAGATGTCCTCCAAATTTATACCGCCGAAAGAGCCTGCAAGAAGTTTGATAGTGCGGATTATTTCTTCGGTATCCTTGGAGCGGATACAGAGAGGGAACGCGTCCACGTCGCCGAATTCTTTAAAAAGCGCACACTTGCCCTCCATCACGGGCATGCCCGCCTCAGGGCCGATATCGCCCAAACCGAGCACCGCGGTGCCGTCGGTAATTACGGGCACGGTATTCCAGCGGCGCGTGAGCGTGAAGGATTTTTCTATATCTTCGTGGATTGCCATGCAAGGCTCGGCCACGCCCGGCGTATAGGCAAGGGACAGCTCCTCCCTGCTCGATACCGGAACGCGCACTTTCGTTTCGATTTTACCTTTCCATTCGGCATGCTTTTTAAGTGATTCCTGTCTGTAGTTCATATGCTTCTCCTGCGCTTGAATTTCAGATATATTTTATCACGGCAGACCTTAAATGTAAAGTGTTTTATACGGCTGCGGGCGCGGCATTGAAAGCCGCGCCGCATAAAGACGGTTATAAAAATCCGCCTGTGCCGTGATATGAAAAAGTTTTAACCCGCTTCTCGCAGGTGGGTGCGGCGAAGCGATACATCGGACTTTCCGAAAACCAGACCTCGCCTATTACCGCAAACGGCCGCTCCCTGAATTTTTTTGTGGATTACGAATTCTCCATACCACGAACACCGCAGACCTGAAATTATTATATACCATATGATCTTAAAAGGCAACAAGAAAATTTTTACATAGAGTAAATTATTTTGCGCAGATATTTATTTTGCTTGATTTTTGGAGGCTTTTGCCGTAAAATGGTAAAAAAATCATTACGAGGCTATGTTATGCAAGAGATTACGGGCGTTATTCCCTGCTCCTCCACGCCATATTCGGAATTTAAAAACCATGTAGGTGAAGTTGTTACAATCAAGGGCGCCATACATAATATAAGAGATATGTCGGACTTTGCGTTTATTTTGATAAGAACGGCCCGCGAACTTATACAATGCGTGTATTCACCCGAATTTTCGGACTACCGCCTGACCCCCGACGTGGTTGAACAGGCAGCCGCAAAAGTTACCGGTAAAGTTGTGCCCAGCGAGACCCGCGACGGCAGCGAGAGATACGAACTGCAAATCCACAATATAGAACTGTTGTCCGTGCCCGCAGATATCCCTCCCGTAGTAATATCCAAAAAACAGGTTGTTTGCGATTTGGCGGTTAACCTCGACTATCGCCCCGTGACGCTCCGCAACCCTAAGGAACGCGCTATTTTCAAGATACAGGAGGGAATACAGCGCGGCTTCCGCGAATACCTGCAGAGCCAAAACTTTACGGAAATTCACACCCCCAAAATCAACTTTGCGGGCGCCGAGGGCGGCACGAACGTATTTAAGCTCGACTACTTCGGCAAGACAGTATTCCTTGCGCAGAGCCCCCAGCTCTACAAACAGGCGCTCGTGCCCGTATATGAGCGGGTGTTTGAAATTGCGCCCGTATTCCGCGCCGAGCACCACGACACGTCGAGGCACTTGAACGAATACATTTCAATGGACTTTGAAATGGGATATATAGAGAGCTTTACCGACATAATGAATATGGAAACGGGCGCGCTCAAATATATAATGAATTTACTCAAAACGGAGTACAAGCCCGAGGTTGAGCTTCTCAAAGCCGATATTCCCGAAATAACAACCATTCCCTGCATAAAGTTTAAGGACGCGAAAGAACTCTGCGTTAAAAAGCTGAAAAACATAACCGACATGAAGGACTTTGAGCCCGAGGAAGAAGCATTCTTGGGCAAATGGGCAAAACAGCAATACAATTCGGACTTTTTGTTCGTCACCCACTACCTCTCCAAAAAGCGCCCTTTCTACACCATGGACGACCCCGAAGATCCCGAAGTTACGCTTTCCTTTGACCTGCTGTTCCGCGGCATAGAGATTACAAGCGGCGGCCAACGCATACACGATTACAATATGCAGGTTGAAAAGATGAAAAAACTCGGAATGAACCCCGACGAGTTTGAAACCTATCTGATGCTCCACAAGTACGGCGCGCCCCCTCACGGCGGGCTCGGACTGGGGCTCGAACGGTTGACAATGCACCTGCTGGGCTTCAAAAATGTGCGCTATGCCGCAATGTTCCCCAGAGATATAAACAGGGTTACGCCTTGACAACAACAAAATTTACGGCGGAGCGTATATGCGCTCCGCCGCTTTATTGTTTTACAAAACCGAGACTTATTAAAATTGCTCTGTCCACTTTTGACATTGTAGTTAAAGGAAGCTCTCCTATCCGCTCCTTCAATCTGCGTTTATCGAGAGTCCTTATTTGCTCCAATAGTATTACGCTATCTTTTTGCAGTCCGTAAACTTCAGATGGTAGCTCTATATGGGTGGGCAATTTTGCCTTGTTTATTTTACTCGTTACCGCCGCCGCTATAACCGTGGGCGAATATTTGTTGCCCACATCGTTTTGCACCACGAGCACCGGGCGAACGCCTCCCTGCTCGCTGCCTACAACCGGCGACAAGTCGGCATAGTAGAGTTCTCCGCGCTTAATAGTCATATCAACCTCTTTCCGGCAGGGTATATTTTATTATATGTACTGCCTGCTATTTATTGTTGACCAACTATCGGCGGTTTATACATTGAAAACAGATTGGGTTATAAATTCAGCGGCGCCCGAGGGAAGATACAGGTGTAAAGCATACTGGTTGAGGAAGATAAAGCCGTAGTAAACCACAAAACAGGTCAGCATAACCGCGCCCGCAACTTTTCCCAAACTCTTTGATTTGCTCCCGACGGTAAACCCGAAAATAAGCATCGCGGCGACGACGGAAACAATACCGCCCACCATTCCCTCCATTGTGAAAGGTATGCCTCTGTTGCCCGTGCAAAGCGCGCCCACGCCGCCTATCAAAAGTATATTGGCAATGTTGCTGCCTATAATATTGCCTGTTGCAATCCCCACGTCGCCTTTTTTGGCCGCAGAAACGGAAGTTATAAGTTCGGGGAGAGAGGTCCCGAAGGCCACAACGGTCATGGCCACTATTTCGGTGGGAATATGCAAAAGATTTTCTGCGACTACGGTTGCGGAATCCACCACAAGCTGAGCGCCTATTACAACCATGCCCAAACCGAACACCGCAATAACGGCAAGAAACCACGTCCTCTCCTGCATTTTTTCGTACCACGGCCCGAACTTCTGGTACCACTTCAATTCCCCGTCGGCTATAACGGCCTCGTTCCCCGCCGTAACCGAAGCGGCCGCCGCCTGCTCCAATCCCGCTTTGGACTGCCTGGTTGCCAGAACAATGTTGTATGCCATAAAAGCAATATACAAAACAATCAAAATTAAGCCGCACACCCAATTCATAGTGCCGTTAAGATACAGCGCGCCGTCCGCGGTGCGGTTAAACTCGTAGGGACCGACAAAGACGCCCAACACCAAAAACAGAACAGAAACGAATATCAAAAAGGGCATATCTATCATCCGCGTGGTCTTTTCGGACGGAAGTTTGCAGATAAGTGCGGAAATGCCGAGGATTAAAAGAATATTCAAGGCGTTGCTACCTATTATATTGCCCACGATGACGGCTCCGCCGTCGGGCTTTAAAGCGTCGACTATTGTAACGGCAAGCTCGGGGGCCGAAGTGCCTACGGCAACTATCGTCACGCCTATTATAAATGTGGATATTTTAAGTTTTTTTGCGATTCCCGCCGCGCCGTCGACAAAAAAATCGGCTCCTTTAACAAGAAGAACAAACCCGATTATAAGCAAAATAATGTTAACCACCCACGTTGCGCCGACATTTTCAAGAATAACTTTAAAATTCATACTCCGCCTCTTGCTTTTATTATGCCTTATTAAACAAAAACAAGACTTGCGACTTAAATCAAAAAAATTTAAGTCGAAAGTCTTGTTCCCGAAAATTGCGGGGGCGGCTCCGGGTAGTTTCCCACCGGTTATGGCGTAAGCCGCTCTTATAACTACTCCCTTTCAACATATGCCATTTTATCAAACATATTTCAATCTGTCAAGCTCCTGATTGCAAAATGCAGATTTTTAATGATGTCCCCCGCCGTAACGCAATATTCAGTTTCTTCTTCCGCGCACATTTCCGCAGAGTATCCGAGCGCGTACGATGCGGCCGCTATTGCATAGATGCCCTCCACGCCACGGGCTGCCGTGCCGCAGGCAAGCCCCGTGAGCATATCTCCGCTGCCGCCCTTTGCGAGCGCGGAATTGCCGCGCACCAACAAATAGGTGCGCTTGCCGTCGGTTAGCACGCTTACCGCCCCCTTCAACAGCACGGTAACGCCATAAACTTGCGCAAACATCTTTGCGTGGAATATAGGATCGCGCAAAATTGTCTCAACGGTAAACCCCGTCAGCCTTGAAAACTCCTTAACGTGCGGAGTTATCACAACTTTACATTTTTTACACCCGAGAGGGCCGACGCCGTATGTTGACAGAGAATTCAGCCCGTCTGCATCAATAATCAAAGTATTTGTGTATGAACCAAATAAATCCAGAAGTGTGTTATACAGATTTTGCGAAACGCCGCAACCCGAACCTATGGCGATACATTCGGCGGACAGGTCGATATCGTCGTTAAAAATAAGCTGCGGATGTTGTACCGCGAGACAGGCGCGCAAGCCCTCGCCGGTATTCACCTTCACATAGCCGCAACCCGATTTTAAAGCTGCCTCAGACGCGAGCACCGCGGCGCCGTAGTATTTATCCGAACCCACGACGAGCTGTGCCGTGCCGTATGTTCCCTTGTGTGAATTCCGCTTGCGTTCGGGGAAGAATTCCGCAATGTCGCCGTCACTGAAAATCTGAGCATAATTTTCGCCGTTGCAAACTATGCCTATATCCTTTTTTATTATTTTACCGCAATAATCGACGCCGTCGTTTAAAAAATAGCCCGTTTTGTATTCTCCGACGGCAACGGTCACGTTGGCTTTTACGGCGCAACCTTCAACAAGCCCGTTGTCGCCGTTCAGGCCGCTGGGGATATCTGCGGAAAAGACAATCGCGCCGCTTTGATTTATCTTTTGTATTACGGCGGCATAATTTTCAGGAACGGTACGGTTTAAACCCGTGCCGAATATGCAATCTACGATTATATCGCCGTCGATAATGTCGGTATAACAGCCGCGATATGCCTCTTTTTCGCGGGCGCAATCTCCGGACAAGTTGCCGTCGAACGCATATACTTTAATATCGTATCCCCTGTCCAGCAGAGTCTGTGCGCACACATAGCCGTCGCCTCCGTTATTCCCCGTGCCGCAAACCACGAGTATTGCGCAGCTTTTTGCAGCCACGGCGGCAACTTCGTCGGCAATGGCCGAGCCCGCGCGGTGCATCAAAACTTCGGATGAAATTTTTAAATCGTTGATGGTATGGGAATCCGCCTCGCGCATTTCCGCAATTGTCAATACTTTTTTCATAACAGTCTTAAACTTACCTCCGCAGAACTGATTTCAGATATATTTCCGTCCGCCTCACGGACGATTAATCTTCCCGCGGGCGAAATGTCAAGGGCCGTCACAACCCTCGTTTTTCCGTTTGCCGAAAGATTGACGTCCGTTCCGAACCAATTTATATAATTTTTGTAGTCCTCTATGGAATACTCGTTTTCCAGCTGCCGCAAAAGTATATTTTTTACTTTGTCTACGGAAATTTCCGTTGACAGCTGCCGCGACATGGAAGTTGCAATATCTTTAAGTTCGTCGGGGAGAATATTGTTGATGTTTATCCCCATGCCGACGATCGAACGGGTGATTTTATTCCCGCTAAAAGTGTTTTCAATCAGCGTGCCGCAAATTTTTTTGCCGCCGACCAGCACGTCGTTTGCCCAACGGATTACCGGTTTAAGACTGAACTCCGCAAGCGTTTTGCATACCGCCACGCAGTGGTTTATCATTATTTTGAAAGCGTCGCCCGCGCCGAGGTCTTTATAAAAACGCACGACGGAAATATACAGTCCTCCGCTGTCCGAAACAAATTTCCTGCCCTTGGTGCCGCGGCCGTCCGTCTGTCTGCGGGCAACGACCGCCGCGTCGCAACAAAAGTCTGACCGCTTTATATATTCGTTTGTGCTATCTGTTTCGGCAAGCTCAATTACTTTCATCGATATCCCCCAACTGCACAACGGCCGCCTTTACGGTGTCAACTTCATAGCCCTTTGAAAGAAGATATCTGAATGCCTTGTTTAAAGTTTTTTTGTCCGCGGCTTTGCCCCTCATATATTTCTGCAAAACCGCAAACGCTTCCCCGCTATCCTCTTCAATTTCCGCCAAGGCTTCGGATATGGCATTTTTATCGGCTCCTCGCTTGATTAAATCCAATTCGAGCGCGCGCTTGCCTTTGCCGCGGACGCCCTCTATATATGCGCGGCAATAGGCGTAGTCGTCGACAAATTTATAGTATTCGAGGCGCTCCATCACATAATCCTGCACCGCCTCGACATAACCCTTTTTTGCAAGGAAGTCGCGCATTTGTTTGGCCGTTTTCATTGTTGCCGACAGATGGGTGAGGGCCTTGTCCAGCGCTTGACTTTTTTCGTTGTCAAACTGAATTTCATCAAGCCTGTTTTTGTCTATCTGCATGCCCGCTTTCAGATGATATTTAATTGCAACTTCCAGCTTGACCCCGCAGTAAAACCTGCCGTCAACATACACGTTGCAACGGTTTTTATCTTTTGCCTGCAGTTCAACCGACGTGATCTCGGACATACCGTTCCCCTTTTCCGATTATTTTAACATCACGGGGGAAATTTGTCAACCGCGCGTTTGACTTTGCCGCGCCGCGGTTGTATAATTAGGTTAAAATTTTTAAATGAAGGTCATTTATGTCTGTAAATATTGACTGGGCGAACTTAGGATTCGGATATATAAAAACGCCATACCGCTACGTCAGCCTCTATAAAGACGGCAAATGGGACGGCGGAACGCTGACGGGCGACGACAAGATAGTTATGACTGAATGTGCGGGCGTTTTGCAGTATTCGCAGTCCGTATTTGAGGGTTTAAAGGCTTACACGACGGAGGACGGCAGGATTGTAACTTTCCGTCCCGACCTCAACGCCGAAAGAATGGTTGAGTCGGCAAAGCGGTTAGAAATGCCCCCATTCCCCGTCGAAAGATTTTTGGAGGCCGTGGACAGAGTGGTTTATGCCGACAGGGAATACGTTCCCCCTTACGGCAGCGGCGCAGCCCTTTATCTTAGGCCTTTTATGTTCGGCTCCTCGGCGGTCATAGGCGTAAAACCCGCCGCGGAATATCAGTTCAGACTGTTTGCAACCCCCGTAGGGCCGTATTTTAAGGGCGGAATAAAGCCCATAACCATACGCGTGAGCGATTTTGACAGAGCCGCACCGCGCGGCACGGGACACATCAAGGCAGGCTTGAATTACGCAATGAGCCTGCACGCCATAGTGGACGCGCACGAACAGGGGTTTGACGAAAATCTGTATCTCGACCCCGCAACGAGGTCATACGTGGAAGAGACGGGCGGCGCAAACTTTATATTTGTAACAAAAGATAAAAAGATAGTCACGCCCAAATCGGACAGCATCCTTCCCTCCATCACAAGACGCTCGCTGTGCTACGTGGCGGAAAAATATTTGGGGCTTAAGGTTGAACACCGCCCCGTGAAGCTGGAAGAAGTCAAAGACTTTGCCGAGTGCGGTTTGTGCGGCACGGCGGCGGTTATTTCGCCCGTGGGAAAAATTTACGACCACGGCAAGGAGATAGCCATCCCCTCCGGTATGGAAAAAATGGGCGAAGTGACAAAGGCGCTATACGAAACGCTGACGGGAATACAGATGGGCAGGCTTCCCGCACCCGAAGGCTGGATAAGGGAAGTAAAATAAAATTGATTAAAAATTATAGCCGCAGTTTTTGTAAGCGAAAACTGCGGCTATAATATTTTGCGTAGCTCTATTTTTCGATCAGACGCCATTTCAGCGTATGGGCAACAATAAACGTGTCGGCTGGCTCGATCAACTGAGGCTCAATATTTTGGGGATTAAAATTCTTACTGTCCGCCCAAATAATTACCCGTGCAGGCGTTGAATAACTTGACGGAAATAAGTTATCATAAAATTTGATTGAAGCTTCAAGTATATCGTTAGAATAATTGTCTTGCGCTCCTACTAAGTGCAATCTGCGCACTCCCGAAAAGTTCAACTCCAATGCATAATCATTCCATAAGCTGTGAAAAATTATATTTACCGCGTACTTCCCATATCCGCAGAAAACCATACTCCTTTCACTGTCAACGCTTGTGCCGCTTACAAAATTTAACGCAACAATACACGAATCGTGAAAGCCGCAATATACATTCATTAAATCGTCAATATCTTCCGTGGTAGATATTTGATGCCATATATCGGGCGTCTGCTCCATAATGCTTACCTCCCTGTTTTAAAAGGAAAGAAATATTCTTTTAATTTTTTAATAATAACTCTGCCGTTGAGGGCGTTGATAAGCGAAGAATCAAAACTCTCCTCCTCCGCCTTTTTAACGGCTACAGTGAAGCGCACGTCGTTTAAATATTCAGTCGATATTACGTTTGCACCCCTGTCGGCAAAAAATCTGATTGCCGTATCAACATTTGAATAGTCCGTTATATAGAGGCTTTCGGCGCAGGTCTGATAGAGCACTTTTTCCGCTGCGAGCACGTTCTCCGCAACCGAGCCCGAATATGCCCGCACAAGCCCGCCCGCGCCGAGCTTTATTCCGCCGAAGTAGCGGGTAACAACAACGCAGACCTCATATAGCCCGTTGTTTTTCAAAACTTCGAGCATCGGCATGCCCGCCGTGCCCTGCGGCTCTCCGTCGTCCGAAAAGCGCGGAAAGTTGCCGAGATTGTCGGCAATATAGGCATAGCAGTTATGCGTGGCGTCCGCATATTTTTTGGATATTTCCGCAATGAACGTCCTTGCCTCATCCTCGCCCGAAACGTGCCGCGAGGTAGTAATGAATTTAGATTTTTCTATCACTTTTTGGGTGACGCACTCGCCCGCAAGCGATTTATAAGGCTTAGCCATCTATTTTAAAATAATTTTGACGTGTACTTTTTTGCCCTTATGGAGAATATCGCCGCTTTTTACGGGCGCGTTGATATCGGTGACCTTGTCGTCGTTCAACGATACTCCGCCCTGCTGGATGAGTCTGCGGGCTTCGCCGTTGGAAGCGCAAACTCCCGCGGCAACCAAAACGGGAATGATTGTTGCCGTTTCAACCGAGATCTCCTTTTCTGGCAAGTTCCCTCCGCCGCCGAACGCAGCCCTGGCCTGCGACATCGCAAGCGTTGCCTTTTCCTCCCCGTGCACGAGTTTAGTGAGCTCGTATGCGAGAATTTCCTTCTTTTCGTTGACGCGGCTTACGTCCCACTCTTCCATTTGATGTATCTCGTCCATCGGAATGAATGTCAGCATTTTTATGCACTTCATAACGTCCGCGTCGTCAACGTTGCGCCAGTACTGATAGAACTCATAGGGGCTTGTCTTATTTTCGTCCAGCCAAACGGCGCCCTTTGCCGTTTTGCCCATTTTTTTGCCCTCGCTGTTCAAAAGCAGGGTTATGGTCATGGCATAGGCGTCTTTGCCCGATTTTTTGCGGATGAGCTCCGTGCCCGCAAGCATATTGCTCCACTGGTCGTCCCCGCCGAACTGCATATTGCAGCCATAATGCTCGTTGAGGTGCCAAAAATCATAGGCCTGCATAATCATGTAGTTGAATTCAAGGAAGGAAAGACCCTTTTCCATTCTCTGCTTGTAACATTCGGCACGAAGCATATTGTTTACGGTGAAGCATGCGCCTACGTCGCGGAGAAGATCTATATAATTGAGTTTTAAAAGCCAGTCGGCGTTATTTACGATTATTGCCTTGTCCTCGCCGAACTCGATAAATCTCTCCATCTGCGCTTTGAAACATTCGCAGTTGCGCCGTATCGTTTCTGGAGTGAGCATGGAGCGCATGTCCGTTCTGCCCGAAGGGTCTCCTATATATCCCGTGCCGCCGCCCAACAAAACCACGGGCTTATTGCCCGCCATCTGCAACCTTTTCATCAGGCAGAGCGCCATAAAATGGCCCACGTGCAGCGAGTCCGCCGTAGGGTCAAATCCGATATAAAAGCGCGCGCCGCCGTTGTTTATGAGAGTTTTTATCTCATCCTCGTCGGTGACCTGCGCAATAAGCCCGCGCTCTTTAAGCTCGCTGAAAATATCCATAATGTATGCCTTTGCCTTATATTATTTAAAATAATATAGCAAACTGCGGCGGGTTTTGTCAAGTTAATCGGTTATGAAATCGTCCTTATTGAGGTTTTCGCGGGCCTTTTCTATGGCCCGTTTTTCTATGCGGGATATATAGCTCCTCGATATTCCCAATTTTTTTGCCACTTCGCGCTGGGGGAGCGCCGTGCCGTCTATGAGCCCGTACCTAAGCGCAAGTATAGTGAATTCCCGTTCGTTCAGAAAATTTTTGAGCACGGCGATAAATTTTTCACGCTGGACGCTCTTTTCAACCTGCAAAAATACGCTGTCCTCCTTTTCGGAGAGCAAATCCATCAAAGTCAACTCGTTGCCGTCCTTGTCCGTGCCCACGGGATCGGTCAGCGACACGTTGTTTTTATGTTTTTTGCCCGCGCGCAGAAGCATAAGAATTTCGTTTTCTATACACCTTGCCGTATAGGTCGCAAGCGCCGTTCCCTTGCCTTCCTGAAAGGTGTTTATGGCTTTGATGAGCCCTATCGACCCCACCGATATCAAGTCGTCGGTTTCGGCCGCGCCCGCATATTTTTTTACCACGTGCGCGACAAGCCGCATATTATGCTTTATTAAAATTTCCTTGGCTTCGGCGTTCCCCTGCTTTGCAAGTTCGAGATACTTTTTTTCGTCTTCGGGCGATAACGGCTTGGGGAACGTTCCCTTGTTCTGCACTATGCCCGTAAACAGAAATATTTTTGAAAACAAAAGCCCTATAAAATCAAAAAACATACATCATACTCCCAAAAGTTCAGGTTGTATAATGTATGTTTTAAACAGTTTGTACTATTCTATTTTATCGCTTATTCAAGCTCGAACGCGCCAGTATAGAGCTGATAATATTTCCCCTTTTGGGCAATCAGCTGCTCGTGCGTTCCTCGCTCTATTATCCTGCCGTGCTCCAACACCATGATGGCGTTGGAATTTTTAACGGTTGAAAGCCTGTGCGCTATTACAAATACCGTTCTGCCCTCCATAAGTTTATCCATACCGCGCTGAACGATTGCTTCGGTGCGGGTATCTATGGAGCTTGTTGCCTCGTCCAAAATCATTACGGGCGGATCCGCAACGGCCACGCGGGCGATTGAAAGCAACTGCCTTTGCCCCTGCGACAGGTTTGCCCCGTTTTGGTGGAGCATCGTGTTGTAACCTTCGGGGAGCCTTGTTATAAAGTCGTCCGCACCCGCAAGTTTTGCGGCGGCTATACACTCCTCGTCGGTGGCGTCGAGTTTGCCGTAGCGGATATTTTCCATAACCGTGCCGGTAAACAGATTGGTATCCTGCAATACCATACCTATCGCGCGGCGAAGTTCGCCCTTTTTAATCTTTGTAACGTTGATGCCGTCGTAGCGGATCTTGCCGTCGGCAATATCATAAAAGCGCGTCAAAAGATTCGTTATAGTGGTTTTGCCTGCGCCCGTTGCGCCCACAAACGCAACCTTCTGCCCGGGCTTTGCATAGAGCGAAATATCGTGCAGAACAATCTTTTCGGGAGAATAGCCGAAATCGACTTCCTCCATAACGATATCCCCCGCAAGCCTCTCGTAAGTGAGCGTGCCGTCCTTATGGGGATGTTTCCACGCCCATATGCCCGTGCGCCCGTCAGCTTCCACAAGGCTGCCGTCGGCTTCCTCTTTGGCGTTTACCAAAGTCACATAGCCGTCGTCGCTTTCGGGAGGTTCGTCTATCAAAGCGAACAACCTCGCAGCGCCCGCAAGTCCCATTACCACCGAATTGACTTGGTTGGAAACCTGGTTGATATTATTGGTAAACTGCCTTGTCGCCTGCAGGAAGGAGAGCAAAATAGCAATTCCGCCGGCAACAAGTATAGCGCCGTCTGCGCCTATTTCAAAGAAGTTCGTCCCCGATATGCTGACGTTTGTCACGTTTTGGGTGATAAACACGCCGCCGACAAGAGCAACTATGACGTACAGCACGTGACCTATGTTCCCCAAAATCGGCATAAGCATATTTGCATAGCGGTTTGCGCGGTTGGACTGGTCGTAGAGATAATCGTTCACTTTGTCAAAGTCGGCCTTGGCGGCCTCTTCATGGCAAAATACCTTTACAACTTTTTGACCGTTCATCATTTCTTCTATAAATCCTTCGGTTTTGGCTACGGCGCGCTGCTGGCCGAGGAAATATTTGCCTGCCCCGCCCCCTACTACTTTGGTAACGAAGAATATGAGCGCGATTCCCGCAAGAACTATCAATGTCAGCCACAAACTGTAGTACAGCATAAGGAATAACAGAGTTATGCACATTATGCCCGACGTGAGCAACTGCGGCAATGACTGGGAAATCATCTGGCGCAAGGTGTCGATATCGTTGGTATAATAACTCATTATGGCGCCGTGGCTGTGGGTGTCAAAGTACTTTATGGGCAGATCCTGCATGCCGTTGAACATCTGCTCGCGCATGCTTTTAAGGAATCCCTGCGTTATTATAGCCATGAGCTGCTTATCCACCGCGCCCGCAGCGAGCGAAAACGCGTACAGGCTGATAAGAATAAGCATAGGCTCGGTTATATCCCATCCGAAACGCGCCCAGCTTACCGCCTCGCCTGCCTTGCGGGCGGCTTCCGCAGTCTCCAAAACGGTGTATATCTGCCCCATAAACAGCGCGGGCAGAGCCGACACTATCGCGTTGAAAATAATCAATATCAACGTGAATGTCATCATTTTAGGATAAAAATGGAATAAGGCTTTAAGCGTCCTGCCAAACGTTCCCTTGGGCGCCTTTATTGCGGGTTTTTTAATCGGCGGCATCAGAATCACCTCCCTCACCCATCTCACTGAACGAGCTTACAGCTTTGCCGCCCTTATTTTGGGTGGTATAAACTTCCGTATAAATTGCATTGGCGTCCAGCAATTCTTCGTGCGTGCCGACTGCGTCGATTCTGCCGTTGTCCATAACGATAATTCTGTCTGCGTCCTCAACCGACGAGGTGCGCTGTGCGATTATTATCTTCGTGGTCGAGGGGATGTAATCGCGGAACGCCTTTCTTATCAGCGCGTCCGTATGGGTATCCACGGCCGAAGTTGAATCGTCCAAAATTAAAATTTTGGGCTTCTTTAATAGGGCGCGGGCAATGCACAACCTCTGCTTTTGGCCGCCCGACACGTTGGTGCCGCCCTGTTCGATATACGTGTCATACTTTTCGGGGAAAGTCTGGATAAACTCATCGGCCTGCGCCAAACGGCAGGCTTCGACAAGTTCTTCGTCCGTAGCGTCGGGATTGCCCCAACGCAGGTTTTCCTTTATCGTTCCGGAAAACAGTTCGTTTTTTTGCAGAACCACGGCAACTTGGTTTCGGAGGGCCTCCAAATCGTATTGTTTTACGTCAATACCGCCGACCTTAACCGAGCCTTGGGTAACGTCGTACAATCTTGAAATTAAATTTACGAGGGATGTTTTGGACGACCCCGTTCCGCCTATAATGCCTATAGTTTCGCCGGAGCGGATATGCAAATTGATCCCCTCCAGAACATTTTTTTGCGCGGACTTGGAATATTTAAAGGAAACGTCATCAAAATCGATGGAGCCGTCGGCAACTTCGTTTACGGGATTTTCGGGGCTGTGAATGGTGCTCTGCTCCGTAAGTACTTCGTATATACGGCGGCAGCTCTCGATGGACATTGAAATCATTGCAAATATCATCGAGAACATCATGAGCGACATAAGAATCTGCATGCCGTAAACAATGAGCTGGGAAATGGATTCGGAGTTCAGCGTAGTACCGAAACCGACCGAAACGTTATCGAGTATGAGATACGAGCCGATAAAAAGTATCGAGGAAAGAACGCCATAAAAGAAAAACTGCATTACGGGGTTGTTCCATGCCAAAATGCGTTCGGCTTTGGTGAAGTCGCGCTGCAATTCGGTGGCCGCGTTGTCGAACTTTTGCTTTTCGTATTCCTCGCGGACATAGGATTTTACCACACGTATTCCCTTTACGTTTTCCTGAATCGACTCGTTGAGGTTATCGTATTTTTTAAATAATCTCCTGAACAGGGGCAGCGTGCGCCACATGATTATGAACAGAATAGCCGCCAGCGGGAAAATTACGCCGACGAAAATCCACGCAAGATTTCCGCCCATTACAAAGGCCATTACCGCCGAAAATATCATCATCATCGGGCTGCGGATGGCGGTGCGGATAATCATCATGTACGCAAGCTGCACGTTGGTTACGTCGGTGGTCATACGCGTAACAAGCGAGGAGGTGGAAAATTTATCTATGTTTTCAAACGAAAACTCCTGTACCTTATAATACATATCCTTGCGGAGATTTTTTGCAAATCCCGCCGAGGCCTTGGCGCAGAAAGCGCCTGCAAGCGCACCGCAAGCCAAAGAAGCAAGCGACATTAAGATAAGGATCAGCGCATACTGACCGATACTTAAACTGCTCCAGGACGACCACTCCCACTTCCACAGCTGAACGCCGTTTTTTATGGAACCGACAAGTTCCGTGATCACAAAAGGTAAAAGACATTCCAAAATGACTTCAAACGACACAAATATTGGCGATAAAATCGAAGCCGTTTTGTATTCCCTTACGCTTTTTAAAAGGGTTTTAATCATTCTATCACCTTGACTACTTTTTACCAAATAATTATAGTATTATGTTTATGTGTTGTCAAATTTAAAAGGTAGGTTAATTATGAAATTTGTGTGAATTAAACTTTTAACTTAATGTGTAAAAAAATTTCACAACGCTTTATTTTTGCTTGCAAAGCTAAGTTTTATGTGTTATAATCTCATAGTAATCGGAAAGGCGTTGGCGCTGTTCCAAAGCACAAATTAAATACGGCCCTGTGGTCAAGCGGTTAAGACGGAGCCCTCTCAAGGCTCAATCCCGGGTTCGATTCCCGGCAGGGTCACCAATAAGTAACAAAGTCGAACCCCCATTAGTTTGGGGGAGCGGCTTTGTTTTTTTATGCCGCCTGCCGTGCAGAATTGCCCTGTGCGGCTTTTATTTTATGGTTTTCGTAAAATACTCCGTCAGAGATTTTCAAGGCTTGAAAACGCTTTAAACTGTCTGTCTTTTTAAGCGGCGGTTTATGCCGCAAAAGCCGCTTGATATGAGAAAGGGGTGTGTTAGGCTATCTATTGCCAACGGCAAAACAAAAGCCCCTTGGGCGGTTGTGGCTTGGCTCTTTGCCTTGCCAACGCACCCCATAGAGGCTCGTGTCAAGCGGACTGTGGAATAAGTAGCCGCAGTCTTTTATTTTATTAAAAGCATTAATATCATTGGTTTATGACATACTTTTATTGATTTGGTGTAAAAAGAAAAGCCCCGACTTTCGTCAGGGCTACCCGTTGTTTTTATGGGGCTGTTATAGTAGATTTCTATGCGGTCGTCGTATAAAATTATTTCCTTTATAAGATAGTTTACAAGCATTTGCGGCTCTAATCTCAACGCCTCTTTGTAATATTCCCGTATTTCCTTTTCGGTGATAATAACCGTTTCTTTGCTCTGCTCGATTGCAATCAGCTTTTCGATTTCCTCTTGTCGTTCCTCGTAGCTTTTAAGATATTGCGCGGTGGACTTGGTGATAACGCCTTGCGCTATCGCTTTCATTGTATTGTCTATGGCAATCTCGATTTCCCGCTTTTCCTTTTGCAACGCAGATAAAGTTGAATTTGCCTTTAAATTACTTTGCTGGATAGCAAGTAGCGCGTTTACGATTGTTTCCATATTCTGCGGCTCGCTCAATTTTTGTATTGTTACGTCTATTACAAGGTTTTCAAGCACGTCCTTTTGTATGGTTTCCTTGTGGCAATCCGTAAGTTTCATTTTACGTCCTCGGCATTTGTAGTAATAGAAGTCCGCGCCCGTATGCGATTTGGCGTATTCGCCGTTGATATTGTTACCGCAGTAGCCGCACCGTACTTTGTGTTTTAACAGATAGTTTGTTTCCACGCTGCGGCTTCCGCGCTTGTTGCGTTTCAATATGGCGTTTACTCGGTTGTATATGTTTTCGTCCACGATTTGCGGATACATATTAGTCAATACTTCGTCGTTGATACGGTATATCCCGATATACTTTTCGTTTCGCAAAATGTTGTAAACGGTATTCATAGCGAACGGCTTTCCCCGATAAGTTTTACCAATAGCGGTTAGCTCTTTTATTATGTCCTTGACGATTACGCCCTTTGAAAACTCTGCGTACATAAATCTCACCGTTTCCGCACGTTCTTCGTCTATTATAAGTTTACGTCCGTCGAGCTTATACCCGTATGGAACGCCGCCGCCTTGGTAAAAGCCCTTTAACCGTGTTTCTTTCATACCGCGTTTTACTTTTTGTGAAAGCTCTGCCGAGTAGTATTGGTTCATACCTTCCAAAAGACTTTCAAGTATAATTCCCTCCGGCGTGTCGGGAATATTTTCCATTGCGGATAACACTTTCACGCCGTTATTCTTTAATGTGCGCTTGTGTATGGTGCTTTCATACTTGTTGCGGCTGAAACGGTCTAACTTGTAGACCAAAACGTAATTCCACTCTTTACGCGCACTGTCTTTTATCATACGCTGAAAATCGGGGCGGTTGTCGTTAGTTCCCGTCATTGCTCGGTCTATGTATGTATTGAGTATGAGGATATTATTGCGCTTTGCGTATTCCTCGCATACGCGAAGTTGTCCGTCTATGGACTGCTCTGTCTGTTGGTCGCAAGAGTATCTTGCATAAATCACTGCTGTTTTCATTGTTTTTAACTCCTTTGATTTTTATTTTGCCTTTCGGCAAGGTGCGAACAAACGGAAACGCATAATTTCGCGTTCTGCATTTCGTGCGTTCTGCGCCGATGCAAGGGCGGCGTTAGCCGTGCATTTACCCTTGCATCGGCGTGCGTTTTCGTTTACGCTCCGCCGGACGAAAGACAAAAAGATTAGTTGCATTTTGGCATTTGCTCTATAATTTCGGGGCTGACCTTTCCCAAAATCTCGCCGTAGGTTATACAGGTGAAATTGTCCGCTAAAACAAATTTATATTCGTGTTCTTCGTTGCCGTATGGGCAAACAATATCTTCGTCCAAAATGTCCGCTATAATGTAGCTTTTAAGACCTCTCGAATAAACTATGCGCTCGTCGTTTTTGGTTATATATTTGAGCATATAGTAAACGCTGTCCTCAACCTCGGATTGGTGCGATATGGTATTGAAATCACTCCGTCCGAACTTCCCGTTGAAAAAGGTGTTTTGGTTTGTAATCTGCCTGTTGTGCGTTTTGAAATTAAAGTCGTTGTGTTCTTCAAATCTGCCAATCATGCCGTTTGGCGGTATGTATATAAGCGCGTGGAAGTGTAGCCGCCCCGTTTTGTCGCCGCGCTCCCAAGCCCCGATATATTTCCAGCCGTTTCGGCTTGCTAAATGGTATAGGCAATTCATAAGCCTTTTTCTGAAAGTTTCTTCGGTGTGTTTTGCGCTATCGTAAGTGAAAGTACAAAAATAACTCCACTGTTGCAGATAGGCTTTGCGTTTCATACGCTTATAGCGTTCTATGCGGTTGCGGTTTAGTCTTTCAAATTGTCTTTCTACAAATTCAACCGCCTCGGTTTCGTCTTTGAATAGCGGTGTAAACTCCTTGATAAGTTTTTCCTTTCGTTTTGCCGTCTTACCTTTTTCCTCTGTGCTGAACGCCTTTTCAAACTGTTCAACCGCTTCGTCTTTGTCTGCTTTCCGTTTCCGGCGTTTCCGCTTATACGGTGGTCTTTCCGTATGCGGTATGGCTATCCAGTGCGAGCCGTCATAGTAAACCTTTGCGCCGATTAAATTCATATTCATTTACCCCCCCCCTTTGCGGCAAGCTCTGTAATCCGCTTAAAAAGAGCGGTATAGAATACCTTTTGTTCACTCTCGGATAAAGCCCCGATACTCGGCTTTCCGATAGCTCTGACTTCTATGCGTTTTTTCTTGTTTCCCTGCAAATTTCTGTCCTCCAAATCTGAAAAATTTGCACGAAAAAAGGGCGGTGTACAAAATCTTACGAGAACTTAATCTCATAAAACTTTGTACATCGCCCGTTGAATAAGAGAGCGTAATAACGCCCTATCTCTTATTAAAACGCAACTTTGCACCTTTTCTTTATGTTGGGGGTGAGCCGGCTTTTCGCTTTGCGCTACTTCGCACTTATACTATTATACACTGTTATGCTGTTTTAGCTGCACAATAGATTTTCCTATTGACGCAGTTCTTATATTAAATTGTAACTGCACTTTTTTGGTGCGTGCAAGTATTATATAACGCAAAAAGGATAATATCAAACAACTGTTTACATATTTTTTAAAAAATTTTCTCTTTTATCCACAAAAATGTGTGGGATTACAGCGTAAGACGTAAGCGAAAGCCGCACCGCCAACGAAAGAAAAGGTTATAAGCGGGATAAAAAATTAAATATTTGAACGAGCCGCCGCGCATGAGGAAGGGCGATTCGCCAAGCGGGTTAGCGGCGAACGCCCTTCCCGCGCGGCGTTCAAATTATTTTTTTGACCGATTTATTTTCTTTTGGGCGTGAGCTTGTCCGCGCGGCGTTAGCCGCGCGCTTGTCAAGACAAGCTCACGCCTAAATGCCATTGTTAATTATTCGTATTTATATCAGTATGAATTTGTATATCAACTTTAGTCTTGTCGTATATGCTTTTATACCTCATTATATCTCAACAGTCAAGTTTGGTGCTCTTTTAAAATGCCGCACTTATAGCAGATTATCAATTCTTTTAAATCGGAAATCAACTCCTGCATTTCCCTACCTTTATCGGTATCGGCAATACGCAAGCGGTTATTGGTTGTATCGACCACTTCCGTAACAGAATGTATATCGCTTTCATTCAACACGGCGTCGTTTACCGATACAAACGGCTCATGGGCAACAAGTTTTAGTCCATGAGAATTAAAAACCAAAGTGTAACCTGCTATACCCGTAACGTCCCTGTAAACCTCTGAAAAGCCGCCGTCGATTATTATGACCTTGCCGTTGCAGTGTACGGGACGCTGCCCCTGCCGCACTTTAACGGGAACATGTCCGTTTATTATATGACCGGAAGCGAAGTCCAATCCGAATTCGTCAAATATCATTTTTACTTTTTCCGAATCGTTATAAACTGTATAATAGCTGTTTTTGCGTTCCTCCTTGGCGCTTTCGTCGGAAAGAAAATATCTTTCGAACGTAGCCATTTTTTCTTTTCCAAACAGCGGCGATGAAGGACATGCCCACATGTAATATAAAACGTCTTTGCCGTAATCCCTTGCTTTTTTTACCTTTGAATAACGTGCAATGCGTGCCCACTTTTCGAGTTCGTCGAAAAGCGCCTTACCTTTAACCTCTTTACCGTCCAATGTAACGGATAAAAAGTCTCCTTCCCCGTTAAAAGGCACACATCCGTGATAAAGCAGATTTCCGTTGTAAATGCGGTAAGTACTTCCCCTGTTATACAGAAACTCAACGTGCCGTTGCAGTCTTTCGGATTGTGCGAAAGAGGCTTCCAAATGCCGCATTACCTCCTCTTCTTCCGCGGTAAGGCTGTAAGGATTATCGCTTTGCAGTGTGGGAAAATTTTTATCCAGAAGTTTATATTCTTTGCCGTCAATTGTTACCGTACCGTTTTGTTTATTGATATTTTCCAGAATACATCTGTTGGCCATTCCAAACTCAGTATGTTTTTTGCCAAGTTGCCCTTCGAGTTTGAGCAAAATTATAGTAATGGCTTTATGTACTTTGGTATAGATATATTTTTCGTTTTCATTGTCGCTGTCCATTACGAACGGTTCGCAAGGGTCATTAGCATAAGTTTCGATTGCAAAAGAAATAAGCGGCACAAGATTGATACCGTATCCGTTTTCAATGGTGTTTAAGTTGCCGTTTTTAACCGCAAGCCTTATAACCGAAGCGATGCATGCATGACTGCCGCAAGCCGCGCCCATCCATTCGACGTCGTGGTTGCCCCACTCTATATCCACCGAATGATAACCGATAAGCCTCTCCATTACGTGTTCCGCACCGTTTCCTCTGTCAAATATATCCCCCAAAACATGCAACCGTTCTATGGCAAGCGTTTGGATAAGGCGGCAAAACTCGGATATGTATGCCTTCGCGCTTTCCGTCTCTATGATAGCTTGAATTATCTCGCCATAATACAATTTTTTGTCGGGAACTTCGGCGCGTTCGGATAAAAGCTCGGCGATAATATACCAATATTCGGGTTTGACGGCGGCTTTGACTTTTATGCGGTTATACTTGGACACCATTCTCCGCGTAATGCGTATCAGATATAAAAGAGTCTGCTTGCACCAACCGTAAAAATCTTTTTCTGTTTTTTCGATAAGCTCTAATTTTTCTTCCGGATAGTAAATAAGCGTGCAAAGCGATTTTTTTTGCTTCTGCGTAAGTTCTCCGCCAAGCTCATCGTCCACTTTTTTTGATATGGACCCCGAACCGTTTTTCAAAATATGGTTGAACGCCTCATACTCGCCATGGATATCGGAAATAAAATGTTCGGTGCCTTTTGGCAAATTTAAATTGGCTGAAAGATTAATAATTTCAGAGGCTGCTTTACGGGCTGTGGGAAAGGTATTGGAAAGTAACTTTAAATATTTTTGGGAATTTTTCATGATTTACCCGATTTTAATTTTTAAGGGCCAGGGTAAATATCCCCGACCCCATTTTACTTTAATTGGCTATAAAATTTAAACGCCGCTGTACGACGAGAACCCACCGTCGATTGGAATACATACCCCCGTTACAAAACCGGCGGCCTCACTGCTAATAAGATAGAGCGTCGCGCCAACCAGATCGTCGACCACCCCGAACCTGCCCATTGGCGTAGCCGCAAGAATTTTTCCTGTTCGCGCCGTGGGAGTGCCGTCGTCATTCCACAGGAGTTTTTCGTTCTGCTTTGTGGAGAAGAACCCCGGAGCGATTGCGTTTACACGGATACCTATATGCGAGAAGTGTACCGCAAGCCACTGGGTAAAGTTGGATATTGCCGCCTTTGCGCCCGAATATGCGGGGATTTTGGTGAGCGGGGTATATGCGTTCATAGACGAAATGTTTAATATGTTACAGTCTTTTCTGCCTACCATATCCTTGGAGAACACCTGCGTAGGCAAAAGCGTGCCGATAAAGTTGAGATTGAACACAAACTCCACGCCAGACTGTTCCAGATCGAAAAAGGTTTTAATTCCCCTTGTTTCATCGCCAAGCTCGGCATACTCGTTGTCGGTCGTGGCCCGCGGATTGTTGCCGCCGGCACCGTTGATCAAAATGTCGCACTTGCCGAAAGTTTTTAAAACTTCCTCGTGACACTTTTCGAGAGATTCTTTTATAAGCACATTGGCCTCAAATCCCTTTGCCTTATAGCCTTCGGCAACCAACGTTTCGGCAAACTCCTGCGCCTTCTCCGCGTCTCTGTCAAGAATCGCCACTTTTGCGCCGCATTGAGCAATAGCCTTTGCTAGATGAGAACATATCACGCCCGCCGCGCCTGTTATTACTACCACTTTGTCTTTTAAATTAACGCTAAAAGGTAATTTCATTTTTAATCTCCTTATTTGTTTTGTAAATCCTTTTTTACTGCTTCGAATAATCCGCTGAGATATGCAGCTCCCATAGCCCTGTCAAACAGTCCGTAACCGGGTTTTGCATCCTCGCCCCACACGTTTCTGCCGTGGTCGGGTCTGAGATATCCGTTAAAGCCGTTTTCCTCCAAAGCCTTTACTATCGCATATATGTCCACGTTTCCGCAGTCCGTCATATGACCGTTTTCGTAAAAGTCGGTTTCGGAAGTGTATTTCAGCTGTCTTAAATGCGCAAAGTATATCCTGTCTGCATATTTTGCCGCCATCCTGGGCAAATCGTTGAATCTGCCTGCACCCAAAGAACCCGTGCAGAAGGTTATTCCGTTGTGTTTGTCGGGCACGGCTTTGAACAGCTTGTCGTAGTCTTCTTCGCGGCCGACTATCCTCGGCAAACCGAATATATCCCAAGGAGGATCGTCGGGATGAACGGCAAGATTTACGTCCGCCTCGTTGCACGCGGGCATAACTGCTTTTAAAAAGTATACAAAGTTATCAAACAGCTTTTCGTGAGTCACACCCTCGTATTCTTTCAGCAACCCGTTCAGTTCTGTGGGCGTATAGCTTTCATCCCAACCCGGCAAACGCAAGTTGTGTTTATCGAGTTTGGCAAAGTCCTCTTCGCTGTATGAAAGCGAAGTGGCTCCGTCTGTATGCTTATAGTATAAATTGGTGCGGAACCAGTCGAATACAGGCATAAAGTTATAGCAGATGCACTTGACGCCCGCCTTGCCGCAGTTAATTATATTCTGCCTGTACGCTTCTATGTATTTATCCCTCGTAGGTTTACCGAGTTTAATATCCTCGTGCACGGGCACAGACTCTATAACTTCCATCTCAAGCCCCGCGTCGTTACACAGTTTTTTAAGATGTAACAGCTTGTCTATACTCCAAACCGCGCCCACAGGTTCATCGTATACGGCCGTAACCACGCCCGTCATGCCCTGTATCTGTTTGATATAGTTCAAAGGTATGCAATCCTTCTCCCCGTACCACCTGAACGTCATTTTCATAACTTTTAGCCTCCTTGATTGATTTGATTGTAGCTTTATACAGCCGTTTGTAAAATATCTTTAAAAGTATTTATACATATGTCCGTTTTTTCGTAGCGTGCGGCGCAACCTATGCCTATAGTGGTAAAACCGCCTGCCTTGCCCGCATCTATACCCGCTTCCGCGTCCTCGACTATGTAACAATCCCCGCTTCCCAAACCTAAGAATTCCGCCGCTTTGAGAAAAACTTCGGGATCCGGTTTGGAATGTTTAATATTGTTGCCGTCGGAAACGGCGTCGAAGTATTTTTTTAAATCGCACTTTTCGAGTATGAGCGGTGTATTCTTTGACGAGGAGCCTACGGCAAGTTTGTAGCCGCGACTTTTGAGTTCTTCCAATGTTCGGCGTACCTCGTCCGATACGTTGGAAGGCGTCATATTTTCCAGCAGTTTACGGTAAACGCCGTTCTTTTCCTCTGCGAGTTTAATCTTTTCTTCTTCGGAATAAGTTTTATCTCCCAAGGACAAAATTATTTCCAAACTCTCCATTCTGGACACGCCGCGAAGCCTGTCGTTGACACTTTCGTCGAAAGGTATACAAAGTTTATCGGCAACCGTCTTCCACGCCTCATAATGATACTTATCCGTAAAGCACAAAACGCCGTCCAAATCAAAAATAAACGCCTTCTTCATTTTCAGTTCCTCAGTATTTAAGATATTCTTTACCGCAGAAAGGGTCTACGGGACTTACGCCCATGAAGGGACTCCGCCCCAAAAGTTTTTCTACCGCAGCTTTAATTACGTCGTCGTGATTGGAATAGGCGTTGATGTACGTCTTTATTTGAGGCGCATCCAACAGCGCATACGGATTACCGTGGCTTATGTAAACCACCGGCACTTCCGCCGTGAACCACGGGCAGTTATTGCCGTTTCCGAAAAACGTATACCACTGATAGCGGTTTGTTACCTGATTGGAAGCATTCTGCATGTTACCTATATACAGCACGGCGTCGTACTTGCTTTTAAATGTTTCGACGCTGAAATCCATATTGCCGAAATCTTCGCGCCTGTACACCGACACCGAAAATCCCACCCTTTCAAGCAATTCCTTGTATATTTTTTCAATGCGCCCACAAGACGGATTTTCGCCCAAAACTTCAAGCAATAATTTTTTGGTCTTTTGGGGGCTGAGAGGCAATGCGTTTTGTGTATCCTTTACAAGGGTAATCGACTTATCCGCGCATTCTTTTGCCCAAGCCTTATGCTTCTTGTTATTCAGAATTTCAAGCGCGGACTCGTCGGGGATTATTTCGGTTCCGTCCTTTTTATTCAAACCCAGCGCCGCCTTCATTCCCAATATGCGCGTCAAAGCTTCGTCAAGCCGCTTTTCGGACAAAATCCCGCTTTCGTAACCGGCCTTCATATAGGCGAAATCCTCGCCCAAATCTTTATTGAAAAGAAACAAATCACAACCGCTTTCTATTGCGTACGGCACACTGACACGCCTTGGATTTACTACGCCGAATCCCACCATACAGGTTGAATCCGTAACTATAACGCCGTTGAAGCCGAGCTTTTCCCTTAAAAGTCCTTTAAGCAAAGCCGGAGATTGAGTGGCAGGTATAAGCATATTTTTCTTTTGGCCGCTTATCCGCTCTTCATACGCCGGCTGGGCGATATGCCCCACCATTACTGTCATAGCTCCGGCGTCTATAAGTCCTTTGTACACTTTGCCGTATGTTTTATCCCACTCCCCGCACGTCAGCGAATTTACAGAACAAAGTATGTGCTGGTCCACTTCGTCCACGCCATCGCCGGGAAAGTGCTTTATTGCAACCGCCACACCCTCTTCGTCGGCTCCGCGCTTATATGCCAAACCGCATTTTAAAACAAAGCCGGCGTTGTTTCCATATGTACGGGTATTGGTTATGGGGTTGTGGTAATTCAAATCGATATCCACTACGGGCGCAAAGCTCCAATTGCAACCGACGGCCTTGGCCTCCGCACACGAAATTTTTCCGAGGCGGTACGCCTGTTCGCTGTCGCCCGTCGCGGCAACGGACATCTGGCTACCGAAATACGTTCCGTCCGAAGCTATGCCCGCGCCGCCGAATTCGAGATTTGCGCCTATAAGTAGCGGGACTTTGCTGTGAGTTTGCATGTAGCGGAAAGTTTCCTGCAACTCTTTTCCGCTACCGTGGCGATACATAACTCCGCCTATATGATAGCGTAAAAGCGCGTTTTCAAGATAAGACGGGTTTGTTTCATAGCCAATAGGAACAAAAAGTTGCCCTATCTTTTCATCCGGGGTCATTTTGCTTTTTGTGTCCTGCACCCACGCAATATCTTCGTCGTTTAAATTGAATGGGGATTTTTTCAGATCAATCATATCTTCATCTACTTAAAATTTTTTGTGAATTGTTCTTTGAAATCTAATTTTTTGCCGCTTACAAAACCTTCGAGCGCGTTGCCGATGTTACGCCAACTTTCTTCTTCGCGGTTTACCAAAATCGGATAAAACGAAACACTGTTCTTTTCCGCCGCCTCTAAATCGCCCAGCGCATCACCTACCATTACCACGTCCGACGGTTCGTAACCTTTTTTAATGAGCTCGGCTATACAGTACGCCTTACTGCCATCCTGTTGGGTAGTTATGCAATCGGTAAGTTCCAAAAGTTTACAGCGTTCCCACTCCTCTTTCACCGCAGCAAAATTGGCCGAGGATACTATGGCGATATCGAACGTATTGCGCGCTTCTTTAAGGGCCTCACGTACGCCCTCAAAAGCCTTTTTATCGTCATCGGACAGCTCTGCAATCGCGGCATTTGTCAGTTGCGACCACAAAAGAGCTTTTTTGAAAATATCTCCGCCTCCCTCTTCAATCTTATTTTTGAGGGAGCTTTCTGAAAGCTCTTTGGCACCGTCGGCCCACTCTTTAAAAGCAAGGCGCTCCGCGTCTCTGGGGTTGAGCTCGCATAAAATCTGTGCCAGCCCCTTGAATCTGTTTATCCCGCGGGTTATCTCGTATAAATTAATATCGTTCCACCTATCGAGAACGGCCTGAACGTTTTCCGTTATGTTGAACACCTCTGCAAATTTCGGGCCGAAACACTTTATGTGCTTAATGTTCATTGTGTCCATTGCACAGCCGTCGCTGTCGACGCAAAGTAAATATTTTTTTGTTTTTTTAAATATTGAAAGAGGACAAGACATGTTATTTGTTTCCTTTGTAATCGGTTGGCAAACTGTCCCAACGTTTTTTGAGATTGAACGCCGTGCTCTTTGGATTACGTTCCCTTGTAAATATGCCCTTTTTATTGCCGTCTACGCGTAAAATCCCCTCCGTCGTCTGGAAATCAGCGAAGTTCCAGATCTGCTCACCCATAACGCAGGCGTGTTTATCGAAAACTTTATGGTAGCCTTCAAGGAATTCTTCCTGATAATTTTCCGTCCACTGAATGGCGGGAAGCCTTGTCAGACCTTGCAACGCATCCGTTCCGTATTCGGTAAACATTACGGGCTTGCCCGTTTTATCCCATTTTGAAAGCTCCTCGTCGAGACGTTTGAACCCGTCCTCTATCTCGTAACCGCTCAAAAGATACCAGCCGTAATAGCGGTTAAGCATGACAAAGTCGGTAAGATGCGTACACATACATTTGTCCGGTTGGGAAGCTATTATGTGCGCAAAACTGCGGGGACGTTTCTGCACGTCAAGTTCGGCGCACCTGTCGAAAAGGGTCTTAAAATAATTTACGGCTTTTTCCGAGCCCGTAGTGTCCGGCTCGTTAAGAAGGGACCATGCCACTACCGAAGCGTGGTTTTTATCCCTCTGTATGCACTCTTCAAGGGTGTTCAGATGATTTTTAAGCGTAACGGTCTGCACAATCTCTTCTTCGAAAAAGGGCTTTATCTTTGCCGCCGTGGCCGCATCCACTGCGTTTCTCGTGGAGACCAACATTCCGACGGCAGGCAATTCGTCTATAACCAAAAATCCTTCCCTGTCGGCAAGTTGATAAATTTCTTCACTGTACGGATAGTGGCTGGTGCGGAAAGAATTTGCGCCTATCCATTTCATCAGCTCAAAATCAAGTTTTATGAACGGAAGATTAAATCCCCTGCCGCTGACCGCGCTGTCCTCGTGCTTGCCGAAACCCTTGAAATACACGGGCGAGCCGTTAATTAAAATGCGGTTGCCCTCTACCTTTACCGTGCGGATACCTATATCCAAAGAGTACTTATCGTAAACCGTGTCGTTTTTCGTCAAAGTAAACTCAAATGTGTACAGATAGGCGTTACGCGGTTGCCAAAGGTGCGCGTTTTTAATTTCAACCGTTCCGCTATTGCCCGTAACGCATGCAACCTTTTGACGGTTTTCGTCAAAAACCTCCACCTGTATTTCACCTTTCCCCACCGTTTCCACGGTGTAATCGGTATAGGCCGTTGTGCCTTCCGTCCTGTGGTTGACGGTGATATCGACGATGGAATTTTTTGGCGTAATTACAAGTTTTACGGGGCGGATAAGACCGGCATAGTTGAAGAAATCGAAGTACGGAGTAGTAAGCTTCCTGCCGTTTTTAAGCGTTTTAAACTCGCCGCAAGGCAAAGTCGTATGGGAAAGCTCGTTATTGAGCTTAACGACTATGCGGTTGGGTTCGCCGTACTTCAGCAACTTGTTTATATTTACGGTAAAGGGCAGAAATCCGCCGTGGTGATATGCTACTTTCTCCCCGTTAAAATATACTTCGGCAACGTGCGCCGCCGCGTAAAAACGGATATCCACGTCCCTGTCCGCCCATGCGCCGTCGGCATAAAAGGAAGTTTCGTACCAAAAATCGCCCGTATATTCCTTATACTGTTTTTCGGTGAAGAAATCGGCGAAACTTGCGGGAACAGGCAACATTATTCCCTCGGGAATACCGTTTTTATAGTCTTTTGCGTCGCCCTCGCTTTCAAAGTCGAAAGCAAATTTCCACATGCCAGAAAGGTCCACAACCTGCCTTGTCGCGCTGTTTTGGGGATATAAAAATTTGTTGGCCATAATTCACTCCTTTACCATCTTGTATCTTCGCCGCCGCAGAATGCATCTACGGGTGAAACGCCCGTAAAACTTTCTTCGCCTGTCAGTTTTTTGCAAAGCGCTTTCATTGTATGTATGTTTGCGTCATAGCAATTGATATATGTCTGTACCTGAGGCACGTCTATCAGGTGGAACGGCGAATTTACCGAAACAAATACGACCGGTAACTCGTGTACGTACCAAGGTATATCTATACTGCCTTTGGTAAGCGCAAAGTCTATTCTCTGCACCACCCCGTTGCCGGGGATATTTGCCATCTGGATAATAAGGTCATATTTCTGCGTGAAAGTTTTTATAGCGCTCTTGGAAGTATACAGCTTATCCATTATTTCCTTTGTCTGTTCTTCGCCGGCATGGGCAAGCTGTTCAAGGACGGGCGTGTAAATTTCTACCTCAAAACCACGGTTTTCAAGCTCGGCTTTTACTATTTCGTAATATTTAACCTTTTTACCCGTCGTGTAAGTATTAAAAGGATTGGAACTGTTGTGCGGCACCAACAATATTTTTTTGTATTTCTGCGGCGACAGCGGCAACACGCCCGTTTGGTTGGATTTGACCAGCGTAACCGCCCTGCCGGAAACCTCCTCTGCAACCGCCTTATGTTTTTCGCAACCGATAACAGACAAATCGCCGGTGGTATGCGTTTTATTCAATTTAAGGTGCGCCTTGAAGGCAAGTATGCGCGTGATGGCTTCGTCAAGCCGTTCAAGGGACAAAATACCGCGTTCAATGCCTTCTTTAACGTAAGCAATATCTTCCTCGTAATCGTTATAAAACAGGAACATGTCGCATCCGGCCGCTATGGCTATGGGAATTATGTCTTTTCTCGGCAAACGTCCCGTCATGCCCACCATATGGCTTGCATCGGTTATGATTAACCCGTTGAAGCCGAGTTGTTTTCTTAGTAAGTCCTGCAATAAATATTTGCTGAGCGTTGCGGGCATGCACGCCTTGCCTTCGAGCGAGGGATTGAATTTACGTTCGTATGCGGGCAATAGAATATGGCCCACCATAATTCCCTCTACGCCCGCTTCAATCATTTCCTTATAGACGTAACCGAAAGTTTTGTCCCATTCTTCGCAAGACAGGCTGTTGACCGAGTTTGAAAGGTGTTGGTCTCTTTCGTCTATCCCGTCGCCCGGAAAATGCTTGCAAACGCAGGCAACACCCTCTTTATGGGCGGCATTCAGGTAGGCTTTTGAATATTCGGCTACCTTTTGTTCGTCGCTTCCGAAGGTTCTTGTGGCAATTATCGGATTGCGGAAATTGCGGTGGATGTCGACAATGGGCGCAAAAAGGGTGTTACAGCCTACTGCCCTTGCCTCTTTTGCCGAAATCTCACCGAGCGCGGCGGCGTATCTCACGTCGCCTGTAGCCGAAATTTTGGTTTCATTTCCCACTTCCGTGCCGTCCGAGCATGCGCCGTTGCCTCCCGCCTCGGTATTGGCGGCTACTATCAGCGGAATTTCACTTGCTTGCTGATAGCTTGAAATAAGTTTTGATATCGACAATCCGTCCCTGTTCATATAGCGCAGTCCGCCGGCTTTGTGTTCGCCCGCTATTTTTTTAATTATTTCTTCGGGAACCGGCGCCGCCATATCTATGAAAAGTTGTTTGATTTTATCTTCCGTGGACATTCCGGAAAGGGTTTTTTTCACCCATCCGGCCTCCTCGTTGTTTAAATAAAAAGGTTTTGATTTAAGATCCATTTTGAATACCTCCTTCCGATTCCGGGGCGTTGTAAGGCTTTAAAACAGGGGCAATCATATCCCTATGATTGCCCCTGCCATGTTATTGACTTTTTACTTTTGGAGCAAGTTTTTGCGTAATTTTCTTAAATAGATTTTTAAGAAAAATCCAAATCTGATCCCAGAAACCGCTTATAAAGATAAATATGGCAAGGAAACCGGCATAGAACAGCTTTAAGCCGCCGTTTTTAACTCCGAGCAAGCCGAGGCCGTAATAAAGTATCTGTATGGTCAATGCGCCTATAAACGTGCCTGCACTGTCGTCAATCCAGCGTGACAGGAAAAGACCCACAAGCGAAGGGATGATGTTGGAGAACAGCGTGCCCGTCGTAGCCAAAGGAGCCTCTACGGGGGCCAGCCTGCTCTTAGTGGCATAGATTGCGCCTGCCAGACCGAATAAAATTCCCGAAACGATATAGGCATAAATCGTGTTCTTCTTCTCGTTGATACCTATATTGACTGCGGAAAGCTGGTTATTGGCCAAAAGTTTGGATTGTCTGCCTACAACCGTAAACTTGTCGTAAACTATATATATTATGACGGCAATGGCAAGAGGCAACAATACCAAATACGTTTTACCCAGCACATTGTATCCTGTGGCAAACTGAATCTCCGGCCCGGGTTTGGTACCCAAAAGAAGTCCGGGTATCGATTCGAACAGAAACGCAAGCGCAAGCGAACATACCGAAATTGGTATTTTAAGCCATACGTAAACAGAGGCGTTTATTACCGAAAGGGCAACCGCAACCAAAACGCAGGTCAACAAAAGCAACGGCCAACCTACCGCCGCGCCCTCGCCGATCATTTTGGACGACAGTAAACCTCCGACAACTGCGGATACGACAATGATTGCGCCGCCCGCAAAGTCGAATCTTCCGTATTTAAGCTGGAAGCCTATACCCAAAGCAACGATTGTTACGTAAGAGGCTTCTACCAATATGGGTTTGATGGTTGCCTCGCTGAAAATATTATATACGTTTGAAGGATTGCGCAGGCTTATAAACATCAATATCAAATATATCAAAACGGGTAAAACGAAAACCGCCGCACACTTTTTTGATGCATTTTTAACCTGCTTTTGGGTTACTTTCATATTTTTCCTCTTTAAAACTTATTAAAACTACTTTATTTCGCGCCTTAAAATATATTCGGTGTCCCAGCTTGCAATAGTGGATTTGAGTTGTGCAAACGTACCGCCGTTGGCTGCAAGGAGGTCCTTTACTTCCGCAGGGCTTATGAGAGCGTATTTAAGGTCGCGTGCGTCGTTGAAATTCATGCAATGCGTTTTGCCGTCCTCGATATCCTTTGCGGATTCGATATGGCAGTACTTGGCCTCTATAATCTTATCATCGGGATTGGTGGGTTCGTCTGCATAGGGGGTACCGTTAACGGCGTTCAACATTCTTACAAGCGGATAAATTATAGTCTCGCAAGGGGTCTGGCAGAGGGCCTTTACAGGCTTGCTTGCGTTATCCAAAGCGCCGAATTGCTTGGCTACGTCATCATCCCAGCCTGCGTTGAAGATGGGGAATTTCGAGTCGGCGTACGTGGTCATACCCATTATGGTGCCCGCACAGTAGTTGAGGCCGACCAGTGCAAGGTCCTTACCGCCCCAGTCCTGCCATTTTGTCAATTGGGGTGCAAACGTCGCAGGAAGGCCGTAATCCAATTCGAAAGCCGGACCGTCGGTGCCTTCCGTCCACAATTCAAAATCATCCTCGTTTTCCTCGTTGTACTTGTCTACGAGTTTTTTGAACGTTTTTGCAGACTCGACGGAACGGGGATACGCATACTCGGGAGAGCGTGTTAAAACTATCTTCCTGTACGGAGATTCTTTAACGGCTTCAAAAAGCCAGGTTGCCGTAGTCTCGGTGTCGAGCTCGCCGTCGGAAACCGAACCGAGGTAATACTTGCTGTCTTTGGGAGCTTTGCCCGTTGTCGGCGTGGCGGAAGTCTTCCAAAAGTCGGACATATAGCCCCCATAGTATACGCCTTCTTCTTCGCATAGCTCGATAACCTGTTGCGTGGTTCCCATTTCCATCTCGGTCATAGTTATAATACCGATTGCACCTTTCATGATTGCGTTTTCTATAAGCGTGAGGTTACTGGCATCCGAATAGCTCATTTGCGCTATCTGGTAGTCGAAATTCAATTCCGGCTTTAAAGCGTCGAGGAATTTGCACATAGCTTCATAGGTGTTGCCGCGTGTCTGCTGGACGCCGATGAAAATTTTGCCGCCGTACTGGCTGGAACTGCCACCACCGCCGGTGCCAGAGCCACCGCCGCCTTCGCCGCCGCATGCGGCAAGGGCGCCAACCGAGCCCGCTACAGCCGCCGTTAAGAGAATTGCGCCTATCTTCTTTAAAATAGATTTTTTCATTTTTTATTATCTCCTAAAATAAATTTTATTTATCTCGGCAACAGGTTGCCGGGTTTTCTGCAGGTCAAGCATACGATCGTTACGAACACCGCGGATTTAACCAGCATAATGTATGCCACCTCAACTCCGCACAGGGTAAGCCCCATATTTAAAAGGACGTAGGTGAACGTACCGACTATAGCGTTAAAGAGTTTGCCCTTCATGCCTCCGGAAAGCGGCATACCGCCCATAAGAAGCATAATCATGATATCCATCTGGTAGGACGTGGTATCCGCCGACGCAACGCTGTTGCTTCTTGAAATGAGCATAACCGCGCCGAAACAAAGGAATAAAGAGAATATAATGTAGCAGACTATTCTGGTCGCAAGCAGATTAGCGCCCGCCAAGTCTGCCGCTCGTTTGTTTGTGCCTATCGCCCTGCTCCTCTTTCCGACTTTGGTAAATGTTAAGAAATAGAATGCAATTAAGGCAAGCGTAACAAGCGCGATTACCCTGAACCAAGTCGAACCCACAACGGCTTGAAGATCCATAGTCAGTGAATACGAATTCACCCCCTTATCTCCGTACATCGATAACAGCACGCCGTTAAAGAGTTGCATCAAAATAACCGAACTCATTACCGTGGGAAGTTTGACGTATGCGCCAACATATGCGTTGAAGATTGCACAGGCAATGCCCATGATAAGTATTACCAAAAGCGCAACAAACAGATTGCTTAAATTGGCAACTATGATGAATACCGCCGCAAATACGCCCACCTGATAGCCGACCGATATATCCATACAGCCCATAAGGTAGATGAATACCGCGCCTATGGCGAGAATGAAATATACGCTGACCTGCGATATTAAAGCCTTAACTGTTTGCGGACGCCATAAAAGAAGTTTTCCGTCTCTGGGGTGACGTCCGGGTACAATCGTAAAGATTATAAGGCAGATAATAAGGCCGCCCAACGCGCATATGTCGTAAATATGGTTTCTTAAAAATTCTTTCAGGTGCTCACGCGCGAAGAAATTTTTGAAAGCGTTTACGACTTTTTGCACAAAACCCGTCTTTTGGGCAACGGCTGTGCCGCCCGAAGACTTGTTTAAATCTCCATCTGCGGCAGGGGTCGATTCGATTTTTTCTACTTTATCTTCTTTATTTTTCATTTTTCGTCTCCTTAAAGCATGTATTCGATTATATCCGTTTCTTTAAGATCTTTTGAACGTTCGAACTCGTGTGAGATTTTAAAGTCTTTCATGACAATCAGTCTGTCCGACATACCTATAAGCTCGGCCATTTCCTCGCTTATCAAAAGAATGGCTTTGCCGGACTTTTTCATGTCGTTTATAATTTTGTACATTGCCTGCTTAACCGCAACGTCTACGCCTCGCGTGGGGCAATCCATTATAATCACGTCCGATTTTGCCGCCGTCCATTTTGCGAACGAAACCTTTTGCTTGTTGCCGCCCGAAAGTTTGGAAACGTACATACCGGAATTGTGGCATTTGATGGACAAATTCTTAATTTCCTGCTCCACTATTTCGTTTTCCGTTCTGGGACTTATAAAAGTGAATTTAGATATCCTGTCCAACGAAGGCAACAAAATATTTGCTTTTATGGGCGCCTCGAGCATAAGCGCTTCGGTATCCCTGTTTTTGGATACATAACCTATGCCCGATTTTATTGCCTTGGAAGGCGATTTGACGGGTTTGCCCCTCCTTTCCACGCTGCCCGCAGTGGGTTTCCTTGCGCCGAAAGCAAGTTGCCCGATTATATGCATGCCGCAGTCGGAAAGCCCGCCTATGCCTACAATTTCACCTTTGTGAACCTGCAAATTGAAATCTTTTATGCCTTGATAAGTAACGTCTTTGAACTCAAGCTCGACCTCTTCGCCCGCAGTCGCTTCGAAATCGTCGCGGTAGTACGCGTCGCCGATATCGCGGCCGACCATAAGAGTTGAAATTTTCTTTGCGTCGAAATCCTTCTTTTCAAGCGTGTCTATAATCTCGCCGTCGCGGAGAACGGTTACATGGGTACATTTATCCATTATCTCGTCGAGGTCGTGCGAGATAAATACGACAGCCTTACCCTTTTCCGCCATATCTTTGATTATACCGTAAAGTATCTCGCGGCCGTCGAACGATAAGGCCGTAGTCGTTTCGTCGACAACCAGAATTTCCGGATCTTTTTCCATGGCGCGGATAATTTCGATAAGTTTTCTCGTTTCAAAGCTCAAAGTGTTGATTTTAGTACTGCCCTTAAACGCGGTTATGTTGAATTTTGCAAGAACTGCGTCGGCGGCCTTATACATTTTAAGTATGTTGATAAAACCAAACCTGGCAAATTCTTTTTCACGGCCGGCAAACAGATTTTCGGCAACCGTTACGCCGGGAATGGTGTTCGACTCCTGCAAAATCATTGCAATGCCGCCGTTTTGCCCTTCAAGCATGCTCTTGGGCGCCCAAGGCTGACCTTTATAAAACATTTCGCCGGAGGTCGCCGTTTGCATGCCTGCGGCAATGGACATTATCGTGGACTTGCCCGAACCGTTTTCACCGATCAGTCCCCTTATCTCGCCGCGGTGCAATTCGAAATCGACGTCTTTAAGCGCGATGGTAGGCCCAAACGCCTTATGCATATGAGACGCTTTAAAAATCAATTCGCGATTTTCAAATTCCATACAGCATATCTCCTTTATTTTTTAAAGAATTGCATTTCATAATAATTTTTAAAAATTTGTGACCGTTAAATCAGGACGCTTTGCTTATAAGCCCCGTTTTAACGTAAAAGTTGTTCATATCGTCAAAGACCTTGCGATAATCTTCATTGCTGAAACTGTGGGGAGCGCCTTCCACTATACATACGGTGCAATGCTCTTCCCCGTAAATTTCACTTGCCCGGTCAATGGTATCGCGGCTTACCATGTCGTCCCCGGTGCCGTACATTATGAGCACGTCCTTCTTATAGTTGCCGATTTCACTCCATGAATCGAAATCCCACGCGTCGAGGAAGAACTTCTTGCCGACTTTCATATAGTTGAGGATAGACGTTTCGGGAATCTCGTCCTTGGAGGTATAACCGCCTCTGTCCGCAAAGCCTATTGCGGGAGCCTGCAAAATAAGCGCGGCAACCTCGTCGTTGTGCCTTGCCGCCGTGACCGAGGCCACCATGCCGCCGAAACTCTGTCCGTATAAAGCAATTTTAGACGTGTCGATATAGCTCATCTGCTGCATTTCGGCTATAATTGTTTCAAGGTCGGAGATTTCGGTAAGAACGGACATGTCCGTAGTTTTGCCTTCGCTGTTGTTCAAAACGGTTCCGCCGCCGCAGAAATCGAACGTGACGCACACAATGCCCTGCGCTACGGTATTGGAAACCATAGTGGAATTACCGTCCTGCGAATGGGCATTGAAACCGTGGCACATGATAAGCAGAGGGTATTTTTTGGTTTCGTCAAAATCTTTGGGGCGATAGATTCTCGAATAAATCTCAAAGCCCGTACTTTCGTTTTTTACCCAATGTATAACGCCCGTAAAGTCGTCGTATTTCTCCACGTATCCCTCGGCGAGTTTGCCCGTGTGCTTGGGCTTTACTGTCGAGGCGGGCGGCGTTTCTTCGCCGTTATTGCAAGCCGCGAATCCGAACGCGCAACAAAACGCGCATACGATGGCAACAAGCACAAGTAAAATATTTTTCTTCATATACTTATCCTTTTGATAAATAGATAATTTTCCCTTTCTGCCAAAAGAATCTGTGAAGAAAATCTTCGACACAGATTCTATATGGAGAAAAAATGAACTGTACATAAAAATACATACAATGTTCTATCTTGACTTTAACATAGCTTTTGCGGAATACTCGTCTGCCACAACCACGTCGCAGCCCAGCACTTGGTAGGAGGCATATGCCTCCGCGTCGGTATCGAACACCACAACTTCCGCGCCGCTGTCTTTAAGTTCGCCGTCCTTTATTGCTTTTTCCACTATAGTCTGCCCGGGGCGGCCTGCGATTACGCCTATCTTCTTGCCCTTTAACTGCGCAATGGTCGTAAACGCCTCGTTTTTGTCTGAAACTATACTTTGGTAACCCGTGGAGTAGACATCGCTTACATAGAAGTCCGCCTCAACTTCGGGGGTCTTTGCCACAGCTGTGGCCAATATATCACCCGTGCCGTTTTTAACTGCATTATACGCAGCCACATAACCCCAATCGTTGAATACAGGGTGCATTTCAAGCGCGTTTGCCACCTTTACCATCAGGTACATATCAACACCGTCCACACTGCTACCGAATGCGCCGGAAAATTGGTAAGGGCTGCAAATTCCCGTATAGATATTAATGGGATCGCCTGTTTTGTACTCTATTTCAAGCTCGCCAAGGAAGTAGGTCATAGACATCGACTGCCGGTTCAGATATTTCGTCATAAGGGCATCGACGTCGGTAGAAGCTATGGC
>CANRKK010000002.1 GCA_947631195.1 uncultured Clostridia bacterium
AATCTTATGCTATTAACCTTCATTAATCTAAAATTGCCTTTTTTGTACTTACTTTCTTCTCTTCTATGCAGTTGTTAAGCTTCGTTTTTGCTGCTACAGCAGCGTTTGCTGTTTCTCATACGAAAAACAACGCTGTCGGATTGACAGCTTTTATATGATATCAAACTAAATCAAATGTGTCAACTTTTTTTAAAGGTTTTTTTGACAAAATCAAAATTAATTTTTATATTTTTTGAGGCGGTTCCGCCTATACCATATATAGTATGTGCGCGCGCGAAAAAATTGTGTTTTTTGGTTTTTATTTATTATTTTTGGCGGAGCGTGCACCCGCGACACGACGCTATGCGTTAAACAGGCAAGCCCCGCGGGCGGATTTTGTTCCGCCCGCGGGGCTGTTTTTATAATTGCTCCGCTTTTATCGCAAAGCGTTGGCCGTTATAAAATTCCATAACGACGGCCCCGTCCTTCACTGCAATTTGTTTGCACTCAAAATAATCGGTCAGGACAGGATATATTTCACCGATAAGTTCCTCTCCCGTGAAAGATTTTTCTTCCGTCAAACGTTTTTTTGTTTCCGCAGACATCTCGTGTTTTTCCATACTGTACCCCTTTAAAAATTTTTATTAAATCTATTATAATTCCGTTTTGGAATTAAGTCAATAATATTTGATGATATAATTCCAAAAAAGAATTTTTGGATACGGTATGAAACAGCGGACTAAACTTTACGGAGACCGCAACTTAATAGGCAAAAACGTTGAGCGGCTGCGCAAGGAGCGCGGGATAAGCCAAAAAGATTTTGTCGCTCGCCTGCAGACCGAGGGTCTGGACGTTAACCCCACAAGCTATTCCAAGTTGGAGGGGCAGGTGCGGTGCGCCACGGATAAAGAGGTATTTTATATCGCCAAAGTTCTGAATTTAAAAATGGAAGATTTATTTTAAAATAGACGCCGCGGGGCGGACGACAGGTCCGCCCCGCGAAACTTTTTGGTTGCGGCCACGTTGTTGAAAAGGGTGTATTTTATGTTTATTTTGTCGAACTTTTATGAGACGCTGCGCGAGCTTATGATTATTAACAACAAAACGGCAAAAGCGGTTGCAACAGATTTAGGGGTACAGACCTCTACCGTTACAAGATATTTGAGGGGCGAACACGCGCCCGGAATCGATATTTTGGTAATGATCGCGGATTATTTTAAATGCTCTACCGACTATCTTTTGGGACTTACCGAAAACTATGAGGTAAGAGAGTATTCGCCCTGCCCGCCCTTTTCGGAACGGATTGCCAAAATACCGGGCGAAAACGGAATGACGGCATATCGCTTTTGCAGGGAGCTGGACATTCAAGACGGAGCCTATTTTGCATGGAAGCGCGGCGCGCGCACGCCGAATGTAGACAGTATTGTTAAAATAGCGGAAACGCTTAAATGCTCAACAGACTATATCCTCGGCAGAAAGCCGCTTTAAACGCAGTATGAAAAAACGTACAAAACTTTACGGAGACCGCAACTTAATAGGCAAAAACGTTGAGCGGCTGCGCAAGGAGCGCGGGATAAGCCAAAAAGATTTTGTCGCTCGCCTGCAGACCGAGGGTCTGGACGTTAACCCCACAAGCTATTCCAAGTTGGAGGGGCAGGTGCGGTGCGCCACGGATAAAGAGGTATTTTATATCGCCAAAGTTCTGAATTTAAAAATGGAAGATTTATTTTAAAAATAGACGCCGCGGGGCGGACGACAGGTCCGCCCCGCGAAACTTTTTGGTTGCGGCTCCCGCCACGCTTTAATGGACTTTTCAATTAGTTTAAATTGCAGCACGTCCCCCTATTATTTACAATATTGGGGAGGGTGGGCGGGACAAAATATTGTTAAGTTTTGGGTTGCCGTGTTATCCGGCCCCGAGCAACCCACCAGGGGATTCTCTCGCTTACCGCTCCGCTCACGCTCGAAATGACACAGAGTAATTTACTTTATAAATATTTAGAATGCGGCACGCCCCCCTATTATTTACAATATTGGGGAGGGCGGGACAAAATATAAAAAAGAAAAATATTATTGTATTTGTTAATCGTAATGCGGCACTCCCACCCGTCACTTCGTGACACCCTCCCCCGTTATCACGGAAGAGGGCACGGTTGTGGTTGCTGTGTACATAATTTTAGCGGCGGGCCGAACGGCCCGCCGCCTGTGTGTTGAAATTTTTTTGTAGCGCTCAGCGGAATGTATGGCTAACGCAATTTGAGGCCGAAACGCTCGGGCCGCCCAAAAGCAACGTGACGTTGCATCCGAGTGTCTTTATTGCGATAGCTGTGGACGAACAATTGCACAATTCAAACTTTAAGCAATCCCCTCAGTCACCTGTCGGTGACAGCTTTCTCACACGGCGTAAGGAATAGCGCCGTGTTCGGGCACCGTTCGCGCGGGACGTATGCGCTCACTCATCTCGCGCGGCAAAACAGCGCACTGTGCTGTTTTGGGAACTCCGCGCTCGTCCTTGACTCAAAGGGAGCCGCGGTTGGAATTGCGATTATTTAAGTTTATAGTCGATTTCCTTCAAGTATTCCACAGACGTTTTCAGCTCGGAATATTGCCCGTAGTCGCCGCCGTAAACCTCTATCACGGCGGGTCCGTCGAAGCCCGCGCCCTTGAGCCGCCTGAAAATTTCCTCGAAGTTGTAAATCCCCTTGCCCGGCAGGCACATTTTGCCGTTTTGGCCGACGTCCGAAAGGTGCACGTGCGAGATTGCCCCCCGCATATCCTCGATGTACATGCCGACGGGATAGCCCGAGCGGCGCGCCTGCTTTAAGTCGAGCGCGGCGGCAAGGCGGGGGCAGCGTTTTTTGAATTCCGCAAACAGGCCGGGGCGGTTGTAGGTGCACCAGCTGACGTTTTCCAAACACACGTCCACGCCGTAGCGGGCGCAAAACTCGCACACCTCCGCCAAATATTCGGCCTCCGCATCCGTATTGCCGCTTGCGCAACGGGCGATGTAGCCGTGGAAAGTGTATTTGTGCGCGCCCAGAATCTGCGCCGAGCGCATCAGTTGGTCCAGCCAGTAAAAGCCGTCACCGCGCACGCGGCGGGAGCTTGAAAAGAGTTGCGGTTCGAAGTTGCCCGAAAGCGCGTGCACCGCCGAGATTTCTATGCCGCCGAACGCCTCCCTGTGCGCCTTGGCAAATTCGGGGCGGTATTCGTAAAATGTGCCCAAAAACACTTCGGCACAGTCCGCGCCGAGCTCTTTTATTTTTTCGATTGCGTTTTCGCACTCCTCGCGTGGGAAGAAAGACGCCGTGGAAATTCCGATTTTCATAAGAGTATTGTATAACAGATTGCGCGGATTGTCAAGCCTGCCGTATCACGGCCCGCGCAAGGGCGTTGTAGATCCCGTCGCCCGCAATGTCGGCAATGGGCCGCAGGGCGCACTCGGCGGGGTTAAAACCGTCCTTTTCGCCCTCCGTTTGCTCCTCTTTTGGCGGAACGTGTTGAGTTTTTTGCTCCTGCGCGGGCTCGAAGGCCCGGGCCAGCGGGGCTATCGCCTCCAGCACGGAGGAGACCTGCTCCAACTCCTTCAGCGTTTGGTCCGCGTTGCCGTCGCCCGCCGCGTATTTTATGATTTCCATCATTTCGGGGGCGGAAATTTGCGGCTTGTTCCCCGCGCCGCCTCCCAACATAAGTATGAGCGCAAGCGCCAATAAAAGTTGCATAAAAATTTTCTCCCGCATATTTTGTTAATAACATTATATGCGAGGAATTTTATGGACGATTTTAAGAGCTATGCCAATGCAAAAAATCCCGCGGGGGCCACGGGCGGTAACGGCGGGGAAACGCAGGGTTCGGACAAAAGCGGGGACGCGCTCGACAATACCGTTGAAATGGCGAAGATTATCTCCCGCGCGATGAACGGCAAAAGCACGGCGCAGATTATGCAGACGATAATTGCCGAGGCCGAACGGGGCAAGCGCGAGGGCAGGCTTACGAACGCCGATCTGGACAATTTTTACAGCGCGCTCTATCCCCTTTTGGACGGATTCAAGCGGAAAAAGCTGAAGGAGGTAATCGCGCGGCTGAAAACGATATAACCGCATACAGGTACATATTTTAAGGCAGAAAGAGCGCCCCGCGCGTACGCGCGGGGCGCCATTTATATTGCGAATAATTACTTATGGCTATCAGCCTATAATCTCAACAATCAAGCCGTAAATATATGCGCCGCCACCGTCGCCGCCTATACCGATTGTACCGGCTGCATTTATAGTGAACGAATATTCCGTCACGCTGTTGTCGGCAGTAGCGAGATAACCAAGCGCGCTTGCCGCCTGACCGTCAATTTTCAAATCTGTTATCGCTTGTGAATTACCGCCGTTATAAACTGTAAGAGTAACGGTCGGCTTATCGGATTTAGCCGCTGCATAAACTGTTACCTTTGCAGTCTTCCCTTCGGGAATTGTGAATCCGATTCCGTGACCGGTTGTAGCGGATTTGATTCCGCCGCTTGTAAGCGAGAACTGACTTGTAAAACTTAAATTTTTGTCATTCTTCGTGTAGCTACTGTTACCCTGCTTGACTCCCTCGATTTTTGTTACCTTGGAATTATTATTAGCTATAACAGTAAAGAAACTATCACTGCCAATTTGAGTATTAGCACTCCATTGTCCGCTTGCAGGCACTTCCAACGTGTGAGTTACGCTTTGAGGAGCAACGTAATCCTCATATTCAACATAAATACTTACGGTTGCTGTGAGGCGAGTAGCAAGGTCGAACTCGACCGAGCCGCCGTTTGCGGTGTAGTAACCCTTTATTTTTTGGCCGTCGGGAACTTTGCCCTCCATTGCCGCTGTCAACTGAGCCTGTTCAAGCGTGCTGCCCACGTAATCATAAATTTTGGCAACCTCTGCCGTGCCCTTATAAATGGTTACAACCGCCTGCTCTACGGAGCCTGCCCATTCATCTTTGAAAAGGCTGGGAACGTTGTTTGCCGCAAAGATATTTTCCTTGGTGTAGAGCTCAGCCTGGTCTGCGGTGAGAACTGTGCACATCTTTTCGATTACGCCGTCTTTAGCCGAATTTATAAGATCCTGCGTAAGCGCGCCGTCGCCCGTGTTGTTGTACTCAAAGAGCTGTGCGGGGTTGGGATCGGCGTTCATTTTGCCGTAGCGGTCGTTGAGATCCTTGGTATATTCTGCACCATCGGGATAGGTAGTCTTTTGGCCGTATGCTTCAAGCGAGAACGCCTTGGAAATTCTGCTGTTGAGAACGGCTATCGTCATGTTCGCTTCCCAGCCGCGCGCAATGGATACGGAGTGATCGCGTACCTGATCGTCGCCCGTAAAGTCGCAGTTATTGAATACAAAGCCGTACTTCATTCCCGCAACGCCCTTGGTTGCAAGAACATAGCCGCCGTTGTTTTCATTCGTGCCCGCGCCTATCGACATTATATCGCAGTCGTCAAAGTAAGCCACGCCGCTGTCGCCGAAGATATAGTCCGTTCTGCCCTCGATATAGCACTGGTGATAGTACTGTCTGCCTTTCTGAGCATACAGCGTATCGTGATAGGACGAGAACCTTACGCCCTCAAACACGGCTTTATCCGCCTGCACGAGGCAAGCAACCGCTTGCGTGCCGCTTGTGATGGTTTTCGCCTCATTATATCTGTCGTTGGTGTTGTACCAATTTTGAAGAGTTATGCCCTTTGCATAGAAGCCGGTTGCGCCCTCACGTATGGAGAACGTTGCACTGCCGTCCGTGCTGTATGAGGTGGTGCCGCTGGGGTCGACTATGCCGTTCATAGCATTGTACTCTATTATAATCTGATTAGCCGCAACGCCTTCTGCCGCAACAATGTGAACGTTGGGGATATTTACCTCCACCTTTTCGGTGTAGGTGCCCGCTTTCATCTCAATTGTTTTAACGGTGTCTGCGGGCGTGCCCATAAGCACAAACGCCTGTAAAGCGTCGTTCACGCTCTTCGTGACAAGCACGCCGCTCTGGTTTGTTGTTACGTTTGCCGCCGTGGAATCAACAATAACCTTATCCTTTTGGGCGGAAGAGAGGTCAACCACGTTTATTTCGTAGGAAGCTGTCTTTTGATATGCGGTAACCGTAACCGTCTGCTTGCCTGCCGTCATTGCGGATACAGTAGCGGTTACATTTGCCTTGGGAAGTACAAAATTTTCCTTTTCGGTTACGCCGGGAGTGGAACATACGCCCGTTACGGCAAGATTATCGCTGTTGAACGTATCGCCCGTTTTAAAGAGCTTCTGCACGGGGTGGGTTATTCTCTGCGCGTCAACCGAATGGTCGGAGAGTTTCAAACTTTCCACGCCGTAAACATATACGGTGCATGTGCCTTCGAGGGGCACGTCCTTCCCATCATAGCTTGCAGTGTAGCTTACCTTTATTTCATATGTGCCGGGAACGTCCTTTTTATAAGCCGAAGCGTCAATGGCGGCGCCGGTCGTTATGGAGTCCTCGCGCCCGTTTGCATATACCAATGCCGTAGAAATGTTTGTATTTACAAACTCTGTGCCGACAAGGAATTTGGTAACTGCGGAAGTAACCTTTAAGCTCGTGGGAGCGGATTTTTCCAACTTCTGCGTGTAGGAAATATCATAGAATCTGCCCGAGCCCGTAGATTTGAGATAATACTTGCCTGCTGCGAGAGTGCCGGAAGTCAAACCTTCCTGAGCGGTGGTAATCGCGCCGTATTCCTTTATTGTCGTATCGCCGTCCGTCCCCACTTTATAGAGTGTTACGGTTGCCGAGTTTCCGCCCTTGCAGCTGAAGGTGATTGAATTTTCAACGCCTTGCAGATCGAAATAAATCTTTTTCTGCTGGTTGTTCACATCAGCCTTACCTACGCCCGTATCAAAATAAACGCCCGCTTCAAAGGATACTACGTTATTGTATTTATATTCTTCGGTAGTTTTATTACCCGAGCCCGATCCGAAAATGCCCAAAGGAATGGAAAGGTCTACGGTGGTAGTTACGTCCTCATATTCCGTGTCGCCGCCGGGGTCTTCACTGTCGAAAAGCGCTTTGGGAGCAAGAGCTATGTGGATGGTTACGTCCGCTTCCGCGGTGACTTCTATGGTGGTTATTCCCGAAAAATCAACGGGCTCTTCCGAAAGATCTTCGGAAGGATATCCCCAACCGTTTGCGTTGGAATAAACCACGGTGTTCGCGCCGATTTTTATGCTGAAAGTTTTATTTGATTGGCCTTCGTTTGTGTACGCGTCTGCGGGGATAGCTATAAGATAGCACTCGCCCGTGCCCGCGGGCACGCCCAATACCACCTTTTTGCCTGCCTTAACTTCGTAGACGACGCCCGCTATCTCGTCGCCCTCGCCGAAAGACGTTAAGGTATCTTCGGTAAGCACAGACAACGTGCCGTCGGGGGTCACCTCGCCGCCCTGTTGTTTTTCCGTCCAATGGGCGTAGAGGGTGATATCCTCGGACACTACGTCCGTGCCGAAATTCCACTTTGTGCCGCCCGTCGCCGCCGTGTACCAGCCGTCAAAGTCGTAGTTTTTTCGTGAGGGTTCGTTGGGAGCGGTGACCTTGCCGCCCTCCTCAACCTCCTTGGCAGATGGTGCCGTGCCGTCGCCGCCGTTCAAATCGAACGTTACGGTGTACTTTTGGGTCTGCTCGCTGCCGGAAGGACTGCCGCCGTTGTTTGAGGGGTTACAGCCCGCTGTAGCCACGCCCGACGCCACCGTCGCCACGCCTATGCCCAGCGCGAGCAACAGTTTTGCGATTTTGTTTTTGCTCATCATTTTTCTCCTTATAAAATATTTTTTGCTAATCAGAGATTTTTATTTGTTGCGGCGCAACAAATAGCCCCCATGGGGGCAAAACATTCTCTCCACGCCGCTATTATATATCAACGAAAGATAAATTTCAATAGCCTATGACAAAATTTTCATTTGTTGTTAAATAGTTACCTTTTTGAAAAATAATGGCAAAGGCCGCAGGTCTTGCCCGCGGCGTAATTTTTTAAAAATCCCGATATATATCGCCGTTTACGCTTTTCTTGCGGCGAGCGCGCCGACCGCCTCGGCAAGTTTTTGTACGGCTGAGGGCGGGGTAAAGGCCGAAAACGAAGCCCTGACCAAGCCGTCCGAACCCAGCGCTCGGTGGATAAGCGGGGCGCAGTGCAGTCCGCCGCGCACGCAGATATCGAACTCCTCCGACAGCGCGTAGGCGACCATCTCGGACTGCATATTTTTTAGCCTGAACGACACTATTCCATAGGGGTTGGGCCTTGAAAACAGCTGTACGTCCCCCACTTTTTTAAGTTCCTCCACCGTCTGCGCGGTAAAATCGAGCGTGGTTTTCATATGCTCGTTCAGCCGCTGTTTAAGATACACCGCGCCCTCCGCAAGCGACGCTATCGCGGGGAAATCGAGCGTGCCGCTCTCCAACTTGTCGGGATAGAAGTCGGGCATATCGAGGTTGTAGCTCTCGCTGCCCGTGCCGCCGAACATTATGGGCTGCGGGTTGAACCTTTCGGAAAAGAGCAGCGCGCCGCTGCCCTGTATGCCGAGCATGCCCTTGTGCCCCGCCACAGCAAGGGCGTCTATGCCGAGCGCGCGCATATCTACGGGCACGTGACCGCACGCCTGCGCGCCGTCGCAAACCAAAATACAATCTTCGGGCAGAAATTTTTTTATGCGGGCGATGTCGGGGGCGGTCCCCGTCACGTTAGAGGCAAGGGTTATAACCGCAGCGCGCGCCCCTGCGGACATGCGTTGCAGCGCGGCAAGGTCCACCTGCCCGTCCCCGTCCAACGGCGCGTATTCCACCTGCGCGCCCTGTTTTTTGAGATGTTCGAGGGGGCGCAAAACGGAGTTGTGCTCGGCCACGGTGGTCACGATTTTGCCCCCTTTCGGCAGGGAAAATATTGCGATATTCAAGGCCTCGGTGCAGTTTTTGGTAAATACGACCCGCTCGTAGCCGTATCCGCCGAAAAATTCGTTCAAAAGATTTCTGGCGGCAAAAACGCGTTCGAGGCAGGCTATGGAGAGCTTGTGCCCGCTTCTGCCGGGATTGGAGGGCACGGCGAGCGCGGCCGTCACTGCGGAAATTACGGGATCGGGCTTGAATCCGCCCGTTGCGGCGTTGTCTAAATATATCATATTTTTCTCCTTTTTCATATTATAATAATATATTTATACTATGGAAGGACTTATTTATGACAGAGCTGGTTGCCGTTTTCAGGTCGCGCGCACAGGCCGTTGACTGCAATTCGAGGCTGAGGGCGTCGGGCGTGCCGTCCGTCCTTATCAACACCCCGCGCGAGGCGAACATAGGCTGCGGACTTTCGGTGCGCATACCGCAAAATATGCTTGCGCGCGCAAAGGCTATAATAGCAAACGGCAGATATTCGGCGTTTTACGGATATTTCAGGGTCAAAATTTATTGATTTCGCGGCCCGCTTGTGCTAAAATTTGCCTATGGAACAGCAAAAGGTAAATTTAATTTTAAAGGAGCTTGCCTCGCTCTATCCCGGGGCCGCGCCCGCGCTGCACTATAACTCGCCCTACGAGCTGTTGGTGGCGGTCATTCTTTCGGCGCAGTGCACCGACGAACGGGTGAACAAAGTTACGGCCGAACTCTTTAAAAAACACAATACACCCCATACTATGCTTGAATTATCGCAGGAGGAACTTGAAAAATACATCTTCTCCTGCGGGTTTTACCGCAACAAGGCGGCGCATATACTGTCGGCTTCAAAGGACATCATAGAGCGGTACGGCGGCGAAGTGCCCTCCTCCCACGCAGAGCTCAAAACGCTGGCGGGCGTGGGGCAAAAGACGGCGAACGTCGTGTATTCTGTGGCTTTCGGCGGGGACGCCATCGCCGTGGACACGCACGTTTTCCGCGTTTCGAACAGGTTGGGGCTGGCGCACGGCAACACTCCCGAAAAAGTGGAAAAGGACTTGAACGGGGTTATCCCCAAAGAACTGTGGTCCAAGGCCCACCACTATCTTATCTATCACGGGCGCAGGGTGTGCCACTCCCAAAAACCCGATTGCGGCAATTGCACCCTGAAAAATCTGTGCGAATTTTACAACAAAAGTGAATAACGCCAAAACGGCGCGGCGATATAAAACACAACTTAACATTTTTTAAAAAAGGGCGCAAAAACGTATGCGCGCAAAAATTTTTTGTGATATAATCCCAAAAGTATCCGGCGATTTGCGTAAACATGGGAAACAGCAAGCTGCAGCTTGCTGTTTTTTATTTTGTAAAAAAATATTAGAGGAGTTTTTATGGAACGACAAAACCAAACACAAACCAATGACTTTTTGGGGACGGCAAAGGTGGGCAAACTGCTTGCAACGTTTGCAATCCCCTGCGTGCTCTCGCTGATTATACAGGCCCTGTACAATATCGTGGACCAGATCTTTATCGGCCAAAGCGGATATCTGCCCCTCGGCAACACCGCCACGGGAGTTGTATATCCCCTCACCGTCATCGCGCTGGCGCTGGGGCTATTTATAGGCAACGGCACCGCCGCGGCAATGAGCATTAACCAGGGCCAAAACGACATAGAATCCACCCATAAATCCGTGGGCACGGGGCTTGTTGCTGGGCTGTTTGCGGGAGTTTTGCTGACCGCGGTAAGTTTTGCCTTCTGCGACCCCGTACTTAAATTTTTCGGGGCGTCTGGCAGCGGAGCGGCGATTTTGCCCTATGCGCGCGAATACAGCGTTTTTATCTTTGCGGGCTTTACGTTTTTTATTTTGGCCTGCGTTATAAACCCCGTCATCCGCGCGGACGGCAGCCCCAAATACGCCATGGTTGCAATGGCGGCGGGCGCAATCACCAATATAATTCTCGACCCCGTGTTTATTTATGCGGGGCGCATGGGAATGAACGGAGCGGCGCTCGCCACGTTCATTGGGCAGGCCGTGAGCTTTGTGTTGCACGGCGTATATCTCTTTAAAACGCGCAGTTTCAGGCTGAAGCTCTCCTCCTTTATCCCCGACTTCAAATTGCTGCTCGCCTCGCTCAAACTCGGCATATCCAGCTTTTTAACGCAGTTTTCAATAGTTATTATTTCGGTCGTAAACAACAACCTGCTCGTGCGCTACTTTGCCGACGCCGCCAACGCCATAGGCATATTCACCGTCGCTTTTAAAGTTTTCGGCATAGTTATAAGCATAGTCGTGGGCATAGCTTCGGGCGGGCAGCCCGTCGTGGGATATAACTACGGCGCAAAAAAATATGAGCGGGTAAAGAGCGCGTTTAAAATCATCCTTGCGGCTTCCGCAATCGTGGGCGCGGCGGCAACCGCACTGTTCGAGGCCTGCCCCCAATTCCTTTTGGGAATTTTCGGCTACACCGCGGAAAGTTGCAGCGCGGCCGAGTTTGCGCTGGGCATAAGCGCGTTCAGAATATATATCGGCTCCATATTTTTGACCTGCATCATCAAGATCGCCTCGGTATTTTTCCAGTCGATAGGCATGCCCGTAAAGGCGATGCTTATCGCACTTATGCGCGACGTCATATTTGTGGTGCCCCTCGCCTATATCCTGCCGCTGTTTTACAGGGAGGCTTTCTATTGGTCCGCGCCGATAAGCGACGTTCTCACCTTTGCCGCGTCGTCGGTTATGCTTGTTCTGACCTTTAAAAATATGTCTAAGGACGCTTCCTCCCCCTCGCGCCGCGCCCTTACTCCCCAATCCGCCGCCAGGGGGTAAAACAATATAATATATCTAAAACAGGCGGGGCGATTAAAAATCGCCCCGCGCTATTTTTTAAAAAAATTCATATCTTGATTTTGATTAAATTGCGCCAGCCGCCTGCGCGCAAGCCCATTTGGACTTTTACCTCGCCGACCAACGACGGACTTAATTTTGTTGAAAGCTGTTCCAAATTTGCATTAAATTCATACATAAAAGAGCTGAATTCCACTGCAGGCAAAAGATATTTAAAGCAAATCATTAGCGCTAAAAAATCATTCCTGCCATATTTATTCTCACCCTTTTCATTTTTAGGTATGCCTAATTTTTGTACAACCGGCAACTTAGTGGACAATCGTTTGCGGATAAGTCTTGCGCAATAAGTACGCTCCCCGTGAGCAACAATATTGCGGAACGGAACAACTATTTCAAGGATATTTTCAAGCTGTGCGGCAGTTAATTTAAAGTTGGAAGATACAGCTTCTTTTTCTTCCGGAAGCATATATTTATATAATATCGTCGTAGTACCAAAAGTCAATGCCCTTATGAGGACCCACATCGGAACATGTCCGTTTGTATTCAAATTATGCGCTATGTATTCGCGGTACTTATTCGAATTTTTGTTTAACGCTTCCGCAATCGTCTTATTACATTCGGCTATTAAATCGCTTACGCCTAAGGCGCAGCTTTTATTAGGCGTAAATGCCTCTGCGGTAAGATAAAGTTTTTCGTCTACGCCGTGCGCCCTGCTGAATTCATGGGCAATCAATGCTTTGCAATTACATTCTATTGACGACGAATATTTATATACTATGCTCCTTAAATTTTTATCAAAATCATAGAGGTTTACAATATCGTCAAACTCAGTGCCGCCATAAAACATTTTGGAATCGTTTTTAAACAATGAGGAATAGCCGTTGATTATGTTATAGTAGCCTTCACGTTTTAAAACTTCTATAGCCGCGCTTTCGTCTTTTATTACAAGGCCCTTTGATTTGAGTTTATCAAGCTGTTGTTCGTATGTATAAAACTTTTTCATCGTTCCCGAATATGATTTAAGGAGCCCCATAAATGGAGCCCCTTGCAGACCTCGGTTTCCCAAGGTTCATTCCATGGTTAAATGATAACATATGCTATAAAATTTGTCAAGTATTTTTATGAATTTCAAAAACACCTGCAAATCCTATATTAGTATATGCCGAAGTCTAATATTTTAAACACTGTAATCGCAATATTTTCGCGCGCAAAAAAAGCGGGGCTGACACCTCGCTTTTTATGTTTGGTTTAAATTAAAGAACCTTAACGATCGTGCCGGAACCTACCGTTCTGCCGCCCTCGCGGATAGCGAAACGGAGCTTCTCTTCAACCGCTACGGGCTTGATGAGCTCAACGGTGATTTCAACGTTATCGCCGGGCATAACCATTTCTATGCCTGCGGGCAGGTCGATAGAACCGGTAACGTCGGTAGTTCTGATGAAGAACTGGGGACGATAGTGGTTGAAGAAAGGAGTGTGGCGGCCGCCCTCTTCTGCTTTAAGAACGTACACCTGAGCGGTGAACTTGGTAGCCGTCTTTACGGTACCGGGCTTAGCCAAAACCTGACCCTTTTCGATGCCCTTTCTGTCGATACCGCGGAGAAGCGCGCCGATGTTGAAGCCTGCGATAGCTTCGTCAACGCTCTTGTGGAACATTTCGAGGCCGGTGATGACGGTGCCTACGGGCTTGTCGATGAGGCCTACGATTTCGGCGGGATCGCCAACGTGCGCCTTACCTCTCTCTACTCTGCCGGTTGCAACCGTGCCGCGGCCGGAGATGGTGAATACGTCCTCGACGGGAAGAAGGAAGGGCTTGTCGGTATCTCTTTCGGGGGTGGGGATATACTTGTCGATGGTGTCCATCAGCTCGAGAATGCACTGGCACTCGGGAGCGGCAAGGATCTGCTCGTTGGACAGGTTGGGATTGGAAGCAACTTCCAAAGCCTTTAAAGCCGAACCCTTGATGATGGGAATATCGTCGCCGGGGAAATCATAGCCCGAAAGGGTATCTCTTATTTCCATTTCAACGAGTTCCAGAAGTTCGGGGTCGTCCATTTGATCGGTCTTGTTGAGGAACACTACGATGTAGGGAACGCCAACCTGACGGGCAAGGAGGATGTGCTCCTTGGTCTGGGGCATGGGGCCGTCCGTTGCCGCAACTACGAGGATTGCGCCGTCCATCTGAGCTGCGCCGGTGATCATGTTCTTAACGTAGTCTGCGTGTCCCGGGCAGTCAACGTGAGCGTAGTGACGCTTGTCCGTCTGATACTCAACGTGCGCCGTGTTGATTGTTATACCACGAGCCTTCTCCTCGGGAGCCTTATCGATCTCGTCGTATCTCATTTTCGCTGCCTGACCCTTGCATGCCATAACCATTGTGATAGCTGCGGTCAGAGTGGTCTTGCCGTGGTCAACGTGGCCTATGGTGCCTATGTTAACGTGGGGCTTGCTGTTGTCGTACTTAGCCTTTGCCATTTTTTTGTCTCCTTAAATTATTTTATAAAAATGATAACTTACGCCTTGCGGCGTCGCAGCTATCGCGATGCCTGTTTTGGCTTTATTTATTATATCGTATATTTTTGAAAAACACAACCGTTTTGCTTAGTTTTTTGTGAACTTTTTATTGCAGCGCAAGCGGCTTGAATGGATACCGCCCGTTAGCAGAACTTTGCCCTTACGAAGTTGGCAACGGGTCAGAAACGAGCAAGACAAGGAGCGTGCGTAAGCGACGACGGGCGCGTACACAGAAGTACGTAACCGAGGAGCGCGCAAACGCGACACAGTATTGCGAAGTTTATCACCCGTTGGCGGCAGCTTAATCTTTTTTAGATTTCGCGCGCTCGCCGATAACCTTCTCCGCAATAGACTTCGGCACTTCCGAATAGTGGTCGAACTGCATCGTGAACTGGCCTCTGCCCTGCGTTCTCGAACGCAAATCGGTGGCGTAACCGAACATTTCCGAAAGGGGAATTTCGGCGTCTACAACCTTTGCGCCCGCCCTGTCGTCCGTGGAAACTATCGTGCCGCGGCGGGAGGTAACGTTGCCCATTATATCGCCGAAGTAGTCGTCGGGAGTGACGATTTCGACCTTCATTATGGGCTCGAGCAAAACGGCCTTGGCCTTTGCCATACCGTCCTTAAACGCCATTGAACCTGCGATCTGGAAGGCCATTTCGGAGGAGTCGACCTCGTGGAAGCTGCCGTCGTAGACCTGGATTTTGAAGTCGACGACCTCGTAGCCCGCCAAAAAGCCGTTCTTTGCGGCCGCGCGGATGCCCTTGTCGATTGCGGGGATATATTCCTTGGGAATGGAGCCGCCGACGGTCATATCCTCAAAGGAGTAGCCCTGTCCGGGTTCGGCGGGGATCATGTGCAGTTTGCAGTGACCGTACTGGCCTTTACCGCCGGACTGTCTCTTGTAGAGTCCCTCGCAGTCAACCGCCTGACGGATGGTTTCGCGGTAGGCAACCTGGGGCGCGCCGACGTTGGCTTCAACCTTGAATTCGCGCAAGAGCCTGTCCACTATGATGTCGAGGTGAAGTTCGCCCATGCCCGCGATTATGGTCTGGCCCGTCTCCTGGTCGGTGTAGGTCTTGAAAGTGGGGTCCTCCTCTGCGAGCTTGACGAGCGCCATGGTCATCTTTTCCTGGCCCGCCCTCGTTTTGGGCTCGATGGAGAGCTGGATTACGGGGTCGGAGAAAGTCATCTGTTCCAAAACGATGGGATGATCTTCGTCGCAGAGCGTGTCGCCCGTGGTGGTGTCCTTTAAGCCGACTATCGCGCAGATATCGCCCGAATAGATTTTGTCTATTTCCTTGCGGGTGTTTGCGTGCATCTGCACGAGGCGGCCCACTCTCTCCTTTTTGCCCTTCGTGGAGTTATACACGTATGAGCCGGAGTTCAGCACGCCCGAATAAGCTCTGAAATATGCAAGCCTGCCCACGAAGGGGTCGGTTGCAATCTTGAAAGCAAGTCCCGAAAAAGGAACGTCGTCCGAAGTTTCTCTCACTTCTTCCTTGCCCGTTTCGGGGTTTACGCCCGTAACGTGGTCTACGTCCACGGGCGAGGGGAGATAGTCTATAACCGCGTCCAAAAGCATCTGGACGCCCTTGTTCTTGTAGGACGAGCCGCAGAGCACGGGGGTGCACTTCATCGCTATCGTGGCAGCCCTCAAACCCTTTCTGATTTCGGCGGGGGTGAGCTCCATCGTTTCGAGGAACTTTTCCATGAGCTCGTCGTCGCCCTCGGCCGCAGCCTCCATAATCTTCATGTGGGCTTCCTCGGCGGCCTCGCGCAGGTCTGCGGGGATTTCGTCCCTGTGATATTGCTTGCCGTCGTCGGAATCGTATATTTCCGCGTCCATTTCGATGCAGTCAACGATGCCGCGGAAGGTGGCTTCCTTGCCGATGGGGAGCTCGATGGGAACGGGGTTCGCGCCCAAACGCTCTCTCATCATGTTCACGGCGCGCTCGAAGTTTGCGCCGTTGATATCCATTTTGTTTACATATGCAATGCGGGGTACCTTGTACTTGTCCGCCTGACGCCATACCGTTTCGGACTGGGGTTCAACGCCGCCCTTTGCGCAGAAAGTTGCAATGGCGCCGTCGAGAACGCGCAAGGAACGTTCCACTTCAACGGTGAAGTCAACGTGTCCCGGAGTGTCGATGATGTTTATCCTGCATTCGTCCTTTTTGGTTTGGCCGCTTCTCGTCCAGTGGCAGGTGGTTGCAGCCGAAGTGATGGTAATGCCCCTCTCCTGCTCCTGCACCATCCAGTCCATGGTGGCCTGTCCGTCGTGCACTTCACCGATCTTGTGCGTTATGCCGGTATAGTACAATATGCGCTCGGTAGTAGTTGTTTTACCTGCGTCTATGTGCGCCATTATGCCTATGTTTCTTGTATGCACTAAATCGTATTCTCTTGCCATAAGTTACCTCTGATTAGAAACGGAAATGCGCAAACGCCTTGTTTGCCTCCGCCATTCTGTGGGTGTCTTCCTTCTTTTTAACGGCGCCGCCTGTGTTGTTGTAAGCGTCCATAAGCTCTGCCGCGAGCTTTTGCGCCGTCTCTCTTTCGCTACGCTTTCTGGTAGCCGTTACCAGCCAGCGGATCGCAAGGGTCTGACGGCGTTCGGGCCTGATTTCCATGGGCACCTGATAGTTTGCGCCGCCTACGCGCCTTGCCTTAACTTCAAGCACGGGCATTATGTTCGCCATAGCCTGATCAAAGATTTCCATGGCGTCCTTGCCGAGCTTTTGGCTCATTATGTCAAAAGCGCTGTAAACGATCGTCTGTGCCGTTCCGCGCTTGCCGTCGTACATAATCTGGTTGATAAGTTTTGTTACAACCTTGGAATTATACACGGGATCGGGTAATACGTCCCTTTTGGGGACTCCGCCTCTTCTGGGCATATTTCTATCCTCCTGAAATAAATTTAATTTCGTCCAAACCGTGCAGTAGCGCGGTTTGCACGAGGTTGCTGCGGTCGTAAAAGGCTTACCGGGTGAAGTAAATTCCCCCTTGCCTTTTTCGGCGTCAGCATTTTTGAACTTTTCGTCCAAACCGCCAAAACGGGGCTTGCACGAGGTTGCTGCAAAACTGCAGCGGTTTAAGGGTGCTAACCTTAAATAAGCTATTGCGCACCCGCGTTTTTTGCGGGGCAAACCTTCTCCACCTTGCGGTGAATACTGCCTACTTTTATCGGTTAATAATCAAAGGGTGTGTATTCCGAAAAGTAGGAAAATTTTGTTTTGCAAGGTTATAAACCAAGCAACTAAGCGGTAATTACGAAGTCATAGACCAAGCAATTCTGCGGTGGGTAGAAGCGAGCAGAGCAAGGAAAGCGAGCACCGACGACAGGAGCGTACATAGACGTACGTGTCGTACCGAAGGCTTTAGCCTTACTGAAAGTTGCCGCAGCGCAACACAGCAGAACGCCGCTTATTCGTAGCCGAAATTACTTCTTGGGGCGTTTGGCGCCATACCTGGACCGCGCCTGCATCCTCTTGGATACGCCTGCCGTATCGAGCGCGCCACGGATGATGTGGTAACGAACGCCGGGCAAATCCTTAACTCTGCCGCCGCGGATAAGGACTGACGAGTGCTCCTGAAGGTTGTGGCCTTCGCCGGGAATGTAAACGGTACCTTCCTGCTTGTTGGTCAAACGTACTCTTGCAATCTTTCTTATGGCCGAGTTGGGCTTTTTGGGAGTAGTGGTCGTAACCTGAAGGCAAACGCCGCGCTTTTGGGGGCATCTGTCCAGAATGGGAGACTTGCTCTTATAAACCTGCTTTTCTCTGCCGTTCCTTATGAGCTGGTTGATTGTAGGCATTATGTTTCCTCCTTTTGTTACTCGGGCTTTTAAGCCCTGTGGAATATATCACCCCTGCCGCATACCCTTAAAGCGGAGGAAAAGTGAAAACGTTATTATTAATTCTTACCTAAACGGCGCCGCGGACGACGGGCTATTATATAAATGTAAAGCGTTAAAAGCTCACCGCAACACTGCGCCATCATAGTACGCAACCGCTATTTTACCAAAGCGTACAGAAATTGTCAAACGAATTTTCGTCCTTTTTGCATTTACGGGCGGTATTGTAAAGTTTTACAATGGTTTAGAACAGTAAAGGAACTGTTTTAAGCCATTTTCTTTACTGAAATAAACGGGCGGCGGCATTACGCAAAGGAAAAATGAAAATGAAAGATACGATTAAGGCAAAAGTAGGTTACAAGGTAAGAAGTTTTAGAAATGGGTTTGACGAATTAAGGCCTATAACTGACAGAGGCGATAATTGTCTTGTATTTGACGGCGACAAAGTTTTATATGCAGCGCAATTACGGTCAATGGACGATTATAAAGACGAATACGTAAACGGCAATAATGAATGTGCTGTTAAGTATGAAGTATTTACGACAGTAAAAGGAACCCAATTTATTTATTGGGGCTGTACTGAAACGGGCGAAGACTTTTTAACAAAGGTGGTTAGGTAAAATGATAAACGGAACGGAAAAGTATTTAGGGACGGTCAATTACCTTTCACGGCTGTACGACTTTTGCAATGACAAGTTGTTCGGCGGTGAGCTTACAAAGCCTGTAATCACAGTCCAGCGTGATGAACGCAACAAGACAAACGGCTGGTGGTCGGTTAAAAAGGTTTGGAAAGAGAACGCGGACGACGAGGGCGAACACGAGCTTAATATGACGGCTCAACAGCTAAATCGCCCCATAACCGCAATAGCGGCTACAATGATACACGAAATGTGTCATCAATACGCAAGCGTTCACAATATGCAAGACACTTCGCGCTCAGGCAATTACCATAACAAGCTCTTTAAAAAGATAGCCGAAAGCCACGGCTTAACGGTTGAGTGCGAAAAGACAATCGGTTGGTCGGTGACGTCCTTGACGGCCGAAACTGCGGCTATGATAGACGAATTTATAAAGGATAACCCTGCCGATATAATCTATCGGTTGCCCGTATTTAAGGGCGAATCCGTAAAAACGTCCAGCACTCGCAAATATGTCTGCCCTGTATGCGGAATGTCAGTAAGGGCGACAAAAGAAGTTCATGTGCAATGCGTTGACTGCAATCAGCTTTTGCAAGAAGAATAAAGCCCACACCTGCGCCGTTGACTCCTTGCGGCGTTAAAATCGGCGGGGGCGACCTCCACCCCCGCTATATATCGGGAAACGCAAGCGCGGAACAGACGGAAAAGTTTGTTGGGGCGGTGCAAATCCGTTATTCCCGACCAGCCCGAAAGGGCAAATAAAAATACGGGTGCTATATCCGACAAGTAGCAAAGGAATTACAAAAAAATGGCAAACGAAAAGAACGTAAAGGCATTTGTAGCGGAAACGACCCAAGACGGTAATTTTGTTATTGTGCGCGAGCCCATAAAGGGCGCGAACGGAAAGCAACTTCAAACGCAAGACGGGCGTTTATATTACGCCTATTTGCTCCGCGGTAAACTTCGCGGGCGCGATGTCAAAGTGGATTTCAGCCCGAAAGACAAAGGCGGCTATGAGCTGTTAGACCTTGTATTTGACGTATCGCCCAAGGCAGAGTTGATAATAGCAGAAGTTGTGCAGGAAATGAACGGCGTAAAAAGCCGCCGTACGGTTTATACGGTCAATACCGTTGACGAGGACGGGCAAATCTGGAAATCTGAAGTCAGACCGAGCCGTACGAGCGACAGGGACACGCTTGCAATGTTGATAACTTTAATCGGCGCACAGGTAAAAACGGAAGTTAAGGAAACTGCCGAAACGGCATAACCGAAAGTGCGCTTTAAAATATAAGGACAACCCCGTCTGCGGAAATGTGGACGGGGCTGACCCATACAATTATCTTTATCGGAAAAATTCCCCGCAGGGGTGTTGCTCCCTGCAAGGGTGATAAAAAATGACAGACGGAACGGACGGATAGACAAAAAGACGGGTGCTTTAACAATATAAGCCATAATGAACCAAGCACGTTTTTGTAGACGGACAGTAAAAAAATAAATTAAAAGGACGGTGATTAAAAATTATGGCAAAGAAACATACGGCTCAAGAGCGTAAGGCATACCATATGGGTCGCGCATATGCCGCGGCGAAAATGGGCAAACGTGTTAAATGCTCGGACGAAAAGACCAAACGGTCTTTCAGAAACGGAGTAAATTCCGTAAGAAACAGCAAGGCAAAAAACAAGCGCAAACAGCAATGCGCGAATTGCGGCGCACCCCTCTATGTTGTAAACGGTGACGGCGTTGTAGTCGGCAAAGTAGCAGGAGGTGCAGTATGAGAAGATCAACTTTAAATGCGATAATTGCGTTTGTGCTTGTGGTTGTCCTTGCAATAGGTGTAACCATAACATGCGCAATAGGTTCTTCGGGCTTTACAAATTCCAATTTTTCGACGTGGTTCAACAGCTGGGGTAAAGGCAGCAAAGTTGAACAGGAAATTGTCGATCAACATGACAGCGGGCTCATAAGCCCGGGCGAGGCCTCTGGCGACGGAATGAAGATAACGGCGGCAACGATTGCGTCGTCGCTGTACGAGACATACGGCATTTCACCAATAGCGGAAGCCGCGTTGACGCTCACGGTGACCCCCACTCCGGCCGACGCCGAGCTTACGGGCGGCAAGTTCACCATAGCGTTTAAAAACGCCTCGTCCGCATGGGCGACGGGCAAAACGGTAACGGAGTACGTAACGCTGAGCCAGAGCAACGAAAAGCAGGCGACGGTGAGCTGCTTGAAGGCGTTCGGCGAGCCGATAGTCATAACCTACACGGTAAAGGGCGAAAACGGCGCCAACAAAACTGCAACTTACCAGCTTGACTACAGGGCAAGAATCACGGGCGCCGCAAGAGGTCTATTATTAAACAATAGTGAGCGTTATGATATACACGGCGATGAGGCGTATGAGTATGTAAATCCTACTTCTCTTGATGCAACGCTTTTGTTCAGTGAGCATACGATACAGGAAACATTCACAATCACATCCTGTAAAATTGCATTGTCAGATGTGGCAAAAGCCCAACTGAAAGAACAGAACATAACACCTGTTAAGAACGAAATAACAAATGGAGCAAAAATAAGTGGGGCTGAATTAACGTGGGATATAACGGGTTTAATGGATACCATTTTTGGCGCTACGGCATGGAAAACTGCGGCTTTCAGAGAGGTTGCGGAAAATGGGACGTGCCTTTTTAATATATTTATAACTGTAACTGATGGTTATAGTGAATGTATAGTTGATGATGAAGGCATTGGTTTTAGGGAAGGTTTCCCCAAGGCGGCGCAGAGCGTGCAGTTTTCGGGCGGGAGCCAGCACACATTCTAAAGACAGGAACGGCAAGCCGGGGGAAATTTCTCCCGGTTCTGCCGCCTTATAGTGCGAGGTAAAAAATGAGCAATTCGGGCAAAGGGATAAAGGCAGCGGCGTTGGCGTTTGCCGTAGTAATATTTGCGGGGCTTGTTGCCGCAATAGTGTTTATATACAAGTTCAATAACGGCTTTTACGTTGAGTATAACGGCAATAAAATTCTTACTGCAGAGAGTGAAATTGAATTAAAAACAGATAGTCAATACCGTTTTAACGTAAAGTATGCTTTTGACAATTCCAATGTTAAGCTGCAGGACTACAATGTTAAAATTGTGCCACACGTTACAAAAGATTTCTACTTCTACGTTGATGATGTACCGGTTATTTTCTCTGAAATAGATCTGAGTCATGCTTTCCGCCTTTGGAAGTACGACGGCTATTTTGACCTTCAACTGATACGCGATTTGACATTCGGCAATGTATTAAGACGAGCTGCCGGCGGCGGTGCTATAACTATGTTACCCGACAACGCGCTTACGGACAACCCCTATCCTTTTACTATACAAATTTCTTCATATGACAGTAGCGTTACATATAATATTCACTTCACCCTTGTTGAGTCCGGCAGCAGTCAAACAGGTGATACTGAACATGGCAGCACCGAGCCCGGCGGCAGTCAAACAGACGGCACTGAAACGGAAAAAATCTTATATGATATTAGTTATGAAGTCCATGGCTCACTGTCCGATATCTATATAAGTACTAATATCCCCAAACAAGCCTCAGCGGGTGAAAATGTAACGTTTTTTGCGTATATTGAAGAGCCGGAAGTAGCAAAAGAACATATAATCGAATCCATAGCTGTACGCCTGTCGTCCGGTGAATTTTATATACAGGGCTTACAGCCCAACGACGGTGTATATAGCTTTATAATGCCTGACCTTAAAGCCATGTATGAAGATTGGTATGTTACTGTGTATATATACACCCGGCATGTTGTCAATTGAGGTGAATTATGAAAAAACGACAATATATATACCTGCAAATTGTAATTGCAATTTGCGCGGCAATATTATTTTTCATACTTTTTCTCCCGGGTTTCGGCGCGGTAAATGCCCGCGCCGAGACTTCGGCGGGCACGGTTTACGATAATTCAAGCGTTTTAAAAGATTTGCAAAAATCGCGCGATTTTAAGATAGAGGACTATCCTCACGATCCCTCGGATTACTCCATTTACGTAATACAGGTTGCGGAGAGCGATAAAGGCTTTTTATATTTATATACATACCAGCCCAGCCAAAATAAAACGCCGCTTACCGCAACACAGATAAATATGTCCCTTGCCGAAAGCGTTACGGGAACGCAATTATATGATTTACAGCAGGTCGGCACAAACGGAGTTTTTGCCAAATATCTTGTCAAGGGCGTAACCGTTAAAAACGACCCTATAAGATACTATAACATAACAAGTATTTACCGAGATTGGGACGAGAAGTTGGACGGTAAAAGCGAAAACAACAATATAAAAAACGGCAAGGCTTTTGCTGTGCGTAACGTTTATTACGTCATTACCGAAAATGGGCAATTGCACTATTACCGCAAGCCTACTTATGTGGTAAATATTATAGATCCGTATGTGGATTTTTTAACCTACAGCGACAGTGCGCCAGGAGTTTTACCACCTGTTGCTCTTTTTCCTTTGTTTGATGGTTTTGTTAAATGGAATATGTTTGATTCTCATTATATTGCTTTTTCAACCGATTGGGATATTGATAGACTGTTATCCGCCGACGTGAGTTACTACTATAAGTCCGCAACGGGGAAATGCGACAAGTTGTTCGGTTTTGTTAACGTTTCACCTTCTTGGGAATATGGTGAAGAACATTTCCAAAGTGTAACGTTGAGTTATGACGACGTATATACCTTTGAGGGCTCTGCGCATTATGTTAATCGTAAAAACATATATTCCTGGAATAGGATTCAAAGCGTTGCCGAATTTATATCAACCGAGGAATATCTGACGGACGAAACAAAAGCAAATTTGCAGGGTAAGCAATGGGTATTAAGATTTGCAGAAACGGAACGTACGCAAAATCAAACCGATTGGTTTGCTGGTGCTTATACCAATTACCGTGTTGATTGGACTGTTGTAGACCGTGTAACAATATTGAGGCTTGAATTTGAAACAGACGGAGTTGTTTATAACCTCGGCACCGTAAGCGATATTGTAAGCGGGGATAATTTATCGGGCAATTTTGACGTAAAAGAAAATATAGGTTTTTGGGAATATATATGGCGTTGTGTAGTTCGCCTATTTAACGGCACGGCAACTTTTATTGAGGCGGTTGTGGCGGTTTTGGCTATATTTGTCTGCGTCCTCGCTCTGCCTATACTTTTAACGGTTTTAAGTCTTGTATTTCCCGCTTTCGGATCGGTTATGAAAGTGATACTAAAAGGTTTATGGATTGTTATAAAATACTTCTTTATAGGCCTGTGGTATGTAATTTCTGCGCCTGTGCGGTTGATAATTTTAATCGTACATAAAGTACGGGGTGAATAATGATAACAATAATTTTTGCTCCGCCGCGGACGGGTAAAACGTGTTTTTTAACGCATATCGCACGGGAAACGGCCTTTGACCGCTCCCGCAACCACGCCATGCAAAGTGAAATACTTTTAAAGCAGTCCAACGGCTTTGACTGTTTAAAAACTGTTCCAGTGCACTGCGTTTCGGCAAACTATGATTTGCGGTTACATAAATTCGGCTACCGTCCGAGGTTTAACCGCCGCATAAATCCGTTTCGGCTTGGGTTTGTAAATTCATTCGTCCAAACTCATTTTACCTTGCCGTACGAGTGTATTTGCATAACCGAGGCGCAAAAGTATTTGAACAGCCGCATGTCAATGTACTTTCCCGAATGGCAAAGCCGCTGGTATGAACAGCACGGGCATAACGACCTTGATATTTGGCTTGATACTCAGCGGCCATTGCTTATTGACGTAAATATCCGCGAACTTTCGCAATTTGTTGAAATAGTAAAGCTGGACAAGCGTTACGACGGCTTCGGGCGGGTGCGCTCGCTGAAGTGGCACATACGTCATATAGACAACAGCGGCTTGTTTGACAAGTACATGGCAAGCGGCAAGACGGACAAGTCCTGCTACACCGAAAGCACGGTTACTGCCGATTATAACGTTTTTGATTGCTATGACAGTCAAAGCTGTAAGCCAAAGTTTTATGCCGGGCATTTTGACGAAGATTTTGACTATTCTCCCGCCGTTCCGTGTTCGGACGATTTAAGCGGTTATATAAAATACCTCGAAGAAAATGACGACGAGCTTCCGAGCGGATTCTATCGCAAAAGGACGGTGTGACAGTGATTAACTATAACAAAAACGTGCTCATCAACGAGTGCCTTACAACTTATTACGACACTTTTGCGCATACACTCGATACAGCGGACTATGTGCCCGAAAAATTCAACAATAAGATTTTAAAGTATATTTTCAAAAACATGCGCAAGCAGTTCCGTCGTTTGGATAAAGAGGACAAACGCTATCAGGCTGCGCTGCAGGCAAAGGAAAATGAAAAGTTAAAGCGCGCAAAGGCCAAGATTGCGGCGGAAAACAAGGCAAAAAAGCGGCTTGAAAAATTGCAGGCTCCGCTTTTGAAGTTTAAAGAAAAGCAGGAATTAAAGGCGCAAAAGAAACAATTTAAAGCCGAATTTAAGCAATACAAAGCCGACTTCCGGCGACAGAAAAAACAATCCAAGAGGAAATAATTATGCCAAAGAAAAATAAGAGATTTCAAAGACATTTCCGTAAATTCCACGGAAAGCAAACAACGGGTCATCCATCATATGTTTATGACAACACGGGTAAAGTTTATAAAGTCGTAGGTATAACCGAAGGTTCGAGTACAAACGGTGTAGATAATATTCCGCTTGACGAAAACCCGGAGCCAAATAACAATACCCGTGCATACATACGTCCTGTTCCTATTGACGTACCCAATGGCACAAAAAGTGTAAAGTTAAACGGTTGGAAGTTTGCAAAAAGCGATAAGCCAAAAGTACAAGCCGTTATTGACGGTAAATATAAGAAAAAGCCCCGTAAAAGATAGCGGGGCATAAAAAAAGAAAAGGTTGCGAGCGATAGTCGCTTATTCGCACCGTTCAAGCCGATTAAGGCGAACAAATAACCTTTTCTGTTATTTATTATACGGCATCATTTGCCGTAAGTCAACAAATTTAAAAAGCAAAATAAAAATTGAAAGTGTACTTTCAAAAAGGACGGTTATAAATGGGTTGTACGTTTAAGGACATTTTAACGGGCGAGGAGCTTACAAAAGAAAATTTTATCCGTTGTTTGGACGGTTATTTAAATTCGGTAACGGCTGTCAATGCGAGTGTAACGGTAAATCTTTTATTGTACATGGAACGGGCTTTGGAAGTTGGCGGCGCGGATTTGGCTAATGTAATTATCGGCCGCGTTATGGCAGATTTGTACTGTCTATCCGATTAAGATATTCTTGCGGATTTTCTTCGTAGGCATTTTTGCATATAGCGTAAAATTTATACAGCCATTGTTGTTTACAGCAATTGCAAAATAAAATTTTATTGTTTTCGTCATACTCTATGTTTCCATTACATATGGGGCAGTTGCGGTCTGACAAATACATTATTTCGTAAGGCGTTAATAAATTCATATTTGTATTGTAGCAAAATAAAGTTGAAAAATCAATAGAAAAATATTGACGGTAAATATAAGAAAAAGCCCCGTAAAAAATAACGGAGCATAAAAAAGAAAGGTCGGGGAACCGAAACTTAATTCGTTTTTTCGCCAACGTTCAAGCCTGTTACGACGAACTAATCACAACCTTTCTGTTATTTATTATACGGCATCATTTGCCGTAAGTCAATAAATTTTAAAAGCAAAATAAAAATTGAAAGTGCACTTTCAAAAATCGGGGGTTAACATATGCAGGAAGTTATAGATATAAACAGCTTGACCCAAACGCAATACGAGAATTTATATAAGTCGGCTGCGCGGGCGTTGCATACGCTCCGCAAGTTTATTACCATTGAGAGCGTATCTCGATGCGAAAACGGCAAAACCGTTTTAAAAATAAAGCGCAAGGGCGCGTTTTATCCTTATAAGGTCGTTATGCAGGACAATCGTTTTGAGGAAATCGGGGTGATAATATGACAACGCTGCAGGAAAAACTTGCTTTCAATAAAAAGCGTGGCACGCAGTTTTCGGCGGGTTATATTCTGGGCGTTAGAACCTATCAGAAATATCCGCTAAAAGACAGAAAAGGCAAGCAGGCCGCAAAAAAAGCTATCGACGAATTTTCTAAAATGGCGCGTAACGGCGACGAATTTGCTAAGGGCATAATGTGCGGTATCAGAGATGCCGCAAACGAACGCAAAGCTAAAAAGAATTAGCTTTTATTTAATGGAAAAATATCCCGCAACGCGGGTGTTTTCCCCGTAAGGGGTGTTTAAAAAGGAGTGAAAAAATGAATATAAACAGTTTAATACAGACGGACGACTTTGCGGGGTGTCCGTTCCCTTTTTTCAGCGAACCGCAAAAAGGTTTTAAAAAAGTATGCAAGATATATAATGACGGCGGGCATTATATAGCTACGCTTGTGCCCCGTTTAAACAAACGTAAACCGTACACCACTGCGCAAAGGGTTAAAAAAGCAGACGGTTATACCGATTGGCAAAGGGATATGGTTTATAACAGAATAATACGCAACAAACGTTACGAGATCGAAAATGCCAGATTGCGGAGGTTTTCTTCTAAGCACGGTTTAACCCCGGAGCGGTCTGCAGTATGCGAGCGTTCCGCTGCGGATATTCTTTTTGACAGTTTATATTTCCAAGCCTTTAAAACGGGTTTAAAAGATAATAAGTTAGACAAACCCATGACGGATTTTATTAAGGCGGGCATGCTTGAATTATTCCCCGACATGGAAAATCTTGACGGATATATTGCCGACAGGATAAAGCGCAAATTAAATAATTTGTTGCACCGTAAAAAGCGATTCCGCCGCAAGGCGTATTTAAACGAGTGGAATTATTTTGTCACGTTCACCTATGACGACCAAAAGCAGACTGCCGAGAGCTTTAAAAAGCGGCTGCGTAAATGCTTGTCGAATTTACATACCCGCCGTGGCTGGCGGTATATGGGCGTGTTTGAGGAAGCTCCCGAAACGGGTCGCCTGCATTTCCACGGGCTTTTATATGTACCTGCGGGGGAATTGATAGGCAATATAACGGAAATTCAAGATTACAGTACGGCGCAAGGCAAAATGCAAACACGGTTTGAAAATGACTTTTTTGCCAAAGCGTTTGGCCGAAATGATTTCAGCGAGGTAAGCAAAAGCGAGATGAAAAACGGAAAGAGCGTTGAGTATATATTGAAATACATAGGCAAGACAAATGAGAAGATTTGCTATTCGCGGGGGATTCCCACGGAGATTTGCAGGGAAATCGACGGAGAGGACATTATAACCGAGTTGCGGGACTTCGGCGTTAAGTTTGTGCTTTTTGACGATATTATAGATTGGGAGCGTGATATAATGCGCTACCGCTATAATAAGCAAATGAACTTTGCGGATTTGCTCTGCAATCCACGTTTAGCAGCGTAATATAACGCCGAAAAACAAAATATGTAAATCTTCTGCACCTATGTATTTTTATACGGTGCTTTTTGGCGTTATGCCCGCAAGGGTGTTTTTTTGCCTTTGGCAATGTTTTTCGCGGTTTTTACTTTCGGTAAAGGGGGCGAGGCTTGCCCGCCCCCGCCGGAGCAAACGTTTTTGGGCTCGGTTTATCGGTCTGTTTGCCGGTAAACAGCGCGCCACCTTGGCACGGCGCGCGCCAGCGCGCCGCTCGTCTATGACAAGGTGGCGCGCTGTACTCTCTGCGGCCTTTAAGACATTGAAATTTAACAAAAATCAACTATAATACGAAAGATAGGACGGTGATTGAATGAAACGGAAAGGAACGAAAGATTTAACGCTTACACAGCGCAGGGAATTGGAAAACTATTTAAAAGCGGGTTTACATAAAAAGCGCATCGCCGAGCTTTTGGGCGTGTGCCTTGCAACAGTGTATAACGAGCTTGCCCGCGGCAAATGCACTCAAAAAGTATACAGTTATACCGACTATTGGGGCGAGAATCATTATAGGCAGGTTACTGCATATAGTGCGGATATTGCCGAGTATAATTATCGTCTCAATCAATCTTCGCACGGTGCACCTTTAAAAAGCGGCAACGACTTTACGCTTGTGCGGGAAATTGAAAACCGCGTAATTAACGGCAAGTTGAGCCCGTGCGCCGCTCTCGGACGGATAAAGCGGGAAAATGCTTGCAATACCTCAATCAGTAAAACTACGCTTTATCGTTATATCCGTGCGGGATATATATTTACACGGATAACCATGCAGGACGTAAAATTAAAAAAGCGGCATTATCAAAAAGCGACAGTTAAACGCCCGCCGAAAGGCACGAGTATAGAAAAACGTCCTGCCGGGATTGCCGCCCGCGATTCTTTCGGGCATTGGGAAATGGACTGTATTTTAAGCAAAAAATATACAAAAGATACGTTGCTTACATTTACCGAGCGGTTGACCCGCTTTGAAATCATGTTTAAAATGCCAAATCATAAGGCCGAAACGGTTGTTAGGTATGTGAATAAACTTGAAAAGCGGTTTGGCAAGAGATTCCGACAGCTTTTTAAAAGCATAACTGTGGATAACGGCGTTGAATTCAGTGATTTTAAAGGCCTTGAAAAATCTATTTACGGCGGTAAGCGGACGAGCGTTTATTACTGCCACCCTTATACTTCATGCGAACGCGGAAGTAACGAACGGTTAAACCGTGAGATACGGCGGCTTATTCCGAAAGGGACGGATTTATCCATCATAAGCGACAAGCGCATTAAGGACGTTGAAACTTGGGTCAACAATTATCCGCGGGAAATCTTCGGATATGCGACCAGCGCGGAAATGTTCGCTTTACAGCTACAAGCGATTTAATATTTGAAAGTGTACTTTCATATTGTTCAAGCCGCCGCAAGACGGCTGTTTTGCTTTACGAGATTTATTTTAATCTCTGGTTTTTCATACCTTTACAGGATATGAAAAATAAAATACCCGCCGAAACTCACCATTTCAGCGGACATTTTACTATTCATTTAAAAAATTTTTTGAAATTCAAAAAAAATTCTATAAAATTCCTTGACTTTTCAATTTACGGGCGGTATTTTAATCACTGACGGCGCGTTTTTGCGCGTTTTTTGGAGAAAATAGTTCACAAAAATGCCAAGCAGTCCGTGCTTGGCATTTTTCGTGATTTTTAGGAGCTGTCTCACACGGCGTAAGGAACAACGCCGTGTTCGGGCACCGTGCGCGCCTTGCACTATGCGCGCACTCTTCTCGCGCGGCACGCACAGCGCACTGTGCTGTGCTATGAAATGTCTCGCTCGTCCTGCCGAGGGCTCCCTTTGGGAAACGGCAGAGGCGAAAGCCGAAGAATCTGTCGCAGAGCGACTTTTTAAAATGTGTACACGGTTAAACGTGTCATTCCGAGTCGCGGAGCGCGAGGTAATCCCCTCGTGGATTGGTCGATGCAATTTAAGGTTACTATTCCAAACAGCCAAGAGCCGCCACCGTGGGATTCTCTCACTCAATCGCCCACTTCGTGGGTCTCATATCGTTCGAAATGACAAGCCTTAATTGGCTTTTCAATTATTGAAAATTGCGAAGCAATTTATATCGTTCTGCCGTTTCCCGCAAAGCGGGAGCCCTCGGCAGAGCAGCGGCGGCGAAGCCGCCTCGCGCGAAATGACACGGCTTAACTTGCGTTGTAATTATTGAAAATTGCGGCGCGATTATTTAATGTCGGTTGAAACAATTTTGTAGCGCTCAGCGGAATGAATGGCTAACGCACGTTGAGGCTTTAACGCTCGGTATGTCCAAAAAAATTTTTAAAATAATTTACGGCGCATAAAACGGCCGCCGCGGGCGGGCCCGCGGCGGCACAAAGCAGTATAAAGCAGTGCAAATCAACACAATCAACACAATTCGGCACAAGTTTGTTAAATGTTGCAACAAAAATATCTATGCAAGCGATATCTTGTCGGAAACGCTGCGAATAAACAGGCCGCGGCGCACCCCTTCGTCTATGCACTCCTGCACCATGTTCTGCATCCTCTCGGTGGCGCGGGGAACTTTCAGCTCCTTCAGCACGGCGGGCGCGAGTTCGTCGGAGTACATGCTGACCTTGTTCAAAAGTATGCCGCGCACCAAGGATATCACGTCGTAGGGGGTATAATCGCTCTCCTGCGAGCGCAGCGGCGCGCCCTCCTCCACGCGGTAACGGTCGAACGCCGAAAACTTGTCGGCTTTCATATAGTACACGCCGCCCGCGATCTCGTGCGATTCAAAGCCGCACCCGTCTATCAGCTGGCGCATTTTGCTCTCTATCTTCACGCCGTACTTGGTTATTTTGAAGAGCGACAGCGTGCGCTTTATCAAAAACTGCGTGGATATCGGCTCCTCGGCCGCAACCACCGCCTTTATCGCCTTTATTAAGAGGGCGTCCTGCGCTCCCGACAATATCTGCGCGGGGTCGGCGGCGCACTGTTCGAACTTGGCGTATTTATAGGGTTTTTTAAAGGACGTGGCCGTGGGTTTGCCGTCGGAAGTTAGCTTATCCAAAAAGTCCTTGATCTTTTTAATCTCACGCTTGGGGTTGTTGAAAAAGTTTATGGTGTACAGCCTCATCACGTTCCAGTTGTTGCGCTTTAAGGTCTGCACCTGCATAACCGAGCGGTCCTTTACCGAGAATTGGCGGGTGCCGTCCGTGAGTATCGCCAGGATGAAGTTGTGCTTGTTTTTGGGGTCAACGACGGCAACGTCTATCTTAAAGTCGGAAACGCCCACGTCGCAGCGGCAGTCGTAGCCGTACGCCGAGAGTTCTTCGGCGATATATTTGCCTATGCCCTGCCTGTTTACTATCATCTCGTCGGCCTTGACCGAGATGTTGGTCCTGCCCTTTTCGGCAAATTCCAGAAAGGCTTTAAGGCCCGCAACCCCGCGGGAAGCGGTGCGGGACATATCTATCATGGAGTAGCGCATGGAGGAGAACACGAGCATTTCCTCCCTTGCGCGGGAAACCGCCACGTTCAGCCTGCGCCAGCCGCCGAATTGGTTTAAGGGGCCGAAGTTCAGCGAGATTTTGCCGTCCCTGTCGGGGCCGTAGCAAACGGAAAACAGAATGACGTCCCTCTCGTCTCCCTGTACGTTTTCAAGATTTTTTATAAACAGCGGTTCGTCCCGCCCGTAGGCCGCCTCCTCCAAATTGTTGGCCGTTATGGCCTTGCCCAGCAGCTTTTCCACAAGTATCTGCTGCGCGGTAGAGAAAGTGACTATGCCCATGCTCGGGCGGCGGAGCTTTTCGTCCTTGAGCCTTGCAATCACCTCCGCCACAAGCGCTTCGGCCTCTATCTTGTTGCACTTGGTGTTGCCCCTGTCGTACACTCCGTTGGAGATATACCGCAGTTTTACGCGGCTGTCCAGCGCGTCGGGCGAGGGGAAAGTGCACAGCCTCGACGAATAGTAGTTGATATTTGAAAAGGCTATCAGGCTCTCGTGCTTGGAGCGGTAGTGCCAAATGAGGTGCTTTTCGGGCACGCCGAGGGCCAGACAGTCCTCCAAGACGCTCTCGAGGTCCTCAGTTTCGGGCGTTTCGTCGTCCCCCGCCGCGGTGGAAAAGAACATCGTGGGGGGCATCTGTTTGGGGTCGCCGACAATTATCGCGCTCTTTGCCCTTGCAAGCGAGGGCACCGCCTCGCAGGTGGGTATCTGCGACGCCTCGTCGAAAATCACTATGTCGAACAGCTCGGGGTCGGGCGGCAAAAATTGTGACACGGTTATGGGGCTCATCAGCATGCAGGGCGCAACAACTTTCATAAGTTCGGGTATTTCGGTAAACAGCGTCCTGAGATTCAGCGAGCGCACGTTGCCCTTGATCTGCCGCTGGAAGGTGACGAGTTCGAGCGCGAGGGGGCCCTCCGTGTCGGCCGCGGGCAGGCGGGAAATCAAATCGGCGCGTATCTTTTCGCGGGTGAGAAGGGCAAACTCCTCCAGCACGCGCGAGAAAGCCGCGGCGTTCTCCTCGGCGACGCTTGCCGAAAATACGGCGAGGTCCTCGTCCGCGGGAATGTTGGTCTGTATAAAGTTGCGGTATATATTTTTCCTGAAGGAGGACAGCACCTCCCTGCCGCTTATCCTGCCGCTCTCCATCGCGTCCGTCATAAACGTCAGCCCGCTCTCGTTCAGCTTTTTGGCGGTGGCCTTGTATTCGCACCACGCGGGAAGCATATCTATGTTGTCCGCAAGCGCGGAGCACTTTTTGGAATAAATTTCAAACACGTCCGCGTCCTCGAAGTCGGAGGCGTCCGCGCCGATGGCCGCTATATAGTTTTCCGTGCTGCGTATAAAGGCCGTCGCCGACGAGATATAGCCCTGCAAAAGGGGCCTCAATATCCCGCCCGACGCGCCCGAGCAAACGCTGTTGAACGCGTCGGCGTTGTAGTCCATAAAGGTTTCGGCGCACACGGCGTGCAGGTCGTAAAGGGGGGCCAAAAACTCCTCCCGCTTTTTGGCGTTAATGCCGCCGAAGCCCGTAAATTTTTCGGACAGTTTCGTGTTTGAGAGCATCATCGCGCGCGCTTTTTCTATCTCGTTGGCGCGCTTAATCCATTCGAGCTCCTCGCTCTCCTTCAAATTGCCCTTGCCGCAGCGGTTTATCCGCTTTATCACCTGCAACAACAGGCGGGACGAGCGATAATTTTCTCCCCATATATCCAGCTCTTTTTCGATGGACGGGGCCAGCTTTTCTATGTCGGGCAGCGTTTTGAAATATTTAAGCCAGTGCTTGGTTTCGCTGTCGTAGCGCAGCGTTGCGTTAAAAAAGCGGTAGAACTCCCCCTCGTCACATTCAAAAAACTCTTTAAGGCTGTCTCCGCTCAGCGTTTCGGCAATACGTATCGAGTTTTTCAACTTTTTGAGGGTGAATTTGGAGACTTTTTGGTTGAACGTTTCAAGTATCAGGCCGAGGTAATTTTTGAGGTGTTTCAGCTCTGCCAAAACCACTTCCGCGGCGCACAGCACCGACTGCTTTACTTTTCTGTCGCAGTATGTCAGCCGCACCTCGGCAAAGGGCGAACGGTACACGCCCCCGCACTCAGCGGCCGCCGCCTGCGCGGTAGAGAGCATAACTTCGTACTCCTCCAACTTTTTGCGGGTCAGCCCGTCGTAGAAGGTAGTCTCTATGTTCAGAAGGTCGGGCGCGGACTTGTTTTGCAGATAGTACACTATGCCCTCGTAAACAGAGATGCCCAGCCTCCTCTTTTTGTGGAGCGCGGCGAGCGGGGCCAGTAGTTTTTGCCGCAATTCGGTTATCTTTTCGGCGTCGGACGCAAACTTGTCGCCCGCGGCGGACCCCGTCAGCGCGAGGGTGTTTTCTATTCCCCGCACTATGTCGGCCTTGTTGAGCGGTTTGCCCGAATGGAGCTCGAGGCAAAATTCGGCAATGCCTATCTCCTCCAGCCTCTTTTGCACGACCTGCAGCGCGGCCTGTTTTTCGGCCACGAACAAAACTCTCTTGCCCGCGTCCACCGCGTTTGCGATTATATTCGTTATGGTCTGGCTCTTGCCCGTGCCGGGAGGGCCGTGCAGCACGAACGTGGTGCCCTTTGCAGACTCCGCCACTGCGGCGAACTGGGTGCTGTCGCAGGGGAGGGGGGTCAGAACTTCGGCGGGATTGCTCTCGTCCTCGGGCGCGCCGCAAAGTTTGTTGGACGGCAGTGTGTTAGTGTTGGTCAAAAGGCTGTTTATCAGCGCGTTTTTGCGGTACGCGTCCACGTTTTCCTTTACGTCCGCCCACATGGCGTAGCGCGCAAAGGTAAATTGGGCGAGATATACGTCGTCGTACACTATCCACCCGTCCATGTTCGCCGTTTTGGCGCGGAACACGGCGGCTATTTCGCCGGGCGCAAGTCCCTTGCCCTCCACGCCGCGCACGTCTATGCCGAACTCCTGCTTTAAAAATTCCAAAAGGGTGGTGTTTACCTCGCACCCCTCGGCGGCCTCTACGGTGAACGTGCGGTTTTTCTGCCTCGATAAATTTACGGGTATCAGCGCGAGCGGGGCGTATTTTTCCTCCCTCTCGCCCTCGTTTTTCCACTTTAAAAATCCCGCGGCGATGAACAGCGTCTTCGCGCCCGCCTCCTCCTCGGCGGCCCTGCCTTTGCGTATCAGCGTGGCGCAGTTTTCGGCCAGCTGCTCCTGCTTCGCTATGGTGCGGATTTTGCCCCCGCCCATCTCCAGTCGCACGAGCTCGGAAAGCCCGCCGAGAGCCTTGCTTGCGCCGAAATCGGGGAAAGCGGGCATGTTTGCGGCCGCGGGCAGCAGCGTAAAGGTTTTGCCCTCGAGCTTTTCAAAAAATTCCTTGCCTTCAGGGGCCAAAATATGCATGCAGTCCCGCTTGTAGCGGAAATTCAGCAGGTTGTTTTTCATGGAGAGGTCCAAAAGCCGCCTCTGCCAGCCCCTGTCCTTCGTGGACGATTTGTTGTATTCGTAGCGGGATAAATCGATTACGTCCTGCGGTTTTTCGTCGAAAGAAAACTGTCTGTCCCCCAACAGCTCGTACCCCGACCCCCTTTTGACCTTTATTGGCAGGGGCATGATACCGTCCATGCGGCATCTTTTTACGTCGACGAGCGCCTCGAAGTTTCCCCTCTGCAGCGAGGAGTAAAGGTGGCTTTCGCTGGTGGCGTAGCTGGCGTTTTTGTGGGCGAACAGGTCCTCGGCGTCGGCTATGGCAAGGTTGTTTACGCCTGCGGACAGATACTTTTCCACAAGCTGCATGTCGTCCTGCACGGGCGTCGAAAAACAGCTTTCGTAAAGCCATACTCCCACGCCTACCGAATTTTTGCCGAGCAGAATTACGGGGTTTAAGCGCACCGCCTCGAGACAGCTCGCCGCAAACAGGGCGAGTTCGAGCGGGTTCGCGCTCTTGTTTTCGGATATGGAGGAGATGTCCCCCGCAGGGTTGGCCGCGGCGATGTCCGCTTCCCCGCCGCGCGCTATGTTAAGGCGGCGAACCGCCGAAAATATCGAAGCCGCCGCGCTGCGCACTCCGTTTTTGTCGTTGCCCGCGTAGCCGGTAAATTCCGAAGAATAGCCCCACGTTTTCAGCTGCAGCCCCGCCTCGGCCAAAATCTTCTGGCAGTCGGCAAGTTTGGGGCGCACGAAGGCGGCCAGCATTTCGGCGTTGCCCGAAAGACCCGACCACCAGTTGATGGGCAGGGCGGCAACCTCGGCGGACAGCTCGCATATGGTGCTCTTGCCCCGCCTTACCGTGACTTTAACGCCGCACGTCTGCGGTTTTTCAAGGTCGGCAAGATACTTGGGGTTGAGCAAATTTTTGGGAACCACCTCCACGCTGCTCTCGTGCGGGATCTCCTCGATATCGATATCCTGCGGCACTATGAGCGCGTCGGAGCCGGATATGTTGACCGTAACGGAGGACAGATTTTCTTCGCCGCGGTTAAAAATTTTGAACGCGGTAAACAGCTGCATGCCGAGATAGTAGGTTGCGTAGGAGACTTCGTTTAAAAGCTCGCCCTCTATCTCGATATTTTCGGTGGGTTTGTTTTTTGCCATAATTTACCTGTAAAAGAAAAATTTGTAATTATTATACCATTTTAATCGCGACAACGCAATAGCCGCAACGCAAATATTGAACGCACAATCGCTAAAATTATTGCCTTAACAAACATGCTTATACTTGTTCACAAAAATACCAAGCAAGCCGTGCTTGGTATTTTTCGTGAGTTTGAGGGCTTTTTCTCACACGTTGTAAGGACAACAACGTGTTCGGGCACCGCTCGCGCCTTTCTCTATGCGCTCGCTCATCTCGCGCGGCAAAACAGCGCACTGTGCTGTTTTGAGAAATCCGCGCTCGTCCCACTGCCTGCGATTAATAAGGGCCCACGATTATATAATCGCAGGCATTCACCCCGCTCAGGCGCAGGTATGCGCAAATTGGGTGCGCTGGCGCAAGCGTAGCTTGCTTGCGCCGTTGATTATTTGGAAATGACAATCCGTTTCCCCCTTGCCCTCTTCCGTCACATATACACAGGGCTTCCGAAAATTGCAGCATAGCGCAATTTTTGGGAAGAGGAGCCGCAACATGGCAACTTTGCCGTTTACGCGAAGTGTAAATCGGCTTATAGCCAATGTTTGCGGCGACGGGGGATGGTGTCACGTAGTGACGGGTGGGAGAAACGTAAAAGCATATTGTATTTTTTCTTTTGGGCGAAACGTGCGTTTGTTCCTCAAATTTCGTTAGCCATACACTCCGCTGAACGCTACAAACGCGTTTCAACTTACAGGCGGCGGGCGCGAATTTTCGCGCCCGCCGCAAGCGTTCCGCTTGAGCACAGTTTCTTTATTGCATTGTCCTTGATTGATATTGCCGCACATCAAACTTGAAACAATCCCCTCAGTCACCTATCGGTGACAGCTTTCTCACACGGCGTAAGGACAACGCCGTGTTCGGGCACCGTGCGCGCGGAACGTATGCGCTCACTCATCTCGTTTCGGCACGCACAGCGCACTGTGCTGTGCTATGAAATGCCTCGCTCGTCCTACTAAAGGGAGCCAAGGGAGTGTCGTGTTATCCAGCCCCGAGCAACCCACCGCGGGATTCTCTCGCTCGGTTTCCCGCTTACAGCGGGTCTCCCTTCGACTCGAAATGACACGGCTTAATTAGCGTTGCAATTATTTTAATGCGGCAGGCGTTCCCTTATTTCTAACAATATTGGGGGGGGGTGGGACCAAATAAAAAAAAGTAAAATTATTTGATAAATCAATTTAATGTGACAATCCCCTCCCATCACCCGCTACGCGGGAGCTTCCCCCCACAAGGGGAAGAAGCCACGGAAAACTGCCCTTACGAAGTTAGCGGCGGGCAGAAGCAAGCAGAGCAATGCGCGCCATACTTTTATAAACAATAAACGTTGCAAGCAGGGTTCCCCTGCCCTTACGAAGTTAGCGGCGGGCAGAAGCGAGCAGAGCAAGGAAAGCGAGCACCGTCTGCAGGGAGCGTACACAGAAGTACGTGACCAAAGCGGCGCGGAGCTTGACACAGCTATGCGACGCTTATACACGCCGCCGCGGTAGCTACACGCTTTCAAATTGCGAATAGTACAGCTCCGCATAATACCCGCCCTGCGCCATAAGGCTGTCGTGCGTGCCCTGCTCCACCACGTCGCCGTTTTTCATCACCAAAATTTTGTCGGCGTGGCGTATGGTGGAGAGCCTGTGCGCTATCACGAAGCAGGTTCTGCCCTTCATCAGGTTGCCCATCGCCTCCTGTATAATCTGTTCGGTGCGGGTGTCCACGTTGGAGGTGGCCTCGTCTAAAATCAGCATGGGCGAATCCAAAAGCATTGCGCGCGCTATCGTGAGGAGCTGTTTCTGCCCCTTGGAAATATTGACGGCGTTGTCCGTCAAAAGGGTGTCGTAGCCCTGCGGCAGCTTTGTTATAAAGGAGTGTATTTTGGCCGCCTTGCAGACCCGTATCACGTCCTCGCGGGTGACGTCAGGGTTGCCGTAGGCGATATTTTCGTACACGGTGCCCGCAAACAGCCACGTGTCCTGCAAGACCATCGTAAAGGCGGCGCGGACGCTTGCGCGCGTCAGGTTTTCCACGTTTTTGCCGTCTATCTTTATCGTGCCCCCGCCCGCGTCGTAAAAGCGCATCAAAAGGTTTATTATCGTGGTTTTTCCCGCGCCGGTGTGCCCGACTATCGCCACCACCTGCCCGCTCTTTACCGAGAGCGAAAAGTTCTTTATTACCGTTTTGCCCTCTACGTATCCGAAGGTTAGGTGCTCTATGTCCACGTCCCCGCGGACGTTCTCAAGGGTCTCCGCGCCCTCCTTGTCGGCGGGTTCGGGCTCCTCTGCCTGCACCCTGAACACCCGCTCGGCCGCGGCTATCGCCGACTGGAACTCGCCCATTATGTTGGCTATCTCGTTTATCGGCCCCGAAAATTTGCGGGAGTAGAGTATAAACGAGGAGATCTGCCCCGTAGTCATTCCGCCGACGGTGAACATGTACAGGAGCGCGCCGAACACGCTGACCAACGTCAAAGACAGGTTGTTGACCATATTCACGCAGGGGCCCGAGATGGTGCCGAAGTATTCCGCGCGGGAATAGGCGTTTATGGCCTCCTCGTTTTTGACCTCGAAGTCGGCTATTATCTTTTCCTCGCAGTTATAGGCCCTTGTCGTCTTTTGACCCGTGGTTATCTCCTCCACGTAGCCGTTCAACTCGCCCAACTTTTGGGAACGCTTCCTGAACAGCGGCTGCACCCTGCCCACTATAATGCGGGTCATTATTACCGAGAGGGGCACCGTCACCACGAATACGAGCACGAGCACGGGGGCGATAATTATCATCATTACCAACGAGCCGACTATCATCACGCTGCTCTTTAAAACTATGATGACGTCGTTTGCCAGCGATTCGCCCACCGTGTCGATATCATAGCTTAAAACGGAGATGATGTCCCCCGCCTGCCGCACGTCGAAGTAGCCGACGGGCAATGTGGATAGGCGGCGGAAAGTGTCGTTGCGCATCTTTTTTACTATCCCGCGCGAGATATACGCCATGCCCACCGCAGACAGATATTCGAGCAGTGCGGAAACTACGTAGAGCGACACCAGAAGTTCGGCATAAAACGCGATCTTTGCAAAGTCGCGTATCTCAATGTTGTCTATAGCAAGCCCGCACAGCCACGGCCCCACGAGGTTGGAAACGGTGCCGAGTATGTTTGCAAAAAACACCAAAGCAAGCAGCGGCGCGTACGGCTTAAGATATCCGAAAAGATTTTTTATTACAAACTTTTTGTCCACCTTTCTCTTTTCGAAGTTGCGGGTGTCCTTTATGTTTATTCTTCTTACGGCCATCAGTATTCCTCCCCGCCCGCGCCCATCTGCGTGGTGTATATCAGCTTATATTCGCCGCACGTTTCAAGCAGCTGTTCGTGCGTGCCCGCGCCTATCACGTTGCCGTCGTCCAACACCAAAATCAGGTCGGCGTGCTTTACGGAACTTATCCTTTGCGCCACTATCACCTTTGCCGACGAGGCATATTCCCGCGCCAACGCCTTTCTGAGGGCGGCGTCCGTCGCATAGTCGAGCGCGGACGAGCTGTCGTCCAAAATTATGATTTCGGGCGAGGCGGCCAGCGCGCGCGCAATCAGCAGCCTCTGTTTTTGTCCGCCGGAGAGGTTGTTGGCCTTTTGCGCGAGGTCAAATTCCAGCCCGCCGTCCAAACCGTCTATAAATTCCCGCGCCTGCGCGCAGTCTATCGCCCTGTTTATCTGTTCGTCGCTTAAATTTCTGCCGTAGTCCACGTTTTCGCGCACGGTTGCCGCCATCAAAAAGTCGTTTTGGAAGGCCGCGCCGAACTTTGTTCTCAATTCCGCGGCGGGATAGTTGCGTACGTCCCTGCCGTCCACAAAAATCTGCCCCGAATTTACGTCGTAAAAGTGCATCAAAAGGTTGATTATCGTGGACTTGCCGCTGCCCGTCGCGCCGATTATCCCCAGCGTTTGCCCCCCGCATATTGCGAAGTTAACGTTATTTAAGTTGTTTTCCACGCCGTTATACGAAAAACTTACGTCCCTGAATTCTATCTTGTATCTGCTATCGCCCGCGGGGCAGTTTTGTATCGTTTCCGCAGTGTCCATATCGAGCACGCTCTCTATTCGCGACGCGCTCGCAGACCCGCGCGAGATAACCACGAATATCTTGGTGAGGGCTATCATCGCGTTGAGAATAATGGTAAAAAATTGCAAAAACTCCAAAACCGTGCCCGAAGAGCTGTGGCACGCCGCGCCCACGGCTATCAACACCACTAACCCGAGGTTCAAAATAAGCGTAGCGAGCGGGTTGGACAGGGACATCATTCTGTTTGCCCTGAACTCCGTCGCCGCCAAATCCCCCGTCACGTCCTCGAATTTTCCCACTTCGTATTCGCCCTTTGCAAGGGCCTTTATCACGCGCACGCCCGTCACGTTTTCCTGCGTGCGGCGCACCATTTCGTCCTGCTTTCTCTGCACTTCGAAAAATACGGGTATGCTCTTTCGGGTGATAAAAAACACCGTGACTCCCACTAACGGCACGCACGCCAAAAGCACGCAAGCTAACACCGCGTCCTGCGTAAACGCGAGTATCAGCCCGCCCAAAATGAGTATGGGCGCGCGGACGCCCAGCCGCAGCGTGCGCGCAACCATCTGGTTGACGTAGTAGCTGTCGCTCGTGAGCCGCGAGATAAGCGAGGGCACGCCGAAGCCGTCCACCTGCGCCGAATTGAGGTAGCACGTCTTTTTGAAAAGGTCGTAGCGGAGGTCGTGCGTCATTCTGCCCGAGGACTTCACCGTCAGCCTGTTTGCAAAGATATTGCCGAGTAGCGCAACGGCGGCGCACACAAGCATCAGCCCGCCGAAAATAAGGGTCCACCTCAGCTTCTGGTCGCTGTTCAGCGCCTCGTTTGCCGCCACGCCGTCTATTATCCACTTCAAAAGCAGCGGCAAAAACAGCTCGGCAACCGACCCGAAAAATTTGAGTATCAGCCCCAGCGCCACCGTGCCGCCGTAGGGCTTTATGTAGCGCAGGGTTTTAGTCACTTTTATCCTCCATATATTTCAGAGCGTTTTTATACAGGCGGTCGGTCAGCGAAAACAAAAGCTCCAGCTCCTCCTTCGAAAACCCGACGGTTATAACATCCCGCCACTCGGCGTTTATGCCGCGGATTACGGGCAAAATTTCCTCCGCCTTTTTTGTGGGATACACGAGGCTCACCCGCTTATCCTCCCCCTGCTTTCTCTCTATATATCCCGTCTCTTCCAGCCGCGCCAACTGCCGCGCCACGTTGGACTTGTTCACGAACATTATCTTCGCAAGCGCGTCCTGCGAGATGCCGGGATTGGCGCACGCGTTCAAAATGTACTTTGCCTGAAAGCCCTTCAGTTCGCACGCTTCCCCCAGCCTTTCCTCCGTGTACTGCGTGGCCGAGCGCGCCACCATGTTTATATTTTTTAAAAAAGTAGCCATATGTACCCCCACTTTTTATATTTGTTGCGCACGCAATGGTTGCACACGCAACTATTACAGTATATTCCCCGCCGCGAAATTTGTCAACAGAAAAAGCCCCAAAAAAGGAGACCCCGCTAATTTTTTATGCCGCCGTCCGCCCGTAGTATGCAAGCACACCTGCGCCTGAGCTTCGGAGCGCAACACAGTATTGCGAAGTTTATCGCCCGTCGGCGGCAACAAAAAAACACTTGCTTTTATTCGTGATTTAGAATATAATAAAATTATAAGGCGGTTTGTTCGGTTTATGGATTTATTGATGGGTTTTGGCGGAATAAAAAATTATAATAGCGAGGCTCAACTCGCCAGGGCCATAACCGAATCTTGGGTTGCAAAGAATATGTATTGCCCGCGGTGCGGAAACGCCAAAATCATAAAAATTAAAAACAACCGTACCGTTTCATATTTTTATTGCAAAAATTGTAAAAGCGAATACGAATTAAAGAGCAAAGACGGTCCGCTCGGCAACAAGATAAGAGACGGCGCATATGAAACCATGATCAGTCTGATAACAAGCAATCAAAACACCGATTTTTTGCTTATGGGCTATCAAGGGCAATATTTGAAAGTAAAGGACCTTGTTATCATACCTAAACACTTTTTTGTTCCGTCCATGATTGAAAAGCACCATTCTATTTCCTCCGACGCACAGCGGGCCGGACGGATAGGGTGCAATATATTGTTGCAGGACATTCCCCGTCAAGGCTTTATAAAGATTATAGACAACGGGAACATAATTGAAAAAAGCAAAGTAATAGAGCAATTGACAATAAGTTCCGAACTGTCGGTGGAAGATATCGAAGATCGTGGGTGGTTGTTTGACGTGCTTGAATGTGTCAACCGAATTCCCGAGCAGGAATTTTCGCTCACAGATATCTACTTCTTTGAACCCTTGCTCGCCGCAAAATATCCTCAAAATAACAACATCAGGCTGAAAATCCGCCAGCAACTGCAATTTTTGCGGGATAAGGGATTTTTGGAATTCAACCAAAGAGGAAGATATACAAAAATAAAGCTAAAATAAATTTGTAACCCCGCCGCCTTCAGTAACAGGAAGGAAGAAACTCTTCCTTGTATATTGAAACGGTGTTGTAGCGTTCAGCGGAATGAATGGTTAACGCCTTTTGAGGCTTCAAACGCCCGTTCCGCCCAATCAATTATTAAACTCACAAAAAACCCAAGCACGGCTGCTTGGGTTTTTTGTGAACATTTTTAAAATAATTCACGGCGCAAGCAAGCTACGCTTGCGCCAGCGCACACAATTTGCGCACACCTGCGCCTCGGCTGAGGTGAATTTGCACCATTATATATTGGTGCGCCCCTAATAAAATGGTGCAAAGAGGAGCGGAGCTCCTCAAACTCACGAAAAATCGCAGCGCCCGCAATGGCGCGAGATTTTTGTGAACCTTTAAAAAATAATAAACGTTGCAAGCAGGGTTTCCCTGCGCAGCGCACACAATTTGCGCATACCTGCGCCTCGGCTGAGGTGAATTTGCACCATTATATATTGGTGCGCCCCTAATAAAATGGTGCAAAGAGGAGCGGAGCTCCTCAAAATCACGAAAAAACCAGACATCGCCGAACGTCTGGTTTTTTGTGAATAATTAAATTGGCAACGTCACGATAAACTCGCTGCCGCGGCCCTCCTCGCTGCGCACCTCTATGCTGCCGCCCGCAAGGGTGCATATGCGCTTGCAGATGGCAAGCCCCAGCCCGTTGCCTTCGGTATTTTTGACCGAGGGCGAACGGTAGTACTTTTCAAAGATTTTGGCAGTTTCGCCGGGCGCTATGCCGCAGCCGCTGTCCTTGAACTTTATCACCGCATTGCCGCCCTCCTTTTTCAGGCTGACGTCTATCTTTCCGCCGTCGGGGGTGAATTTTATGGCGTTGGACAACAGGTTTATCCACACCTGCCTGAGCATCGCGCCGTCCCCCTCCATGTTGACGGGGGCAAGGTCGGTGTTTATTTCTATATGCTTTGCGTCCCACTCCCGCTCGAGCATGATTATGCAGTCGGTGATCTCCGAATTTAATTTAAGCGGCGCGCGCTCGCCGAGAAGCTGCTGGTTTTCGAGCTTGGATAAGAGCAATATGCTGTCCGCAAGGCTGCCCAGCCTGCCCGCCTCCTCCGAGATTATCGTGAGGAACTTGTGCTCCTCCTCCCGCGTGAGGCCTCCTTCGAGCAACAGGTTGGCAAAGCCCTGAATGGAAAAGAGCGGCGTTTTTATCTCGTGCGAAAAGTTGTGCACGAAGTCGTCGCGCAGGGTTTTCACCGAGCGCAGTTCGGCCGTCATCATATTGAAATTTTTATATACCTTTGAAAAGATATCGCCGCGCCCGTAGGTGATTTCGGCGGAGTAGTCGCCCGCGGAGACCCGTGAGAGGCCGTCTATAAGCCTCTGCGCCTTTTTTGCCACGATATAGAACGCCACGGTTACGGTTATGGACAGCACTACGGAAAATCCCAGCAGCGCTAAAAAGGTTATGGTGTACACCTCAAACTGCAGTTTGTTGGCAAGCACGTTGATTATTGCGACGGCGAGGGCCGCCAAGCCCAACAGCGCCAAAAATGTGAGTACGGCTATGCCCACCAGCAAGAGTTTGCTCGTCTTTTTATTTATAAAAAAGTCTATCATTTTTTTATCACCGCCTTATATCCCACGCCGCGTATGGTGCAAATTTCAAACTCGGTAAAGTTTTCAAACCGCTTTCTCAGCCTGTTTATGTGCGTGCGCACGGTAAACTCGTCGCTTTCGGAATTATATCCCCAAACGCTGTCCAATATGTTTTCCTTGGTGAAAATTTTGCCGGGGTAGGACAGCAAAAGATAAAGCAGCTGGAATTCCTTTGAGGGAAGTTCTATGTTCTCCTCCCCCCGCCGCACCGTATAGGAGGCCTGTTCCACCACAACGTCGCCTATAACTATCCTGCCCTCGTTTGAAATTTTGGCCCGCCGCAACAGGGCGTCTATGCGCCAGACGAGTTCGGTAAAATTTACGGGCTTGGTTAAATAGTCGTCGCACCCCGCCGCAAAGCCGTATCCCTTGTCGTTTAGGGCCTCCTTTGCGGTCAGGATTATCACGGGCGTGTCATAGCCCTTGGAGCGCATTTCCTTTACGAAGGTATAGCCGTCCATCACGGGCATCATCACGTCCGTCACCACGAGGTCCACGTTCTGCGAGGCCAGCTTTGCAAGGGCCTCTTCGCCGTTCGTCGCGGCCGTAACCCGATAGCGCTGTTTTAAGCGGGTTTCAATCAGAAGGCGGACGTTTGCGTCGTCCTCCACAACCAGAATATTTGCCATAATAATTATTTCCTGTGACCATATTTTAATATAATCTGCGCGAAAAATCAATACAAGTTTATATTGATTTTATATTGGAGCATTATATTTTGTGTGGATATCGGGGGGAAGGACCCGCAAAAACAGGAAACATTATGAAGATTGTCATTGTTATAGACCTAATAGACACGCTGACGAACGGCTCGGTTATGACGGCGAGGCGGTTTGCGGACGGGCTGATAGCGCGCGGGCACGCGGTGAGCATAGTGGCCGTCGGCGCGGACGGGGTGAACGACGTAAACGTAAAAGAGAGATACGTGCCCCTTTTGACCGAAGTTTCGGCAAAGAACCAGATCAAGTTCGGCAAATTCGAGCGCGAAAAAATAAAAAAAGTATTCGAAACCGCAGACGTGGTGCACTTTATCTTCCCGTTCAAGTTGGAAAAAAAGTGCAAGCAGCTTGCCGACGAGATGGGCATACCCACCACCGCCGCCTTCCACGTGCAGCCCGAGGACGTCAGCTACAACGCGCACATGAAGTGGGTGCCCGGCATAAACGGCTATATATACGGCTTTTTCCGCCGCCGGTTCTATAAAAATTTCAACCGCATCCACTGCCCCTCCAAATTTATCGCAAACCAGCTGGCCTCGCACGGGTACAAGGCCGAACTGTACGTCATTTCCAACGGCTACGACAGCGACTTTTGCCCCCCGCAGACGCGCGCGCAAAACGAAAAGTTCGAAGTCGTCATGGTCGGCAGGCTGGCCCCCGAAAAAAAGCAGAAGATACTCATTTCCGCCGTGGCGCAGAGCAAATTCAAGGACAGGATACACCTCACCCTGCTCGGCAACGGCCCGCTTAAAAACAAACTGCAAAGACAGGCAAAAAAATTGGGCGTGGACTGCACGTTCGACTTTTTGCCCAAACACGAACTGATAAAAAAACTGCAGACGAGCGACCTGTACGTGCACGCCTCCACCGTGGAGATAGAGGCCATCGCCTGCATCGAGGCCATCGCCTGCGGGCTGGTGCCCGTGATTTCCGACTCCGACCTTTCCGCCACGCCGCAATTCGCGCTGGACGAACGCTCGCTGTTTGAAAACGACAACCCCGCCGACCTTGCAAAGAAGATGGACTATTGGCTGGAAAACGGCGAAGAGCGCATAAAGATGGGCGGGATTTACGCCGCTTCCGCAAAAAAATATCAGCTGGAATATTCCCTGCAGCGCGCCGAAAGGATGTTTGCAGACGAGATAAACGCGGTGCGCGCCGAAAGAGAGTTCGGCAAGGCCGCAACGCCGCTGGCGCAGACCGAATAGACACGGCCGCGGAAAGCCCGCGGCTTTTTTGTCGCCGTTTTTATGCAAATTTTTTACGCATTAATTTAACTTGCTTTTATCTACATAATAATGTATAATACTGACTATAATCTAAACAAGCGGGTTAAAACGTGCCAATCCAAGGAAAAACGAGTCCGCGCTTCGCGGAATATATAAAGACGGCGCTCACCTCGCCGTTCTATCCCTACATTACGGCGGCGGTGATGTTGCTTTGCTACTTTACGGGGGGCGATATATTTGCAATTTATTACCTCGCGCTTTCGGCAGTGCTGATGTTCGTGCTGCTCGACGATCTCACGCCGGCGATAAACGTGTTTTTGTTTATGGCCGTGGTGGTGTCCTATAAAAATTCCCCCTCCTACACGGCGGGCAATTCGGACTATTATTTCCGCCCCGCCATTCTTGCGCAGATTATCGTGCTCGTTGCGCTGATAGTCATAGCGTGCATATACCGCCTTGTAAAGACCTGCGTAAATAAAAAATTCAAGCCCACGGCAGTGTTCTACTCGCTGTGCGCGCTTTCGGCGGCCTTTCTTCTGAACGGCGCGTTCAGCAAAGATTACAACATAATGAATCTGCCGTACGGCCTGTTGCAGTGCGTTTTATACCTCGGCATTTTTTCCGTTTTCCAGAACAATTTGAAGCCCCGCAAAGAGACCTTTAAGTATTTAGCCAACTGTTTTGTCGCGCTGAGCATACTGCTGCTTGCGGAGCTGGTTTCAAAATACTTTGACCCGCAAGTGTTTTCCGGCTGGCAGATAGACCGCGACTATATCACTTTCGGCTGGGGCGTGCGCAACACGATGGGAATGATGCTTCTGTTGTGCGTTCCCTCGGTGATGTACCTTGCAAGCCTGTATAAGCGGGGATATCTGCTGTTTTGCTATTCCTTCGTCATTCTCGCGGGGTGTCTGCTGTCCATGAGCCGCCAGACCATTCTCGGCGCGGTTATAATCTATCCCATATGCCTTTATATGCTGTTCAGACACAGCAAATACAGGGCCGTAAACGCTGCGCTGCTGGCCGTTGCCGCGGTTGCCGTGCTTGCGGTTATTATTATTTTCCGCGATCTCGTGTCCGACATAATCAAAAGCGCGTACGAGGGAATGTTTTTGAACGGCGAACTTGACGGCAGCGGCAGGATCGAGCTGTATATATTTGCCGCTATGGACTTTTCGAAGGCGCCCCTTTTCGGCGCGGGATTCTTCAACGAGACGATGCTCAACTACATGGACACTACCGTTTCGGGGCTGGGCATAAACCTGCACTTCTACCACAACACCATTCTGCAGATGATGGCCTCCTGCGGGATCGTGGGGCTTGTTTGCTACACCGTCCACCGCGCCGTGACGGTGATGTGCCTGTGCCGCGGCATAAACCGCTACAAGAGCTATATAGCCGTCACGATACTCGTCATTCTGCTTTTAAGCCTTTTGGACATACACATGTTCGACATATTCCCCACCTTTATATACAGCTATCTTTTGGCTATGCTGGCGGCGACGGGGCCTAAGCCGCAGGGAACGGATAACGGCAAAGCTCTGTTTAAAAACTGATTTTCAAGCAACGCATAAGCCGTGCGGCGGAAAAGTTTTCCGCCGCACGGCTTCTTTTATTTTGCGCTATTTGTTTTCGGTTATCTTATAGGTGGGCACCAATTTGGAGAGAAGTTCCTTCATGTCGCCCGTCTCGGAATAGGCCGCGTCGTACAGCTTGCTCAGTGAATCCCAAAGCATGTCCTCGTCCAGCTTTATCGGGTTGGCTATGCTTATCAGTCCGTTGGGCGTCTTTTGCAGGCCCTCCTCCTCCATAAGTCTCTCCTCGTACAGCTTTTCGCCCGGCCTCAGCCCCGTGCACTTTATCTCTATGTCCGCGCCCGGCTCCAGCCCCGAAAGTTTTATTAAGTTTACGGCGAGGTCGTAAATTCTTACGGGTTCGCCCATGTCCAGCACGAATATCTGCCCGCCCTTGGCGTACGCGCCCGCCTGCAACACGAGGGCTACGGCTTCGGGAATGGTCATAAAATATCTTATTATGTCCTTGTGGGTCACCGTTACCGGCCCGCCCTCGGCAATCTGTTTTTCAAACAGGGGTATAACCGAACCGTTGGAGCCCAGCACGTTGCCGAAGCGCACCGCCACAAAATTGGTGTTCAGGCTGTGGCGGCCTATCGTCTGGATTATCATCTCGCATATGCGCTTGGTCGCGCCCATGACGTTTGTGGGATTTACAGCCTTGTCCGTTGAAATCTGCACAAAGGTCTTTGCGCCGTACTTGTCCGCGCAGCGCGCCACGTTCAAAGTGCCGAACACGTTGTTTTTTACGGCCTCGTTGGGGCTCGTTTCCATAAGGGGCACGTGCTTGTGCGCGGCGGCGTTAAACACTATGTCGGGCTTGTATTTTTTGAACACGTCCTCCATCTTTCCCCTGTCGCGCACGCTGGCTATCAGCGCGAGGAGATTAAGGGTAGGGCGCCTGCGCCTCAGCTCCTGCTCTATGTCGTAAGCGTTGTTTTCGTAGATATCCAGAATTATCAGAAGCCCGGGGTTGTGCGCGGCTATCTGGCGGCAGAGCTCGCTGCCTATCGAGCCGCCCCCGCCCGTGACAAGCACCGTTTTTCCCTCGATGTATCCCATTATTTCGTCGAGGTTCACCTTCACCTGGTCCCGCCCCAAAAAGTCGGTGATGCGCACCTCGCGCAGGGCCGAAACCGAAACCGCGCCCGTAACCAGCTGGTAGATGCCCGGCAGCGTTTTGACCTTGCAGGAGGTGGTTGCGCAGATGTTGTATATCCTCCTCAAATCGGTCTTGGAAGCCGAGGGTATGGCAATCAGAATTTCGTCTATCGAATACTTTGCGGCAAACTTGGGGATATCCTCCGTTTTGCCCACTATCTTCACGTTGTTTATGTCCAGCCCTATCTTGGAGGGGTCGTCGTCTATCACGCAGCGGGGCAGATAGTTCATCTTGTCGGTGGTCTTTATCTCGCGGATGAGCATCGTGCCCGCGTTGCCTCCCCCCACTATCATCGCGCGCACCCGCTTTTTAAGTCCCTTCGTCAAGGTGTAGCGAAGGCTCACGAAAAAGCGTTTTGCAAAGCGGGGAATTAGGGTAAACACGGCGAGGAACACGATGTACACCGCCACGACCCTTAAATTGAGAATGTCCCTAAACAAAAACAGATATCCCGCCGTAGCGGCAAGCACGCACAAGTCGGCCAGAAGCGCCTTTAACGTTTCCACTATGCCCGCCGAGTCGAACACGATAAAATACAGTCTGAAAACGGCATAAAAAAGATATACCGTTGCCAGCTCGGCAAGATACCACCATAACAGATCGAAGCCCCAGCTAAGGCTGCCGTTCGCTATCAGCAGGGAGAGCCCTACGGCAAGCGTGGTCGCCGCAAAATCGGCCAAAACCAACAGGGCTATTCCCTTTACTTTCGTGAATTGTTTAGTCATAATTTTCCTTTATTCCACGGTGACGCTCTTTGCAAGATTTCGCGGCTTGTCCACGTCGTTGCCCCTAAGAACGCTCATATAATATGCAAAAAGTTGCAGCGGCACAACGGCGAGACTGGCCGCAAACAGGGGGTTCGTTGAGGGAAAACCGAATCTAAGCTCCCCCGCCGCGCACTTGCCGTCGAACGAAAACGTAGCCGTGTACGCCCCGCGGGAACGGGTCTCCTCCAGATTGCTCACCGTCTTTTCGGCCGTCTGCGGCTGGGTTATAACGGCTATGACAAGCGTGCCCTTTTCCACAAGGCTTATCGTGCCGTGCTTCAATTCCCCCGCCGCGTACGCCTCGGAGTGCATGTAGCTTATTTCCTTTAATTTCAGGCTGCCCTCGAGGCACACCGCGTAGTCTATTCCCCTGCCGATAAAAAACACGTCCCGCTTGTCCACGACCGAAGCCGCAAAGCGCTGTATGTCTTTCTTTTTGGAGAGGATATCCTCCACCTTTTGCGGAAGATTTTTCAGTTCCTCTATCAGCGAAAAATATTCGTCCCCGTCTATCGTCTTTTTGACGTACGCCAACTGCGCGGCGATTAAATAGCACGCCGCAAGCTGCGCCGAGTACGCCTTGGTGGTCGCCACGGAAATTTCGGGCCCCGCCTTGGTGTACAGCACCTTGTCCGCCTCACGCGATATCGTCGAGCCGACGACGTTTACTATCGCGAGGGTGGTGAGGTTGCGCTCCTTGGCAAGCCTCAAAGCCGCAAGGCTGTCCGCCGTTTCGCCCGACTGGCTTATGACGATGAACAGCGCGGACTTGTCGAGGACGGGCTGCCTGTATCTGAATTCGGAGGCCAGCTCCACCCTGACGGGGATATGCGCAAGGCTCTCGCAAACGTACTGCATGACCGCCGCAACGTGATAGGCCGAGCCGCACGCCGCGATGACTATGCTGCCGAATTTTTTAAGTTCCCCGTCCGAAAGCCCCGCCGCGGCCAGATTTATTTTGCCCTTCTTTAAAAAACAGTTGACGGTGTCGGCTATAACTTTGGGCTGCTCGTGGATTTCCTTGAGCATAAAGTGGGGATATCCCCCCTTTTCGGCCGTCTCCGCGTCCCACGTTATTTTTGAAATTTGTTTGCTCTGTTCCTCCCCGTCGAGGTTGAAAAATTTAACTTTTCCCCGCCCGAGGCAGGCAATTTCCGCGTTGTCTATGTAGTACACGTCCCGCGTGTATTTTAAAATAGCGGGCACGTCCGAGGCCAAAAAGCTCTCCCCGTCCGTGACCCCCAAAATCATCGGGCTGTCCTTGCGCACGGCGTATATCTCCCCCGCGCGGTCGGCAAAGATCACGGCGAGGGCGTAGGAGCCCCGCACTTTCAGCACAAAGTTGGCGAGCGCCTTTACCGGGTCGCCGCACTTTTTGTAGTAGTAGTCCACGAGTTTTGTGGCAACCTCGGTGTCCGTTTCGGAGTAGAACGCATAGCCCTTTTTAGTGAGTTTTTCCTTCTGCTCCAGATAGTTTTCTATTATGCCGTTGTGCACGGCCACTATTGTCTTTTCGTCGTTGCAGTGGGGATGGGCGTTGTTTTCCGAAGGTTCGCCGTGCGTCGCCCAGCGGGTGTGGCCTATGCCGCACGTCCCCGCAAGCGATTTGCCGCCGTCCGTCTTTTCAACCAGACGGGAGAGCTTGCCCGCCGCCTTTACTATGTCTATGCCGCCGCCGTCGAAAACGGCCAGCCCCGCCGAATCGTAGCCCCTGTATTCGAGCTTTTTAAGGCTGTCCAAAATTATCGGCGCGGCCTGTTTGTCACCTATGTATCCTACTATTCCGCACATCTTTAAGCCTCTTTACAAGCTCTTTTCCCTGTCCTCTATCGCCTGCGCCACCGTGCCCGCGCACAGTCTGCACAGATCTTCCGTTTCGGCCTCCGCCATCACCCGCACGAGGGGTTCGGTGCCCGATTCGCGCACGAGTATCCTGCCCGCGCCGCCGAGTTTCTCCTCCGCCCGCGCTACGGCCGCTTTCACCGCGGGGTCGGACAAAGCCGCCGACTTGTCCGCCACCTGCACGTTTATCAGAATCTGCGGATAAATCTTCACGGGCGCGCACAGTTCGGAAAGTTTTTGCTTTTTTGCAAGCATTACTTCCATTATCTTGAGGCTTGTCAGAACCCCGTCGCCCGTGCAGGCGTACTTGGAAAATATGATGTGCCCCGACTGTTCGCCCCCGAGACGGTTGCCGTTCGCCGCCATATACTCGTAGACGTGCCTGTCGCCCACCGCCGTTTTTACGTACTCCACGCCCAACTCGTCGAAGGCCTTATACAGCCCCATGTTGGACATTATCGTGGTGACTACCTCGTTGGGGGTCAGCTTGCCGCGCTCCTTCATATATCTCGCGTAAATGTACAAAATTTTGTCGCCGTCCACCACGTCGCCCTTTTCGTCCACGGCAAGGCACCTGTCGGCGTCCCCGTCGTAAGCAAAGCCGACGTCTAACTTCTGTTCCCTCACGAGCCGCTGCAAGCCCTCTATGTGGGTGGAGCCCGCGTTTAAGTTTATGTTGCGGCCGTCGGGGGCGGCGTTTATGACGTACACCTTTGCGCCGAGCGCCTCAAAAACCGCCCGCGCTATCCGCCACGAGCCGCCGTTGGCGCAGTCCAGCCCGACGCGCATGCCGCGGAAAGAGTATATGCCGAGGGAGATGAGGTAGGCTATGTATCTGTTTCTGCCCGCCTCGTAGTCCACCGTTTTGCCAATCTTGTCGCGCGTGGCGTAGGGCACTTCGGCATAGTGCCTGCCGAACACCTCCACGCCGCCGTCTATATAGTCCTCGATGAGCGAAAGCACGCCGTCGTCCATCTTTTCGCCCGTGCCGTTCAAGAGTTTTATGCCGTTGTCGTAGTAGGGATTGTGGCTTGCGGAGATCATTATGCCGCAGTCAAAGTCGTCCACGCGGGTTATGTAGGAGACGGAGGGCGTCGTCGTCACGTGCAGCATGTACGCGTACGCGCCCGAAGAAGTCAGCCCCGCGATAAGCGAAAACTCGAACATATAGCCCGAAATGCGCGTATCCTTGCCTATGACAACGCGCGGAGGCTCGTCGTCCCCCCTGCGCCGCCTGAGTTCGCCGAGATACCAACCCAAAAACCTGCCCACTTTATATGCATGTCCGGACGTGACCGCAACGTTTGCCTCGCCGCGGAAACCGTCCGTTCCGAAATATTTTCCCATGTTACTTCCTTTTAACTATTTTTCCGTCCCCTTTTACTATGCTGTCGGACGGATAAACTCCCCTCAGCGAAGTGAGAGGATAGACCGAAGTGTTTTTGCCTATCACCGTGCCGGGGTTTAAAACGCAGTTGCAACCCACTTCGGCAAAGTCGCCCACAACCGCGCCCAACTTTTTTAGCCCCGTGTTTATTTTATCTTGTCCCGCGCCCACCGAAACGGGCGTTCTGTCGGACTTGACGTTGCTGGTTATGGCCCCCGCGCCGAGGTGGCTCTTATAGCCTAAGATGCTGTCCCCCACGTAGTTGTAGTGCGGGACCTGCACCCCGTCGAAGAGAACAGAGTTTTTTATCTCCGCCGAGTTGCCCACCACGCAGCCCTCGCCCACTATGGCCGAGCCGCGTATAAAGGCGCAGTGCCTTATTTCCGTGCCCTTTCCTATGATTGCGGGCGCGCCTATAAATGCCGTGGGGGCGACGGTAGCTTCCTCATGCACCCACACGCCCTCCTTTATCTCGGCGTAGCAGGGCGGCAGGGTTTTGCCGAGCTTTAAAATATACTCCTTGAGCCCCGCGAGCGCCTCGAAGGGATAGTCGAAACTTTTGATATATTCGCCCGCAAGCGAGTGTGAGTAGTCTAAAATATTTTCAAAAACGGCCATATGCGATACCCGCGGCGATTATGCGCACCGCGTCAGTGTAATTTTATCACATGAAAGTGAGGTTGTCAATTTTTTATATTATAAATAATATAATCCCCGCGGCGGCGAAAATTCAACGTCCCTGTCCGGACTTCGGGGTTCCTTCATTCAAGCGCGGGGTCTGCGCTTTATTTTGCACGCGCGCGGCTTTTGGGCAAAAGTCATTATAGGTCCCGACAAAAACACCGCCGCGCACGCCGCCCAGCCGAAAAAGAACTGCGCCCACGCGGGATAGCCGAGGCCCGCAAACAGCTTTGAAAATTCGGGCACGGCCAACAAAATCAGCACTGCGGGGCACATAAATTTTACCGAAAACCAATAAAACGCGGGGGGCATAGTCAGTTTTTTCGAATATCTGTTTATCTCGGCGGGCAGACTCTTGCCCTCCTTCGAAAACCCCAACGCGAGGCACTCGGCCACGCACAAAATTATCACGTTGTAAAAATTTATAAACCTGTCGGCGATTTCCACCGCGAGGACGGCCGCCGTCGTAGCAAATATCAGCCCGCCGCAAAACCCGGAAACGCACAGAACGGGCGCGGCCTTTTTACGGTTGAGCGCAAACTTTTCAAGCACGGGCGAGAGGGCGGCCTCCAACATCGACACCCCCGACTGTACGGCCATCATAGCCAGCGAACAGTAAAAAAGCACCCCCGTCACCCCGCACAAGAGGGGGCTTTTGAACAGCCCCGCAATCGCCGCGGGATATACCGAAAATGCCGTTATTATGCCAGACGGGGAGATGCTCCCCTCCAGCCCGCACCCGTACACCGAGGTAAACAGCGCCACCGAGGCCAGCACCGACACGGCGGCGTCGGCAAGCGCGATTATCAAAGAAGCCGAATATATGTTGCATCTTTCGGGCAGATAGGCCCCGTACGCGGGCATTATCCCCACGGCGAGCGACAGCGAAAAAAACACCTGACCAAGCGCGTTTATCCACAGTTCGGGCCACGCGAGCAGGCTGAAATCGGGCAAAAACAGCGCCGCCAGAGCCTCGCCCGAGTTCCCGTACGTCAGCCCGCGGCAGGAGAGCAACATAAGCAGCGCCACGGGTATGAAAACGGTGAACTTAGCCGCCGAGGACAGTGCGCCCGCCCCTCCCCTCAAACACAGGCACATACACGCCCAAACGACGGCCGTTGCGGCCAAAACGAGCGGGGATATGCCCGATATAACGCCGTTTTCGCTTGCGTGCAACACATTTTTGAAGAAGTAGTCGGACGGCTCCGCGCCCGACATGCAGACGGGGACTATGTGCGCCGCTTCGGACAGCAGCCAGCCCGCAAGCCCCGCATATATCACGGCGGTAAACAGGGAATTCGCGCACTGCGGCCAGCCCAAATTTTCGCCGCCCGCAAACAGCGAACCCATGCACTTGGGCGCTCCGCCCCGCACCCGCCTGCCCAAAGCCGCCTCGGCGTTTAAAAGAGGTATGCCCAAAAGCAAAAGCGCGCACACGTATATAAATAAAAAGGTCCCGCCGCCGTACTTTGCGCACAGCCCGGGGAACCTGAGCGCGTTGCCCAGCCCCACCGCCGCGCCCACGCTCGCCAGTATAAATCCGCCCTTAGACTTAAACTTTTCCGCCATATTCTAAGGTATGCGCCGCCTCCGCCCGCTATACCTCCAAAAGTCTTTTCAGCGCCCCCGCCCGCCTTGACCTCTCCAACCCGAAATTTACAACCGTGTTGAGATATCCGCGGGCCGTGTTCAGCCATTCGCAGTTTTCGTCGCCGAAAAATTTGCCGCCCGCTCCCCGCCGCACACAAAAAATCTGCGGCAATCCGTCGGTAAAAACGCAATATATAAGCGTTATATGCTCCCTTTTAAAAACTTCTCCCTCGGGCGCAAAATATCCCACGAGATAATATTTTGTTCCGCCAAATACCGCCGCGGGCGGACAAAACCGTATTTTGTTTAACGCCTTTCTGAGTTCGTACGGCGAACCCGCAAACTTGCGCCGCACAGAGTTGCACTCCATATCATAGCTCACCTTGGCCGCGTTGTACAGCCCGAAATCTATGTAGGGCACTTCCCGCCCGCTCTCTCTTATTGCCATAGGCAAATTATATACGAGTATTCCTCGTAAGTCAAGGATAAATACGAAAAATACTCGTAAAATAGCAGTATGGATATTATGATTGGGGAGCGCATACGGGAGATACGCGCGGAGAACAAGTTGACGCAACGGGAATTCGGGGAGCGGCTGTCCGTGTCGCAGGACACAGTTTCGCTGTGGGAAAAGGGCAAAAGTTTGCCGTCTGCCGAATACATTGTATTGATTTGCCGCAAGTTCGGCGTTTCTTCGGACTATCTTTTGGGGCTCAAAGATTTTTAAGCGCGTTCCGCCGCAACCGGCCGTTTTGCGCGGCCTGCCCACTCTTCTGTCATTCTGCGCAGTTTTTTTATTTTTGGGCGAACCGAGCGTTACAACCTCAACGCGCGTTAGCCATTCATTCCGCTGAACGCTACAAACGCTTTCCATCTTACAGGCGGCGGGCGCAAAAATTTGCGCCCGCCGCTATAAATATGTGCGCGGTTTGTTGAAACGTGTCATTCCGCGCGAGGCGGCTTCGCCGCCGCTGCCCTGCCGAGGGCTCCCTTTGGGAAACGGCAGAGACCGGAGCGCGAGGTAATCCCCTCGTGGTTTGGTCGAGGCAATTTAAGGTTACTGTTTCAAACAGCCAAGAGCAGCCACAGGGGGATTCTCTCGCTCGGTCGCCCGCTTTTACAGCGGGTCTCCCTTCGACTCGGAATGACACGGAGTAATTTGCGTATCAATTATTTTAAAAATGCTGTAGTGCATTCCCCACTATTTTTCACAATATTGGGGGGGTGGGTGGGACAAAATATAAAAAGGAAATAATTATTTAATGAATTGAATTTAAAGTGACAATCCCCTCAGGCTGCGTTGCAGCCAGCTCCCCCTACTACGGGGAGCCAAGGGGAGGGGAAACGGTGCCTCTCCCGCTTACTAAAGAGAGCCAAGGGGGGCGCCGTCCTATCAAACCTCGACCAAACCACAGAGGGATTCTCTCGGGCTCCGCCCTCGAAATGACACGGCTTAATGGGCGCGCCAATTATTTTAAAGGTCGCTAACGCGACGGATTCTTCGTCGGGCTTCGCCCTCCTCAGAATGACAGTTGAGTGGAAGTGTACTCACCGCCTTTACTAAGTCTGCAACGGGCCAGAAACGAGCAAGACATTGCTTTTACAAAGTCAGAAGCGGTTAGAAGCAAGCAGAACATTGCCCTTACGAAGTTGGCAACGGGCCAGAAACGAGCAAGACAAGGAGCGTGCGTAAGCGACGAAGGGAGCGTACATAGACGTACGTAACCGAGGAGCGCGCAAACGCGACACAGTATTGCGAAGTTTATCGCCCGTTGGCGTGAGCCGGGGAAAGTCTGTGCACGGCGCAATACACCGCAGGCACCAGCACCAGCGTCACTAACGTGCCTATCAAAAGTCCGCCTATAACGACTATGCCGAGGGGCTGCATAAGTTCCGAGCCCTGACCTATGCCTATTGCGAGGGGCACCAGCGCTAAAATGGTCGTCAGCGTGGTCATAAGTATCGGGCGGAGGCGCACTTTGCAGGCCTCCTGCACCGCCTCGAAGTGGGGCATGCCGCCGTCGTGCAGTTGCTTTATTTTTTCGAGCATGACTATGGCGTTGTTGACTATAACGCCCATCAGCATTATTAGGCCTATGAACGAAACGACGTTGAGTGTTGTGCCCGTTATCACCAACAGCAAAAATCCGCCCGTAAACGAGAACGGTATGCTGGCCATTATTATCAGGGGTTTGACCGCCGAGCCGAACTGCACCGCCATCACGGCATACAGCAGGAAGAACGACACCACGAGCGCGACGGCAAGCCCGCCGAACGCATCGTTGAGATAGCTTGAAATTCCGCTCTGGCGGAAGGCGTAGCCCGCGTTGTTTTCGCGCTCAAGCACGGCCCCCGCGATCTCCTTCATTCGGCTGCCCGCAGTGCCCGCGTCCACGCCCGGCAACACCGCCGAAACGGACACCATTCGCTTGCCGTCCGAACGGCGTATGCACGCGTCCACCGCCCTCGGCTCGCCCACCTCGGCCACTTGGGAGAGAGTTATCGCCGCGCCGTCGGGACCGTAGCCCACCACGAAGTTTTTGAGGGATTCGGCGTCCGTTACGGAATTTTTGTCAAAGCGCACGTTTACCGAACACTCCTCCCCGTCTATCGTTGCGGTGCAGGCCGTGTAGGAGGCGATGCCTATCCTCAGCGTCAAGACGGTGGTCTGGTAGTCCAGCCCGTAGTCGGCGAGCGCGCGCCTGTCAAAGTTTATGTCCGTCTGCCACTCCTTTTCGGCGGCCGAAGATTTTATGTCGGTAAATCCGTTCTCCTTCAGCTCCGCGCCTATTTCGTCGGCAATGCGCACCAACTCGTCGTTGTTTTCGCCGAGCACGGTGACGGACAGGTCGTCCGCGCCCGACATCAGCGAAGCCACAACCCCGTCTATCTCTTTTACGCTCAGCCCCGTCCTCGAGGCAGGGGCGTTTTGGTCGTTTTCGGACATGCGGCGGATCTGCTGCACATATTTATCGGTGCCGCGGTTGGTTTTAAGCTGCACCGTTATTAGCCCCGTGTCGGTCAGGGCAAGCAGTCCATGCCTGCCCACGCTCACGGATATATAGTCTAAATTATTCTTGAATTCGCTCTCGATTTTTTCGGCAAAGCGGGATACGTCCTCCTTTATTTCGCCGAGGTCGGTGCCCGATTCGTAGGTGGCCGTTATTTCTATCTGCCCCTTGTCTATGGAGGGCAAAAACTCCGTTCCCGTCAAAAACAACATTCCCACGCTCGCGCCGAAGATTATCACCGCCGATAAGATGGGGATTATCTTGTGCTTTAACGCTTTGGGAAGCAGCTTTGCGTAGAAGTTCGTTATCGCCGTCATTATGCGGGGCTCCTTCAACGCCGCAAGTTTGCTCTTTTTGCCGCTATGCTCCTCTTGGAGCTGTTCGGTTTGTTCGGGTTTTTCCGCCGTCTCCGCCCCGTCCGAAACGGCCGCCTTTTCTCCCGTCAGCCCGTCCGAAAGCCTGCCGCCCTTGAGCATGCTCCTGCCGCCGCACAGCAACGCGTACAGCGCGGGTATAACCGTAACGGCGACGATGAGCGAAAACGCCAGCGAGAAAATTACCGCAAAGGACAGGTCGGTGAATATCTCGCCCGTCAGCCCGCCCAAAAATACTATGGGAATGAACACGCACACCGTGGTCAAGGTGGAGCCGAACAGCGCGCCGCCGACTTCCGCCGTGCCGTCCACGGCCGCCTCGTACGCCGTTTTGTCCATTTCGCGGTGCTTGGTTATGCTCTCTATTACCACTATGCTGTTGTCCACCAGCATGCCGATGCCGACCGCCAACCCGCCGAGCGACACCATGTTCAGCGTTATGCCCATGAGGTACAGGCATATCATGGCCGCAAGCACCGAAAGGGGCATAGTAACGGCGATTATCAGGGACGTCCTCACTTTTTTGAGGAAAACAAAGATTACCAGCACGGCCAAAAGCCCGCCGATGAGCATGCTGACGAGCACGTTGGAAATACTGTCGGAAATGAACTGCGACTGGTCGTCAAGTAGCTCCACGCGTATGCCTAAATCTTTTGCCTCGTTCCCGCCGAGATATTCCGCGTAGGCCGCCTTTACGCCGTCTACCACCGCCGAGGAGTTTGCCCCGTTGGCCTTATATATCTCCACGGTGGTGCCCTCTATTATTTTGGGCATGGAGCTGTCGCCGAAGTACACGTACGAGGAGTAATTTTGCTCCTTTTCCACCGAGGCTATGTCCGAAACGGTTATCACAATGTTCTCGTCGCCGCTCTTTAAAATTATCTCTCTTAAAAGGACGTCGGGGATATTTACGCCCTGCGCCGTAATCCGCATTTTAATGGCTTGCATTATGAGCGGGGTGTCAACCACCTGCTGCGCCGCCGCGGGGTCGTCTATGTCTAAATTACTGAAAATCCCCAAAATTCCCGCGCGGATTTGGTCGCGCACCCCTTTAAACGACTCTGCGGGGATCTGCAGCGGCATATTTTTTATGTCGTCCGCAGTCTTTATTTTTGAGTTGTTTTTCAGCTGTACGTCCCTGCCGTTGTCGGTGATGTCGCCCAGCGGGATATCGAGCGCGTCGTAGGAAAAGGCCTCCACTATCAGTGGAGCGAGCCGCTCCAGCCCCACGAACGTGCGTATCGTCCACACGCTTTGGTAACCGCCCTTTATCTCCACGCTCTCCACGCCGTCGATTGCGGCGATCTTTGCCGAAAGGGCCTCCGCCCCCCTGTACGCGTTTTCAAGTCCGTTTTCGCCGTCCGAAGAAGTGACCGAGAGCACCGCCAACGCCTCGGCGTTCAAGTCGATGTCGTACACGTCGTAAGTCACGCCCTCGGGCAGGTCCAGCGCGGCGATCTTGCCGCGGATGTCGTTTTGCTTTTTGTCGGTGTCGGTTCCGTAGTCAAAGGACAGCACCACCGCCGAGAGATTGTCGTAGGAATAGCTGTCCACGGCGGTCACCCCGCCTATCGACGACAGACCGTCCTCCAACTTGCTTGTCACTTCCTCCTCGGCCGTCTGCGCGTTTGCGCCCGCATATATGGCCTGCACGCACACCATCGGCACGTTGATGTCGGGGAGGAGATTTATGGGCATCTTCAACGTGGCGTACACGCCGAATCCCAAAACGAACAGCACTATCAGCACGATTGCAACCGACTGCCGTATCACAAACGCAAAAAATTTTTTCAAGATTCGTCCGCCCCCAATTTTTTGAATTTATGTATGGTAACGGCGGCGACTATCATGCAACAAAGGCCCGCAATTACGCTTACAACGGCCGCCGACCCCGTGACTATGACCCCCGTCAGCAGCCCCGCGGCATTGCTGTTCTGCATCCCCGTAGACCAAGCCACGAAAATAAAAACCAACAGCGCGGCCACAGCTACAGCCGCGCTTATGACGAAAATTTTTATAAACAACAAGCACTTTTTCAGGCGGGCGGCATAGCGCTCCGCAAGTTCGGCCTTTTCCATACTTCACCTGTACCTATATCTGGCTGGCAAGTATCGCAAGGTTTGCCGCCATATCTATATTCCGCACGTTTACGCCTTCGGGGACCTTTAAGAGCACGGGGGCGAAGTTCAAAACCGCCGCTATCCCGCACTCCACAAGCGTGTCGCACACTTCCTGCGCCACGTCCGCAGGCACGCAAATCACTGCCAGCCGCGCGCCCGTGCGCCCTATTACTTCCCTTGCCGCGGCATAGGGATATACCGTACAGCCGCCGACGGTCGCGCCCGTCTTTTCCTCGCAGCAGTCAAAGGCCGCCACAAGCTCTATGCCGTAGTTTTTAAAGCCGCCGTAGGACAAGAGCGCCCTGCCCAAAGCCCCCGCGCCGAAAAGCACGGCAGGCAAAACGCGGTTGCAGCCGAGATATTCCTCTATCGCCGCGATAAGTTCGCCGCAGTTGTAGCCCGTGCGCGCCCTGCCGTGGGCGGGAGTGTACGCCAAGTCCTTGCGGACGAGCACCTCCCCCATGCCCAATGCCCTTGCGATTGCGCCCGAAGATATATTGCCGTCCGTGCGGCCCAAAGATTTGAGATAATTCAAATATACCGGCAGCCTCTGCAGGGAGGTCACGGGTATTTCCCTATGCATATCATTCCCCTCCGTCAATAAACAGCGCCGCCGCGCCGTAGGCTCCCGCGCGGTTGCCGAGCGACGCGCACGCGATTTCCACGGGCGCATAGTCCGCGGCGAAAATCTCGGCGTCCACCAACGTCTGCAGGGGCTTTGTCAGCCTTGTGCCCTGCGCCGCAACACCGCCGCCTATCAATATTTTTTGCGGACGGAATATGTTTGCCAAATTTGCCACCCCGCACGCAAGATATTTGAGATATTTGTCGACTACTTTTTTGGCGGCCGGGTCGGAGTCCATGTATTCGAAAGCCGTCCTGCCGTCGGCCGTGTCGTAGTTGTAGGTTTTCCACATCGCGGAGCCCGTGTCGTACTTCATCGCCTCGCGCGTGCTCTGCGTCAGCGCCCGCGCCGAACAATAGGCCTCGAAACAGCCGTATCTGCCGCAGGAACAGCGTACGCCGCCCCGCTCTATCACCATGTGGCCTATCTCCGCGCCCGCCTTCTTGTTGCCCTCGAACAGCTTGCCGTCTATGACGATTCCGCCGCCCACGCCCGTGCCGAGGGTTATAAGTATGCTGTCCTTGACACCTGCGCCCGCTCCGTATTTTGCCTCGCCGAGAGCCGCCGCGTTTGCGTCGTTGCACACCTTTACGGGGAGACCGAGCTTTCCTGCGAGCAGCGCCCCGAGCGGATAATTTGTAAGCCCGAGATTTGCCGCCTTTACCACCGCGCCCTCATCGGTTATGACCCCGGGGCAGCATACGCCCACGCCGTCAATCTGCGAAAAGGTAACGCCGCCGCCCGCGGCAAGTTCTTCGACCAGTCCCTCTATGCAGTCCGCAAGCTCATCGCCCGCGCGGGTGGGCACGTCGCGCTCGTAAACCGCCTTGCCGTCCTTTAAAACCAAACCTTTTATAAACGTTCCGCCAACGTCCAGCCCTATGATACAGCCCATTTCAACCTCCCCGATAAACTATATATCTATAGTTTATTTATTTTTTTTGAAACTGTCAACACTTTCAATGCAAAAAAGGACGCCGCGCGCCCTTTTAAACCCGTACGTTTCGCTATTTCGTCCCCGTGGAGCCGAACCCGCCCGAGCCGCGCTCCGTTTGGGAAAGCTCCTCCGCCACGACAAATTCGGCGGTTATATACGGGGTTATGACGAGCTGCGCCACACGCTCCCCCGCCGACACCGTCTGCGGGATATCCGAGTGGTTATGCAGGGACACTTTTATCTCCCCGCGATAGTCGCAGTCTATGACCCCCACCTTGTTTGCGGGGGCCAGCCCCTTTTTCGTGGCCAGCCCGCTCCTCGCGTACACGAGCCCCGCGTAGCCTACGGGCAACTCCAGAGCGATCCCCGTGGGAATTACAACCGTCCGTTGGGGGGCTATGACGACCTCCCCCTCAGTGCAGGCGTATAGATCTGCGCCCGCCGCGTATTCGCTGCCGTATGAGGGCACCACCGCCCTGTCGTTAAGTTTTTTTATATTGACCTTCATAAAAACTCCAAAAAACTCAACACGTATCGAGTTTTACACAAAATCTTTCTTTGTCATTCTTAAAAAGAAGTGAAGAAGCTTTCTTCTTTATCATTCTGAATGTAGCGAAGAACCTTCCTTCTTTATCATTCTAAACGAAGCGAAGAATCTTTCTTCTCTATCATTCTGAATGTAGCGAAGAACCTTCCTTCTTTTTTGTCATTCTGAGGCTTTAGCCGAAGAATCTGTTGCCGCAGGCAACTAAAAATCGGATTCTTCGGTCGCTCCGCTCCCTCAGAATGACAGGGGGAGGGGTCGTTTTTACACAAAATCTTTCTTTGTCATTCTTAAAGAAGTGAAGAATCTGTTAATTCCAGTCAATGGACAAATCTTTCCACTGCGGATTAGTTTGGTTAACAAGCTCCTCTTTTTTCTTCCTAATCAAACCCTTCAGCTCTTTTTCGCGCGCTATTGCTTGCCGTATGTCACCAAAAAACTCATAATATATCAGTTTTTTTAAATTATATCTGCTCGAAAAGCCATCAAAATATTTATTTTTGTGCTCGTATATTCGCCGTTCAAGGTTATTTGTGACGCCCACATAAATAACTGAGTTTGTATAGTTTGTTATCATATATACGTAATAATATTTCATCGTTTAAATTCTTTTCGAACAATAAACAGATTCTTCGGTCGCTCCGCTCCCTCAGAATGACAGGGGGGTCATTCCAAACGTATTGAAGAATCTGCTGCACTTTCGTGTCATTTTAAACACTTCTTCATTTCTAAATGAAACGAAGAATCTTTCTTCTCTATCATTCTGAATGTAGCGAAGAACCTTCCTTCATTTTTGTCATTCTGAGGCTTTAGCCGAAGAATCTGTTGCCGCAGGCAACTAAAAATCGGATTCTTCGGTCGCTCCGCTCCCTCAGAATGACAGGGGGAGGGTCGTTTTTACACAAAATCTTGTTCGTTCCAAAGGACAACGTCGTCCCTTTCAAGGGTGGGCCTGACAAGTATTATCCTCTGGTTGGACGAGCCGCGGAACAGCAGATTCAAATCCTTTAAGGCCTCCACAAACCTGCCGTCCACCAACACGTCGAGGGTGTGCAAAATGCGCATATTCGTCCGGAAATCCCCCAATTTGCCCGTGAGAATATCCCTCTCCAAATCGTAGCCCGTAAAGCACCACAGCGATTTTTTGGGATATGCGCCGCGCAATTTTTCCATAAAAGGGGCAAGACATGTTGCGTTTTCCGGCTCAAACGGGTCGCCGCCCAATAGCGTAAAGCCCTTTATGTATTCGGGCTCCATGGACTTTATTATTTTGTCCTCCACCTCTAAGGTGAATGGCTCGCCGTAGCCGAAATCCCACGTTTCGGGATTGAAACAGTTTTTGCAGTGGTTGCGGCAGCCGCTGACGTACAGCGACGTGCGCACCCCCGGCCCGTTGGATATATCAAAATATTTTATCTTTGCATAGTTCATAAAATTCTCCCGTAAATGCAGGGACGTGTTGAGTTTTTCGCCCCCGAACGGTCTATTTAAGCCGCTTTGTGCACAAAGCGGCTTACGTTGAATATGGATTGCAATCCCTCCCATCACCCGCTACGCGGGAGCTTCCCCCCAAAGGGAAGAAGCCACGGAAAGTTGCCATTATTTAAAAATACTTATGTTGCAAGCAGGGCTCCCCTGCCCTTACGAAGTTAGCGGTGGGTAGAAGCGAGTTATACACGCCGTCCATAATATGCAACGGGTCAGAAACGAGCAAGACAAGGAGCGTGCAAATATTCTAAAAAATAAACGTTGCAAGCAAAACCCGTTGTAATTACGGAGTTAGCAAGTGCGCAGATACGAGCAGAACGAGGCGCCTGCGGATTTTGCGACAGGAGTTTACTAAACGGTAAATGACTGAGCAAAAACGCAAAGGCAACAATGTTATGCAACGTATATCCGCGCTTGCCGCGGGAGCTTATAGATGCAAGACGCGCGCCTTGATTTCTTTGGTTTTTCCCACATTCCAGAAATTCTCACCCAGATATCCGCAGGTGCGGCGGGTTACGTTCATCTTGCGCTGGTCCTTGTTGTGGCAAACGGGGCACTCCCACTCGTTGTCGTCGTTGATTATTATCTCGCCGTCGAAGCCGCAGACGTGGCAATAGTCCGACTTGGTGTTGAATTCGGCGTATTGGATATTGTCGTAGATAAACTTGACCACGTCCTCCAACGCCTGCAGATTGTGGCGCATGTTGGGTATTTCAACGTACGATATCGCGCCGCCCGAGGAAATCTTCTGGAACTGGCTCTCGAACGTGAATTTGGAGAACGCGTCTATGTGCTCGCGCACGTCCACGTGGTAGCTGTTGGTGTAGTAGCCCTTGTCGGTCACGTCGGGAATGGTGCCGAAACGCTCCTTGTCTATCCTTGCAAAGCGGTAGCAAAGCGATTCCGCGGGTGTGCCGTAGAGCGCAAAGCCCAGCCCCGTCTCCTTCTTCCACTTGTCGCAGTGGTCCCTTAAGCACTGCATAACCTTTACGGCAAACTCCTGTCCCTCGGGGGTGGTGTGGGACACGCCCTTAACGAGCTTTGTCACCTCGTACAGCCCTATATATCCCAAAGATATCGATGAATATCCGCCGTGCAGGTACTTGTCTATCTTTTCGCCCGGCTGCAACCTTGCAATCGCGCCGTACTGCCAGTGCACGGGGGAAACGTCGCTGGTGACGCCCTCCAAAGCCTCGTGGCGGCACATCAGCGCCTCGAAGCAGAGCTGCAACCTCTCCTCCAAAATCTCCCAGAACTTCTTTTCGTCGCCCTTGGCAAGAATTCCGCACTGGGGCAGGTTGATGGACACTACGCCCTGGTTGAATCTGCCCTCGAACTTGTAGTTGCCGTTTTCGTCCTTCCACGGTGCGAGGAAGGAGCGGCAGCCCATGGGCGAGAACACGTTGCCCTCGTAATTTTCGCGCATTTTCTTTGCCGAGATATAGTCGGGGTAAAGCCTCTTTGCCGAGCACTTTACCGCAAGTTTGGTGAGGTAGTCGTACTTTCCGCCCTTGAGGCAGTTGTTTTCGTCCAACACGTAGACGAGCTTGGGGAAAGCGGGGGTAATATACACGCCCTTTTCGTTTTTGATGCCCTGATAACGCTGGTTTAAAATCTCCTCTATTATCATGGCGTTCTCTTCTATGTACTCGTCCTTGTCGTCAAGATACATAAATATCGTGACGAACGGGGACTGGCCGTTGGTGGTCATGAGGGTGTTTATCTGGTACTGTATGGTCTGCACGCCGGCCTTTAAGGCCTCCCTTATGCGCATATCCACAAACTGTTTTTTGGTCTCTTCGTCAATCTTGTCGCCGAACTTCTCCTCGCACTGCTGCATGTACTTGTCGCGGGTGCGCCTCAAATATTTGCCGAGGTGCGCGATATTAACCGACTGCCCGCCGTACTGCGACGAGGCGACGGAAGCTATTATCTGCGTGGTTATGGTGCAGGCCGTCTGGAAGGACTTGGGGCTTTCGATCATCTTGCCGTTCATCACGGTGCCGTTTTCGAGCATATCCTTTAAATTTATAAGGCAGCAGTTGAAGATGGGCTGCAAGAAGTAGTCCGCATCGTGGAAGTGTATAGCGCCCTCGTCGTGCGCCTTGGAAATTTTTTCGGGCAGAAGGATACGGCGGGTGAGGTCCTTTGAAACTTCGCCTGCGATAAGATCGCGCTGGGTGGCCGCCGTGCGCGCGTTTTTGTTGGAGTTCTCCTCCATGACGTCCTTGTTTTTGTTGCGGATGAGGGAGAGTATGCTCTCGTCCGTGGTGTTGGCCTTTCTTATGAGGGCGCGCTCGTAGCGGTAGAGAATGTACGCCTTCATAAGCTGGAACTTCTGCAGTTCCATAAGCTGCTCCTCCACCATGTCCTGTATATCCTCAACGAGCAAACGCGATCTGTGGCGGTTTGCAATGTTGTCCACTATGGACTCAATCTGCAAATCGGAGATCCTGTCCTCGAAGTCAACCGCCTCGTTGGCCTTTTTTATGGCCACAACTATCTTTTGCCTGTCAAAGTCGCAAGTCGTGCCGTCGCGTTTAATAACCTTCATATTCTTCACCTGTATCCTTTTATTTTTCCGCAATCCGTCCTTTTTCGCGGCTGCGGAAAGCCGTCGTTTATATTGGCGGAAGGCGCGCGCCCGCTTTCTTAAACGGGACCCCCTTCCGAATGTGAACGCGTTTATTTTATCACATAGGTTTGGCCTTGTCAATAGTGGGCACACAAGATATAGTATGAAAATTTTTAACTATCTAACAACATATTGTGATTGATAATTTTTCACATTCGTTTAAAAAAATGGCGAAAAAGGCGCCAAAATGCCCCGTTTTCGCCGTGGAACATAACACTTTATAAAACATTACATTGTTTTACACACCGTGAAACCAAAAATCACTTTAAAAATTTTTTTAAATATCCCAAATCGAGCTTCCACTCCCCCACGAGGTTGCGCCGCCTGTGCTCCTCGTTGGCCCTGCCGAGTGCGCGCCTGTACTCCGCGTAGCTGCAGCCGTTCACCTTCATAAAGTGTTCGGCGGCCCTCTCCTCCCCGCCCAGAAGCGAAGTCCTGCCGATATGTATCACCTCGTGGCAGCTGCGGCACACGGCTATGACTCCGACGAGTTTTTGCACGGCGTTTTCCTCGTCGTACTCCCACTTCTCGTGCGCCTCGAGGCGGCCCGTCCGCGCGCCGCAGATCATGCACTTCCCTCCCGCGCGCGCATACGCGTCCTTTCTTATATAGTCCCACTGCGCGGGGGACAAAATGCTCCTTAAATTGGAATACCAGCAGCCGTCGGGCACAAGTTCGAATTCGAGTTTCATATCCCCATTGTATCATTTTTTAAAATATATTTCAACCCGTTGACAAAATTTTGCGGCCGTGATACAATATGTATGATATCAAAATGATATCAATAATCTACGGAGGGAATTTATGCAAAACATTGAAGAAAAGGAATTGAAGGGGCTGAACGGCTGGGTTATGCTGCTCGTGTGCATACTCGGCACAATTTTGGGCGTTGCGCTCATCATATTGGGGCCCATGGCGGCAATGGGATTCGACTCAAACAACTTCGACACGGACACGGTGTCCTCGCCGGGCTGGTTTGCGTTGCTTGTAATCGGCATACTGATGTGTATCGGTTTTGGATTGTGTTACGGCGGCTTTAAGGTGCTTGCCCCCAACGAGGCGCTGGTTTTGACGCTGTTCGGCAAGTATCACGGCACGTTGAAAAGGGACGGTTTCTTTTTTGTAAACCCTTTCTGCGCGGCGCAAAATCCCGCGGCGGGCGGCGTGATGAGCAAGAAGATAAGCCTCAAGGCAATGACCTTGAACAACGACAAACAAAAGGTGAACGACGAGGACGGCAACCCCATCGAAATTTCCGTAGTCGTAATATGGAAGATAGACGACGCGGCAAAGGCAGTGTTCGCCGTGCAGAACTATATGACCTTTATATCTACGCAGTGCGACTCGGCGATAAGGCAGGTGGCGCGGCAGTATCCCTACGACGTCAGCGACAGCGGCGACGAAAAGTCCCTGCGCGGCTCCTCGGTGGAAGTTGCCGAAGAACTCAAAAGGGAACTGCAGACCCGCTGCGACATGGCGGGCGTTGACATAATGGACGTCAGGATAAACAACCTTGCCTACGCGCCCGAAATTGCGGCGGCTATGCTCCAGCGCCAGCAGGCGGGGGCAATCATCGCGGCAAGGCAAAAGATTGTGGACGGCGCCGTTTCGATGGTGGACATGGCCCTCAAAAAGCTCTCCTCCGACGGGATTGTGGATTTGGACGAGGAGCGCAAGGCGCAGATGGTTTCGAACCTGCTCGTGATTTTGTGCGGCAACCGCGATGCCCAGCCCGTGGTGAACAGCGGCTCGATATATTGACGCGGGCGGCAAAAACTCAACATATATAATGAAAAGCGCATTTGTATTCGACATAAAGTCGGGCGAGGCGACCGACAATAAATTTTTTGTGAACAGGCCCGCCCCGCAGTCAAAAAGCAAAGTAGACGGCGCGCAGGACGAAATTTTCGGCTTCAAAAAAAAGGCCGCGCCCGCGTGGATTTTAACCGTCGCGTGGGTTATACTCGGCGTAGGCTTTGTATTGTTGGAGAACTTCACGTCGGAAGCGATAGATTCGGGGTTTTACGCCGCATACTCCCTGTTCCGTGATTTCTTTTACATAGGCATAGCCCTGTCGGTTTTGGGGGTGGGTCTGATAATATTTATGACCGTCAGGATGCGGAAAGCCGACTCCGACCCCGTGATGGCGGAGATGCTTAAAAAGGCCGACGAATTTACCTTAAAATGTTTAGAGGAGATGGGCGTGCCCGAAACGGCAAAAAAGACGGACGTGCTCATTCCCATGCAGAGGACGACCAAATCGGGAAAAATAAAGCCGTACAAGGCATATTTCAAGTATATCAACTGCGCGATGCGGGTGTACGAGGGGAACGGCAACCTGTACTTTGCCGACCCCGACGGAGTGCGCGCCCTATCCCTCGGCAGCATAACTTCGGTTACAAAGTCGGACAAGAAGGTCACCTGCCTCGGCTGGAACAAAAGCGGCGACATAAAACACGGAATATGGCGCGGGCTTGTAAGGCAGACCTCCTCCGGGGCATACAGAATAAAGGGATACTATTCGCTTGTGTTCAACGCGGACGACGAACCGCGGGAGATTATTTTCCCCGCATACGAGAGAGATATTTTGCAAACTTTGCACGGCATAACGCTGCCCGGGTGATATGGAAAAGAACGGAAAAAAACAGATACCCTTGAGGATATCCGAACAACTTTATAACGAGCTCGAACGCTGGGCAGAAGACGAATTCCGCTCCGTGAACGGCCAGATAGAGTATCTTTTGACCGAGTGCGTAAAATACCGCAAAAAGGGCAAAAAGGGCTTGACGGACGGCGGCGGCGGGGATAAAATATAGTCGGGGTGAAAGTATGGCTCAACTTGACGCACGGCGGATAAAAAAACTCAAAGCGGGCGAAAAGACGGGGATTGCCGCCACCGTTTTCTGCGGAGCGGTGCTCGTCTATTTTGCGGTGGGGTTTGCGCTGGGCCGCACAAGCGGCAACACGGCGTTTTTGACCGTGCTGTGGGCTACCGCCCCCGCCCTGCTCGTTCTGGGCATAGCCGTTTCGGCCTATTGCAACTTAAAATTCGGCAACGAGCTGGACAAAATTATAAAGGAGTTCGTGACGGAGACCTTTGTGGAAAACGCCGCGCTGATGCACCCCGAAAAAAATTCGCTCTCCTTTTTTATAGAGATTTTCGAGAGCGGCGCGGAGATTTCGGTAAACGGCTACAAGGAGAAGATAATTTTTGATTTTTCGGACTTCGGCAAGCTGTCCGCCGTCCGCAAGATGACCATATCCAAGGCCATAACCGACAGGCTGAACGCCACCTTTTGCCGCCTGAGCGAGCGCGGGGCAAACTATAAATCGGTGGACTACCGCGAGAAGGTCGGCTCCAAAAAAAAGGCGGGCAAACTCGTGCCCATAATAGCGGGCGGCGTTCCCGACAAAAAAGCGTACAAGTACTATCTTAAAAATAAATGAAAGGTTTGATTTTAAACAACGCATACTGCCACATCCCCTCCATGAACTATCAGGGGGAGCGGCTTGCCGCCGAGCTTAAAGAGCTCGGCGTTTATTGCGACATAAAAAACAACGACTTTTTCGGCGCGGAAATAGAGGACGGCGACATAAAATTCGCCGCCGCGGGGTATGACTTTTGCATATATCTCGACAAGGACAAGTATGTGAGCTACGCCTTGGAAAAGTGCGGGTTGAGGCTGTTCAACAGTCACAGGGCGATAGAGCTGTGCGACGACAAGGCCCTAACCTGCCTGTATCTTGCGGGCAACGGCGTCCCGATGCCCAAAACGCTGCCCGGACTGCTGTGCTACGAGCCCTCCGCCGCCGTTTTGCCCGATACGTATGCAGTTTTGGAGAGGGAACTCGGCTATCCGATGGTTGCAAAACAGTGCTACGGGTCGCTGGGGAAATTCGTCTATAAGATAGACGACCGCGCGGAACTTGAAAAGAAGTGTGAAGAACTTAAATGCATCCCCCACCTTTTCCAACAGTTTATTAAAGAGAGTGCGGGCAGGGATATCCGCGTGACGGTCATCGGCGGCAGGGCAGTTGCGGCGATGGAGAGAAAATCAACGACGGACTTCCGCTCCAACATAGAGCTCGGCGGCACGGGCACGCCCAAAAAAATAGACGAAAAACTGAAAACGCTCGCGGAAAAAGCGGCGAATTTGCTCGGGCTGGACTACTGCGGGATAGATATTTTATGCGGGAACGGGGGCTATCTTTTGTGCGAGGTGAACTCCAACGCCTTTTTCGGCGGAATGGAGCGCGTCACGGGCATAAACGTCGCCCGCCTCTACGCCGAACATATTGTAGCCACCATGCGGCGTATATAAGCGTTATTTTTCACAAAAAAGCAGACATTCGACGATGTCTGCTTTTTTCGTGATTTTTAGGGCTACTCGTCCTCTTTGCGCCATTTATAGGGGCGCACCATAATATAATGGCGCAAATTCACCTCGCTCAGGCGCAGGTATGCGCAAATTGTGTGCGCTAGCGCAGGGAAACCCTGCTTGCGCCGTTTATTATTTTTAAAATAATTTTTTGGGCGGAACGGGCGTTACAACCCCAATAAGCGTTAGCCATACATTCCGCTGAACGCTACAAACCGTTTGCAGCCAGGTTCACAAAAAAGCAGACATTCGGCGATGTCTGCTTTTTTCGTGAGTTGAGGAGCTTTCTCACACGGCGCAAGGACAACGCCGTGTTCGGGCACCGTGCGCGCCTTGCACTATGCGCGCACTCATCTCGCGTGGCAAAACAGCGCACTGTGCTGTTTTGAGAAATCCGCGCTCGTCCCCTCGTGGATTGGTCGAGGCAGTTTAAGGTGGTGCCGTTCCAAACAGCCAAGAGCAGCCACGGGGGGATTCTCTCGGGCTCCGCCCTCGAAATGACACGAAGTAATGTGCTTTGCAATTATTTTAAATATTTATGTTGCAAGCAGGGACGAGCGAGACATTTCATAGCACAGCACAGTGTGCTATGCGTGTCGAGCGAGATGAGTGAGCGCATTTGTCCCGCGCGAACGGCGACCGAGCCAACGGTTTTCCTTGCCGTTGGCACGAAACCCTGCGCAGCAAGACACAATTTGCAAACACTTTTGCCTCGGCGGGGTGAATGTCTGCGATTATATAATATGTGCGCCCTTATTAATCGCAGACAGAGGGGCTGGCCCCTCAAACTCACGAAAAATTTGAGTGTGCGCAACCACACGAAAATTTTTGTGAACTGTGCTAACAATATTGGGGGGGTGGGCGGGACAAAATATAAAAAGAAAAAGCAACGTGACGTTGCATCCGGGTTTCTTTATTGCGTTGGCGGTAGACTAACAATGGCGCACGTCAAACTTGAATGACAATCCCCTCAGTCACCTATCGGGGACAGCTCCCGCTTGACTCAAGGGGAGCCAAGGGGGAAAGCGGTGCCTCTCCCGCTACTAAGGGGAGCCAAGGGGGTGCGTTGCCCCATAACGTCATCCCCTTCACAAAATACAGAAGTATGCGGGCGCGAAAATTCGCGCCCGCCGCCGTATATTTTACTTGTGAACCTTTTTTACAGGCGGGATTTTTGGACCGCCTTTTCCCAACCCGCCAGAAGGGAGAGCCTTTCCCCCTCCTCCATCTTGGGCGAAAACACGCGCCGTTCCCCGCCCTTGAGCATCGCCAAAACGTCGCTTTTGCTCCATATGCCCGCGCTTATGCCCGCCAAAAAGGCCGCGCCGAGCACCGTGGATTCGCCGTGACGGGTGCGCACCACCTCCGCGCGGAGGATATCCGACTGGAACTGCATCAAAAATTTGTTTGCGCTCGCCCCGCCGTCCACCGACAGACGGGTTATATTTATGCCCGCGTCCCTCTCCATGGCCTTTACGACGTCGTACACCTGATAGGCTATGCCCTCCAACGAGGCGCGTATTATCTGGTTTTTGGTTGTTCCGCGGGTTATGCCCGTTATCGTGCCGCGCGCGTTTGCGTCCCAATAGGGTGCGCCGAGTCCCGTGAACGCGGGCACGACGTACACCCCGCCGCTGTCCTTTGCGCGCATGGCGGCCCGCTCGCTTGCGGAAGCCCTCTTTATCAGCCCCACGCCGTCCCTGAGCCACTGCACAACCGCGCCGCCCACGAACACCGAACCCTCCAAAACGTAGCACGGCTTGCCGCTTGCCGTTGCGCCGAGGGTGGTCACAAGCCCGTTTTCGCTCTTTACGGGCCCGTCCCCCGTGTTCATCAACAGGAAACACCCCGTACCGTATGTATTTTTTATGTCGCCCGCCTCAAAGCAGCCCTGCCCGAACAGCGAGCCCTGCTGGTCGCCCACAACCGAGTGCACGTGCACGCCCTTAAAGGGCCCCTCGGCGATTTCGCCGAAGTCGTGCGAGGAGGGAAAAACCTGCGGCAGCATACACGGCGGAATGTCGAACAGCCGCAACAGCTCCTTATCCCACTCCAAAGTGTGAATGTTGAACAGCATCGTGCGGGCGGCGTTGGTGTAGTCCGTGGCGAAAATTTTGCCCTTCGAGAGGCGGAAAAGTAAATACGTATCCACCGTTCCGAAGCAAAGTTCGCCCCGCTCGGCGCGCTCCCTCGCCCCTTCCGCGTTGTCTAAAATCCACTTTATCTTGGTTGCCGAAAAGTAGGCGTCGGGCACCAGCCCCGTCTTGTTGTATATCCGCTCCGAAAAGCCATCGCGCACCAACTTTTTGCAGTAGTCGGCCGTGCGGCGGCACTGCCACACTATGGCGTTATACACGGGTTCGCCCGTGCGCCTGTCCCACACAACCGTGGTTTCGCGCTGGTTGGTTATGCCCACCGCCGCTATGTCCGCAGCCGAAAGCCCCGCCCCGTCCGCGGCAAGGCTCATAACCGAGCAGACCGAGTTCCATATGTCTGCGGGCGAATGCTCCACCCAGCCGGGTTTGGGATATATTTGAGGGAATTCAAGCTGGTAGCCGCACACGCACTCCCCCTTTTGGTCGTAGATGTGGGCGCGCGTGGAGGTCGTGCCCTGGTCAATCGCAAGTATATATTTCATAACGGAATTATTATAGCACACTCCCCGTATATTTTCAATACCTTTTAAAAAGAAAGCGGCGGGCGCGAATTTTCGCGCCCGCCGCAACACCTTATTCTATTGAATCGTGACCGTCAATCCCGTTGTACATCTTGTGAAAGAGCGCAACCTCGTCGGGGTCCGGGGAAACTTTCTGGAACAGCCCAGTGCACTCGTTGGCCGAGGCGCAGCCCTCCATAAGTTCCTCTATCTGTTTTTTGGATTTACGCTTGCTCATACCATAAGTTTGCGCAAAAACTCAACATATATCCGCAAAACGCTCAAATTTTACTCAAATCATAAAAGTCCCTTAAATAGGGTTCCGTGGCGCCTAACATCTCCTTAAACAGCGCGTATCCCTCGCCGACGGAGAGCTTTGAACACAGCGGCTGGTTTATAAAAGAGGCGAATATCTCCTCCAAATCCCTGTGCTTTATGCCCGAGTAGCACGTTTCGATATTCATTCCGTTGCGGTAGACGAGGTTAGTTACGGCGGGCGGAAGCCTGTTTGCAACCACGGGCTTCACCGAGTCGGCGTCGAACACGCAGTTTGTTTCGACTACCATTCCCTGCGGCATGTCGGGCATCTGGCCGCGGTTGGGCATGTTGACGTTTGAAACGAGCTTGCAGCCCCCCAGAACGGCCTGCATAAGGTAGGTGGCCTCCTCGTCGGAATGGACTACGTCGACGGGCTTTTTGCCGCTTGCCATCAGCTCGCTCTCCTCTATCTTCTTCCTTTGGTCGGCCCTGCGGTAGTCCACGCTTGTGAGGTGGTACAGCCATTCTTTGACCTGCGCGGGGTCGCGGATGTACCAGTCGTTGTTCAAGAACTCCACAAGGTGCCTGTCTCCTGCCGCGGCAAGCACGCCGTAGCGGCGGTATAAATCGAGCTTGACCTTGTTGCCGTAGAGGAACGGGTCGCTCCCCAGGTGGTCGCATTTGTCGTGGCCGAGCTGTTCGCAGTAGCCCTTTTCGTAATACATGTCCATAAAACGGGGCAAAAGCGCCAGCAGATCCACGTCTTTATAGCGCGCCTCGGTTATCCACGTGAAGTGGTTTATGCCGCTTGCGTCTATGGTTATCTCGTGCCTGTCGGGGCGGGGAATGTTCAAAATCTCCGCGGCGACGCACGCCAAAAGCTCCTGCGCGTGGAAAACTTCGTGGCAGCACCCGAACGCCTTGATCTGCGGGAACACGTCGTAGAGCGTTTTGGTGCATATGGACATGGGGTTTGTGAAGTTTATCACCCACGCATTGGGGCAGACCTCGGCAATCGCCCGCGCAAAGCCCTCGTATAAAGGCACCGTGCGCATAGCCCGCAAAACGCCGCCCGGCCCCACGGTGTCGCCCACCGACTGATATATGCCGTACTTTTCGGGCAGGTGCACGTCGGCCGCCATCTCGTCGAAGGTCCCCGGCAAAATGGAGCAGACGACGAAGTCCGCGCCCTGTAACGCCTCCTTTAAAGTATCGCACACCGTGTATTTCCATTTGGAGACGGTGCGCGCGTCGGCGTTTATCCTCTCGCCTATCCGTTGGTTGCGCACGGCCGCAGGTTTGTCTATGTCGTACAGCGCAATCTCGCCGCACAGGCCTTTTGTCAGCGCAAGGTCGTACATAAACACCCTCGCCCACATCTTCGATCCGCCGCCTATATAGGCAATCTTTATGTCGTTCATTTTATCCCCCTATAAATCCTGCGTTTGGCAGGAAGAAATCAAATTGCCGTCCGCACCTATTATATAGGCGTAGTCCGTTATCGTTTTGCCGTCGTCGGAATGCATGTACATCACAAAGTGCCGCTCGTTGAAGAACGTAAAAGAATGAGAATATCCCGTAACGCCCTTGACGTAGGCCGTATCGTCAAAAAGGAACTGCGGCTCCTTTCCCAAATTCTGCGAATAGTATTTTACGTCCTTAAAGTAGAGCACGGTGTCCCTGTCGAACGCCGCAATACAGCCGCCGTCCACCCGAAGAAGCTCCTCAGCCTCGCCCGTGTTCAAATCGTAACTTATAAATACTCCGTATGATATGCCCGAAACGCCGGCGACGCCCGCGCCGAACAGCAAGCCCGTGGAGTGATCGTAAACGTTTACAAAGCCGTATGCCGAACCGTCGCCGCCGTCCAACAAAAGAATATGTATAAACTCAACTCCGTCCGTCTCGTATTTTCGGGTGAGATTTTCGAGTATGGAGTAGTTTTCCTTTGCAACCTCGGTATGGCCGCGCCAGCCGTTGTCTATGCTGTTTAAAATGACGGGCAGTGCGGGTGCGGAGTATTGATAGGTTATATCCCCGTCCTCCCTGTTCCACACGTCCGGCTCGGGTTCCTCGTATGGCTCGCCCGGGATATATCCGTCCACGCCGCTTTCATTCACAAAAAACGAACTCTCGCCCGTTGCCTTGTCAACGCGGATATATCGGTTCCCCGTCGGAGCGCCGTTTAAAGAGAGATTATAATAGTAGTAATCGCCGTCTGCATTCAGGGCGTAATAATACGCGCCGCTGCGGTCGTTGGAGTTCATATCCACGTTGCAGCCGCTGCAACCCGCCAAAAAAATTGCGGGCAATACGCACAGCGCGAGGACTGCGCGGAAAAACTTTTTCATTATTCACTCCTTGATAATTCAAAATCGCGTTAAAAACTCAACACGTTCGGCTATTTATCCTCTTTTTTGCCCTCTTTTTCGTCCTCTCGTGCGGGGTCGGCGGGCTCGCCGTTTTCATCCTCTCCAAGCTCCGCGAGCATCTTTAAAATCTGCTCGTCCGTCAGCTCCTCGCTCGTCTTTTGGAGCTTGCCGTAGGCAAGTTTGTCGTGGTGTATCGTCATACTATATCCCCAAGAGTTCAATAATTTCGGCGGCGTTGGTGTCGGGCTTGACTTTGGGCATTATGTGTGCGATTTTTCCCTCTTTGTCGATTATAAAGGTGGTGCGCACGACGCCCATCGAGGGCTTGCCGTACAGCTTTTTCTCCTGCCACACGCCGTAGTCCTTTATTGCCTTGAGTTCGGGGTCCGAAAGCAAAACAAAGGGCAGACCGTATTTTGCGGCAAATTTTTTGTGCGACTCCGTGCCGTCCTTGGATATGCCTATCACGGCCACGTCCGCCGCCTTAAAGCGCGCATATGCGCCCGCGAACGCGCACGCCTGACGGGTGCAGCCGGGGGTGTTGTCCTTCGGATAGAAGTACAGCACTACCGTTTTGCCCCTGAACTCCGACAGTTTAACTTCCTCCCCCTCGCCGTTTAAAAGGCAGATTTCGGGGGCGGTATCTCCTACATTCAACATAAAAAACCTCCTCACTCGCCCGCTTTAAAGTTATACACGGGCTTTATTATATCGATTATATCCACCGCGGGCGCAATCAGTCCCATGATTTCCGCGGCGGGCTTATAGGCAAAGGGACTTTCGTCAAGCGTGCCCTCTCCCACCGTGGAAGAATACACGCCCTTCATCGTCTCGCGGAATTCCTCCACGCCCACCAACTCCTTAACCTCGCTCCGCTTTAAAATTCTGCCTGCGCCGTGCGGGGCCGAGTAGTTCCAATCGGGGTTGCCCTTGCCAACCGCAATCAGGCAGCCGTCGCGCATGTTCATCGGGATAAGCACCCGCCTGCCCTCGTGCGCGGGAATGGCGCCCTTGCGGATTATGTTGTCCCCGTCGATAAAGTTGTGCACCGTCTCAAACGCGGAATACTTATGGACGCGCAAAAAGTCCGCGATGAGTTCGCACATCATCCTGCGGTTATAGGAGGCGTATTGCTGGCAGATCTTCAAGTCGTGCATATAGTTTGCCATGTCCGCGCCGTCAAGATAGCACAGCTCTGCGGGGATCTTTGTGCGGGGGGCGTACCTGGCGTTTACCGCGGCGATGGCTTCGGGAATTTTTTCGGGGCTGCCCTTAAGCGAGGCTATGACCTTGTCCCGCTCCTCCGCGGCGGCGTTTTTGCACCTGTCCACGGCGATCTTTTGGTAGATTTTGGCCACCTGCAGCCCCAAATTCCTCGACCCGCTGTGGATTATAAGGTATTTGTTGTCCCTGCCGTCCCTGTCCACCTCGATAAAGTGGTTGCCGCCGCCCAAAGTGCCGAGGGAGCCGAACACCCTGTCCAAATCCCTGAGCTGCTTAAAAACGTACAGCTCCTTTACAAGGTTTTCGGCGCGGTATTCCTTGGCGTATGCGCTTCCGCAGGGTATGTTGGCCTTTATAAACCCGTCCAGCGCGGCGTAGTCTATGTCCGTCTTGCCGAGTTCGGCGCAGAGCATGCCGCAGCCCAAATCCACACCCAAAACGTTGGGGATTATCTTGTCGCCCAAGGTGGAAGTAAAGCCCACCACGCAGCCCGTGCCGCAGTGCACGTCGGGCATTATTCGCACCTGCGCGCCCTCGAACGGCGGCCGGACGATGAGCTTATAAATTTGGTTCACCGCCTCGGGCTCTATATTTTCTGTAAATATCTTCAAATCGCAATTCATAAATTTATTTATATTTATATATACTCTATCGGCAAAACGACTAAATTATCGGCAAGATAGAGCTTATTATCGTACAGGCAGACGATTGCCCCCGTGCCCCGCTTTTTTTCGATATCTTTGTCGAGCACGTCAAACGCAGACGCCATCGCCTTGTTGGGGTTGGCGCTCTTTTTAATCTCGATAGGATAGAGGGTGCCGTTCTCCTCGATGATGAGGTCGATCTCGCTCTCCTCCTCAACCTGTTCCCCGTTTACTTTCGTCCGTTTTTTGTCCTTGCCGCGATAATAGAACACATTGAACGAATAGTCCCTGCCTTCGTTTGAGAAAGACTTTAATATCTCGGAAATGACAAACGTTTCGAACATGCTACCCGCGACCGCGCTTTGTTCGAGTGCCTCTGCATTGTTCCATTTGGAAAGATAGCAGGCAAGTCCCGTATCCCTGAAATAGAGTTTGGGCGTCTTGATCGCCCTTGTCAAGTGACCGGAATAATAGGGCTGCAATATGAAGATTATGCCCGTTCTCTCCAAAACGGAGATCCAATTTTTTATCGTCGCCTGCGTGACGCCCACTTCCTGCGCGACCGAAGCATAATTGAGCATCTGCGCCGTGCGCGCCGCCACCGCCGAGAGAAAGCGCGTAAAGGCAAGCGTATCCTTGATTTCTATCTCCTCTTTGATATCCCGCTCCAGATAAGTTCTTACGTAGGAAGAATAGAAGTCCTGCCAATCCCTCTCTGTCACGTGCATTTCTGGATACATGCCGCGGTGTATCGTCTGCCAAAGATTATTGTACGGTTTCAGCTCTTTCTCCCGTTCAAAGATATACTCTTCGGACGGCACAAAATGGCGGTTAAAATGTATGCCGTTCAGCTCGCGCAGCGATAAATTTTGTAATTCCAAAATTGATATCCTGCCCGCGAGGGACTCCTGCACCTTCGACATCAGGCTCATCTGCTGCGAACCCGTCAGATAATAGTTCTCGTACATACCGGGCTTGTCGCACTCTATTTTGATATACGGGAATATTTCCGAAGCATACTGCACCTCGTCTATAACAGACGGTTTGGGCAAATTTTTTATAAAGAGCTTCGGGTCCCCGATGGCGGTATTCAATAAAAGTTTATCGTCAAAAGTAACGTATCTGACGTTCGGATACAGCGTTTTTAAAAGCGTCGATTTGCCGACCTGCCTTGCTCCCGTAACAAGAATACACCGGCTGTTTTTTGCCCTGTGTTTGAGTACTTCCTCGATATTTCTCCTGATATACATAACCGCTCCTTACGACTAATCTATAGTACAACTATATTTTAGCCGCAAGTTGTTGATTTGTCAAGACTTTTGTGCCCACTTCCCTTTCCGGCACGACCAGCGTTTCTACCAAGCTTTCAAACACGGCCCGGTCAAACGTATTACAAACCGCAATGCCCTCTAGAACTTTTCTAAACTCCGCAATACGTTTTTTTTACGTCCTTTCGGGTATTTTGCGCTTCGGCAAGTTCTACAAGCCTATCTTCTTTCCCTTTCATTTTAGCAGAAATTTCTTCATATTTCAACTGATAATCGGCCCCATCGATTAGGCTTTGTAATTTCATATCAATAAGATTGGATTTTTGTGCCTGTAATACAAAGACTTCTTAATATATGCCAAAACCGCAACCTTATCCGAGTTGTCGGATAAAGTTGCGGTTTTGTATTCAGGTTAACGAAGCCCTGTGCGCCGCATTGGACAAGCCGTTTAAACTTTTAAGCCCCATATCTTGCCCGCATACTCCTTTATGGTCCTGTCGGAGGAAAAATATGCCGAAGCCGAAACGTTTTTGAGCTGTTTTAAGGCAAAGGACCTGCCGTCCTCATAGTCGGCGTTTATCCTCAAAAGGGTCTTTACATAGTCTTGCAGGTCGTAAAGCACAAAATAGTTATCGGGTGCGTGCCAGGAAGCGCCCTTGATCAGAGAGGCATACAGCTCCTTATAGCCCGCTGCGGCCGTGGGGTCAAAGGTGCCGTCTATAAGCGTTTGAACGGCATTTTTACATTCCGGACAGTCCGTTAAAACAGCACTCGGGTCGTAGCCCTCCCTTTTGAGCTTATCTATCTGTTCTATACGTGCGCCGAAGATGTAATTATTCTCCATGCCCGCCAAATCCACTATCTCGATGTTGGCCCCGTCCATGGTGCCGCAAGTTACGGCGCCGTTCATCATAAACTTCATGTTTCCCGTGCCGGAGGCCTCCAGCCCCGCCGTGGAAACTTGCAGCGATACATCCGTACCTGCCATTATTTTTTCGGCCGAGGACACGTTGTAGTTGTGGACATACACTACTTTTAAAATGTCTTTTACATCCTTGTCTCCGTTGATTTTGCCGGCTATATCGTTTATGTACTTGATTATGCTCTTTGCGCGCTTGTAGGAAGGCGCGCTCTTGCCCCCGAATATGAACACCGAGGGATGAAAATTTTTTATCTTTCCGCTTTTGATTCCTTGATAGAGCTCTACAAGGGCAAAGGCCGTCATCAGCTGGCGCTTGTACTCGTGCAGCCTTTTCACCTGCGAAAAAACCAAAAAACCGTCCGGTATGCGTATGCCTTCCGACTTTTCCAAAAAGGCGAAAAGTTCTTCCTTTTTTTTGCGTTTTACTTGCATAAACTCCCCGGCAAGACTGCTTTCGTGCCCTTTAAGCCCGCTTAAAAGGGATATATCCTCCCGCCAGCCCGTTCCTATGGCGCCGTCTATCAGGGCTGAAAGCTCTCTGTTGCACAGCATTAGCCACCTGCGCTGGGTGATGCCGTTGGTTATGTTGCAAAACTTTTGCGGGTAGTATTTAAACGCCGCGGCAAAAAGGTTGCTCTTTAAAATTTCGGTGTGCAGTTTGGCCACGCCGTTTACAGTTTTGCCCACATATACGGCCAAATTGGCCATGGAAAAGGTATCGGAAAAGTATATCGCCATTTTTGCGGCCAAATCGTCGGGGCAGCCGCGCATGCGCAATTCTTCGCGCTGTTTAAAAGATATTTTTATCAGCACGAAGTAAATGTCGGGCAGTATCTTTCTCACAAGGGTGGCGTTCCAGCACTCCAACGCCTCGGGCAAAACGGTGTGGTTGGTGTAGGAAAAGGTATTGCGGGCAATATCGAGGGCGGCCTGAAACGCCACTTTGTATTTTGAAGTGAGTATGCGTATAAACTCCGCTATGGCGAGCACGGGATGGGTGTCGTTTAGCTGGATTGCATTGAACTCGGCAAAGTTATAAAAGTTTTTGCCGTGCCTTTTGACATGAGTTTCTATCAGCTCGCCGATGGAAGCTGCCGAAAAGAAGTACTCCTGCCGCAATCTCAAAATTTTGCCCTCCTGCGTGTCGTCCGCGGGATAGAGATATTCGCTTATTTTTTGAGCCTCTTTGCTGCCCTCGGCCTGCCACAGCCGCAAAATATTCACCCGCTTGCCGAATACGGGCATATCGTAGGGCACCGCCGTGACGCTCATGTCGGCAAACCTTATTATGCGCTTTTTGTCCTCGCCGCGGACGCTCCACGGATCGCCGAATTGTTGCCAATCGTCGGGCAGTTCCACCTGACGGCCGTTTATTATGGCCTGTTTAAAAAGACCGTATTTGTATCTTATTCCGTATCCCGTAAGCGGTATGCCGAGCCCCGCAGCCGAGTCCATAAAGCACGCGGCCAGCCTGCCGAGCCCGCCGTTGCCCAGAGCGGCGTCCTCTATCTCCTCAAAAACGTTGATGTCTATGCCCTTCCCCGCAAGGATATCCGCCGTCTCGCGCAATACTCCCAATGCGGCAAGATTGTTGTAGAAGCTGCGGCCGATCAAAAACTCCATGGAGAAATAACAGGCCGTTTTTACGGCGGGCTTAACCCCTCCGCTCATGCCCAAGGCCATTGCCATGGACGATATCTTATTGTAAAGTTCCTTTACGCTTTTGCCTTCCGTTTGGAGGGCGCGCAGTTTATTTAAATATTCAAGTTTATCCATTTAGTCAGATTATTTTAATTTCCCGTTCTGTGTCTACCACCGAGATGTTACCGAAGTCCGGCATAAGGTATATCTTGCCGCTATAATTTTCCTCCGTTTTTACATACACGGTGTTTTCGCCCGCCTCGCACGCCAAAAATTTTTCGGCGCCGTAGTCAAGAGTCTTTTGTACCGTTGCTGCTATACCGTCACGGGCCACGGCCACGCCGTAGGGCGTATATTCCAGCCGCAATTTGGCTGTAAAAGCCTTTTTTATGCCCAGCGCGGTGAATATCTTTTGAGATATTTCGTTTGAAACTTCAAAGAATGCGTCCCCGGATTGGAAGCCGAATACGGCAGATTTAACTGTCTTTTTGCCCTTTCCCGAGGCCGTTTTTTGTATGCGCTTTACAAATTTGCAATCCGTGCGGTTTACCGCGGGCAATGGCAAAATTGTCCCCTCCCCCGTACTTACGGATATGCGTTTGAGGTCTATGCCCAGGCGGAGCGTCTTTTCCCCGTTATACTGCGGAAGGGCCGCATATAGCCTTTCCCCGCCCGCGTCAATCTCGGCGAGTTTGACGCCGCCTGCGTCCTCGCAGGAGATTATCTCGCATTCCAGCTCCCCGTCCCGTGTAAACGCATCGGTGGGAACGGTCACGAGGCACTCACCGTCGCTACAGTCCAGCGCGGGCGGCAACGGCAGGACGTTTTGCCCGATATGCAGGGCGCAGTTTTGTATTTTACAGTGCAGGCGGCCAAAGAGAGGAATGCGGGGCAGGGCCGTCCTTTCGGTATCGGTATAAAAAAGGTGCAGTTTGCGCCCGTTTACGGCGGCAGTTATCACATCGCCCGCCTTTACCGGGTGGGATCCGTCGTCCCTTATTATCACCCCTTCGGGGCCCTCGCCCGACATGTCGAGGTTACCGTATATCAGCGTCTCGCTGCCCAACTCCTCTATGTGGGAAACCTTGACCTTTACAGCGGCCCCGTCCCCGTCCTCCGTCACCGAGAGGTCCTCTGCGCGGATGCCTAACCACATTTCAATACCGCCGAACACATCGGGATCGGCCTTACGCAAACAGGCGTAGGGGACCTTGGTCTTTGCGCCGCAACCGGTGAAGAGTATTTCGACCTCCTCCCCCGATCTTGTGAGTTTAACCTTAAAGAAATTCATCTGCGGGGTGCCTATAAAGCCCGCAACAAACTTATTGACCGGGTAATCGTACAGATTTTTGGGGGCGTCCGTCTGCTGGACATATCCCTCTTTCATCACAACTATCCTCGTGCCCATGGTCATGGCCTCGACCTGGTCGTGGGTTACGTAGATGAAGGTGGTGTTCAGCTTTTTGTGCAGCTTTAAAATTTCAGCCCTCATCTGTGTGCGCAGTTTGGCGTCGAGATTGGATAACGGCTCATCCAAAAGCATAACTTTGGGTTCACGGACTATGGCGCGGCCGAGCGCGACGCGCTGCCTTTGCCCGCCCGACATTTCCTTGGGTTTTTTATCCAAATATTCGGTTATGCCCAAAATTTCGGCCGCTTCGGTTACTTTTTTGTGTATCTCCTCCTTGGGAAGTTTGCGGAGCCGCAGGCCGAAGGCTATGTTCTCATACACTGTCATATGCGGATAGAGGGCGTAGTTCTGGAACACCATGGCTATATCCCTGTCCTTGGGCTCCACGTCATTGACCACGAGCCCGCCTATGGACAGCTCTCCCGCAGAAATATCCTCCAGCCCCGCTATCATGCGCAACGTAGTTGATTTGCCGCACCCCGAAGGCCCGACAAACACTATAAACTCTTTGTCGGCGATTTGCATGTCAAAGTCGTTTACCGCCTTTGTGCCGTTGGGATATACTTTATAAAGATGTTTGATATTAACGTCGGACATATTATCTCCTTTGCATTTCAGCCCTTTACCGAACCGCCCGTAACTCCTTCCACATAGTACTTCTGCAACCATATGAACAGCGCCGTGACGGGTATGGATACCACCACCGCCGCCGCGCAGAATACGGTGAAGTACTCGTTTACGCTCTCCTTATCGAGCCACTGCTTCATGCCCACCGCCACCGTGAATTTGTCGGGATCGCCCAACATTATAAACGACGAAAACATGTACTCTCCCCATGGAGCTATAAAGGCCGTGAGTATGGTATAGATTATTATAGGTTTGGCAAGGGGAAGTATTATCTTGATAAAAACGGTGTGCCTGTCGGCGCCGTCTATGCGCGCCGCCTCGTCCAGAGATTTGGGTATGGTGTCAAAAAAGCCCTTGCAGATGTAATACTGCATAGCCGAGCCCGCCGCATATACAAGTATCAGGCCGAATATGTTTTGGGTGAGGTTTATCTCCTTTAACACAAAGTATACCGCCGTCATCGACAAAAAGCCCGGGAACATTCCCAGAATAAGCATTACGTTCATAAGGGGTTTGCGCATTTTAAAGCGCAGACGCGAAAGGGCGTAGCCCGTCATGAGTACGATCAGGGTCTGCAAAACGGTGACGGCCAGCGCAACTATCAGAGTGTTGGCATACCACTTTAAAAACTTGGTTTTGGTGAAAAGTTTTACATAATTGTCTATAGTCCATTGCTTCGGGAAGAAGTAATTTGTGGACATGCCTGTCTCGCCCCTGAACGATTGGATTATCAGTATAAAAAACGGTACAAGCCATATAAGACAAATCAGTGTAAGAACGATGTGTATTATGGCGAGTTTCAGCCGTTCGGAGCCCTTTTTGCTCCTTAATTTTTTGCCTTCCATCACATAAGTTCCTCCTCGTTTTTGACTGATTTGGAGCGGTTGTAAAATATGAGCGAAAAGACTGCCACAACGATAAAGGTAAAGATGCCTATTACCGAAGCAAGGCCGTATTGGCTTTCGTTTACGGTGAGCTTATACAGCCACGTTATAAGCAGGTCGGTCTTGCCCGCATACTGCATTTCCAGCGACAAGGGTTCCCCGCCCGTAAGCAGGAATATCACGTTGAAGTTGTTGAGATTGCCTATAAACTGGGTTATGAGATAGGGCGTGGTCACATGCAACATGTACGGCAAGGTTATTTTCATATAGGCCGTAACGGGCCCCGCGCCGTCTATGCGGGCAGATTCGTACAGATCTTCGGGAATATTCATAAGTATTCCCGTGCATATAAGCATGGAAAACGGTATACCTATCCACAAATTCACTATGATTATGGTAATTTTGGCCGCCGTGCCGTCCGTTAAAAACGGTATGGGCTTATCTATCCAGCCCCAGCTTATCATCAGGTTGTTCAAAAGGCCCTGGTCGGCCAACAACTGCGACATGAGCATCAGCGAAACAAACTGCGGTACGGCTATGGTCATAACGAGCACGGTGCGGTAGAGCTTTTTGCAGCGCACTCCCTTTTTGTTTATGAGTATGGCCACCACCATGCCCAAAATATAGTTGGTAAAGGTGGCGAAAAAGGCCCAGACCACCGTCCACAGCAGCACCTCGCGGAAGGTGTATGCAAACACCTTGCTGTTGGCCGATATGCCGCCGCCGAGTACGTTTACAAAGTTTTCGGCGCCCACCCAGCTGAACAGCTCCTTGGGCGGCATGTGCGCCTTATCGTAGTTTGTAAAGGCTATAAATATCATGAAGAATATGGGCAGAACGGTGAACACCACTATGCCGAGCATAGGTACGGACAGCAGCGTTTTGTGATAGTTGCGGTCGGTATAAGAACGCAACTCCTCCTTTGTGCCCGTAAGTTTCAGTCCGGCTTCACGCACCTTTTCACACTCGTAACAGCCCGTCACGTTGCGGTACCACATGTATATAAAGGCCACGATAATGAATATGGTCATAAGGGAATACAGCAGTATCAACAGGCTGTTGTCGTAGAATTTGTATGTAAAAATACCCAACGCGTCGTCCCACTCCTCCACGCAGGCCACTTCACCCAGACTGCCCAGCTTGGCAAGATATTTCCACCCGAAAAAAACCATATAAAGGGCAAACAACACTTCAAACAGCAAATACAGTATGCCGCGCAGATACTGTTTGAGAGCTATCAGCCCCGTGCCCATCGCAACAAAGGATATACGGGTCCTCCAGGTGCCGTTTTTGGCCGCCGAGCCTATGTTTGTAAACACCGACAAAAAAGCCATAAGGCAGCCGTACAGCTTTTTGGGCAACGCCGCAAAAAAGGAGGCTATCGAACGGGGCAACCGTTTAAAAAACGCCTTCGTGCGGTACACAAATTTTTGCGGCGCAGACATTTTTAAATATTCCAGATCAACCATCGGGACACTCCGTTACGCGCTGATAGACGACTTTATCTGCTCCGTCATTTTGTTCAGATACTCCTGATAGGTGGTTTGGTCTATAAGTTTGTCTATTATATAACCGCCGTATGCCTTTACGGGGTTCCAGAAGTTGGAGGGCACTGAGGACTGCTCCACCGCATAACGGTTCTGTTCCGTTACGGCCGCAATCGCCGGATTTGCCTTTACCTCGTCCATGGCGGCGGCTACCTTGTTGGAAGGACCCACGCCATGTTTTAAAAAGCGTTCCTTTTGCATTTCCTCGCCCGACAAAAAGGCGGCGAGCTTGTGCGCTTCGGCTAAATTTGCGCTGTGGGGATTTACGCCAAACAGCTTATAGCCCTTGAAGGAGCTGAGTTGCTTTGTTTCGCCGTCCACGGTTACCGTGGGAAGTTTGCACACGCCGTAGTTTTGCCCCAGCTTTTCCTTTATGGCGTCGGCGTTCCACGTGCCCGTAACCGCTACGGCGAGCGCGCCCGTGCCGAAGCCCGAAATTATTGTGTCGTTGTTGGTGCCTTTGCCTGCAAAGGCCCCGCTTGACGTGAGCATTGCCATCGCCTTGGAGGCCTTTATGCCGCCCTCGCCGTTAAAGGTGCAGTCTACCTTTTTTTCGCTGTAATCATCGTTGTATTCCACGCTGTATGTGCAACCGAAAGTAAAGAACCACCCCGCGGTGTACCACGAGTCGTCTATGGCCCAACCGATTTTTTTGTTCTTGCTCTCGCAGACGGATATAATTCCTTCCAGCGTGCTCACGTCCTCTTCGGTGAGCACGGACTTATCGTAATACATAAAGTAGCCGTTGTCGGCCGCATAGGGATAGCCGTACACCTTGCCGTCCAAAGTGCCCGACTCCACCGATTCCTCGGTATTGTCGCTTTTTATCTGTTCGAGATAGCTGCCGCCTATCTGGGCTACGCCGCCGCAACGGATCAGATTTATCAGCTGGTCGTTGGAATATCCATACACATCGGCGGCGGCCGAAGGGTCCTTGCTGACGTTCATGTACGCGTCGCCCTCGCCGCAAACGCCGACGGATATGTTGTATTTTTTGTCGGGATTGGCGGCCTTGAACTTTTCGGCCATCTCCAAAAGGGTAGCCTGTTGGGCTTCCGCCCCCCACACGGTGAGTTTGATAGAGTCATCCTGCCCGGAACAACCCGCAGCGGAGGCGAGCGCCGTAATTGCCAGCGCGCCGCACGCAAGTAAAGAAATGATACGTTTTTTCATAGGTTTATCCTCCTTGAATCATTGTTTTATATTTGCCACAACGGCCATGCCGTTGTTTAACAGACGGTTTTGTTTAAAGTTTACGCCGAGCACAACTTCCCCGCAGGGTTCAAACTGCACGGACCTGCCGCTCGTGTTAAAGTAGGCGGTAAGGCCGGCGTCGCCATTTGAGCGCGCCATCTTCAACATTCCCCTCTCCGCCGAGATCTCTGCCCTGCCCCCTTCGAGTTCGGGCCTCTGTTTAAGGGCGAGTATCTCCTTTAATTTTTGTTTGAATTCGGGGTCCTGCTCCGCCGCCCAGTCAAACGTGCGGCGGCTGTCGGGGTCGCCCGCGCCGTCAAGCGCGAGTTCGGTGCCGTAAAATACGCAGGGCATACCCGGGAACATCACTTCGGCGCACAGCGCGCACAGAAGTTTGTCGGTGTTGCCGCCGACAAAACGGAACGCCCTCGGGGTGTCGTGGTCGTCCAAAAAATTGAGGGCCATTGCGTTGGCCTGTTCGGTGTTGTCCATAAGCAGGTCGTTGAGCCGCGCCGCCGCATAGACGGCCTTTATGGAGAACATTCCAAAGTAATCCATCAAAATTTTTTGTAATTTGTAATTCATAACTCCGTCAAATTGGTCCCCGCGCAGCCAATGCTCGTTCAAGTGCCAAATCTCGCCGAGAATCAGCGCCCGCGGATAAGATTGTTTTATTTCCAGCCGCAACTGCCGCCACATCACATGCGATACCTCGTCGGCAACGTCCAGCCGCAGCCCGTCAAAGCCGTATTTTAGCCAGTTAAGGGCAACATCGGCAAGATACCGCCTTGCAAGCGGGTTGCCCGTGTTCCACTTGGGCATATACGTACAGTCGGCAAAGTGGGCATAACTGCCCGCCTCCCTCTCGGGCCCGCCGACATACATAAACCAATTGAAATAGGGGGAAGCCCGTCCCCTCTGCATAACGTCCTCAAAATAGGGGTGCGTTATGTCGCAGTGGTTTAAAGCGGCGTCTAAAATCACCTTCATTCCCGAAGCGTGCGCCAAAGACAGCAGCTTTAAAAGGGTGTTTTTGTCGCCGAACTGCGGATCTACTACGGCGTAGTCCTTTACGTTGTACTTATGGTTGCTGTCCGACAAAAATATGGGCGTCAGATAGAGGGCGTTTACTCCCAGATCTTTTAAGTAGGGCAGTTTTGAGATTATCCCCTCGAGATCGCCGCCCGTAAAGGAATACCTTGTTATCCGGCCGTCCCAAGGGGTATTTATATATGAATCGTCCTTTTTAAAGTCCCCGCGGGCAAACCTGTCCACAAAGATTTGGTAAAACACGGCGTGCCGCGTCCACTCCAGAACGGGCATCACGTCAACCGCGTTTATAAAGGGGAACTGGAAGAACGTATAATAAGCAAGTTCAAAATCGTAATCGGTTGTTAAACCTTCCTCGGAATAATAGTAGACGCGGCCCTTATGATATATCTTGAATATGTATGCAAGCCGTGCGTCCGGAAGGGTAAAATCGGCGCGGTAATATGCAAAATCCACGCCGGTGGCGCACCTGTGCATAAGGCAGGACGAGCGCCGTTTGGTAAAGTCGTATTTGTTGTTGTAAAGTATCTCCACCCTGTCGGGGATATCGCCCGCCGCCATCTTTAAAACAAGCGTAAGTTTATGGTCTGCGGTGGCGTAGGCATAGTTGCTTTCCGGCTTATGGTATACTGCGTATTTATTCATATTAAACGTTTAACCTATGCTAAAAGCGGGTACCTCCATGCGCTTTTATCAAAAAAAACGCATTCCTCTTTTGTGTGTATTCTACTTTACGCGCACCGTGTGTATGGTGCCCTGCACTCTTTCGATGGCCTTTGTGTAGCAGTCCATAAGCGCGTCCACGCGGGTCTGAAGGCTTGTGGGAACCAAATACATTTCTATTCCCATATTTGCGGCCGTTTGGTGTAGGGAGGCGTGCACCGTTACCATGTTGCAGGAGGGCAGGCCGTTCAAATCGTTGCCCTCTATAAACAGTATCCGGTTACAAATGCCGACTATCTCCCTTTTTAAAGTGCGGTTATACATGTCCACGAGCACGATTTTAAAGTTGTCTTTGCCGAACTTGTTTTCACCCTCGGCTAATACATATTCAAAGTCCTGAAATACCTGAAAAAACAGTGCGTCGTTTATCTTTGCGTCTACCGCAAGCATGGGAACGTAATTTTCCACTGCGAGTTTGCGGAACTTGTCCTCCTCCATACCGAGGCAGATAATGGCGTCGGCCGTATCCACGCGCGTGGCTTCGGGCTGGCTGCGCATTATAAGATTTAAACCCCTGCCCTCGAAGGCTTGCCCCAAAAGGCGCAAAAAATCGTAGGTTTCGGCTTTTTGATATATGGAGTGGCACTTTTCCGTTACAATGATGATATTCCCGCTCTTGCTCAACGCAAAGGACTTGGCCAACCGCGACGGACGGAAATCGTACAGGTTTACTATTTGCAACACCTTTCGTCTTGTGGCCTCGCTGTATCTGTCCGAATGTATGCCGTTTATTATGTAGGAAACGGTGGCAACAGATACGCCGGCCATGCGCGCGATATCCTTTATGGTCATTTTTTCCATATCCGGTCGAGCTTTTACAGCTTAACCCTCCCCGCGCAAAAGGAGGAGGGCAAGCCGTATAAAAAATGGAGGTTGTCCGCCTTATACGGCGGTTTTTGGAGGCTGCGACCCCCGCTCTCCTCCCCGGAGAGAGGAGAGCAAGGCCGCAGTTTGAAGGAGAAAAATGAACTGTTTACTCTTTGGGAAGTTCTGACAGCTTTTTGATCTGTCCCGCCCACTTGGCCCAGCCTTCCATGTACTTATCGAACATGGAGTCGGGAACATACACTAAGGTATCCTTGGGCAAATCGAACTTGCCTACACGACCACCGGAGCCCGCCAGAGCCTCGCTTGTGCTGTTGATTACAAGCTTTTTGAGCTTACTCGTTTGGGGATTTACGAACAGAGGAGCCCAGTTGGCCCTTTCGGATACGATAATCTCTTCAACGCAGTCGGGTAAGAGCTCGGGTGCGGCGGTTGCCCAGTGAGGGTCGTAAACGTTGTAGTAAACCTTTTTGAAGGTGCAGCCGTCAAATACATGGTTACCGGTGCTTGTGGTAACGCTACTGCTGTCGGCCTCGATATCCCAGATATCCAGCCTGAGTTCGGTGAGCTTGCTCAATCCCGAGAACGCATAGTTGCATATCTTGATTTTGGGATCGGCTGCCGAGCTTGTGGAGGGCAGGGTGAGTTCGGTTATGTTTTCGCAACCCATCAGAACGCCCTTGGATATGGTGGTTATCTTGTTGGTAAACGTAAACGAGGTGAAGCCCTTGCAGTTCTGGAATGCATACTCCCCTATGGTAGTCAGTTTTTCGGGCAAGGTTACGTTTGCAAGCAACGTGCAGCCGTCAAACGCGTAGCTGCCTATGGAAGTAAGGCTTTCGGGCAGTTCTATCTTGGCAAGCTTTACGCAGCCCTGGAAGGCGTTTGCGCCTATGGACGTAACGTCTGCGGGGATTGTAATGCTCTCCAGGTTGACGCAGTTTGCAAATACGCCTGCGGGTATGGTCTTTTGGGCCGTGGGCCAATCGATTTTGGTTATGCCCGAAAGGCCGGAGAGCGCATAACTGCCTATTTCGGTGAGGCCTGCGGGAAGTTGCAGGTTTGTAAGCTTGGTGCAATCGCGCAGGGCGTTATCCTTGAGCTTGGTTACATTGCCCAAACCTATTTCGGTTACGCCCGTGCCTGCGAACAGACCGCCGAGCTCGGTTACGTCGGCAGGAAGATTTACCTTGCCTGTGAGATTTTCGTTTCCGCTGAACGCGTTGGAGCTGTTTTTGATGAGTTCGGCCGTCGGGTCGATGGTTCCCCAATCGCCCGTAAAGTCGCTGCCGGCAAAGGCTTCGGCGCCCAAAGATTTAAGGCTTGTGGGGAACTTGGTTATGGTTCCGCTGAAAGTACTTGCCTTGAACGCGTTTGCGCCTACCGATTCAAGCCCGTCGTAGAACTCCCAACCGCTATCGAACGTGCAGGCAGCAAAGGCCGAAGTTCCTATTGTCTTAACCGTCTTGGGTACGTTGTACGCGCCCGTGAGGGTAAGTTTTACAAATGCGCTGTTGCCTATATCTTCAAGCGCGGTGCAGTTCCAGGTTATGGAGTTGACGGACGTTGTGTTGCCGAACGCCTGTACGCCTATGGAGGTGAGGCCCTTGCCCATTGTAAGGGCTATTTTGCCGCCCTCGGCCGAGGTTGTAAGGGTGTTGAACGCCTTTTCGCCTATGGTCTGTACGGAATCGGGTATGGCGTAGGTTGCGCTGTCTATTTTTATGTTATAGAAAGCCTGCTTGCCTATGGTCTGCAACGTTGAAGGCAGTTTGTTGAAGTTATTGGTGTAGTATGCCGAATAGAACGCATTGTCGCCTATGGTAACAAGACCGTCGTTAAGGGTTATATTGCAGCTGCGCAAATCGCTGAACGCATTTGCGGATATGGTCTTTACGTTTGCAGGTATCACAAGCGTTTTGAGCGACGAGAAGTTTGACATTACATATGAAGGTATCGTCTCAACGGTGTCGCCTATGGTGAGGTCGCTTATCTTACAGTTGTAGAACGGATACTTGCTCGTCGAGGACGTTGCGCCCGTGTATGTGGCGGATTTTGCATTCCAAACGAGTTTGGTTATGGCCGACGTATAGAACGCACATTCGCCAATCTCCTGCAAGGAGGCGGGAATGGTTATTGAGGCAATTTTATTTTTGCCGCCGCTTTGGTTACCAAAGGCATATCTGCCTATCTTTTGAACTCCGTTGCCCAACTCTACGGTGGTAAGGTTATCCATCCTGGTGCAGGCAAACTCGTCAATTTCCTTAACCGTATCGGAAATTACTACCGTCTTGGCATTACTATATGCAAATATACCTAAGGGCAGGCGTTCTACGCCGTCCGCAACGGTTATCTTTTCCAGCCTCTTCAGGTTGGTGTAGCTGAAACTACCGCCGTAGGCGCTGCCGTCCTTATACTTTTTGGAGCCGAATACCAGCTCGGTAACGTTGATGAGCGCGGTGGCGTCGTTGGCGGATATGGACCACTTTTCAACGTTTTCGGATACGGTTATTTTGTTGACTATTATGTTGCTGCCCGTGATGCCCGCAAAGGCGTCTTTTTCTATTACCTTTACTTCTGTGGGGATAATCACATGGTGGGTTTCCGCAACTTCCTTATCGTTTTTAACGCGGTAGGAAAGCAGCGTGCCGTTTTCGTCCACTATCCACGCCCTTGTATCGGAGGGGTCGGTGAGCTTTAAGGAGAGTTCCTTCCAGCCCTCGGCGGCCGTATATGCGGCAAGTTTGCCCTCGGGCACGTTGATGGTGGTGATTGTTTCGGGAAGGGTATCGTTGAGCGCGGGAGGGGTTTGGGCCTCTACGTTGAGTATGTTGAGCACGGTGCCCTGGAACCTGCTGGATTCGTACGCTACCTCCGCAAACGCGCCCTCCGCTATGGTGGTTACGTCTGCGCCGATTGTAAACGACGTGTACTTTTTGGCGCCGGGTATAAATACCAGCGTATCGCCCTTCTTGTTGTATACAACGCTGTCTACGGCCTTTAAGTAGGGGTTGCCGTCAACTACGGTTATGTTGCTTACCGAGCGCAGAACGGCCGAGCCTATGCTCTGAACCTTTTCGTTGAGCTCTATGGAGCCCGAAGTGCTGAGGTACATCACCAGCTTGCCGCTTTCGTCTACAACAAGGCCCTTTGCGTCGAGTTCGTTGTCGTAAACGAACATCCAGGTGCCGTTAAAGGCGTCTTTTGCCCACTTGGTGTTGTACGCTTCCTTTGCGCCCTCGGGAATTACTACGCCGTATATGCTGGCTGTGCTGCCGAACGCGCCCTTATCGATTGTTACGCCGTCAAGCGAGTCGGCCGTGTAGGCAAGGTGTACCTTTTTGGCCATTGCGCTGTTGGCTTTGAGCTGTTTAACGGTAGTCGGGATATAAACGTCGCTTATAAGCCCCTCTATGCCGTCTATCTCGGTTATGCCCTCCTCATAGCGGATGGAATTTATCGGGCCCAAATTGGAGAAACCGCTTCTGGTTATTATTTTGATATTGCCGCCGAAAACTATGTCGGTTATCTTTTGGCAATAGCTGAACGCCGAGGGAGCGTTGAATTCTTCGCCGAAACTCTGGCCGATTTCTATCTTGCCCGCGATATTGGTGTGCTCAAACGCATAGTTGCCTATCTTGTTGAGTTTTTGGTTGAACTGCGGGTTCCTTACGTTGTCCATATAGCAATAGCTGAACGCATAGTCGCCTATGGAAGTGAACACCGACAGATCGAGGGATTTAACGGCGTTGCACTCGTGGAATGCGTGGTTGCCCGCCGCCAGCTCCACTCCCTCCGCAAAGGTTATTTTGCTGAGCTTTATGGCGCGCGCAAACGCGAAGTCGGGGATTTCTTTGAGCTTGGTGCTCTTTATCTCCAGGGTGGTGAGGTTCTGCAGGCCCTTTTCGGTGCTCTGCTCGGTTACTGCGGTGCCCGGATAGGTGAACGCCGCGCCGATGGAGGTGCAGTTTTCGCCGATTATTATGGACGTGCCGCCGTATTTGATCATTGCGCGCTCGCCGAATACCTCTATATTTGAAGTATCATAGGTTACGGGCAGGCAGGCAAGGCCGTAGCGGCCGACCTTCTTCAAGCCGGGCGCAAGGAAAGTGGTTACCTTGGAAAGGCCCGTGCTGTTGGCCACGGTGTAAACCCAATCGTCGGCCAGCTCTTCAACGGAAACGCCCAAATCCACCCTTGTGAGGCCCGTGGACAGGAAGCTGCCCGTGGGGATAACTTTGAGGCCCTTGCCCTCTGCCGATTTAACGGTGAGTTCGGTTAACTTCGAGCAACCGTCAAAGGCGTGCTCTTTGAGGCCTTCCTCCTCCATCGTTTCGGGCAAAACAACCTTCATTGTGGCGCCCGAGCAGCCCGCAAAGGCGTACTCGCCTATCGATTTGAGGGCGGTGAGCTTGGAGAAATCCACGCTTGTTATGCCCGTGAGGCCGCGGAAGGCGTCTTTGCCTATCGTCTCCAACGTGGCGGGAAGTGCCACATCGCCCTTGAGCGAGGAGCCCTTAAAGGCGTTGTCGCCTATGGATGTGAGCTTTTCGTTAAATTCAATAGCCACGAGATTGGTTTGGTTTGCGAACGCGTCCGCGCCGATGGCCGTTACGTTTTCGGGAACTTTAAGGGTGTAGTTTTCGGGCATTTCGCCTTTGTAGCTCGTGAGGGTGGTGCCCGAAACAATCAGGCCCTCCTGCGATTCGAGCCAGTTGGTATAATAGGGAGTGTCCTCTATGGCGTGGTCGCCCATGTCCGAAACGGCGTCGATGCCCGAGATCGTCTGCAACTTGGAGCAGTCGTTAAAGGCATATGCGCCAACCGAGGTAACGCCCGCGGGAATTGTGATTGAAGTTATGTTTTTGTTGCCCTTTACAAAATATGCGGGAACTGCCTTTACGCCCGAGCCTATTTCAACCTTGCTTGCGTTGAGGAATATGGCTTCCGTGCCCGAATATGTTGCGTTTACTGCATTGTAGTTCACCGTGGCGAGATCTGCGCAATCCGCAAAGGCGTCGGAACCGATAACGGTAACTTTTTGGGGTATGGTAACCGAGGTTATGGGCGTGCCGTAGAAGGCCTCCGCGCCGATCTCTGTGAGGTTGGCGGGCAGCTCGAGCGCACCGGTAAGCCCCGTGCCGCGGAAAGCGGCCATGCCTATGGTCTGCACGTCGGCGTCGAAAGTTACTTTTTTGAGGGCCGATACGCCGTAGAACAGGTTGGCGGGAACATTTTTAACACCCGCGCCTATTTCAACTTCGGCGAGCGAAGCGCAACCTGCGAATACGAGGCCGGCGATGGAGGTGTCCCCCACTTCGACCGCGTTGTATACAACTTTGGTGAGCGCGCTGCTCTGGAACGCGCCCGCGCCCAACGTTTTAACCGAGCCCGCGATCGTAAACTCTTTGAGGCCTACGCCGCGGAAGGCCTGCGCGCCTATGGAGGTTATAACGCCCTTGGAGGTGTAGTCGGTGAGGGACGAAAGTCCGTCGAACGCCCCCGCGGGAATTTCGGATATGCCGCTGCCCAAAACAACCTTTTTGAGCCCCGTGAGCTTTTTGGTGAGGTTGGTGGGTATTGTTGTTACGCCGTCGCCGAAGGTGAGGGAAACTTCGCCCGAAACGCCGTCGAACGCAAGTTGGTCCACTTCGCCGTTGGCGTTGTATTCCAGCGTTTTGATGCCTGCGCCATTAAAAGCGTTGGAGCCGATCGTGAGCACGCCCGAGCCGATTTTTACGTCGGCCAGCGCCGTACAACCCGAAAAAGCCTTGTCGTTTACGGCGGTAACGGAGTTGGGCAAGTCTATCGCTTTGAGGGCCGTGCAACCCGCAAAAGCCGAGTTGCCCACTGCCTTTAACGTTTGGGGCAAACTTACCGTTTGAAGTTTTTTGAGGTTTTCAAAGGCGTTTGCGGCTATGCCGAGGGTGTCCTCCGATACGGTAACGGAGACGTCGTCGCCGACATATTTAAACAGACAGCTGCCCAAATAGTTTGCGCCCGACTTTAAGCCCGCTACCCACTTGGTGCCGAAGAATGCGTTGGAGCCTATTGTCTCCACTCCCTCTGCGCCCTCTACCGATTGCAGGTTTTGGGCGTTGCGGAAGGCCTGCTGGCCTATTACCTTTATTGTAGAGGGAATGAATATGCTCTTTATTGCAGTGTTGCTTTGGAAGCCCGTTACGGCTATTTCGGTTACGTTTTTATCCTCGTGTCTGGAGGGGAATATTACCTCCTCCGGCAGGGTCTGGCCCAATTTGAGCTTGATTGAATAGGACCCGTCCTTTAAGGCGACAAAGTCAAAGTATGTATCGGCCGTGGCGTCCTTTATCTTCCATGCGGCATGCAACTCTGTGTTCGCGGAAACGGTGTCAGAGTCGAAGTCCCATTTTTGCGTGCAGTCGTCGTCCTTGTACCAACCGTCAAACGTGTAGCCGCCCTTGGTGGGCGCTGCAGGCTCGGTTATCTTGCCGCCCTTTTTAACCGTTTGGGAAGGAACGTCCGTGCCCCCGTTTGTATCGAACGAAACGGTATATTGCGTTTCTTCGGCGGGAGGGGGAGTTGGCGTGTTGGGATTTTGTTCGTTATTGCAGCCTGCGGCTATGCCCGCTACCGCGGATGCGCCGAAAATGCTGACTAATAAAACCACTAATTTTTTGTTTTTCATTTATTTTTCCTCCTGATTAATCCTGTGGTTCCATATATACGGTCATCCAGCCGCCTGCATCATAAAATTTGATGTAGATTCTGAAATGCCTTGTGTCGTTTACGGCATACTTGAACATGGGTTCGCCTCTGCCGGGCGCGGTATAGTCGCCGCCGCCCGCAAGGAACGAGCCGGTGTGGTTGTTGCCGCTGGATTCAAACTGAACGCCGCGCTTGCCGTTTGCGAGTATGGGCGCTATCTGGTGTTTCCTTGACCCGCCCAAACCGACGGTGTAAACGGTTACTTCGTCGCCGTAGCTCAGTTCAAACCACTCGTTATAAAGCTGTACGGGTGCGCCGTAATCAAATTGGTAAGCCGAGCTTACGTCGGTGCCCGAAACGAACAGCGTTACTCTTTCGGTTTCGCCCGTGGCCGCACGCTTTATCGACATGTAGTGGTTGGGCAGTATTATAGTTTCATCGTCCGCAGGGACGGGGTCCTTGGGCTGGGAGAGGTCGGCGCGCCAATCGGCGTACAGATATGTAACTCCGCTTCCCTCGGGCACGGTGGCATAATATGTAACCGTGGCGTCCTCTATGGTCCACCAGCCGTTAAAGGAATAGTCGTTGCCGTCTTTGTCCTTTCTGTTGCCAACGGCGGCGGGAAGTTCCTCACCCGCAGCCAGCGTGCAACGGTATGCGTTGGGAACGTGTATCTGTGCGCACTCCTCATCGCTGAGTTTTTCGGCGCCGGACGGCACGGTGTAGCACACCGTCTGGCCGCCCTCTTGGTATGTGCCGGGCACAAGATATACCGTGGACGCGTCCTGTTCTGCGCTTGCGGCAAAACTTGCCCCCGCGCCGAGACCCGCGCACACTACTCCCGTCATCAAAATAGCTAAAAGTTTTTTCATGTGAGTCCCTCCTTATTTCACCTTATATATAGTCATGGAAAGGGGTTGCATAGTTCTGCCCGATTCAAGCGCGGCGCCGTACAACAACTGGGAATTTGCGGGTACGGCGTAGCCCGAGGAAGCCTGCTGCTTGGAGGCGTTTACATACACAAGTATCTCATGTTCGGCGTCCTTTACCGAATAGCAAATAACCGTTTCTCCGCCCGAGTTGGTAAAGGTCTTGGTGTGGTTTACCACCGTGCCCCTCGCCAGCGTGGGATTTTGTTTGCGCACCTGTATCAGCTTTTTGTACACAGAAAGCATGGAGTTGTCGTCTTTTTCCTGCTCTGCTATGCCGTCCAACTTTTCGTTGAGCGCGTCCCACGTCATTTTGTAGTTGTTGAAGCCTATAGGATAGTTGCAGTTATACTTGCTGCCTTCCTTTGTCTTGCTCCATTTGAGGGGCTGACGGAGCCATCTGTCCTCGTGACCGGGGCCCTCGTTTTCGGGGTTGGGGGTTTTAACGCCGAACATGCCCAGCTCGTCGCCGCCGTAAATCCAGGTTATGCCCGGCACGGTGAGACACATGCCGGCCCAGAGTTTGGCAAGCGATTCGGAAGTATTCCACTCGTCCTGAGTGTAATTCTCGCGGTCGAGGCCGTTGCTCACCCAGTCGTGCGTGGCCTCGTTCCAGCCCGCCATAACCCTGTCGCGTGCGCGCTGCACGTCGTGGTTGGAGGTGAAGATACCGTCGATATAGTCGGTGCGGTACAGTCTGAAGTCAAACTGCGCGGCGGCGTATTGGTTCATGGCCTTGGAGGCGTATTGTTGTTTGGACTGCACGTTGTCGGAATTGGCTATAACGCCCAGACAGCCCGTTGTGTCGTAATACCAGTTGAAGTTGAACTGAGAATCGAGGCCTTCATACAATCCCGCTATCTTGATGGGGTCGCCGTTGAAGTTTTCCCCCACAAGGATGGCGCCGGGATAGCTGGCTTTGAGCTTGGCGTTGAACTCCATAAAGAAGTGTGCGTCCTTTTTCATATCAAAGGAATAGTCGCCTGCGGTGGAGCCGATTTCCGTGCCCTTGGAGATATCCTTTATTATCTGGTCGGAGTGATCGTAGCTCTCGTTTTCCATATATATGTGTTTAACCGCGTCCAGACGGAAACCGTCGAGGCCGAAGCTCATCCAATACAGCGCAACCTGCAAGATCGCGTCGCGGGTGGCCTGATAGTCGAAGTTGAGCTCGGGCATGGACGAGTTGAAGCTGGAATAATAGTAATATCCGTTTGAATCCTTAAACCACTGCAACTTTTCGAGGGGATCGGTTATTGTCTTGTAGTAGTCGGCGTTTTTCCAGGTATAGAAGTTGCGGTAATCTATCTCTTTATAGCTGCCGTCGGGCATTTTTACCGTCTCTTTTACGAGGTTCTGCGATTTTATAAACCAGGGATTGGACGTGGATGTGTGGTTTAATACGAAGTCGAGCAATATGCGCATGCCGCGTTGGTGCACCTCATACACAAGCTCCCTGTAATCGTCGAGCGTGCCGAAGCGTGGATCTACCGTGAAGTAGTCCATTATGTCGTATCCGTGGTAGGAGTTGGACTGCTGGAAAGGCGTGAGCCACAATACGTCTACGCCGAGTTTTTCAAGATAGTCAAGATTTTGGATGATGCCCCTGATATCGCCCATGCCGTCGCCGTCCGAATCGGCAAAGGACGCCATGAATATCTGATAGCCTACGCTCTCCTCTTCCCAGCCCTCGGCTACGTCCTGTTTGAGATATACGCCGTTGTTGCCCTTGCTGGAAACCACGTCATAAGTTGTTACGGCCGAACCCTCTTCGAGACCGGCGTAGGGATCGAATACCACATATGAAGCAAATGTGGGCGTGCCGTTTTTAACTTCACCCTGCCTTACAAACCAATGGTAGTCCCCCTTGTCGCGGCGGGCTTCTTCAAGCACTATGTACACGTCGCCGCCGTCGTTTACCCAAAAGCCTTCCTCGTATAAACGGCTGTATTGGGAGTAAATCTGTATACCTATGCGCAACGTGTCGGAATAGGTGATGGTAAACCCTTTATTGTTGCGGGTCTCCTCATTCCAGCCGGCGTCGGTATAGGTGGCTTTAAGGTCTATGTCGTAGACTGCGCCCGATTCGTCTATCTTCATGGGATAGAACGCGCGGCCTTCGCCGTTGGTGGGGAAGTATTCCCATACCCAAAGACCCCAATCGCCGTAGATGTCAGACTCTATCTGTGAGGAGTAGCCGGGAGCCGCCGCGGTGTTGGTCGTTCCCTCCTCGCTTTCGGAGTGCGCTCCGCGTAAATAATGGATATAGAGGTGGTCTTTCTCCCCCCAATCAAGGCTCCTCTCGTACGCTTCGGCCTTGTCGCTCGAAACGGACGTGTTCCACTGGGCCTTGAGGGTGATATCTTCGGTAACTGTGTCCGAGGAGAAATCCCACTCCTTGTTGCCTTTGTACCAGCCGATAAGCGTATGGCCTTCCCATGCGTCTATCGTAGGCTGAACGGCCGTGGACCCGTTTTGTACCACCTGCGGTTCGGGAGTTCTCACGCCCGCTGCCTGTGCTTCGCTACCCACGTCAAAGGTTACCGTATGTTCTGTCGCCGCCGCGGGGCCGCCGTTATTGGACGGATTACAACCCGCAAACACGCCGAACAGCATAACAACGGCAAGCAAGACGCCAAGTATGCTTTTCTTTCTCATAAATATTCCTCCGTTTTGATTTTATAAACAGTCCCTTTGGGGAACGTTTATTCGGTTAACCGTTTAACTAAATTTTTTTGATCGGGTTTTTTTAAAGGAAACTGCAAGTTAACCGTTTAACATAAACCCGATAAGCCCGTTTAGCCCGATTTTGCCCCTTTAAAAACCTATACTTTTTTAAACGTAAAACTATTGACGAATTTTTCGATATGTGTTATGATGTTAATAACGTAAAATTAATGTAAATTAGTAACATTGTCCCCCTTTTCAAAACGTATAGGTTTTGAAAAATTTTTTTATTTTTTCGAAAAATAATGGGTTGTGTTAAGTAAAATTTTAGTTTATAATGTAAATATAAAATAATGTTATACGATACGGGGAATAAAATGAATTACGCTTATGCAAGAGTTTCGAGCAAAGACCAAAAACTTGAAAGGCAACTTGCCGCCTTTGAAAAATGTGGGATAGAGTTTACCTATGTTTACTGCGATAAAAAAAGCGGCGAAGATTTTGAAAGGCAAAATTACAAGCGGCTTATAAGGAGATTGCGCGGGGGCGATCTGCTCGTTGTAAAGTCCATAGACCGCCTCGGCCGCAACTACGACTGTATACTGCAGGAGTGGAAACGAATAACGAAAGAGATAGGCGCCGACATATTTGTGCTTGACATGCCCCTTTTGGACACACGCTGCCACGAAAAAAACCTTATAGGCAAGTTGATATCGGATATAGTGTTACAGCTGTTGTCGTTTGTGGCCGAAAACGAAAAGGACAGCATACACACCCGTCAGGCCGAAGGGATCAAGGCGGCAAAACAGCGGGGCGTAAAGTTTGGGCGGCCCAGACTGGCCTGCCCCGAGAATTTCGGGCAGGTAGCCGAAGCCTATTTAAAACATGAGATAAGCCTGAACTCCGCGCTGGATAGTACCAACATGAAACTTTCTTCCTTTTACCGATATTTAAAGCAATACGAGCTTTTAAACCGCAAACAGCGATAAAACGCTTCAACGCAAAACAGCCCCCGGCTCAACGGGGGCTGTTTTGCGTGTCGCCGCTTTATAAAGCGGCATAATTCAGTCCATAAAAACAGGCAGAGAAAAGCTCTCTGCCCGAAAATTTTTTTATAACTTATTTGTTTGCGTTTTTAATATTGTTCGTCGATTTTGAACACAAAATGCCTCGAAAACATACAAAATGATAGTATTTCGGTGTATTTTACCCATCTTTGCGACGCAGCACGACCAACGTTTCGACGTGGCGGGTTTGGGGGAACATGTCGAAGGGGGTGACGGAATTTATCTTATAGCCGCCCTCCAAAATTATCTTAAGGTCCCGCGCAAGCGTCGCGGGATTGCAGGATATCAGTATTATCTTGTCCGCGCCGCAACTGCCCAGCCTTTCGCACACCTGCCGCTCCATGCCCTTTCTCGGCGGGTCGCACACGACGATTTTTTTGCCGTCCGCCGCCTTTAACACTTCGCCGAGCTTTTCCTCCACCTTGCCGCAGACGTTGAACATTTTTCCCTGCAGACCGTTGCGTATTTTCAGTTCGTCGGCGCATAGTGCGGCCTCTTTCACGATTTCCACGCCGAAAGCCCTGCCGCATTTCTTGGCGAGCATGGCCGTGAGCAGCCCCGTGCCCGAATACAGATCGACGGCCGTCGCGCCCTCGTCCGCCTCCTCCAACACGCGGTTATACAGCTTCGTGCGCACTCCGTCGTTCACCTGCACAAAAGTTTCGGCGCCCGCGCTGTAAAAAATGCCCCCTTCCTCGGCCTCAAAACGGCCTTCGCCGCGGCATATGTGCCACTCTTTTGAAAAAATCACGTTGGATGTGGAGCCGTTTACGTTCAGTAAAAAAGTGAAATCTTTAAAGCTCTTTTCGAGTTCGGATATCAAAAAAGACACGTCCACGCGCCTTGCGGCAACGAGGGCCATTATAAATTTGCCCTTTATTTCGCGCACGGCTATCTGCCGCAGATCTCCCCTGCGGGTCTCCCCGTCGTAGCCCGTTAAACCGCATACGTCCGCGTACTTTTTTACCGCCGCGATTATATCCTTTATCCATGCGGACTGAATAAGGCAGTCGTCTGCGGGCACTATCCTGTGGCTGCGCCGCGCGTAAAAGCCCAAGACGGTGTTGCCGTCCCCGTCCAAGCCTATGGGGAGGGCGAGTTTGTTGCGGTAGCGGAAGATATTTTCGCTGGGCACGACCCCGTTGACCGCCACATATATGCCGCCCAATTTTTTCAGCGTGTTTTCAACCAGCTCCCTTTTAAAGGCCAGCTGGGCGGAATAGTCCATGTGTTGCAGGTCGCAGCCGCCGCACTTTACAAACAGCGGACAGGGCGGCTCCGTTCTGCCCGCGGCGGGCCCTGAAATCTCCTCCGCCTTACCGTAGGCTATTTTGCCGCCGTCGGTGACCTTTAAAATTTTAAAGCGCACCCTTTCGCCAACCATGCAAAAGGGCACAAACGCCGTTGTGCCCCCGCATTTTATTATTCCTTCTCCGTTGCTGCCGAGAGCCTCGACAACTCCCTCGCACAACATATTTTTTTCAACGCTCATTTTTTTATCCTGTAAATAAGCCCGTTAATCATTATCTGACACTTGAATATGAGATAGTCGTAAATAAAAAATGCAACCGTTCCAACCGTGGGAATGAGGATATATATGTAGTTTTTCACCGTAAGATAGAGGGGCGTCTGCAACAGTCCGCCGCTCAGAAAGCCGTACACCATCATAAAATATCCCGCGTACAGCACGCCCGCGAACCATACCGCCTTTACGGCAAAGGCTATCCAGCGGTTGATATTAAAGCGGATTTGCAGCGAGTTTGCCAAGGGGTGCAGCCCGAAAAACATGACGAAGGGCAACAGGTCCCAAAACTTGGCAGAAGCGCCCAAAACAACCGTAAGGATGCAGGTGCCGAGATAGGCCAAAAACCCGCCCGAATAGAATTGTTTGGCAAGGGGCACCATCAGCGCAAGAATGGCGATAAGATACCACAGCCCCAAAAAATATCCGCCCGCCACGACTATGCCCATCGACAGCGAGATGACCGCCACCGCGCAGGAGACGGCCGAAAGCGCAATTTCAAATGATTTTGAATTTTTGTTTTTGCCCATTTTTTAACGGCAGCAAGCGTCGCACATACAGCTCAAGCACATATATGTGTAGCAGCAGTCTATGCAGTTTGCACAAAAGCCGCCCCCCATCTGGTCCTGCGGTCCCGCAGGATTGTTCATGTTTTGCCCTTGGTATTGCCCCTGCGCGTTTTGGTTGTTTTGTTGCGAGGTCTCGTTGATTTTGTCGTTGAGCTTGCGGTAGCTCTCCTTGTACTTGTCGTTGGAGGGGTCCAGCTGGATGGCTATCTCCAGCTGTTTTTTGCTCTCGTTCATCCAGTTCTTGCGGTAGAACACCACGCTCTGCAGATAGTGCCAGTGCGCCGTGCGCTCGTTAAAGCTGTCCAAAACATGCTGCGCGCCGTTTATGTCGCCCGCCTTCAACAGGTCTTCAACCTGCTTGAAAGTGGCCCCGCCGTCCTCGCCGCGGCTCTGGTTTAGCTCCTCCATGAGCTCGTTATAGGCCGTCTCTATTTTGGTGAGCATCTTTGCGGCGTTGTTGCCCTTTTCGCCCTCGGAAAAGCGCTCCTCGAGGTACTTTTCGCGCAGGGCGTCGTACGCCGCCTTTATTTCGTCCGCCGTCACAGGTTCTGTGAGACCCAAAATTTCAAGATTCTTTTTGTTCATCGTGAACTCCTTTTTTTCCGCACTTGCCGTAGAATATCTGCCTCGATTTAAGGGGTATGCCCCTGAGGATTATATTGTCCGTCAAATCGTGGTTAAACTTAAAGTCTATGCCGTACAGCCCCTCGCGCATGCCGGCAAAGATACTGTTAAAAACAAATTTTATTTCCTCGCCGTGCTCATTTAGCATCTTTTCGCGCTCCGGTTGCCCGAAAGCGTTTAAAAGCACGTTGTACCGTCCCTTTTTTACGTCCTTTTCAAAATCGTCCAAGGCGTCCGCCATATATATCCACTTGCCGACCGAATAGAACAGGCGGTCTGTGGCGGGGGTGGCAAATTCGCCCAGCACGTACCTTGAAAGCTCCGCCATCATCTGCGCGGTGGGCTCGCACGCCTCGTCTATAATTGCGCAGTTTTGCCGTTCCAGCGCGGCCTGCAAGTCCGTTTGCCGCTCTATTATCTCCGCTATCTTCGGGTGGAGTTTTTTTGCCTTTTTAAAGCCCCGTCTGTAAAAATGCCTCAGAACGGCCCGCTTTTCCCCGTCCCGCTTGTCGTCGCACAGTTTATAATATGCGAGCGCGGTGTTGGCGCAGCCGAGGATTACGGTCAGACCGTCGGGCAGGGCCATCGGGCGGCGGCGTATAAAGTGCGCAACGCACCTCTGTTTTTCTATTTTTACGTCCTCGCCGCGGATATTATGAACGATGGCCGAAACAAACGCCATGTCGTAGGTTAAGGCCGTGCGCGCGCATTGCCCGCAGCCCTTGCCTATGCTCTTGCACAGTCCGCAATACATCGCCTTGTACAGCGTTTCGTCCTTTTTGAAAAGATAGGGCGTATCGGGGGAAATATAACCGAACATAACCCACCCTTATATTTGGTAAAAGCCTATTTTTTTATACACTTTGAACAGCGTTCTGCCCGCCGCGCGCGCGGCGCGCTCCGCCCCGTCCTGCATAACTTTGTTGAGATAGTCCTTGTCCGCAAGGATTTTTGCCTGCTCGCTCTGTATGGGCGCAAGTTTGTCGGCAACCGTCTCCCCCACGGCAAGTTTGAATTCGCCGTAGCCCCTGCCCGCAAATTCCCTTTCGGCCTCCTCTACGGTTTTGCCCGAAAATACAGAATATATCGACAGAAGGTTGGAAACTCCCGGCTTTCTTTCGGGGTCGTATATAATCTCGGAGCCGCTGTCCGTCACGGCGCGCTTGAACTTGCGGATAACAGTATCCCTGTCGTCCGACAAAAACACCGAGCCGTTGGGATTTTCCGCCGACTTGGACATCTTTTTGGACGGCTCCTGCAAGTCGTTTATCTTTGCCCCCACCTTTAAAAACAGCCCCTCGGGCACGGTGAACGTGGGCGAATATACGTTGTTGAAACGCTGGGCTATGTCCCGCGCTATTTCAAGGTGCTGCCGCTGGTCCTCGCCGACGGGCACAAACTGCGCCTGATATAAAAGTATATCCGCAGCCATTAAAACGGGATAGTCCATAAGCCCCATATTAACGTTTTCGGCGTGGCGGGCGGACTTGTCCTTGAACTGGGTCATGCGCTCCATCTCGCCCACGTACGTGAAGGTGTTTAACACCCAGCACAGCTCGGCGTGCGCGGGGACGTGTGACTGGACATAGAGGCAGCACTTGGCGGGGTCTATCCCGCAGGCGATATACAGCGCGAGCATGGAAAGGGTCTTTTGCCTGAGTTCGGCGGGGTTTTGCCGCACCGTTATGGCGTGCATGTTGGCTATGGCAAAATAACAGTTATAGTCGTTTTGCAGTTTGAGCCAGTTGCTTATCGCGCCCGCGTAGTTGCCTATTGTGAGATTGTTTGTGGGCTGTATAGCCGAATACAGCGTCTTTTTGTCGTCCATTATTATATAACCCAAAATTACTTCAATTTAATGATAGCACAGCCGCAAAAAAAAATCAAGCGTTATGCCGCGTGTTCCCCTTGGGAAACGGCAGAACGCCATGAATTGCTCCGCAATTTTTAAAATAATTCACGGCGCAAGCAGGGTTTCCCTCTATTTTTTAACATTATTGGGGGGGTGGGCGGGACAAAAGCAACGTGACGTTGCATCCAAGTTTCTTTATTGCTATAACGGTAGACTTGCTTTTTCGCGCGTCAAACTTTAATGACAATCCCCTCAGTCACCTGTCGGTGACAGCTCCCCTTACTAAAGGGAGCCAAGGGGGGCGGCGTTCGCGCGGAATGACAATCAAAAAAACCAGACATCGCCGAATGTCCGGTTTTTTGTGAACCACCTTAACCTTTTATAAACTCCAGCACCTCGGCGAACAGCTTTTTGGGGTCGCACACCTTTGAAAACCTGACGGGCTTGTCCCTCAGGGCCAAAAGCCGCTTAGGAACGGCCATCGCGGTCGCCGCGTGCAGCCTCTTTATGCCCTTGAAGCTGTCCTTCACGTCGTTGCCCGTCACGGCGTACAGTACGTCCTGCGGGAATTTGTAGGGGTTGGCCGTGGACACGATGACCATCGGAGTTTTGTCCTTTTTGTTCTTTTCAAACCAGTCCAGCGCAACCTTCATCGCGCAGCCCGTGTGCGGGTCCATGGTGTAGCCCACGTCCTCGAACACGCCGTACATCGCCTCCACGGAGGTCTCCTCGCTTGCAAAGCCGCCGTCGAAAGTCTTTTTTATCTCCTCGAGCTCGGCCGCCGTTATCTTGTATTTCAAGTTGGTTTTAAGTTCGGCCATTCTCTGGGCCGTGAGGGCGGCGTTCCTGCCCGAAACCTCGAATAAAAGCCTTTCCAAATTGGAGGATATCAGAATATCCATCGAGGGGGACGTGGTTTTGTAAAACTCGCGGTGAATGTCGTACACGCCCGTATTTAAAAAGTCGGTGAGCACGTTGTTCAAGTTGCTGGCGCAGTGCAGCCTGCGTACGGGCAGACCCATGCGCTTTGCGTAATAGCCCGCCAAAATGTTGCCGAAGTTGCCCGTGGGCACGGTGAAATCTATCTCCTGCCCCATCTCTATCTGCCCGCCCGAAACAAGGTCGAGGTAGGCCGAAAAATAATACGCTATCTGCGGCGCAAGCCTGCCGAAGTTTATGGAATTGGCGGAAGAGAGGACCGTGTTGAGTTTTTTCAGCTCCGCAGCGCACTCCGCGCTTGCAAAAATTTCCTTTACGGCCGTCTGGCAGTCGTCGAAGTTGCCGCGCACGGCCGCCACGCATACGTTGTCCCCCTCCTGCGTGCACATCTGCAGTTTTTGCATTTTGGAGACCCCGTCGTTCGGGTAGAACACCATCACCTTTATGCCGTCCGCGTCCTTAAAGCCCTCCAAAGCGGCCTTGCCCGTATCTCCCGACGTCGCGACGAGGATCAAAATCTGTTCCTTTATGCCGAGAATGTCCGCCCCCTTCCTCAAAAGATAGGGCAACAAGGTGAGCGCCATGTCCTTAAAGGCGCAGGTGGGGCCGTGCCAAAGCTCCAGCATATACACGCCGTCGTCCAAACGGACGAGGGGGGCGGGGTCGCCCTCGAACTTGGCATAGGCCGCCTCGCACGCGCGCAAAAGTTCCGCCCTGTCGTATTCGGTCAAATATTTGCCTATGACGGCGGCCGCCCGCTCGGGATAGCTCATTTCAAGCATGGCCGAAAGTTCCTCCGAAGAAACCGCGGGGAACGTTTCGGGCACATACAGCCCGCCGTTTGCGGCAAGCCCCTCCACTATGGCCTGTGCGCCGCTCGCCTTTCCGCCGCCGCGCGTGCTTACAAATTTCATCTATTTACCTCTCTTTATAATGCCTGTCCTTGCTGTGGGGTGAAAAAGGCGGCACGGAAATACCGTGCCGCCCCAAAAATGATTTTACAGATACTTTTTAACGAATTCGGGAAGGTCTGCTTCCTCGCAACTGCACGTTATGTAGATGGTTATGTTGTTTTCGCCCGCAACCTTGTCGAGCATATAGAATATCCCCGCAAGTTCGGCAATGGGCTTGCCCGTTATCCTCGACACGCCGTCCACATAGATATATTCATGGTCGCTGTTGCATGCCGCAACGCCCTTTACAAATCCGCAGAGCGCCTCCTCGCCGGCAACCTGATAGTCGGTGGTGTCGATAAAGCGCACGCTGCGGTGCAAATCGTACATACATCTCTTGTTGTCGGTGATGAATACGCTCAGCCCCTTTGCGTCTGTCGCGTTGCTGTTGGCAACGTCTATAAGATGCTTTGTCTTGCCGGTGCCTTTGGGTCCGTAAATAATTTTAATCATTGAAATCCTCCATATAAGTATTATACTTACGTCTGAGTATATTTTAACAGTTATTATAAGGAATTTCAAGGCTTTACGCTAAAATTTTATAAATTTTCGCCGCTATTTTACCTCTGCGGCAAATTCCGCGATTTTTTGGAGCCCCTCCGCTATGTCGCCGAAGGAGAGCGCGTACGAAAGCCGTATCGCCTCGTCGTCGCCGAAGCACACGCCCGGGGTCACCGCCACCTGCTTTTCGGTCAGAAGAAGGTCGGCAACGTCCATGCTGCCCCCTATCTTTTTGCCCTTGTAGCTCTTGCCGAACAGCTTGTCCACGACGAGCATCACATAAAACGCGCCGTCGGGCTTGACGTAGTCCAACCCGAGCGGCTTGTAGCCGTCCAGCATTTTTAAAGTCTTTTCGCGGCGGTCGCCGAAAGCCGCAACCATCTCCTCCATCGGTCCCGTCGGCCCGTCCAGCGCGGCGATCGCGGCGTACTGCGTCATCGTGTTGACGTTGGAGGTGGAGTGGCTCTGGAAAGAGGCTATGGCCTTTGCTATGACGGGTGCGCAGGCGAGATAGCCCAGCCTCCAGCCCGTCATCGCGTAGGACTTGGAAACGCCGTTGACGACTATCGTCAGCTCCTTCATTTCGGGCGAAACCGCGGCTATAGAATAGTGCTTTTCGCCGCCGTATATAAGTTTTTCGTACACCTCGTCCGAGAGCACCAAAATATTGTGTTTTACGCATACGTGTGCGATTTTTTCAATCTCCTCCTGCACGTAAACGGAGCCCGTGGGGTTTGCGGGGGAGTTGAGTATAAGCATTTTCGTCTTGGGAGTTATGGCCGCTTCCAGCTGCTCAGCCGTCATCTTGTAGCCGCCCGCGCGCGTGGTCTGCACGAACACGGGCACGCCGCCGCAGCTTTTAACCACTTCGGGATAGGTCAGCCAATAGGGGGAGGGAATTATCACCTCGTCCCCCTCGTCTACGGTCGCAAAAAGCGCGTTGAATATGGAGTGCTTTGCGCCGTTGGAGACTATTATCTGCGAGGGGTCGTAGACGAGGCCGTTCTCCCTTTGGAGCTTTTTGCATATGGCCTTTTTAAGGGCGGGCAGACCCGCGGCTGCAACGTATTTGGTGTAGCCCTTGTCCATAGCTTCCTTTGCGGCCGCTATTATGTGCGCGGGGGTGTTGAAATCGGGTTCACCCACGCCGAAGTTTATAACGCGCACGCCCGCCGCTTTAAGCTCGTTGGCCTTGGCGGAAATGGCAAGGGTCATGCTCGGCGCAATGGACGCCACCCTGCGGGATACCTTTATCATAAGCAATGCTCCTTATGGCATAATTCTGGTTTTCAGTATAGCATAGCCCCCGCCCTTTTGCAATCGATTAAACGCAATTTATTTTATTGCCGTATTTTGTAATGAATATAACTTTTTATGAAAATGCTTTACCGGGGGGCTTTTTTCCGCGGTAAAGCATTGTTTTTGCCGATTTGCGCGCCGGACGTTCAATTTTCGGCGGCAAAATTTATCAGATTTTTATGTTTTTTTACGGCGTATTTATAGGCCTTGTACGCGCCGCTGTTCGTCCGCTCCTCCGCATAGAACAGCACCAAATCGCTTTGGTCTATCATCGCGCAGTTGCGGTAGTATATGGCGGTGTACCACCAATTAAACTCCTTTGTGGGACACTCGTAACTTTCATATTCCTGTTTTTTGAACCATGCGGGCGGCTTTCGCAGCTGGTTTTCAAGCGCGAAACAAAATACCCGCTTTATCCCGAGCCGGGGCAACTCCTCCCGCTTTTTTGTTACGATGTCATATACAAGCGAATCGAAACTGCTTCTGCCGCCGAACAGAAACGTGCGTACGCCGTCCGCTATCGCCCTGTCTATAGCTGCCTCCGTCTTTGCTTTCAGACTTTCGGTTATTTCAACTTCGAAGTGACCGAAACAGGAACATACTTTTTCATTTTCACACATAATAAACGCCGCTCCTTTAAGGAACGGCGCGTAGAATACCGTTCCTTGGTTGCAACGCCATTAAAACCTCTTTATTTCCGTGAAAACAAATCAGCCCGGAACAGGTATTTCTACCTATATTCTGTGACTTGTTCCGCGAAAATAAAAATGCAAAAAGGATACTTCCCCGCTCGGGGAAGAAACAGAGGTTGATTTTTAATAGCGTTGCATTAGTATTATAACACGGACATTTTAAAATATCAACAATAAAACCCCAAAGCGGCACAAAATTAAGAGCGCCGCCCCGTAAAGGAACGGCGCCCGTAGAATACCGTTCCCTGGTTGCGACGCCAACAAACTCTTTCATTAGAGAAAACAGTTTGAAACAGGTATTACTACCGTATTCTGTGTTTTCTCTAAAAAAATATACGCCCCGCGGGGTGGAAAGAAAATTACTATATTTAATTGGCGTCGCAGTAGTATTATAGCACGGCGGATTGAAAATATCAACAATAAAAATAAAAAGGGCAAAAAAATTAACGGGAATTATATTCGAACACTTTTCTTTTTTGGTATTGCAATCGTAAAACGGGTGTGCTATAATGTTTAAGGTCAAAAAATCATAAACCCTTTAAGGAGGAAAATTATGGCACATGAACAGCTGATTGAACAAATCAAAAAGACCAAAATAGTACCCGTTGTGGTGCTCAATTCCATTGAAGAAACCCTGCCCAAGATGCAGGCCCTTGTCGAGGGCGGGCTGCCCTGCGCGGAGATAACCTTCCGCACTCCCTGCGCCGCCGACGCAATTAAGCTCACCGTGGAAACATATCCCGACATGCTTGTCGGCGCGGGCACCGTTATAAACCGCGAACAGTGCGAAAAGGCCATCGCGGCGGGCTCCAAATTCATTGTGTCCCCCGGTTTTTCGGAGGAGGTTGCGGACTGCTGCGCCGAGCACGGCATGCTCTATCTGCCCGGCATAGTTACCCCCACCGAGGCTATGGCGGCAATTGCAAAGGGACTTACAACCCTTAAATTCTTCCCCGCTTCCAACTACGGCGGACTTAAGACCATTAAGGCCATCTGCGCCGCGTTCCCCTATCTTAAGATTATGCCCACGGGCGGCATAAACGAGAGCAACATACTTGAATATCTTGCATACGACAAGATTATCGCCTGCGGCGGCAGCTGGATGATGAGCGGCACGCCCGAGGAGATCAAGGAAAAAACAAAGGCCGCCGTCGCCCTCGTGAAGTAATTGCCCCGCAATTTTCAATAATTGAAAAGCCAATTAAGGCTTGTCATTTCGTGCGTGAGCGAAGCGGTAAGCGAAATAATCCCCCCGTGGGCTGGTCGAGGTTGGATAGGACGCAATGCAAAAGTCGCTGCGCGACAGATTCTTCGTCGGGCTGCGCCCGACTCAGAATGACAGGGGGGCGGGTGCCCTCGCGCAGAATGACAGGGGGGCAGGTGCCCTCGCGCAGAATGACAGGGGAAACGGCAGAACGATATGAATTGCTCCGCAATTTTCAATAATTGAAAAGCTAATTAAGGCTTGTCATTTTGAGCGTGAGCGAAGCGGTAAGCGAAATAATCCCCCCGTGGGCTGGTCGAGGTTGGATAGGACGCAATGCAAAAGTCGCTGCGCGACAGATTCTTCGTCGGGCTACGCCCGCCTCAGAATGACAGGGGGGGGCGGGTGCCCTCGCGCAGAATGACAGGGGAAACGGCAGAACGATATGAATTGCTCCGCAATTTTCAATAATTACAACGCAAGTTAAGCTGTGTCATTTCGAACGATATGAGACCCACGCAGTGGGCGATTGAGTGAGAGAATCCCCCTGTGGCTGCTCTTGGCCATTTGGAATAGTAACCTTAAATTGCCTCGACCAATCCACGAGGGGATTACCTCGCGCTCCGCGACTCGGAATGACACGTTTCATCAGGCCGCGTACATATTAAAAAGTCGCTGCGCGACAGATTCTTCGTCGGGCTGCGCCCGCCTCAGAATGACAGGGGGGGCGGGTGCCCTCGCGCAGAATGACAGGGGGGCAGGTGCCCTCGCGCAGAATGACAGAGGCGACGCTCGCGCAGGTTGTTAGGCGGCAAAGCCCTTACACGTTTCATCGGGCCGCGTACATATTTTAAAAAACACATAAATTGAGCCGCGCTGTTAGCGCGGCTCTCTTTTTGTTTATTGTTGGTTTTCTTCGTTCGGGACGTCGGTTGAGACCTCTTCGGCGGCGGGCAAGTCGTCATTCTTTTTGGGCTTGCGCTTAACCGATTCGTCCAGCGGAACCGAAAAGCCCTTGCCCAGTATCTCGTTTGCGTCGGTTATAATTGTAAACGCCGTGGGGTCCACTTTGTGCAGCCTGGTTTTAAGCAGCACGGCCTGCGCGCGGCGGCACACCGTTATTATTATAGTGCGCTCCGCGCCCGTGTAGCCCCCCTCGGCCTTATATTTTGTAAATCCGCGGTTTATGTCCTCGATTATCACCTTTGAAACGACGTCGGGATTGTCGGTTATTATGGTTACGTATTTTGTTCTGGTGATATTTTCTATTATGCCGTCAACGACGAACGCCCTCAAAAACAGGCCCAGTATGGACAGCAGTCCCGACTCCGCTCCGAAGAAAAACGCAAGGCAGGAAACAACCAAATCGCTGACTATAACGGCGTTGCCTATGTTGAGATTGGTGTATTTTTTTACTATCAGCGCGATTATGTCGCTTCCGCCCGACGACGCGCCGCAGTGGAACATTATCGCGCAGCCGATGCCTATCAGAAGCACGGCGTACACCGCCTCCAACAGCCGCTGGTCGGTCAAAGGCCCGCCGAGCGGGAACAAGTAGCTTAAAAACCACACTTCAAAGGAGTACATCAGTGAGCAGAATATGGTTTTGAAGGTTACCCCCCTGCCCAAAAATATAAAGCCGACAAGCAGTAAAAACACGTTGAATATCGCCAGAATGACGGGCTGGGTCAAAAAGGGCACGTGCGGGGTGATGTAGTGCGAAAGCAAAATGGACACGCCGCTTATACCGCCCATTACAAAGCTGTTTGGCGCTTCGAACAGATATACCCCCACGGACATGCACAATATGCCCGCGTTGAGGACGGCCCAGTAGATTACCTGCTTCATTATTTTGCTGCGTTTGTCCTGTTTGTTGTTCATTACATTCCCCTTTGGGTTGCTGTTTGCAACGTTATATTATCGCCTCCCGGCTATGTGTTTTTTTTATTTTTTTACGACAGCCGCCCTGCGCCCCGCAGGGCAAACGCGCGCCGCGTGCGGAAAAGTAGCGCAAGCGGAATGAATGGCTAACGCGCGGGCGGGCGCAAACGACGGGGCAGTCACATTCTTTCGGAAAAACCTTTGCCCAGTATTTCGTTTGCGTCGGTTATTATGACGAACGCCGTGGGGTCCACCTCGTGCAGTTTGGCCTTTAAGCGGGCTGCCTGCGAACGGCGGCACACCGTTATTATTATAGTGCGCTCCTCGCCAGTGTAGCCGCCCTCGCCCTTGTACTTGGTGTAGCCGCGGTGGATATAGTCTATTATCACTTCAGAAACTATCTGCGGGTTTACGGTGATTATGGTTACGTATTTTGTTTTGCCGAGGTTTTCTATTACGCCGTCTATCACGAACGATTTTGCGAATATGCCCAGCACCGAGAACAGCCCCGTGAGCGGCCCGAAAGTGAAAAACGCGAGGCAGGCTATAAGGAAGTCTGCGGCAAGCAGCGCGGGCGCGATGTTCATTTTGGAAAACTTTTTAATTATAAGGGCGATTATGTCGGTGCCGCCCGTCGAGGCGTGGCAGTTGAACACTATCGCGTGCGCCGCGCCCGACAAAATCACCGCGTACACCAGCTCCAGAAAGGGCTCGTCGGTGAGGGGCAGTTTTATGGGGATAAGGCTGAGGAGATACACTTCCAAAGAGTATGCTATGGAGCAATAAATTGTTAAAATAGTAAGCCCCTTGCCCAAAAATATAAGGCCCAGCACAAGCAGTATGCCGTTGAGGATAGCCAGCAGCACGGGCTGGGTCAAAAAGGACACGTGCGGGGTGATGTATTTTGCAAGCACTATGGAAAGGCCGCCCATGCCCCCCAGCGTGAAGTGGTTAGGTTCGTTGAACAGGAACATGCTTATGGAAAGCAGCAGCACGCCCAAATTGAGCATCGCCCAATATTTGATCGTGGACACTATTTTGTTCGGTTTTTTATCGGGAATCGTGTTTAACATAGGGGCCTCCTCTCAAAGCCGCCTAATATCATAACACTAACTTTTTTCACTGTCAATAATTTTATGCGCATAGTGAATAAAATTTTAACGCGGCGGGCCGAGCGGTTACGGCGGCCCGCGGGCGCGCTGTTTTTATATATAGATTATAGCATTTTCGGGCGCGTTTGGCAATAGCTTTTTAAAAAACTCCCCGCCCGTTTTATCGGGCGGTTTTGCCGCGGCTTTCCTCCGCCTCAAAGCCCTCTTCCGCCAAAAGTTTGTTTAGCCGCGCAGGCAGATTTGCCGACCTTATAAACAGCGCCGCCCTGCCCAAAAGCCACGCGAAAACCAAAATTTCGGACAGCACGCAGCAGAGTATCTTGCAGTATATGTTCATTCTTTTCCACAGCGACGGGGTGCGGACTATGTCCCCCTCCAGCCTGCCGTCCGCAAATACCGCGCGGTATATATAGGAGCCGTAAACCGCGCTTTTGCACAGCAAAAGTTGGAACGCGCCCTCCTTTACCGACTTGTTTTTCGACGGATTTTTAAGCACGTACGCGTTGTGCTCCCTGCCCGCCACCGAAAGTTTGGGGGCAACCAAAATAAAGACCGCGCACGCGGCTATAAAGACGCCCACGCAACCGCCCGTCAACGCGTTGTACGGGGCCGCGTCCCCCGCGTCCGTAAAGCCGAGGATAGCAGTCTGCGTCGTCAGAATGGCTATGAGCGCCGTGCAAAAACTTATTATCTTTATGCTGCGGTAAAAGTGCCCGCGGCTCTTGGTGCGGAATATCCCCGCGACGGCAAAGCCGAGTTCGCAAAAGGAGATAAACGCAAGCAGCACGACGTAAGTCAGCCCGTGCGCGCGAACCGTCCGCTGCGCAAAGAGCGTGGCGCACATAAAAAATATGTACGTCACGCTGGAAATCATCATAAATACCGCAACGAGAACATTGCGCTTTTTGAACGCCGCGCCCGCCTTTACGCCGAGCAGGCACTGCACTTTGGCAACGAGCAACGCGGACGTATATAGGGCTATTATGCATAGGGCGGGGTCGGCAAACAATCCCACAACAAATTTTCCCGCCGCGAGCGCAAACGAAAAGCACAGCGAAATAATCGTGTTTACTATCGTTTTTTTCTCAAAGGTCAGTCCCCTGTATTCGGCAAAGAGATTGCGCATTTTGCGGCTCCGTGTTGAGTTTTTCAGATAATTTCTGCGGATAAAAGCCCGTTTGCGCGCTCGAGGAGGTTATAAAAATTTTCCTCCCCCTGCTCTATGGCGGGCTGCACCTTGGCCCTTTTGCTCTGGACCGATTTTTTGTAAATAAAGTAGTTTACGCCGCACAATACAAGGCCCGCAACCCCCATAACTATGCCGCCGATAAGCGCGGGCACGCTGTTCGGCATCGTCATCACAAGGCTCATGCCGCCGCCGAAGAGCAGGGCCGCGGCAACGCCGAAGATATAGGCGAATACGGCCGCGCCGAAAGTGACCGAACGCTTCAGCCCCAAAAGAGTTTCAAAGGCCTCCTCCGCCTGCCGCTCGGCCTTTACCAGCTCCTGTCTGTGCCGTATCTTCCTGTCCCTTTTCAAAGAAAGCGTCAGCCCGCCCGCAGGGGTGGTCACCGAGGAAACGATTTCCCAGCCCATAGCCTCATACATGTCGGCCGCGGCGGGACCGTTTTCCGCTTTTACGGTCTTGGTTTTGTACTCGTATGCCACAAAGTTTTTTTCTTCCATAATATTATACCTCCAAAAATTTTTCCCCGCAAGAAAGACGGCGCCAGTTGACTTTTTCGCGAGACAAGTGTATCATACTATAGACGGACGGGCATTGCAAGCAGACGGACGGGCGGTTGGACACATCCTGAAATTTGTTCTTTAAAATAATACACATACGGGGGTTTTGTATCGTGGAATACCTGCAGGAAGATTATACAAAATACTACATAGTGCAGGCGCTGTTTAAGCTGATGGGGGAATACGAATACGAAAAAATAAACGTCACCGACATTGCAAAAAAGGCGGGCGTGGGCAGGGCAACCTTCTACCGCTATTTTAAGCGCAAAGAGGACGTGCTGGTATATTATATGGACCGCAACAGGCAAAATTTTATTTTTTCGCAGAGATACTATCCGAGATGCCGCGAGGACTATCTGGCGCTGGTTAAAAACGTGTTTGAACTGTTCAGGGAAAATAAGGAGCCGATAAAGCTGATGCGCAGGGCGAGGCTGGAATATATCTATCTCGACTTTTTAAACAAAAATTTTGCTGACATGTTCTGCGAGGAATATCCCGAACAAAACGGCTACGCCCCCTACCTTTACGCGGGGATGCTGTTCAACGTGTCTATGGCGTGGCTGGACGGCGACTGCGCGGGCAGCGCGGACGACCTTGCCGAAGTTGTGGTAAACGCCATATATAACTGAACCTCGCTTTTTATTTATTTTTTATTTTGCCGTTAAAATCGCTTGTTTTTTTCGGAAAAGGACTATATAATAATTGAGTAATAAAAAATATTGGGGCGTCGCCAAGCGGTAAGGCAACGGACTCTGACTCCGTCATTCGGGTGTTCGAATCACTTCGCCCCAGCCAAAAGCGCTGTTTTTCGTTCAATTTCAGGGTGTTTTGAACGATTAACGGCGCTTTTTTTATGCAATTTTGGCTTGTTGTGAGTGATTTTTGGGGACTTTTGGGGGACCAAATTGACCGCATATTTGCAGCTTACAACCGCCGCGCACGGCACATATCGTTTTTTACAACGAAAAAGCCGCCGACTGCTATTCGCAAACCACCGGCTTTATCCGTATTCGGCAACTTCAATTTGCTCTATATTTGTTATGCATCCTATAAAATTTTTTTTGCCAAATATTTATTTGTTGGGAATGATTAACCTCAATGTTTCTATTTCAGCTAAAGTCATATTTTCAAAACCTTCTTTAACTTTTGAGTAGACTAAAGAGCTGTACGTTGTTTGATGTATTGCCTCTTGAATAAAAACATTTTCTATCCCCTCGTTTAAATGATTGTTTTTAATGAAGAAAACAACTCTATGATAAGTTATTTTTCCGTCCGAAAGCAACTTGCCATCTTTAGTAGTTACTGCATCCTCTATTAGTTTATTAAAAATGTCTACTGCGCGATAAGGATGCGTTTTATTGGGGTTCATAATGGCGGTGACATTTGATGTTAATTCATACTTTCCTGTGTCTGTTTTAAGCGCTAATGTCCCAATTATTTTTAATGTCGGGTCCCCGGATATTTCATCAAAGTGCCCTTCCTTGATTAACTTGAATTTCGACAGCACACTTTCGTCAAGAACGATACCGTTTTCATAATTGTCCGCTGTTATAAGTTTCCCGTTTTTGGCATCTATGACCAAAGCGTTGTCAAGCCCGATTTTAGCAATCTCACCCAAGAATTTCATCCATTTTTCTTGTTCGCACTTACGCTTGTTCTCAATTATAGCACTCAACTCGGCATATTGAATTTTTTTGACCGAATCGTTGTATCTGTAAAATATATCTCCCGGCTTTATGTCATTTGAATAGCTTGTTGCAAATATATGTGGTTTGTTTTTAGATTCGGGTATAAAAAGGATAATGAAACGTTTATCGCCAATCTTATGCAGATAATGTTTATATTCTAAATTAGGTTGGCATGAAGTTAGTATTCGTCCTCTGGTGGATTCCGAATCCATATTAGTTTTATAGTAATTGATTTTGGAATCGGTAAGGCCTTTTAATTCTCTGTCGGTGGGTTCAACTCCGAATAGAATATAACCTCCGCGATTATTGGCCAATCCATTCATAGTTTTGAAAATCTCGACATCAATATTAAAATTGACCTTATATTCAACGTCGTAGGCTTCAGGAGCTATTAATCTGCCATCCTCATCGCAACAGAAAAGGGCATCAAGTATTTCTTTGGAAAACTCTTCGTTCATATACGCTCCCTTAACAGTTAGAACACTTCTTCGAGCGGCTGCCAATGGTCGTCTGCCATATCAATTGCGAAAACCGTATTGTTAATATACAGTCGGTTATCTTTATCGCGGACAAATCCCCAATGCAGTCCTTTCTCCTGCGCATAGTGTTTGAAAGCATTGAATTTGTTTTCAATCTGAATATCAATATTTTTGTCTTTGCCCTTACTTTCGCCGCCTTTGGTTTCAATTACCCAAACCGTTCCGTCCTTCATTTTTACGATATAGTCCGCATAAAAAAGCCATTGACGCCGTAGCGCGTCAACATAGACGATAGAAAAATACTGTTGTCCCGAATCGCCGTTTTTATAGACCCAATCTATATCCGCCCGCGTTTCGCAATATTGCTCGAACAGCATTTCCGAAGTACTGCGGACAAGGCTTGTCGCAAAACCCGAAGTATAATCCTCATAGGCGTTATTCAGATATTCGGTTTCATTTTTTACATTGCTATCGTACTTAAAAAAGTCTTGTTCGGGGATATGAAAAGCGATAGTTTTCGGGTGAATGGGAAGTTCCAATTGCTCTGCCAAATTTGCCGTTGCTTCACGGAAATCCTGACGGAGCTTTTTTTCGTTATTTATGACAAACGCATAAAATTCCCGCGTTTCAAGCGCAACGAGCTTTTTGTTTGCCATAAGCCCTTTACGGAAAAGCCGTTCCAAAATTGCCTTGACTTTGACCGTCTGCATCCCGATTGCCGTTTTAATGGAATCCACGGCATGTAGCAAATAAATTCCGTGCTTATGGGTACTTACTTCCCTGTGAATGGAACGGTAGTTGTCGCTATTGGCTACTGCAACCGTCCTTACAAACTCGCCTTCGAGGACTTGTCCGCGAATCGTATCCCCAAATATATACCCCGCGTCGGCAAGGAGCATTTTATTTTGCTTTTTATCGCTTCCGAGCTTATACTTGTCCACAAGAAAATCATATAGCTTATACAAAACGTCTCTCTCGCCCAATCCGCCGAAGTCGAGGTCGCGCATCTGCTTTTCGAGCGTAAAAGTTTTGCATTTATCTTTAAGGAAAAGACGGCGGGTTTCGTATGCCTTGTCTACGGAAGCCAAAAGTCCTGTCTTATATTTTTCGTCAAAGGTATATACATAGCAAAAATCAAGGAGGTCGTCCTCATAATGGACCGCTTCGGGCATTCTGCGTATGCGCCCGATTGTTTGAATTTCAAAGCTCTCGCTCATTCCTTCACGGAGCTTTACAAGAATTTTTGCGCGCGGGCAATCCCAGCCCGTAGATATCGCCTGTTTCATTAAGAGAAATATGGGGATTCCGTCGTTCTCCGTCAGATTTTCGGGCAAGTCGCGCTTGTCCTCGCTCATCCATTTAGATACCATGCCGTTGTCGTATGTATAACCCATGGATTCCAATTTCTTCTCCACGGCGGCAATCGTTTCGGGTTGTCCGTTCGGGAATTGTATCAAGACAAGCGGGCGAATAGTCTTGCCGAGAGCGTTATAATGACTTGCAATGTCCTTGCGTTTGCGATCTGCAAGGTCAAGCAAGCAGTCATAATCTTCATCAACGGTCATTCCCTCGGTGATACCCTCGTTTACATATAACGCTTTTGTGATAAGCCCCGCATTGATTACGTCAAGTTCGTCGATCTCAAAATATTCAAACCGCTTGTTTTCTTCTGCCGTTGCGCTTACTCGGATAATATTCTTTGCGGAAAAAGCGTCTATAACGGCTTTCGCTTTGGCGGTATTGTTAGAGTGTTCCTCGTCGATGATGACGATAAATTGCAGATTGGAACGGTACGCCTCGGCGATTCTGTCGTATAGGTTTTTACGTTCGCCTTCGCGGAGTGCCGTATTGCCCGTTTTTGTCACCAATTCCCAATTCACAAACGTCGTACTTCCTGCGGAAAAACCGCCTTGCAATGCGTCAAACAAAGTTTGTGTATGGCGGTGAGGAGCGTATTTTTGCATTTTTTTACGGCTTTGTTCTTCCAAATCGCCTTTGCCGGGGCATAGCCATATAAAGGCGGTATTGCCATCGATTTTGTCAAGATATTCTTCAACAAAGTCTATCAGGATAATCGTCTTGCCCGAACCTGTCGGGGACTTCATAACGATTGTCTGCTTGCTGTTATCGTCGCCTACAAGGTCAATCAGCTTTAATACCGCCTTTTCTTGAAAATCAAAAAGATTTATTGCAATGCCGCCTACCATGCTTCGCCCATCTCCTTTAATTCAAATTTGAAATAATAATCCGGTATGATATGAATTTCAACCCCGTCAAACTTTTTCGTCTGCCTTGTCGTCATCATAACGCTTTTGGAAATATACAGAGCCTTTGCATTGGGATAGTCCTGCCAATTCGCTTCCAACTCGTCCATTTCCGCATCGGTGAGTATCATGATATATTCTTTTCCGTCGATGTCAACGCCGTGTTCAAGCTGTATCATTTCCGCGATATGCCCGTTGAGCCGTTCGGAAAGTTCTTCGTCGTTCCGCGGGACAAAATCTGTACGGTAGTATTTGAGATTGGCGGGAAGCGGAGCGAATTTTCCGTGTCCGCTTATTACGTTTTTCATTCGCGGATAGGTCTTTTCGTCACAAATGGCATTTTCATTGTTGGTGCAAAGAATAAACCGCCGCGAGCCGCCATCCTTTTGATTGAGAGCCAACACTGCATGTCCCGTCGTTCCGCTTCCTGCAAAAAAATCAAGAACGCAAATATCTTTTGACGGATAAAGGGAAACAACTTGTTTCAAAAGATCAACCGGCTTTTTGCCGTTTGCAAATTCTACAGCGCCCTCTTTTGTTAAATTCTTTGTCCCCTGAATAAAATTCCAATACGTGCCCTGTAAAGTCTTTTTGTAAAGTAATCCATCGCGTTCTTCCATAACGTCGGCAAGCCATGCAAAAAGTCTGAAATTTTCACCCTTATAATACTGCTCATACATGCGCCCTTTATTTTTGCCTGTTTTGGGAATATACATAACAGAATATAAATCGCCGTTATCGCCAAGTTCACTCACCTTTTTCATAACGCGCGGTCTTATAGAGCTTTGAGGCATTGCAGTTTGGAATATCTTTTTTGCATATTTTTTATAAATGTCTAATTCGGGAACCCCCTCGTCCTTTGCAAGCGACGAAACGGAAGAAATCTTATAATTGTTGCAACGGAATATCTTTATCTCGTTGCCGTCACCGTCTGTTGTCGAACCTATATATTCTTTATCGCCCGCATTTACCAAAACGCCGGTATATTTCCAACTGATACCTTCAGACTTATAACGCTCAATCATCGAGCCCAACTCTTCATATTCATATGCGCCGTTGAATAATGGAAGCAGAGAATAATTTTTTGCGTAAATCAGGATATATTCGCAGTTCTTTTTAAATCGTTTATCTTCGCCTCCGCCGGAAGCGCCTGCAATATTTTTCATGTTTACGCTTATGACGTTCAAAAAGTTGCTTTCGTCAAAAATATCGTCACAAAGTATTTTTAACTGTGCAAGCTCAATATCGCTTATTTGTATAAAGATAACGCCTTGCTCGGAAAGTAAATTCCGTGCAATTTTTAATCGTTTCTCCATAAAGGAAAGCCATTTGGAATGTTTGAAGGAATCTTCTTCCTCAACACATTTATCGTCATAAATAAAATCTTTATTGCCCGTATTATAGGGCGGGTCAATATAAATAAGGTCGATTTTACCCTTGTGCGTTTTCTCCAAAAGGTAGAGGCTGTGCAGGTTGTCGCCCTCCAAAAGAAAATTATAACCCTCGTCGGGCGCGGCAGTAATTTCCCGTTCTTTTACTTCCGTAAAAACGGGAATATTCGTCTTCATTTGAACGTCAACGTTTTCCTCGTGTTCCTCCCAAACAAGACCGTACTTCTTTGACACAAGCTCGTTTTCGATTTCCCCAAGCGCGATTAACATTTCGTCGTCGCTCTTGTGTTCTTCCTTGATTTTATTTAAAAATTCAAGCATTCTCTGCCGCTTCTTCTGCGATAAATTAGGCATGTTTTCCTCCTAAACAGTGAGTTTTTGAAGTTCTCTCAAAAAAAATAAAACAATGTTCCCGAAAATTCATATATACTCGTCCTCGTCGTCCATGTCCATCAGTATCATATCTTCAAGTCGGCTTTCTTCGGAGTCGTCCTCGCCGAATATCCAATCAAAAATGCCCATTTCAGCCTCCGCAAACATTATACAATACTGATTATGGCAAAAACTCCACCTTATATAGAATAACATTTTTCGGCGGCAAAAGCAATAGGCAAGGCTACAAAAAAACGGGCGGTAAGGAAAAATTCCCTATCGCCCGAAAGAATATGTATGTCACAATGCTTTTTGCGTTGTGACAATCGGCTTGGGTCGCATCCGATAATTGCGTCATAGATATTATTACAGCCGCTATGCCGTCAGTCCTTACGGAATTCGTTTGGCAGATTCACCCCGCATACCGATTGGCTTATGCGGTAGCCGGCGACAAATCAGCATTGCGCCAACGCTCCGTCAGTTCCCTGACGGTCGGGTAGATTTGGTTGGTTATCCGCACTCGCCACGTGGAGGCATCTACATAAGTGCGCAGGCTTGCTTTTTGCAAGCCTTATTTATTTAAAAGCGCGACGGCTTTTTTAACGTGGCTTTCTTCAAGACCGTAACCGGAGCGGGGATTTGTTTTGACTACATATTGCGTTAAATCTCCCCAGCCGAAAGCATAGTCGTCTAAAATCGCAAAGGTCTCGACGCTGTGAGCGGCTATCCATGCCCTTACCTCTTCGCCGCGCAAAATCACCCGCCCGAAGTCCTCCGTCTTGCCGGAAATCTTTAATCCGTACCTTTCAAAAATCTCCCTGATATAATTGCCGTTTTGGTCGCACTTGCGCGGGTCGCTGTCCCAATGGTTGCGCCACGACGACGTAAGCACGATTTCCGCGCCAGTTCGGTCTATTATCTCCTTTAAAAGCGGCAGGCGCGTCTCGTCTATGTTGGACAAAACATTCCAATCGCGCACCGCGTCATAGGCGTCGGAATTGAGAACCCCGTCTATATCTAAAAACAGAACTTTTATTTTTGTGTCCCTCCCATACTCTCAAATTATTTTTACTATCCTACCAAACAGCGCCGTCTTTTTATCGGTTAAATCGCCGTCGAGGTGATAGTGTCCGAAATACCAATGCCCGTAGTCCACGATATCTTCGAAGTAGGAAAGCATTTGGTTTTCGGGATAGACCCCCATATATGTGCCGTTCTCCCGCAGGGGCGGATACCACAAAGCCTTTTCGTCGCAACTGTGGGTTACGATATAGTCCACTTTGTTGCCGTGTTTTTTAAGGTTGGCTATCCCCTCGTCCAGCTCCTCGTACGAAGGTATTTCCTGCGGCCACCAGCTCTCTCCCTCTCTGCGGCGGTATTTATCGATGGACGTCCCCCCGCCAAACGTAAAAAACGTTCTGCCGTAAATAGAGTACACCTGCCCGCGCAAGAGGTGGATTATGTCGGGGCGGATCTTATGTACTTTGCCGCCTCTCCACATTGTGACGGGATAACTTTCCAGCATATCAAAGTTTTCGTGGTTGCCGTCCACAAAAAGCACGGTGAAAGGCAGGGCGGAATATTTATCGAGATTGGAGTTCAACGTTTCCTTGTCCCACACCGCGCCGAAGTCGCCGGCTATTATCATATAGTCAGCTTTTGTAAGCTGCGGATTTTTCGCCGCAAAATCGTATAGCTTTTTAATGTTAACGTCGCAATGCGTATCGCCTGTTATGTAAATCATTTTATCTCCTTTATATATACGGTTTCATCAAAGTCTTGTCAAAAAACCCCATGGCAATTTCTTTGATTTCCCTTATCTGATCTTCGGTCAGCCATTCGCTATATGTAGTCATAAGCAATTCAAACACGTCAAAATCATTGAATTCCAAAAAGGTTTCATAGAGTCTTTCGGCATTTTCACTGTTTTCATCAAGCATATTAACCATTTGGGTAAATATATAACACTCATTTGGAATGTCAATTATTATGCCTTCGTCGGATAAATCATTCTCGAAAAAATTCACCATCATCATAACTTCAACAAATGATCCTTTATAGACAAAAACGTGGTCATATAATTCTTCGGCAAAATAGCGCAAATCTTCGTCGGGAACATTATCCTCCCTGTAAGCAAATTTTAACATTTCGTAAATCTCTTCTTTTTTTGTATTCATTTTATCTCCTTTCGGTAAACCGCGCAACTGATTATTCAAATAGTTGCTTTTTCAGCTGCCTGTAAATATAATCCGAAGCGGTTTTAAACTCGTAGACTATCCGCTCGTACACCTGCACCATCTTTCCGTCGTGGGTGTCGCGGACGGCTTCAAGGTATGTTTCGGCCTTTTTTATCGCACCCTGCCTGCCCATGCGCCTGTCCGACTTTATTATCCGCTCCAACCGCTCCACAACTGCTTCTTCGAAATCTTCATCGTTCCAGAGCGACCAATCGGGAGCTTCCCCGCAGGTTACGGGTGCGTTCTTTTTTTCGGCAACGCGGCTTAAAGCGTTTACAAGGTTCTGCGCGGCGTTTTTTCTATCCTGTTCGTTTGCCCGCATTTTCAGATAGCTGCCCGATACGCCGTCCCTTTCAGGCTCTTTTGTTTCCGTTTGCTTTTCGTCAAAGGGCACGCCGAAGATATTTTCGAAATCCTTTTTGTCAACGAGCACTCTCCTAGGTTTAGACCCTATCTGCGGCGAGATAAAATCATTATCTTCCATCCAATCGATTATCTTGCAGGACATGATATATCCTATGGGGAAGCGCCTTTGAATAAGGGATACCGAAGCAATGCCGTGCTCTACGCAAAATTTTAACGCCTGCATGTATATTTCCTTGTTATCTTCATACTCGGCGCTTATGCTGTCCGCGTCATCGTCATCGTCTTCGTCCTCATCCTCGGCGTCGTCCTCCATGCTCTGCATAATCTCCTGCCGCCGCTTTTTAGCCCACTCATCTAAATGCGCAAACGCCGCCTTGTCGAAATCGGTAAGACCGTCGTCATCGTCGTCCGAAAACGTAACAATTTCCTCTTTGATGGCCCGTTTTATATCGGTAATACAGTCGTGAACAGTCTGCTTATTGGGTTTTACTGCCGTCCAGGAAGAATCCATTATTTTTTCTATGGACGTTTTGCGCCGCTCCCCGCCCGCTTCCCGTTCAATTTCCGTTTGCTTCAATATGTAATCCCGGAACGCGCCTATATCGACGGCTATATCGTATATCTCTATACCTCTTCTGCACAATATTTTATCTTCCGTCATTTTGCGCACAACGTCTGAAAGATCGGTTATTGCAACTCCGTCGTCCGTGGCGCCGTCGATCTCGCTGAATTTGAAAGTTTTTTTGCCATGGTTGAGATATTTAAGCAATATCCTGAACACGTTGTTTCTTGCTTCCTCGTTCATATCTCCCTCCCGTATTTCAGTTTAAAAGATTTTTCAAGTCCGTTTCGTCAAGGCTGACCTTTTCCAAAAGCGCCCCCGCGACGGCCTGTATTTTATCCCTGTTTGCGCGGATAATCTCGCCCGCCCGTTCGGCCTGCTCCCTTATTATTGCGGCCACGCGTTCGGTTATGTGCGCCTCAGCCCTTTTGGACGGCTCCACGTATATGGGGAATTGCCCGTCCATGGCATAGTCGCATAGCATGCTCGTTGCCAGCCCGGTCGCGGCTTTCAAATCGCCGCTGATTCCCGAGGTTATGCCGTCCTCGCCGAATTCCAACTGTTCGGCGGCCCTGCCCGCCATCATAATACAGATTCTGTTCAGGCTGTCCTGTCTGGAGAGTTTTGTCACCTTTTCGTCTCCGTAGTAGACGTAACCGCCGTAATCGCCGCGCGCAACGATCGTGGCATATGAGGGCATAATTCCGAGCATTGCCGCAACTACGGCGTGCCCCGCCTCGTGGATTGCCGTACCGCGCAAGTTGCCGTCGCGCTGCTTGCTCTCGCCGCTCGAATATTTTTCAAAGGCTTCGTTGAGCGCGTCATCGTCTATAAAATCCCGTTCGTTGCCGCATATTGCCGTGCGAAGCGCGTTTTGCACCACCGTGTCCAACTCTCCCAAAGACCAACCTATCGAGCGTTTGGCAATGTTCTCTTTCGCCCTTCCGGTAACTTCCGAGGGGTATTTTTTTATACTGTCCGCAAGGTATGCCCTTCTCGTTTCGAGGTCGGGCAAATCTATTTCAATCTGCCTGTCGAAGCGGCGCAAAAAGGCGGGGTCCAATAGCGTTTCGCCTTTCTTTGCGTTAAAATTAGTCGCCGCCACCACGAACACGGGCGTTTGGGAGTTGTCCGCAAAGCCGTCCATTTCGGATAAAAGCGCGTTCAAAACCTCGGCGTTGCTCTCCCTTTCGGAGCCTTGCCGCGCCTTGGCAAAACTGTCCACCTCGTCTATAAAGACTATGGCAGGGGCATACTTTCTCGCCGCGGCGAAGGTTTCGCGCATCAGCCGCGCCCCCTCGCCGACATATTTTTGAATGAATTCCGAAGCGTTGCACTGTATAAACTGCAAATCGGCTTCGGTTGCAATCGCCTTTGCAAGCATGGTTTTGCCCGTGCCCGGCGCGCCGCTCAGCAATATTCCGCGGGGCAGCCGAAGCCCCAACCGTCTGTACTTTTTGAAGTTTTTGAGGACCTCGATAACGCTTGTTATCTCTTTCTTCGCGTCCTTCGCGCCGTACACGTCGTCGAGCAGCACGTTGGGCGCCTGCCTTGCGGATACGAATTTGTCGATGTCCTCCGCCTCTGTCGCCGTGGCAATGTCTATATTCGTTATATCGAGGATTGCCGTGTGCGCACCCTTAAAGCGGTACTCCGTATTGAATTTAACCACCTTGTTCGCGCGGAACAGAGTTTGCGCGTTGTCCGAGACGGTGAGCTCTTTGAAAATATTTTTGAACCAATCCGCGGGAAAAGCCGCAGAGCCGAAACAGCCGTTTGCGCCCCTGTCCCTATAGGGTTGAAGCTCTATGAACGAATCCCTCTTTAACTTGTAGACATAAACGGGGATTTCCCCGCGCTCTATAAGCGTTTCAAACAGTTTCTTTGAATATAACCTGCTCTCCTCGTCTATATCGAATATCGCAGCGGACAGATCCATATCTTTTATCGCGTTCAAGGTGTTTTCGCCCGCAAAAATTATCTCGGCCTTTTTGCCGCAGATTTTCAAGAACTTTTCCTCATGCGCCTTTTTGCAGCACACCAAAACGCGCGATTTTGTCCTGCCGAAAAACAGCGCGTCGGCTTCGGCGGACATTGTGTCAAAGTCTATATCTATAACGACTTCGGTAAACGCGTCGCTCTTTCTTGCGAGGTTCAGCCGCACCATCCGCTCGAAGTTTGTCTCGAAGAACTCCCTCACGGCCTTCAATGCCGTGCGCACGTCCGCACCCTCGCCCAGGCTCAAAAGGATAAGCTCGGCAAGGTTTGAAGGATTCGCCTTGAACCTCACGCCGTACTTCTCTTTGTAGTACGCGCCCTGCCTGCAAAGCTCGTTAAAAACTATGCGGTACACAATCTCCGGCCTCAGGCGGTTGAACAGTATTATCCTGCCCTGCGTTAGCCGCGAGATAAGCGCGTCGGTAAGATAGGGCGCGTCGGTTTGGGGGTTTATATCCGTTTTAAGAGCCTTGACTATCGTCTTTTGCGGAGTTGCCGAAAGGTTGTAAACCGAAAGCGACCTGTTATAGAGGTTTGCGCCGAGGTTCATTGTGACAATTACTATCACGTCGCGGAAGGAGACGTTGCGTTCGGTGTATAAATCGAGCGCGTCGCCCCTGTCGAAAATCGAAAGAAAACGCGCATGGATGTTTGGATGAGCCTTTTCAAACTCGTCCAAAAGCACCACGCATACGGGATTTTTTTCGACGTAGCTCGTCAAAACGCCCGCCTCCGCCGCTTTGTAACTTTGTTGTATGCCAAAGAGCTCGCAGAGGCCCACCTCCCGGTCGTTATAAGCCGACATGTCCAACCGCAGATAAGGGCGGTTAAGGGCCTCGGCAATCTTTTCGCCAACGAAGGTCTTGCCGCAGGCGGGCGGACCGATAAAGGTAAGCAGTCCGCCCACGCCCTTGGCGTTTTCGCGATTGCCTATGCCGAACAGATATTCCTTGACGGCCTGCACGGCGAAGGCCTGCCCCTGAACTTCGGACAAAGTTTCGTCCAAACGCCTTATAACGTCGTAGTCCGTACTGAATTTTGCCCTCGTAAATTCGGGAATAGCCCCGTCTTTGCTCTTATATACTTTATCGCCTTTTACAATCCTGTCTTTCATTGTTCGCTCCTTTTTTTACAAAGACTTGTAATACTCGGCAAATATGTTCTCTGAAAGGTCGTTATCTTTAACCGCGCGGAAAACGCCCTCGCCGTCCACCGAGAAAGCCAACGCCGAACGGCTGTCCAATCCCTCCACCTCCGTCTGCGGTCTTAAAATGCAGTAGAGTTTGCCGCCCCGCTCCATCGCAAAAATCTGTTGGAAGGTCAGCATCATTCCCTCGCCGTTATCCAATAAAATCGGCCTGGTCTGCTTTTCGTCAAACAGTATCTCTCTTATTTCGTTGTAGCTGTATTTCATATTTTGCTCCTGTTCAAAAGTTGTAGTTATGCGCGGCCGCTTTAACCCTTTACTTTTTTTCATATATAATTATAAAGCATATATGGCTTTTGTTCAATTGCGCTCCGCTTTTGCCAATACCTAAAACCTTTATACAAAAAGAGGAACCTGTAAAATTTACAAGTTCCTCTTTGCGGAGCGCTTTTCTACCTTACACTTCTATTTCCAACTTGTTTTCGTTGACGTAAGAACACCATATGCCGTTTTCTACTATTTCTTCACGGGCAATTTCCTTTACAAATTTTTCTATCTCTTCCGGGATAAATTTATTATTATGAAGTTCCCACCAGCGGACATATGAGTTTGAATAAAGCAAAATCATCTTTTCGTTATCGCTCTTTTTGCGCTCATGCGAACATTTCCCGAGATATGAGGAAACGAGCAGGGAAATGACGGTTAAGGTTCCGAGTAAAATTGCAAGCCCGTTTCTCCATGGCAGATTGGGAAATATTGTATTGTCCAAAAACGAGGTATATCCCATACTAATACATATATGTGACGCTATTTCCAAGCCGAATATAAGCGCATATAACGCTACAGTTCCAATCAATAGCCCTTTGGATATCCTTTCGTGCAAAACAGCTTTTTGGGTATTATCTGCGATCTTTTTCTTATGATATCCAAGCTGCCCTTGTATTGCTTGTTTATCCTTTGTTTCTCCGATCCAAGTTTTTATAACTTCGGAGCAATCGTATTTTGAAAGATTTTGACTGCTTGTTACGGCTAACGCCTGAATGGCTTTCTCGATCCAGCCGATATCAACCTTTTGAGTCCAAGAACACAGTTCACACACGTTGGATATTATCGGCATCTCCCCAAGGCACATTGACATATAGAATTGTATTCTCAGCGCCTCGGCAACCGCACGGTATTTTATGTAATTTTTATGATAGCCTTTTCGTCCTCCGTAAGCGGTGAGCCCTATTATTACGGCAAGAAAAATTGCACAGGGAAAAATCATAAAATGCAGCGAAGCGTCATCGTATATCAAAAAAGTAAAGGCTACTAATGATGCAAATATCGCAAGCATCATTAAAAACAGATTGTACTTGCTTTGATTTTTATTATAAGAAATACTGTCGGCTTTAATATAGTGATATCTTATGTTGCGGCGATAATCGTCAAGCTCATCGACCGCTTTCCATAGTTTGGGCTTCCCGCCGTCAAATTCGAATTTTTCGTCGTTATATTCTACTGTTTTGTTGATTATATCAACCAAAAATCCGGGAGGCGTATCCTCGCGAACATAAATCCATACTTTTTCCTTTTCTTTTTTCTCCTCTTCATCCCTGCGTTTTCTCTTACATTTACACTTCTTCCTGTCTTTATTTTTGGACAGATTTTTACTGTCCTTTACCTCATTGCTTTCAACGTTCCCGTTCTCTTTATCGATCAATTCGTTTGCACGTCCGATAAAATCATCGTATATCCAATCTTTGATTTTTTCAAACGGAGTATCGGTGTTTCGCCGAGCCTTAATCCATATCGCGGCAGATTGGTTTAAAGTTGCGGGAGTAAACAGATGGTCTTTATCCAAAAAGCTGTGTTCCAAAGCAAATTTTACAACTTCCACCGCCCCGCAACCGTATTTTGTTTTAGGCTCTACGCCGTCCCACAACGCAATCAGAATATGCGAATGCTCCGCCATATATATTCCGAGCTGACGATATTCGTAGCTTGAATCGGAAATATTATCTTCGTTTTGCATCCACTCTTTATCTTTTTCGATATTGGGTGCAATTATAAAGTCCCCAGAATTCTTAACTTTCTTGCAGTACTCGTCAAACTTTTTGAGTTCTTCGGGATTTTCGAAACTCTTTCTGTATCTTTGCACTTCGCAGGGGAATACGGCATACACGTCTATCCCGAGTTCAAAGGCAGCCTCGGCGCAGAGGATATCCGCTCCCTCGGCAAATGCGTTCAGCATAACGACGGGCGTATCCTCCCCGCCCTTTACCTTTGACTTGCAGAGGGCTTGTATCTCTTTAAGGGCGACAATAACCTGCTCTTTTAAGGCAGGCTTGTCCTCCTCCACTATATTTCTGTGCCCCGTTACCCCGACCACTATGGGTATTTTTTCCTGAAGCATTTATATTCTCCTTTTATTGATAAATTAAATTGGTTTAAAACTCGCCTTTCTTCAAATCCCCATCCGTGCAGTGAACTGTGTAATTTGGCGTACACAAGTCCCAATAATCATCTTTATATATTGATCCCCACTGCTTTATTGTGCCTTTATAGAAAATATCTTTGAGGCTTGTGCAACCATAGAACGCACCCTTGCCGATAGAAGTTATTCTGTCGGGTATAGTTATACTTTCAAGGCTTGTGCAATGTGAGAACGCACTACTGCCGATAGATGTAACTCTGTCGGGTATAGTTATACTTTCAAGGCTTGTGCAACCGAAGAACGCATCGTCGCCGATAGAAGTAACACTGTCAGGTATAGTTATGCTTGTAAGACCTGTGCAATCACTGAACGCACCCTCGCCGATAGAAATAACGCCGTTGGGAATGGTTATGCTTGTAAGGCTTGTACAATTAAAGAACACACCGCTGCCGATAGAAGTTACGCCGGTGGGTATTATTATGCTTTCAAGGCTTTCGCAATTTCTAAACGCACTATTCGCAATACCTTTTGTATCTGTTCTCAAATCAACTACGATTAAGGAGGTATCGCAATCAACAACCCATTTATCGACATATTGCACTCCGCCTTGTGTTTGTATCAATTTCGTGCAACCATCGAACGCATAATCGCCGATAGAAGTTACGCCGTCGGATATAATTATGCTTGTTAGATTTTCGCAACGAAAAAATGCACAACTACCAATAGATTTAACGCTGTTAGAAATGATTATACTTTTAAGATTTGTACAACCCGCAAATGCATTTCTATCTATAGAAGTAATACTTTGTGGAATGGTAACTTCGCCTTTAATGGCTTGCGGTACATAAATAATTTCAGTTCTTTCTTTATTGTATAATATACCGTCTTGGCTTGAATATTTGTTATTACTGCCATCAACCATAATACATTCAAGACCACTACACCCGTAAAATGCCTCTGCTTCGATAATTCGAATATTTTTGTGTAAACTTATTTTTTTTAAACTTTTACAATCATAGAAGACGTATTTATATATTCCAGTTAAAATATCCGGCAACTCTATCTTTTCCAAATTATGACAATTTGCAAAAGCGCATGGCCCTATTCTTGTGGCAGTTCCATGCTGATTTAGTACATAATAATTATCTTCATAATAATCAAAATCTTCTTTTTTGATTTCTAACACATTAATATCATTGATTGAAGTTACCATTCTGTCTCCTTTATCAATGTTAAGCAAAGGTTGGCGTTTTAATGAGAGAATTTTATCAATTTGCTCTTCTATTTCTTGATTAAACCGCAAAAAAGTTATCTTGCTGTTAAATGTTTCATTTAAAACAGCCGATTTTTCGTCATAGTTTTCAATTTCATAGCCTTGCTGTTTTAATAGTTCAAGCATTTGTGCGGCGGCTAAATATTCGCCGATATGTCCCTTTATTTTTTCGCAGGGAAGATTTATGGAAAGATAGGATTTACCGCTGTTTTTTACGAATTCTATCTCCTTGTGGATAGACTGCGAAAGTACGGCGTTTTCGCTCAAGAAAAATATAACGCCCTTGCAGTTGAAGTCATAAATATAACGGCGGGCTTCTATTTCCCAATCTCTGCCGGGAGTAAGATTGTGGTCGTACCACAAATTAAGCCGCTTCTCGCCGCTTTGCAGTCTGTGCAGACTTTCATAGACTAATTTATAATCCTTGTGAGAATAGCTTACAAAGTAGTATTCTTTCTCATAATAAGGCGGAAACCAGTCGTTTTTAACATCTTGATAGGTGTTGGTGTTTTTGATTTCTGCGATTTTTTCTTCTATGGTAAGCTCTTTCATTTTTGCCTCCGCGCAATAATTATATCATGTTAACGGCCGCTTCGGTATTTATTTTAATAGATCTATTTAAGTTTTTTATATGCTTCGTCGAGCAATTCCCCGACCTTTAACGCAATGGGGCGCGAAGCGGGATTGCACATAAATTCCGCAAACGCCTCCGCTATGAACTCTGCGGGGGATTCGAGAGCGTATTCTGAAAGCCCGCTTTTTATATCGCTTTGGTCAAGGCTCTCGTAATAATCCTTAAAATCGGGATCTTTTCTAAACCCACACATATTATCCAGCAAGTGCCCCAACTCGTGATACACGACCGACTCCGGCGTATGACATTCCTTCGGGTGAAAACCGACCGCCTCGCACCTGCGCAAATTTGAGATTAATTGCAAATATGCATATCCGTCGTAATCGTTATTGTCAAGCAACACGGCGTCAAATAAGCCAAAGGCGGACATAGCCGTTGCAACATATTCCTCATGTCCGTTTATTAAGGCGGTGAGCATCTTACGGATCAGCCCGCCGAGATTTTTTGCGTTTTCGCTTGTGCAAATATATTGCAGGTTGAAGCTGTTGAGGGCGTCCTTATCGCCGTTTTCAAGTCTTACAAGAAGTTTCTCCATACCGTGAGGCGTTCCTATAAAACACAGCTTGCTGCGGAGCCTCGGGTACTTATAAAGGATTTCAACCACAACTTTAAGTATGCGTTTTACTCCGTACAAGTTGATATCGCCGAATTCGCAGGCGTCGCAGAGATAATATTTTCGGGCTACCGCTTCAAGTTCGCTATGCGAGCCTGCATTGTCTATATCATAAAGCAATTTCTCCTTTTTGCATCTCACATAAAAAGAACGGGTAAACCTTGCCTCAAGTAAAGCCGCCTGTTCTTCGTTGAGTTTTAATACAACCTTATCGCCGTCAACGCCGCAAAGGGTGAGACTTAGTATCTCACCCTCGTTGCAGTCGTCGTGATTAAAAGAAAGTTCAAACTTTAAGTTTTGCATCGTCCACCAAACTCGTATATTCGTTTTCAAGCTCGAGCAGTTCTTTTTCAAATTCCTTTATCCCGTTGTCGGGATTGTTTTTTAATTGATAATATGTTCTGAACAGGCCCAATTTTGTAGTGTTATATTGCGAATCGATGACAGAAGTTTTATCGCACCCGACAGCCAACGCCCGTACGATACAGGGAACGACTGTGGATTTTTCGTCTTTGAACGCTTTAGCCAAACTGTTCCTATCGATTTTTGCGTCGGACTCCGCGTTTTTATCCGACAGGTCAAATCCGAATTTTTGAATTGCTTCCGGACTCAAGAGCTTGAACGTAATTTGCTCGTCGCGTTTAAAATATTCGAATAAGCGTTTCCACTGCCTATCGTAGTTGATTCTGCTCTTATCCGTAACAATCTGCTGCGATTTTTTATTTGCCTGATATGTGCGGCAACCCGAATTAAAGTCCCGAATCTCGCAGGCCAACCCCCTGTCGCTTGACGGAAGTTTCCCTATATCCTGAAGTCCCCAGCCGAATTTAAGCGAATTGTCGATACGTCCCCAAACGCATAAAATATCGAGGACGCGTACACGCTCTTTCGCTGCTTCGGTGGGCCAAATATTCCACATACCGTCGAACTGTTTGCGGTATTCGGTGATTTTTTGTTGGACGCGCTCATGAAATTTTTGCCTGCGAACCGCCGAGTCCTTTTCACGCGCCGCAAAATCGTTGCCGTATTTCAGCTGTAATACCAAATCGTCGGCCGCTTGCTTAAAGTCTTTGTATGCTTGCCCCAAACTCAGGTCATCGAATTTTAACGAACGGTTTGTCAGTATCTCGGGAACGACAAGCTCGGGATAGGACAGAACAAATTTATTGAGTCCGGCCAAGGCAAGCTCCCGCTTTTCTTTCCTCGCCGCTTCCGACGCGGCCTTGCAGGCTCTCCGCGCGGCCTCTGCAACGCCGCGGATTTCCGCCGTAAGAGCAACGTCGTCCGTTCCCCGTTCCATAGCGTCGAGCAACGCCGCAACGATATAATCATAGCGGTCCGCCGTGCGTGAAACCACATAGTGCGCGGCTTCTTCTTCGGACAGATTCATGACCTCGAGAGCCGGATACATTTCCGCCTGTCTGTGCCTGAGCAGCAAAATCTTGTCCGTACGGTCTTTCAGAATTCTTTTCATGTCCGCGAAATCCCCGAAGCCAAAGGACACAAAGGCCATCGTGGCGTCGTCGCCGTGAACGCTGTCATAAAAACCGTGAAGTTTATCTGCAAGTTCCTCTTCCGAATTGCTCCCGGATATAGCAGAGAGCAAAGTATGTTCGACGCCCAAATTGTCTTGAGGGGCAAATGGATCGAACACCCCGTCGCTCACCGCCATGAGAATACAGGGAGCCTGAATCTGATGCCGCAAATAATTTAAGCGGATTTTTTGATTGTCGGCATAAAACAAATTTGTTATAGAGCCCGAATCGTCCTCGTCGTCCACCGAGAGAAGTTTTAAGCCCGAAGGCGTGAGAGCATAGAGGCGCGAATCGCCCGCCCAAACGGTTTCGGCAATGACGGAATCCTTTTCTTCCGTATAACGTATAAAGGCCAGCGTTGTGGGAAGAAGAAGCTGATTGTCGTATTTGCCTTTTTTCAGGTTAAATATTTCAACCGTATCGTGCAGACCTTTACCGATAAATTCCGCAAGTTTTGCTCTTACTTTTTTGTCATCGAGCTTTGCGTCTTTAAACTCACCCTCCGTAAGCGCATATACGCAGCGGGCGATCACGATTCTCGACGCCCAAAGCGCAGAAGTGTCGTCCTCGCCGTCTATCATGGGAGCTATGAGCTCCCCGATGTACTTTGAAAGGTCAGAGGAAATTTGCGGCATATCGCCGAACGCGCCCGTCAATATTTCCTTACGCATGTCGGCATACTTCGCGCGGTCGATTTGATGAACGGTTGAACCCGAGCCGCCCAACCCGTCGGCGGCAACCAAAAGGTTACCGCCGATATAGGGCATAGCGTCCTCATTTTTCAGCGCCGAGTAAAATTTGCAAGATAAGTTTTTCATTTTATGAACCCCATGAGTTTGAGATTGTTTACCGGAACCCTTTCGTTGACCTTATTCTTTCCGTCCACAATCTCATTGTAGACTATCCTATAGCGATGTTCTCCGCCGACTTCCATCCGGGAAATACTCTTAACCCCTAAGCGCGCCATATTTTCGTTGCAATATGCCGTGCCGTGTTCGGGCCAGGGCGTGTCGGCGTCAACCGATACGATTTTCGGGCGGGCGAGCCCTTCGGCGATCAGCCACTCATAACCCTTGTCAAACTCGCGGCCGGACGCAGTTGTTATAAGATATCTCTTTCTGAAAGCAAGCTGCACCTTACCTATTTTAGCGTATCCCTTTTTAGCTATAACGTCGGGAGACTCAAACTCAATCATATGCTCGTCCCAAGGGCTCTCCGTTTCGGCGTCCTTGAATACGGCATAGCCTGCGTTGCAGAGCTCGGTGATTGACATCGTGTGTTCCACGCCGTCTCTCGTAACTACGCGATATTTCAGGCTTGCGCTTCCGCCGCCCCCGTTGATACGTTTAAGGGATTTTACGCCCTTACTCTTCAAATCGCCCGCCGATAAAAGTTCGGCAATCGATTTGTGCGCGTCCCAAAGTTCGCTATCAAACGGTCTGTCGTCGTTTCCTTTATGAAAGGCCTCGGGGACCTCCAGCTTGTCTGCCAGAACGTCCGCCACTTGCTTCGCCGCGGGCCTGTCCGACGGATCTTTTGCAAACATCCAGTTGATAAGCGACTGCAAAGTTGCCCCGCAGTTATCGCCTATGCGGACATTGAATTTTTTGTCGATGGTTACGGCCTTGTCCAAGTACACGGCCTCGCCAACCGAACCGTGTTCCAAATCCACCCCGGGGAACGAGCCTGCCCACCACTTATGGAATACAACGCCCAGCGAAAAGATGTCCGTAGCCGACGTAATCGTTTCCTTGGGCGCAGCCCCCTCGTCCGAACCGTAGAGTAAAACTTCGGGGCTTTGATATCCGTCGGAACCGCCTATACTTTCCCATTCGGGTATTGCGTCGGCAGGATACGACGAATCGAAATCGATCAGATACGCTACATATTTCCCGCTCTTGTTTGAAACAAGTATATTCTTTCCCTTAATGTCGCCATGAATGACGCCGTGGGCGTGGAGTTTTTCCAGAGCCTCCGAAGCGCTCTTAGCCAATTGAATAAAGGAAGCGGGCGAAAGTGATGTATAATCGTATGTATCGGATAGTACGTCGGGAACGCAGGGTGTAACGGTAGTAAACATTTTTTCGCTGTCCCAAAAATTTTCTTCCTCGGCGACTATATGATCCGTAGGCCAGTTGAGGCCCTTCATCAGCACGCGCAACCGCTCTTGCTTCTTTTGCAAAGCGTCCGCCTCCGCCTTATACTTATCGTACACGGCTTTGGGCTCGTCTTTTGCGGGATACCGTGCGTGCATATTGCGCTTAACAAAATATTTCTTCCCGCCCTTTGTTGCAAGAATATATTCACCGTTGCCCGTGTTCTGCCACAAGATAGTGGTGCAATTTAAAAAAGCGGGATCTACTTCATAAATTCCATTGTATTTCATAGCTGCTTAATCTCCTATTTATGAACCCCTTTTTGGATGGGCGAACAGACATATGTACTGTTCGCCCATCCCTCTGCGAACGTTAAACGTTGCTTGCGGAAGCTGCGATAATCTTTATAATGTCCTTAAAGTCGATATCGCCGAGGCCGTCCGCCATGTTTACGGGCTCAAATACGCTGCGGTTCAACTTGGATTTAAGCTCCTTGTACTTGGTTCCGTCGGGAGCAAACATAACAAGCCTCTTGTTGCGTTCGCGGAGCTTGAAACCGGGATCCTGCGCCATGCAGGCCCACATCTCTATCAATCCCGCCTCGTCGACCATGTCTTTAGGGTATCCCGCATCGCCGGCCCTCGCCTTAAGATCCAATGCTTCCGCGTCGGTGAACAGAACAATTACCTGCCTGTCCTTTGCCGCCGTCGTAAAGTCGGATTTCATAGCATAGTACAAAGCTTCAAGTCCGTTTTCGGGGCCGTCGCCGCCGCCGTTCGCGGTGATGTCCGCAAGGTACTTTTCAAAATCCGCCGTGTCGGTGGGAAGCTCGAAGAAGGGGCTCTCCACCATTGCTTGTTCTCCGTCATCGTGATAATCACGGAACACGATGACTTTTACGCGCATGGAATCGATATCGCTGCCGAGGTCGGTCATTGCGCTGACAAATTCCAAATGGAATCTGCGTGCGTTTGACTTTACGCTCTCAATACAGGGAGCCATGCTGCCCGTTCCGTCGATGCAGAACACCACGTCGATATTGCGCTTCGTTCCAAAAATGTTGTCCGTCATAAAAATTTTTTCCTCCTGGCAAACGGTGCGTTTCCCGCACCTTCTTTATGGCAATATTATACTATATCCTGTCGTTTGCTGTCGAGAGCGTATCTCTGTATTGGAGATAACATTCCTTATATAATAAAAAGAACCTTGTAATTTTTGCAAGGTTCCTCGTTTATAACAATTTATATCGATCTTATTTATAAAAAACCAAAATATCTTCCAATTCAACTTCGGCAATTTGGCAATAGAACAGCAAATCTTCGATTTCGACCGGCGTTCTACCTGTTTCCCAATTATTGACAACACTTTCCGTTTCGCCAAAAACCGCCGCAAGTTCCGAACGACTGATACTTTTATCAATATAGCGGTCATCACAATCAGCGCAATCCGGCGATGGATTATTGCATTTTTCGGTATCCCTCTTTATCATACTGCAAACATACTTTCTAAGGCGGGGGTTATCGCTTCGCAACCTGAACAATTTATTGCCTGTGGCTTTCCAATCTATAAATTTACGCTTTATTTCCATATTTATATTGTAACATTTTTCGCCAAATTATGCAAGCGCTTGGGTGCATGTAAATAGTTTTTTTATAACCGTTTTTAAACTCATGCTATTGGTTTTCCGTTATATCGCCGTCGGTGCAGCGGATGACGCATTTATTGTTACCGCGCAACCAATCTTCACCTTTTTTAATACCTGCCCATTGCTCCATATTGCCGTCATAATTTATGGAAGTAAGCGCGGCGCAGTCAGCAAAAGCCAACACACCAATCTCTTTTACATTGTCGGGTATAGTTATACTTTTAAGTGCTGTATCGGCAAAGGCATACTCGCCAATTATTGTTACACCTTTGCCTATTGTTACACTTTCAAGCGAAGCGCATTTTATAAACGCACCATCGCCAATCTCTTTTACATTATGGGGTATGGTTATGCTTTTAAGTGCAGTTGCGGCAAATGCTTGATAGCCAATTACAGTCACGCCACTGCCTATTTTAACACTTTCAAGCGAAGCGCATTTAACAAACGCACTCTTGCCAATCTCTTTTACATTGTCGGGTATAGTTATACTTTTAAGTGCCGTACAACCATTGAAGGCATACTCGCCAATTATTGTTACACCTTTGCCTATTGTTACACTTTCAAGCGAAGCGCATTTTATAAACGCACCATCGCCAATCTCTTTTACATTGTAGGGTATGGTTATGCTTTTGAGCGCTGTACCGACAAAGGCTTGTTCGCCAATAGTGGCTACACCTTTGCCAATTGTTACACTTTCAAGTGAAGAGCATTTTATAAACGCGCACTCGCCAATCTCTTTTACGCTGTCGGGTATGGTTATGCTTTTGAGCGCTGTACCGGCAAAGGCTTGTTCGCCAATTATTGTTACACCTTTGCCTATTGTTACACTTTCAAGCGAAGCGCATTTTATAAACGCACCATCGCCAATCTCTTCCACGCCGTTGGGAACAGTTACGCTTTTCAGCGATTTACACCAGCCAAAGTTAATTGTTTTGACAAAACACGGGATATCATCGGCGTTAATTATACTCGTATTTGAGCAGTCGAGAATATCAAAGCTATCCCACCCAAAACTATTTAGTATTGACAAGTCGGAAATCGGTCTGTTTGAAAAATCAATTTTTCTGTTTTCGACAAACTCTTTAATCTGCGAAAAATCAAATCTTCTTATCGGGTCATCTACTTCAATTTCATTGAATTCATAGAAACAGGACAGAATTATTTCCAAGGGCGCGCCGCTTTCTTTAATACGGCATTTAATGACCTTGTCAGCCCCGCCATTATCCGCGATGCGCATATATTCAAGGTCACTATAAGGAAATACTTCGTTCTCATAGCTTGACCAAAGCCCTTGTCTGCAATACTGCAAGAGCGGAGTAACTTTTTTGTACTTGAAAATTATCTCTTTACGCACTTTTTGGTTGGTTTGGGGGTCAAGAACAACATCCGCCAAAACTTTCCAAAAAATCGTATTGTGAATAAATTCATAATGCGGCTTATCATTATCTTCCTGTTCGGACCATTCCACGTATTTAAGTAAGCGGTCGGTAAAGTATCGATCGCCATTATTATCCCCGCTCAACTCATAGCGGTTTTCCCCATCTTCGGTTGGTGCGTCATCCCTATACACATATCCTTCGCCCAAAGCCATATCTAAAGCGACTTTGGCTAAAAATACTTCGGCTTTGGTAATAAAATCACCTTCTTCGATTTTATCTTTGGCAAATGTTTCTCTGCTTGAATAAATTTTATACTCCCTTTCAAGTTCTTTTGTGACAACGGCGTTCAATGCCTCATACCAGGATATATATTTTAATTTTTCTATGTTTTTATACTCAGATAAAATATCGTCCGCCCAAGATAGAATAAGAGGATATGTAAATACGCTTTTAGGGTTATTTTTTATAATTAACTTTAACTTTTGCAAATTCTGCTTTCGGGTTTTATGAGAGGTTTTCTTGTCCTTGTCATACTTAGCAATGCGTTGCATTGCCAAAATCTGCTTTTCATTGAAATTGCAAACTTTATATAAAACTGTACTATTATCCCCTAATTTCTCCAAAGTGCTTAAGCAATTTTTGATATCCTTAAACCCACTTTCAAAAATCTCGGGTCTTAATGAGATAAAAATTTTTTTAACGCTTTGGCTGGCGTCATTATTGTTACGCAAGCCATCTATTAAATTGCTTAATATAGCTTTACCGTCTTTAGATTGCAAATCAGTAATTTCATCTAACCCGTCAAGGAATAATGTATATTGTTTTTGGTTGTGACTTATTGTTCCTTCGATATGCTGCAATATAGTTTCTATGGATTGTCTTTTACTGAGTTTATAAAATAATATACCGTAATTGACAAGATTTGCCGTGTCGCCTTTCTTGAGTTTTTCACGACAACGAGCAGCAAGATTGTACATTAAAGTAGACTTGCCTACACCTGCGCTTCCCGCTATGAATACTATTTTAACTTCTTCATTTTTTAATGTCTGTTTCAGAAATGTTTTAAAGGAGAGTTCTTCACCTTCTTTAACCCTGGCATCTTCATCGGCGGAGTATTCAAGCGTAAGGTTATGCTTAACATAGTGCTTTATAAAATACTTCTCACGCTTAGTAAGCGCCATGTCATCATTGAACAAGGCTTTGTAAAATTTCTTTTTCTGTATGGCAATCAAAGATGTAATAGCGGCAAGTATACCTGTGCCTATAATGCCGGCTATTACGTTTATCCCAACATCCCAAAAAAAATTTGATTCGGTTTCCAAAAGCAAAGATAGCATATTATTTCCTCTTCTACACTACAATCGGTAAATAAACTAATACATTGGGCACTGAGATTTTGTTATAACACTTTATGTTGATTGACAAAATCTTTTACAAATTATAACATTTATCGACAAACAATACAATAGGTTAAAGTCGAATTTTGTGATTGTTTATACAAAAAGTAAACGCCGTTCCATCGAACGACGTTTAATATCTTTTGGTGAAATTTTTTCTTTATCTTATAAATTTTATGTTACAATCATATAATTCGCACGGAGGGGTCGGAGAGGTAGACGCCCGTGCCCGAAAAGTCGGGCGCAAACGCGGCTACGCCGTCCGCGGCCAGCGTTATGCGGGTGCCGTCGGCCATGGCATAGTCGGCAAACGCCCGCCCGCAATAGTCCCTTACGCTTAGCCCCTCCAGCGGCAGGCCGCCCGCGCAAAACGCTTCGGGAGAAAATCTCAATTCAAGGTCCCGTTTAAACTTTTCGCGCCCCAGCGCCGCGGCCAAAACGCGGAACACCTCCTCGGGGCACTCTATTTCACCGCCGCCCGCAACCAGCACGCGCTTGCCCGCGTCATTCTTTTTGCGGGACAGCCTGCACTTTATCGCATTGTATTCGGGCACCGCGGGAACGGTTTCCCCGTCCTTGCCGCGCAGCGTACACTTTGAAAAATCCACGCCTATCGTGCCGCCGAATTCCTCGTTTTCGCCGTACGCGAACACCCTTTTGCCGCCCGCTTCAAGCACGTACAGCGTGCGTCCGTCAATCTGTTCGGCCGACGTCAGTTTTGCGGGGATGTCCCCGCCGAAACTTATCGCGCCCACGGGAACGGTAAGCACGTATTCCCCGTCCCCTTTCGCAAAGGCCGCGGGGAGTTCCGTTTCCGCCCCCAGAAGTTTAAATTTTCCGCCGCAAACCGACGCGTCCGCCTCTATTCCCACGGGCACGCGCGGCATTGCGGACTGTTCCGTTTCGGCGTCGAAAACACTTATCGCGGACATGTTTATAGATATGCCCGTCCTATCGCCCTGCGCAACCCCGCAGCCCGACGGAGCCTTTATTATCACGTCGGCAGACCCCGCTTTGCCGTCCTGCCCGCAAAAGGAGGCGTACACGTAGCTCTCCACGCCCAAATCCTCCACGTGGACGACGGTGCACTCCGTAGCAAACGGGAACGCCGAGGGATCCACGGACATGTGCTCGGGACGGATGCCGAACACTACCTTTCTGCCGTCGAAATACTTGTCCCCGACCTTCATGAACATTGCTTCGGGAACGCTTATCGCAACGTCGGTATCGTCGAACGAAACCTTTACCTTGTCGCCCTCCCTTGCAAGCCTGCCTTCGATAAAACTCATCTGCGGGGTGCCTATAAAGCCCGCCACGAACTTGTTGCAGGGGTAATTATACAGGTTGTTGGGGGTGTCTATCTGCTGGATGCAGCCGTCCTTCATGACGACTATCCTCGTGCCCATCGTCATCGCCTCAACCTGGTCGTGGGTGACGTATATGAATGTAGTCTGGATTTTTTGGTGCAGTTTTGCTATCTCGGCGCGCATCTGCGTGCGGAGTTTCGCGTCGAGGTTGGAGAGCGGCTCGTCCAAAAGGAACACTTTCGGCTCCCGCACGATCGCCCTTCCGAGCGCAACCCTCTGCCGCTGCCCGCCCGACAGCGCCTTGGGCTTTCTTTCAAGATATTCGGTTATGCCCAAAATTTCCGCCGCCTCGCGCACCCTGCGGTCTATTTCCTCTTTGGGGAGCTTCCTCAGTTTAAGTCCGAACGCCATGTTGGCATAAACGGACATGTGCGGGTAAAGCGCATAGTTTTGGAATACCATGGCGACGTCCCTGTCCTTCGGTTCGGCGTCGTTTACCTGTTCGCCGCCGATAAACAGCTTGCCCGCGCTTATATCCTCTAACCCTGCTATCATGCGGAGCGTGGTGGACTTTCCGCAACCCGACGGCCCCACGAACACTATGAATTCCTTGTCGCGGATATCCATGGTGAAGTCGTTGACCGCCTTTACGCCGTTGGGATAAACCTTATATACGTGTTCCAATTTTACTTCGGCCATATTACCCTCCCTTTCCCGTCCGAAAAGTTCATTTGGCTTGTTATCGCGGAGGCGGCAAGCGCGCCCGTAAGATTGAGTTCCTCCCCGCCGATAATTTTATACGAAATTCCTTTTCGCGCCAGAATGGCGTGCAGGTATCTTTCAAAACGGTCCCTGTAACCGTAGAGTTTATAAAAAGTTGTGCCCTCGGCCACGATTGCCGCCGTTTTGCCTGCGGGGACCCGCGACTTTATCGCCGCCGCGGCGTTTACCACCGCGCCCTTGCGCGCCGCCCTGTCTATAAGGGCCGTCATTATGTCCGCCGCCGCTATCCCGTCGGCCTCGCTCCCGAACGCTCCGCCCAACGCGTTTTTCGCGCCCTTAAGGAAGTCCGAAACTTCCCCGAGCCCGAATTCGGGCAGGTTTACGGGGCTTTCCAGCACGCCCTCCCTCGCGGCCGCCTCCAAGGTAATCTTAATCAGCTTTGCAAGGTACTTGCCGCCCGACGTCTTTTCAAACAGTTGGCTTTTGGGGTCGGAGGTCTCGCCCGCGACAATCGCGTCAAAGTCGCCCGCCGGGAATTTATCGTAGTTGCCGCACTCCGTGTTGACTATCATCTTTTCGCCGAAACTCGTAACGTAGTGCAGTTTTTGGATGTTTACGGTATCTTCCACGTACGCCACGTTCGTGCCCGTGCCGTAGATATAGCCTATATACGAGGAAAAGATCCCGCAGGTCTGCGCCATTCCGCCCAGAAGGGTGGCCACCGCGTCGTTCAAAATAACTATTTTCCGCGCGGCGGGATGATATTTGGTTATCGCCCTCAGCGTGCTTTCGCCCACGCGCGTGCCCTTTATTCCGCGCGCTTTAAGCTCCTTGGGTGTGTCCGTGACCATGCCGTCCAAATCGGGGGCCATGCTCACGGGATAGGAAAAGCAAAAGCCTATGTCGCCGCCCTCGGGCAAGAGCCTGACTATGCTGCGGGCTATCTCGTCGTAAAATTCTTCGGCGCACAGATCCCTGTCGGTGGCGGGCATGGGTACGTTGCGTAGATCTTCTATGACCATGCCTCCCGCCGCGTCGAAGTGGCAGAGGGCGCTCCTGAAGTTGGTTCCGCCCGCGTCCATAACTATGGTTTTGGAGGGCCGCTGCCCGTACGCGGGGTCGTAAACTCCGAGGTACGTGGGGAACATTTTAAGGCTCCCCTTGCCCTCCAGTCCCAGCCGCATCTCTTCCAAAAACTGCGTAGTGTATGCGAATATGTTTATTTCTTCGGGCGATTGCCCGTGTATTTTCAAAAATTCCTGTACGTTCACCTGTATATATCTCCCACGCAAGTCAATATGTATTTTCCCTTTCCGCTCAAATCGGCAACTTCGCCCGCCGACAAAAACGCGGTATCTCCCTTTTTAAGCTCCAGATCCGCAAGCCGCACGCAGCCCTCCGTGACGGTAACAGCGCTGAAACTGTCTCCGCCGCCTATGCGCATGCCGTCCGAAAACGCGTACGCCGAAAAGTACTTGCAGGAGAACAGCTTTTCACTGTCCCTCACGGGGTTGGGCTCCGTCCTTGAAAAATTCAGTACCCTGCGCGCGTCTTCGAGGTGCAACTCGCGCGGGCGGCCGTCCTTGTCCGTTCTGCCGTAGTCGTAAACCCTGTACGTGACGGAGCTGTTTTGCTGGACTTCGTACAGCGTTACCCCCGCCCCTACGGCGTGCACCGTGCCTGCGGGAATAAAATACGCGTCGCCCGCCTTTACCTCTATTTTATTCAATAAACTGCACACGTCCCCGCATTTTACGGCCTCGTCGAAGTCCTCAACCGTCAAATCGCGGTTAAACCCGAGGTAGATGCAGGCCCCTTTGTCCGCCGAAAGTATGTACCACATTTCCGTTTTGCCCAAGAGGCCGCGGGACAAGGCGTATTCGTCCGACGGGTGGACCTGCACCGACAGCGGCTTTGCGGCGTCTATAATTTTGTTCAGCACGGGAAAAACCGAAAACGTATCGCAGTTTTTCCCCCAGTCGGCCCGCGCGGCCACGCTTGCAAGCGGCTTGCCCGCATACTGCCCGCCGTCTATCAGCGAAAGCCCCTGCGGGTGGAACGAAAGCTCCCACGCCTCCGAAAGCGCGCCCTCGCCCTGCTTGTGCCACTCGTCTTTCAGTTTATGTCCGCCCCATATGTAACTCTTTACGGACGGTATCAATTTTACTATCATATTAATTCAAAATATCCGTTTTGTTATTTTTATTTATTTTTGCCCGCGGGGCACAGTCCCCTGCCCACGTATTCGCTGCCGAGCGCGGGGTTTATGGTTTTGTCGAATACGCCGTGGGCGAAGCACGTGAGGCCGAGAGAGGCAAAGCCTATATACAAAAACGAGAGCGCCAACACCGCCAAAAGGTTGAAGGGCGGCGGGATTATCGCCGCAAGCGCATACGGAAGCGCCGCAACGGCCGCAGCGGCGAGCGTGGGCAAGAATTTGCCGAACGCAAGGCGCACCGAATTTTTTATTATCTGCCAAACGCTTGCCGTATATAGCGCGGTCTGGGTGCAGTACCAAAGGACGAACGCGGAAGAAAGTATCAGCTGCAACCCGCCCACTGCCGTGAAAAACGCGTACACGTATTGGTTTTTTGCCGCCGAATACAGGGCGAAAGGCAGCCTGAACCCGAACAACGAAAGCCCGAACACGAGCCCCGCAAGCGCGAACCGCGGCCCGCAGGTCTTTATGCCCTTAAAGAAGTCCGCAACCGTGCAAAACCTGCCCGTGGAGATGCGCATCGCCGCGTAAAAGGCGCCCGAAAGCCCGACAAAAAACAGCGCGAAAAGGGGTACGGAAACAAGCCCCGAAGTCAGCGTCCCGCTTATCCTCAAGGCCGCCAACGAGTCGGCGTACGCGGGCGAGGACGGGTCGAGGACGGCCGCCCCCTTCGCGAGGGAATAGTTGGAAGCAAACGTCCACAGAAGCTGCGGCAGGAAAAACAGCGCGCCCGCCGCCCCGAAGATCACGAGCTTGAAAAAATATTCCTTCGAATAGTAGAAAAACGATTTAAACCTTGTGGCGGGCAGGGGTTTATATCCCTGCGTCCCGCAGGCGGCTTTATCCATAAACTCCTCCTATTTCATTCCCGTCACCGAAAGCCCCTCCACGAACTGTTTTTGGCAGCAGAGGTAAATTATAATCACGGGCACCAGCGTGAATATCAGCGCCGCAGCCCTTAAAATATTGTCCGCAAAGCCGCCGTAGTAAGAGGTGAATTCGGTAAGTTTAAGCTGTATTGTGAACAGGTCGGGGTCGCTGGTTACGACCATCGGCCAGAGGTAATCGTTCCACTGCGCCACGAAATTGAGTATGAAGTACGTGGCGATGACGGGCATGCACATGGGCAAAACTATCTTGAAAAGTTTCGTCAGTTCGCCCGCGCCGTCTATGTCCGCGCTCTCCAACACGGCGTTGGGGATGCTGTTCATAAAGGATATCACCAAGAATATGCCCGTGACGTTCACGAGGCCGGGGAGTATCAGCGCGGCGTACGTGTTGGTGAGCCCCATGTCGGATATCAATTTGTAGTTTGTGACCATCATCAGCTCGCCCGGGGCCATCATGGTTATCAGCAGGCAGGCCTTTATCACCTTTTTGCCCGCAAAGTCCTTTTTGCCCACCACGTACCCCACAAGCAGCACCACTACCGCGCTCAGAAGCGTATATCCGAGCGACACGATGAGGCTGTTGAGCACGCCCCGCCACAAGTCGACGTGTTCAATCGCTTCGGCGTAGTTTGAAAAGGTTAAGGCGACGGGCCACCAGTATATCTTCCCCGATTCGGGTTGGAAATCGAGGGGTTGCAGGGAGGTGACTATCTGCAGCCAGAAGGGGAAAATCTGCAAAAAGGCTATCACCGAAAGCAGAACTATTATGCAGATATCGGGCACGCGCGAACGCTTTTTGCGCCTGTTTAAAAGCAACTCACTCATAGTCCTCTCCTTTGCCCGTGAACTTCATCTGCACGACGCCCAAAACAAGAATTACTATGAGCATTACCACGCCTATCGCGCAGGCGTAGCCCATTTCATAGCCCGTGATGCCCTTGTTATACAGATACAGCATTATTGTGACCGTGCTGTCGAACGGTCCGCCCGCGCCGTCCACGCTGACCAACTGCATGGGCGCCATTATCTTCATGTTGCCGACGATGGAAATCAGCAGGTTATAGGTGAGCGCGCTCTTTATAAGCGGGACGTACACGTGCCAGAGTATCTTGAAATTCGACTTCGTTTCCAGCCGCGCCGCCTCCACGTAGGACTTGGGCACGCCCATAAAGGCCACGTAGTATATCATCATCTGCGTTGAAAACCCGAGCAGCGTGGGCAATATCATAAGGGTAAACAACGCAATGTTGGGGTCGTTGTACCACCCCAGCGGATTGCCGCCCATCGCCATTATTATCGAGTTCATCACCCCGCTGTCGCCCGGGTTGAAGATTATTTTAGTTATCTCCGAACCAATTACCGCCGAAACTAACGTGGGCCAGAACAAAAGCGCCAAAAATATCTTGCTGCCCTTGGTGAGCCTGAATATCAGAAAGGCCACCAATAGCCCTATCAGGTTGTTGGCGAGCGTCATTACCACCGTCCATATCAGGGTGTTTACGAACGCCTTGCCGAAAGTCGCGTCCGAAAACAGCCGCGCGTAGTTCTGGAAGCCGTATTCCATAATCTGCGACTCGTCAAACCTGAGATCGGTAAACGAAAAGTAAATCGCCCTTATAAAGGCGAACAGAAAAAACACTCCCCACCAGATAATCGGCAGAGAAAGCATGGCGTACGCCGTGATGTTCCTCTTCGCCTTGCGGCCGAAAAGCCGCTTGCCCTTCGTTTTTATCATCTTTCCACCCTTCCTTGAATACGCCCTCGATACGTTATTCCCCTCTTTGGGGAAACCGATGCCCGCGCGCCGTAAAAAACCGTTTTTTGCGGTCGGTTTTAAAAAAAACGGCAGCTAAGTTATGGAATTATAACACAAAAAACCGTTTTTCCATATTCTATCACAGCCGTTGCGGCTTGTCAATAGCCTTTCTCGATTTTATCTGATTATTTTATAAAGCGGCGGGACGCAGCGGTCCCGCCGCAGCGCCGTGCAGGTGCACGCCGCTAACCGTTTTTTTGGATTCTGCTCGTGGAGGCGTTGTGAACCACGCGGCTCTCTAAAATGACGCTCTCCTTTTTATAGCCGTTTTCTATCTCGGAAATCAGCAGCTGCACTGCCCTTCTGCCCACCACGTCGTAGTTCTGGTCGGCATAGCTCAAAGACGGCGTAAACGCGTCCGAGGGGAGCGACGTGCCCAGCGCAAACACGCCCACGTCCCTGCCTATTTCCAATCCCTTGGCCGCGGCGGCGGCGTACACCCCGCTTGCCACGAGCCCGTTGGCCGTTATTATCACGGTATCCTTTTTAAGCACTTCCAGCGCAAAATTTTCACCGTCGGCCTTGGTGCCGTACACGCTCTCGAAAATCCTGCCCGAAAGGTCTATGCCGTAGCGGGCGCACGCTTCGCCGAAGCCCGCCGCCCTGTCCTGCGAAATGGTCATTCGGCTGTCGCTGTTGATGAGATATATGTCCTTGCCGTATGCCCCGACAAGCGATTCTGTGACCGTTTTAACCATGTTGCGGTTATCCACGTCCACGTAGTTTATGTTGTGGCTTTCGCCCGGCCTGCCCACTACGACGCAGCTCACCCTTTCGGACTCCATATGTTTTAAGCGTTCGTCGTGCAAGAAGGGGCTCATAAGAAGCGCGCCGTCTATGGGCGCCATGCCCTGCCGCAGCGTGTTTATCAGCTTTTCCCTGTCCGAATTGTAGTATAAAAGCAGGGAATAGCCGAAGCGGGACACCTCCTTGAGGCAGGAAACTATCAGCTGGCGGTAAAAGTGCCTGTCCACGTCCTCGGTGCTCTCTATTAAAAAGGCTATTATGTTGGACTTGCGGCTGGAAAGCCCCGAAGCGTAAAAATCGGGATGGAAATCGAGCTCGTTGCAGGCGTCGAGGACCTTTTTGCGCAGTTCTTCGCTGACGAATTTTCTGCCCGTAAGCACGTTGGAGACCGTTGACTTGGCAACGCCCGCCATTGCGGCGACGTCGGTGATTTTGGCTACTTTTTTCATCTCTTTACATTCCTCTGTATTAATTCGATCAGTTCGTCGGCATATACAAGCTCTATGTGGTCGCCGAGAAGGGAGACAAAATAGTCCACGTTTTCCATATTCATGGTCCACGGGTGAACGTTTATCACGGAATATCCCTCCCACGAGGAGGGGTCGGCCTTTACGGCGTTTACCCGCGCGGCGAAGTCCTCTATCCACTTTTTGTCGCATACGCCCTGCCTGCCGCTCTCGTGCCACATCGTAAAGCGCACCGACACGAACGGCTTGCCGTCGCACCAGAATATCCTTCCGCGGCCGCTCGAGTACCTGTCGGGGTCCAATTCCCATATGCCGCCGTATATGTTATCACGTTTTGAATAAAAATGCAACCTTCCCTGCAGGTTTTTGCAATTTTCGACGTTGCCGAGGTTGTCCAAAAGGGTCACAACGTTCAGGCCGCACGTCTCCATGCCCTCCGAGGTAAGGCGGGTGAATTCCTCCAGATGCTCCCAAGGATAGGACATGCTGTTTGCATAACCTATGCCCGAAACCCCGCACACGAAATAGTCGGACTTGTTCCCCGAATAAATCCTTTTCGCCGCGGCGGGGCACAGCTCCGCGAGCGAGGGGGCGAAGGTCCAGTTCATCTTGTAGTCCGCGCCGCTTTGCTGTCTCTGCCCGAAGAGGCTGTCCGTGGCAAAGTCGCGCTCCAGCCACTGCACGTTGTCGCCGTCGCTGACGACTATCGCGGCGTAGTGCTTCCCCTCACTTACGGGCGTCCTCTTTGCGTTTTGAGCAAGTTTTATGCGGCTCTTGCCGAAATAGCTGTGGTTCAGCGACCAGTCGCAGGGCACGGCGTAGTCCCCGTATTTGGAAATGTCGAGGATAAAGGATATCTCGTCGTCGTTCCAGCCGTACACGGGGATATTTTTGTCTGCAAACTCCAGCACTTCCCTGCGGAAAGCCCTGTCCTCGCAACTTTCGCCCGTATATATCGCGGGCCAGCGGTTGGCGATGGCAAAATCGTACAGACGTATGTGGAAATTGCCCTCCTTTACCACCTGGTGCACGACGGCGGTTTTGGACAGCCTGTCCTTAACGAGATTCCACACCGTCCGCTGCCTTTGGGCGGGGGAGCCCTCTACGCGGGCAAGGTCGCCCACCGTTTTTACGCCCAGCCCGTTTACCTTATCTATAAGCGCGCGCGGGACGCACAGCACGTCGTAGGCGGCGGCGAGCGTCGCGGCCATGTTTACCGAAACGTCGTTGCAGCCGAGGTCGTACGCCACGGCCCCCTTGAACTGCTCGGCGTACCTTTTTACCGCGTCGAAGACGTCAATATATTCCCCCTCTTCTTCGAGATAGGGGAGATAGTTGTCGGCGTCCATGAATATCTTTACGCCCTTCCTCGCAAGCACGCCCTGCAAAAAAAGCGCGAGCGCCGCCTCCCCGTCGGAAAGTTTGGAAAAGTCGATTATATGCACCATTTTCAAGCCCTCTAAAAAATCGGTTTTCTATAAATTTCATTATAGCATACCGTTTTTGCCGTGTAAAGAGTTTTTTAAAAAATTTTGTCACAAAAATTTTTATTTTTTGCTTTACAAATGTGCAAAAATATAGTATATTAGTTAAAGAAAACCGATTTTTTGGGGTAAAAATATGAAGAAGATTCACTTGATCAACGGTACCCACTGGGACAGGGAATGGAGGCACACCGCCGAGCAGAGCAAATTGAGGCTTGGCGACCTTTTGGACAACATTTTAAATCTTTTGGAGAGCAAGCCGCAGTACTCCTATTTTTGCGTGGACGGCGGCACGATCGTGCTTGAGGACTACCTTTCCATCAGGCCCGAAAACAGGCAGCGCATAATAGACCTCGTAAAGGCGGGCAGGCTGTTTGTGGTAAACTGGTACACCCTGCCCGAAACAAACACCGTTGCGCCCGAATCGCTTGTGCGGAACCTGCTGCACGGGCACAAGATGGCGGAAGAATTCGGCGGGGGAATGAAATCGGGCTACACCGCCACGAGCTACGGCCAGCCCTCGCAGCTGCCGCAGCTGTATAAAAATTTCGGAATGGACGACGCCATTTTTTACCGCGGCACCAACAAGCACATACTCACCCCGCTGTTCGTATGGGAGGGCGCCGACGGCACGCAGATCGACACGCTCCGCACTTTTGACGAGGTAACGCGCACGAACTGGTTTTTCTACGTGCACGGCCCCGCCGTTTTGGGCAAGGGCGAAAAGGACCTCTCCTACACCTATAATAAATCCGAGCGCCCCGTGCATATGGCCGACATGAAGTCTTACGAAAAGGCGTTTACCCTGCTGCACGAGGACTTTGACTATATCCACGACGGGGCGACCCTCAAAAAGGCCCTCGACCGCCTTTTGGCGCAGGCCGAACCCTATTCCATCGGCACGCACATTCTTGCGCTGAACATGGAGGACAACGACGAACCCTACAGATACCTGCCCGAACTGATAGAGGACATGAACAAGATTTACCCCGACGTGGAGATAGTTCAGGACTCGCTGGACAGCTATATGGCGGCGATAAAGTCGGTAAAGGGATATAAAAAGGCCGTGCACCGCGGGGAGCTGAGATACACCACGATGGAGTACAACAACTTCAACGCGCTGCTCGGGGCCACACATTCCTCGCGCATAAAGATCAAGATTTTGAACGACGACTGCGAAAACAACCTTATAAACTTTGCCGAGCCCCTCTGCTCCTACGCGGCGGCGTACGGCAAGGAATATCCCCGCACCAACCTCGACAGGGCGTGGGAAGCGCTATTAAAATGCCACGCGCACGACTCCATCTGCGGGGCGGCGGTAGACCGCGCGCACGAGGATATGCTGTATAACTTTTCGCTTGCCAAGACGGTTGCCGAAGAGTGCTGCAACAGGGGGGCGATAAATCTTTTCGGGCAGATAGACACCGCGGAAAAATTTGAAGAAAACGACCACACCCTCACGCTTTTCAACACCCTGCCCTTCGACAGGGAGGAAATCGCCGAAGTGGTTATAGACACCCCCAAAACTGAGGGCGGCAAAGTGGACATAGGCGTGGACGGCGCGGCGCAGGGCGGCGACTTTTACGATATAGTCGACGAGGACGGCAACAAGGTGGAATACTGCGAGCTTTCCCGCGACGATATTTCCATAGGCGTGGAGCGCGAACTGGACACCAAGGCGATAAAATTCAACGCCAACAGAAAGCACATAATTATACGGGCCAAAGTTCCCCGGAACGGCTACAAAACCTACGCGCTGAGATTCCGCGGGCCCGAACTTGCGTATAACCCCGAAATAGGCGAAAACCGCAAGCTGATCGCGCGCGAGGGCGGCACGCTGGAAAACGAATACCTCAAAGTAGAGATAAACCCCAACGGCACGTTCGACATTACCGACAAAACCACGGGCCGCACGATGAAAAAGATGATGTACTACACGGACGACGGCGAAGTGGGCAGCGCGCACATAACGCAAAAGCCCAAGCGGAATTTCACCTGCACCTCGCTCGGCTCCCCCGCCACCATAACAATGACGGAGAGCAACCTGCTGCGCGGCGCGTTTGCGGTGGAAATATCGTTTAAAATCCCCGCCGCCGCAACCGTGGACGGCAACGACCGCACGCGGGAGACCAAAGAACTTAAAATACTCAACATACTCACGCTTGAAAAGGGCGCAAGATATCTTAAAGTGCGCACCGTGCTCTGGAACGACGCGCGCGACCACAAGCTGTGCGTAAACTTCCCCACGGGCCTTGCAAACGCCGACTGGGTCAACTGCGAAAGCGCGTGGGACATCGCCCGCCGCACCATAAAGCACAGGGAACACAAGGACAATTTTGAAGCCTTCCCCGCATACCAGCCCATGCAGAACTTCGTGGACGTATCGGACGGCGAAAACGGCTTTGCCGTGCTTACGAAGGGCCTCAGGGAATACGAGGTGGGCGACGACGGCGAACGCACCGTAAAAATCACCCTCATCCGCACGCAGAGGGCGTACATGACCGCCAATTCCAAGATGAACGTGTATGAACTCGATAAATACACCGGCCAGCACTGCTTCGGAAAAACGGAGTATGAGTTTGCGCTCTATCCCCACGAAGGCGACTGGCAAAAAGGCGACGTGCTCCACGCGGCCTACGCGCACAAAGCGGGCTTCAAGGCCGTGCAGGGCGTGCCCTTCAAGGGCGTACTTCCGCCCACGGCAAGTTTTATTTCCTTCGACAAACCCCGGTACGTTATGACTTCCGCGATAAAACAGTCCGAGGACAAGAGCGGCATAACCTTAAGGATATGGAACGTCACGGGCGAAAACGTAAAACTGAAAGTGAGCACGATATTGCCCGTGCAGAAGATAACTCGCATAAGAATGGACGAAACCTTTGTGGCGGACACCGACTTCGACGGCAAAAATTTCACGCTGGATTTAGGCCCGCACAAGATAGAAAGTTTTAAACTGGAACTTAAAAAATAATATGAGCTTTACTATAAGAGATCTGGGCACGTTTGACGAAGATTGCGGCCTGAAAAAACTTGAATTATGCAGCGACGGGTACTTTAAAACGGGCAAAGACGGCGTCAAGGCCGTCTACGCCACGGGCGACGGCAAGGTGGAATTTATCTGCTTCGGGGACAGAACGCTCGCTTACGTGCTCTCGGCGGTAGGCTTCCCCGCATACTATCCCGTCAAAAAAACCGAACTCAAAAAGCCGATAAAGGCGATTTTGATGGACCTCGACGGCACGAGCGTAAAGAGCGAGGAGTTCTGGATTTGGATAATCCAGCAGACGACCGCCTCCCTTCTGGGCGATAAAAATTTCCGTTTGGAGGAGAGCGACCTCCCCTACGTCAGCGGGCATTCGGTAACCGAACACCTTAAATACTGCATAGACAAGTACTGCCCCGAAAAATCGCTGGAAGAGGCGCGGGCGTACTACTTTGAACACACCCACAGGGAAATGGACGAAATTATGAAGGGGCGCGGCAGAAAGGGCGCGTTTACCCCCTCCCCCCGCCTTAAAGAATTTTTGCTGGGCCTCAAAGAGCTGGGCATAAAGATAGGGCTGGTAACGAGCGGGCTGTACGAAAAGGCCTGGCCGGAGATAACTTCGGCGTTCGACACCCTCGGCATGGGCAAGCCCGAAGACTTTTACGACTGCTCCGTATCGGCGGGTTTCCCGCTGAAAAAGGGGAGCGTGGGCACCTTGGGCGAGCTTTCGCCTAAACCCCACCCGTGGCTGTACGCCGAAACCGCGGCCGTCGGGCTGAACATGCACGAGGCCTGCCACGTTGCGGGCATAGAGGACAGCGGCGCGGGCGTTTGCTCGATAAGGCTTGCGGGGTACTTCGTGATAGGCTACGGCGGCGGCAATATCGCAGAGAGCGGCACCAAGGCCCTCTGCGACAAATTCTACGACAATTTTGACGACATACTCGAGTTCATACGGGGATTCAATGCCGATTGAGTCCCACCCCCCCACGAGGGTCGGCGGTCTCCGCCGCCCTCTTTTTTTTATTTTGTCCCGCCCACCCCCCCAATAATGTTAAAAAATGGGATATAATAACGCAATTTTAAAATATGTACAATTTCCGATGAAACGTGTCATTTTGAGCGTGAGCGAAGCGGTAAGCGAAATAATCCCCCTGTGGATTGGTCGAGGTTATTTAAGGTGCTGTTCCAAACGGCCAAGAGCGGCCACAGGGGGATTCTCTCACTCAATCGCCCACTACGTGGGTCTCATATCGTTCGAAATGACAAACCTTAATTTGCGTTGGCATTATTTGAAAGTCGCTGCGCGACAGATTCTTCGTCGGGCTGCGCCCTCCTCAGAATGACAGTAGGGAGAGTGTTATTCGCGCAGAATGACAGAGGGAGAAGGGTGACGTTTGCGCAGAATGACAGAGAGGTGTGGCGCTCCTCGCAACGCAATTTTTAAATATGTACAATTTCCGATGAAACGTGTCATTTTGCGCGAGGCGGCTTTGCCGCCGCTGCCCTGCCGAGGGCTCCCGCTTTGCGGGAAACGGCAGAGCGTGAGCGAAGCGGTAAGCGAAATAATCCCCCCGTGGGCTGGTCGAGGTTATTTAAGGTGCTGTTCCAAACGACCAAGAGCAGCCACAGGGGGATTCTCTCACTCAATCGCCCACTACGTGGGTCTCATATCGTTCGAAATGACAAGCCTTAATTCACGCAGCACATATATAAAAATTGCGGCGGCCGAACGGCCGCCGCAATTTTTATTAAATCGGAGAAAAATGATGTGTTGTCAAAATTGTCAAAAAGCCTTTGCGGCTGCGGCGGCATGCCGCCGCAGCACGTTTCGCCTTTTTTTAGGTTACGGTTATCTTCATGTTCAGGTCGGCATAATATTCATTTCCGTTTATCGTAAGTTTTCCGCGGATAACGAATTCATACGTGCCTGCCTCTGCAAAGGTATGCGACCATACACCGGCCGTTACCGTGCCGTATTCGGAGGTAACCTGTCCGTCTTTCATAATTTCAAACGTGTAATTAGTAGCAACAGCGTTGTCGGTAACCTTTTCGGAACCGCTGCCCTCGCCGCCTTTCACGCCATAGAACATCGTAAATACTCTTATGCTGCCCGCGGTGCCGGCTGTAAATTTAACGGCTCCGGTGTTGTTGTCGTATCTTACGGTGTTGTCCCATTCGCCCGAACGGAGATATACGCCCTCGGGTGCGTCGAAGCCGCTGGTAACTTCAAGCCATGTGTCTTGCTCGCTTGCGCGTACCATTACTATAACGGTAACTCTGCAACCGTCATAGCCTCTGCCCGTGTTGGTGGCGTGCCAGTTGCCTTTTTCCTGAGCGGTGTACCACTCCATATCGTAGTCGTTGCCGTCGCCCGCAGCGTAAACGCCCGATTCAAGCCAACGTGAATTCTGTACGGCTCCCGTAGCTTTGTTTACGGCAAGGTGCTGTACTCTGTAACTTGCGTTGCCCTTTATAAACAGCGATATTTCTCTGCCGTAAATCTTGGAAGTTGCAATATATGAGTAGAACAGAACTGTTGTCGTGTCCTTGTTGCCCTCTACGCCCTTTATGTCGAGCTTAACCGACTTTTCGGTAGGGGTTGAAAGCGTTACGTTTTCGTCGTTGTTCAGGAAAATTAACTCGGCATTTTCAACTTTGACGAGGCCATTAGAACCGAAGTTGCCTATATTTCCGCTACCGCCGAGCTCTTCCGCCGTTATGGCGCGCACGCCTGCAAAGCAAAGATTGTCGCCCGCTCTATATAAGGAATCGGTTGAAGGTACCAAATCTTTTACGGTGAAAGTAAACGTTTCGGGTGCGGCTATGTTAAGGCCGTCTACAAGCGTCAAATCTATCACATTCAAAAGCCAAACGGTATCTGTGTTAATAGCAGCCTGATTAGCCTTTGTGCCTATGCCCATTCCTCTGCCGTATTTGGGGTCTGCCTTATCGCCGGTAAACAGAACATACTCCTTGCCGGACTTATCGGTAATACTTACGAATACCTTGGGGTGACCCTTGCCCTTGTAGTAGAAATACAGGTAAGGATGGTCTTCTGTTGCGGGGATATTTATAGTCTGCGTTGCGGATACTCCGTCGCCGTCCGTCAGGGTGACAACTTCGCCCGCCTTATAGGTTCTGCCGCTTATAACCGTGTCTTCCTTGCTCACTTCCGCCTTTTCGTTTGCGGAGGTAAATATGCCGTGTACCGATACCTTTACGGTGAGCAGAGCCGACTGTCCGTTCTGCTCGGCCTTAACCTGCAATACGTTTATGCCGCCGTTTTTGAACGTTACGGTAAGTTTTGAGCCGTTGAAAGCTGCGCCCTCGTATTCTTCGGCGTTGTCGAGCGAATAGGTAAGTTCGCCCTGTCCCGCGCCGTTGTAGGTGAACAGCCCGTCAAAGTCGAGCTCGGCCGCAGTGCCCGCAACTATGTCGGCGGTCTGCTTATATTCGCCCGTGGCCTCCACAAGGCTCTTTACGTTTATCGTGAATTCAAGGCTTGCCGACTTTTCGCCGAAAGGAGTCTGCGCCTTTGCGGTTACGGTGATTGTGATGTTGCCGCCCGCGTCGGGTGTGTAGGTCCATACGCTGTCTTCAAACGAACCGTAGGTGGCTTCCCACGTTACGGGATAGCCCGTGGTGTTGGTAAGAAGGGGTCCGAAGTCGTTGGTAAGTTCGCTGCCTACCGCTCCGTTCTGCCAGGGCGCCTCGAACTCGCCGAGCTTCAGCTCGCCCTCTACCGAGATTGTTACGGGCAGGCTTATCGTGGTTTCGCCCTTGGTCGCCTTTACGGTGAAGGTGTACTTGCCGCCCTCTGTAGGGGTGAAGGAGTACGCGCCCGCAGCGCTTATAGTGCCGCAGTTTTCGCCCTCGAGAGTGTAGGTTGCGCCCTCTCCCGCAAAGCCCATATAGTAAGTGAAGTCCATCGAGATTGCGGTATTCTTCTTCACGGCTAAATTGAGCTCATCGGTAAGGGAATACGTGCCGGTGCCGTTTTTGCTTTCGCAAACCTCCAGCCAGGTGTCCTGTTCGCTTGCGCGCACCATTACATAAATGGTCAGTTGGGTGTTCTGAATGTTTGTGGAGCCGTAGTACCATACAAGCCGGCCGTCGGGATCGGCGGTGTTCCAGCCGGAGTAGTAAACGGTTTCATCGCCGTAGTTGGTGTAGTTGTTGAAGTTGCTGCCGGGCGCGCCGTAAACGAAAATCCTCGTAACCTGCGCGTTGTTCTTGTTGGAAGTGCCTGCTTCCTGCGTGGTGTTGCCCGTGTATATTGCCGAGTACATTATTCTGTACTGCGCGTTGCCCTTTACCCAGAGCTTAAGGTTTTTGGCGTTTACGCCGTCCGCCGCAGTGAACACATAGGTGTTGTACGCGCCCATGACGGAATCTTCCGTGCCTCCCGCTACGCCCTTTACGTCAAGGCGCATCGTGTTGCCTTTAACCGTCATCTTGTTGTCTGCGTTGTCATACATGGCTTTCCATGTCTTGCCGTCGTCGGTGGAAGCCGAAGTCAGATAATTTTCGGGTACAACCGCCACGTTTGCCACGTTCAGCTCGCTGCCGGCATATGCTTCTGAAGGGTCGGGAACCTTAAATACAAATGTAAGTTCCGTCGTTTCTGCAAATTCGAAGTAGTTGTTGAGTTCGAACGCAAGTATCTGATACTGTATCTCGGAGTCTACTCCGGTACCCTTTACGCCGAGACCGCTGTCCGAGCCGTTGGCCGCGTCGTTTTTATACAGGTAGCACAGCAACTCGCCTTCCTTATAAACTTCTATACATACTTTCACATTCCCTTTGCCCTTGTAGAGAAGGGTGAGAACGGGATTTCTGTCGGAAGAAGGAACGGAGAGCGTTGCCTTTATTTCGCCACCTTTCTTCGCCGTGGCCTGCTCGCCCGCGGTGAATTCGGCCGTGCCTATCGTTACGGGCTCCGCGTTTACGGTAACCAGCTCGTCGTCCTTGTTGTTTTCGAGTTTTGCCTTTACGCAAACTTCGGCGTTGAGAACGGCTTTTTCGCCCGTGGTGGCGTCGTTGGCCGTTATCGCTACGGGGATAATTCCGCCCGCCGCGGGGGTAAACGTGAACACGCCGCTGTCGGGATCGATCGTGCCGAGGTTTCCTTCAACCGAATATGTCAGCTTGTTTGCGCAGCTGAAATATTTGCTGAAATCTACCGTCTGTGCTTTGCCGATGTCGTAGATACCCTTGCCGTCGTATGCGCTGACGGTTATATTGCCCTTGAACTGAACGGTGAAGTCTATCGACTTGTCGCCCGTGGAGTGCTGCACGAGTACCTTTATTTCATATATGCCGCCCGACGTGGGTTTGAAGGTGTATTCGCCCGTATTTTGATTTATTTCGCCGTAGTTGACGGAATAGGTCACAGCCTCGTCCGTGGAGTTTTTAACGTATTCCGAGAAGTCTACCGAGAGCGTTTCGCCCAGCGCGTATTCGCTCTTTTCGGGTGCGAACCGGTCAACGACTATCCTGCCCTGCGCGTCCAGCGTTACCTGTATCTCGTCGGAGTACTGCGCCGCGCTGCACGTTACGGTGAAGGTCTTTTGGCCCGCCTTGTCGAGGTTTGCCGTCCATACGCCCGTGGTGGGGTTGATGGAGCCGGGCGCGCCTGCGCTCAAAGCGTAAGTTTCGACGAAGGTGTTTACCCCGTTGAACACGCTGTAGAAGTTTGCGCTGAAGTCGTAGGTGATATCTTCAAACGTGCTCTTTGCGCCGAGGTCAACGGCCGACTTGGAGGCATAAACGCCCTCGCTGCCCGTGGAAACGTCGATATACGTGTCCGTTTCGGAAGCGCACATATACACCGCCAGAGCAACGTGCATGTTGCCTATAGAAGCCGAACCGGGATACCACAGCACGTCGCCGTGTTCGTCGGCCTGCTGCCAGCCCAAATCGCCCTTGGACGTTTCGTTGCCGTTATAATAGCCGCCCGGACGGAGGTATTCGAACGCCGCCACCGTGGCGCGCTCTGCCTTGCCCGCGTTGTTTGCGTCTACCGCAAAGGCGTATATTCTGTATTTGCCCGTGCCGGTTACGGTTATCTTATAGTCCGTAAGGTTGGATTCGCCGTTGTCGAGCAGAACGGCCGCAACCGCAACGTCCTCCGTGGGATCCTGCACGCCCTTGGCCGTAAGTTTTAAGCCCTTTTCGGTCTTTTCAACCTTGTTGTTTTGGGAATTCATCAGGGGCGTCCATTCGCCGTCCATGGCTTCGATAACGCCCGCCGAGGCCTTGGCCGCAACGTTCACGGCCGCATAGCTTGCGGAAGTGCCCGAGCTGCCGCCCATTTCGACGTCGAGCTGCGTGCCCGTGCCTATCGCCTCGCCGTTGATAACTCCGCCCTTTATGCCGTCGGCAAAGCGGAATTTTACGGATTTTGCTTCGTCAAGCCGGAAGAACCTGTTGAGCTCGAACGCGTAGGGCTGCCAGCTTATGGTCTTGTTGAGGCCCGTATCTACGCCCATGCCCTGTCCTTTGCCGCCCGACTTGGCCATAACGCCGTTATAGAGCACCGCCAGAAGCTCGTCCGATTCCGCGTCGTACGCGTACAGCATGGGTGCGGGTGCACCGTTGCTGCCGGGGCACACGCCCTTATAGAGGAACGTGAGCACGGGCTCGGCCTCTTTTGCGGGAACAAGCAGCGTCGTCTCGGCACAGTCGCCCGCGCGGCCCGATATAGTGGCCTGTTCGCCGGCCTTTACCGTGTAGTCCGAAACGGTTATTTCCTCCGTGTTCAGAGTGACGTTTGCGGACTGCGCCTCGTCAAACCCGCCCGTCACGGTTACGTACAGATCGAGCACGCCGTCGTCGGATCCGCTCGTCGCGGTGATGCGGGGGCTCAAAACGCCCGTCTTGTCGGCGGTGTACGTCCATACGCCGTTTGCTATCGTGCCGAAACTTGCCGTATAGGTGAGCTCGCCCACGTCCGCGTCCTTATCGAACAGCGGTTTTACGTCTACCGATATCTCGTCTCCGCTGCGGTATTGTTCGGTTTGCCTGAACTTCAACCCGCGGATCTTGTCTACGGCGGTAACGGTGAGCTTAAACGAAAGCGTATCGGAAATGATATCCTCGCCCTCGCCCACGCTTGCCGTTATGCTGACGTCGAACTCGCCCGCCTTGTCGGGAGTCCACGTCCACTGGCCGCTTGACGTGATGGAGCCGGGCGTCGCCGTAAAGGCAAGCGCCTTGCCCGTCGTGTTGGTGAAAAGCTGTTTGAAGTTAACGGAGATCTGCTGCCCTACGAAGTATTGCTGCGTCTGGGCGTACGTTCCCGCCTTAACCTCTCCCGTTGTTTGCGTGGGCGGCGGGTTTTCGGGCGTAGGATTCGCGGTCTGATCCGGAGCGCACGCCGCCACTGCCGATATCCCCATTGCCATGGTTATTCCGAGTGCAAGTAGTTTTAGTCTCTTCATTTTTCCCTCCTGAAGATTTTTTCTAAATTGTTACGGTTATTTCAAGCGGCTGACTTTCTGCAAACCATACGTCTACCGCGTAAACCCTGATGTTGTACGTCTTGCCCTTTTCGTAGTCCTCTGCTATAAAGTCCACGGGATTTATCATCTCGTCGCCGTTTTTATAGAAGTAGTAGAAGGGCGACAGCCAATACAGCTGCGTGAGCGTTTCCGACCCCTCGAGATTGGATTCCAGCCTGTAAAGATATATCATGTCGTCGTCCTTTGCGGCGGGAATGGAGAACTTTACGCGGGAATCGTCCAGCTTGGTCACTTCCAGCGCGTCGCCCGTCTTGAAATAGGGCGCGGCGTTGTTTTTCGTGCGGTATTCCCTGCTGTAGGGAATGAGGTGGGACAAATCGTCCTGCGGGGCGGGTATAACGCAGGGCTGCTTTATGAGCGAACCCTTGCCGTCGTCGGCGTTGCCGTCTATCCTTAAAACGCGCACGTTGTTGTTCTCGTCCGCCTGCAACAAAAGACAGCTGCACGTGGTGTTGTCCACGGTCGTGCCGTAGGCTTTGAGGTTGCTTATGCTGGTGTTTTCCTCGTCTTCGTAAACCATGCTGATCCCCTCGTTATGCACGCTGCCCGGGGTGAGGGCCGTGAAGTCCTCCTGCATGATAAACCGCTCGTCCTGTATTACGTTGTGAACGTGCCCCGCAATATATACGCACTGCGGGAAGTTGCGCATTATCTCGCCGACGTCCCTGTCGTACCACGTCTCTATAGAGCTGCGCAGCGTAGTGCCGTATTCGGGCGCGTGGCCAAGGACGAAGATGGGCTTGTTGGGGTCCTCCGAGGTTATCTCTACAAGCGTTTCCAAAAGCCACTGCTTGGCCTCCTCGGTATATCCGTCCGGCCGCCAGTAATAGGTAGCGTTGCAACCTATGAAGTGGAAACCGTTAACCACCGCGTGGCGGCAGCCGTTGGGGCCCTCGTCCACGTCGTTTTTAAAGTAGTCCTCGCCCAAATTTTTCTTAAAGAGCCCGGGCACCTTCGCCATTTCGGTGACGTTGGTGTACTGCGGATCGTTGTCGTGGTTGCCGAGGCAATATATAACTGCCGTCTCGGGCACGTTTACCGCCTCCTCCACCGCGTTTTTAAACTGCATTATGTCGGGCTGGCTCGTGGCGGTGCCGTAGCGGTTTGCCTCGTCCCTGTCCGTCCTGTTTGTGATGTCGCCCGACACGGTTATCGCGTCGAGATATCCGCCCGCGTACTCTTTGGCAAGGTTTATGGCCTTCGTGAGCCTCTGCTTGCGCGGCTCGCTGCCCCACTGCTGGTGCGTGTCCGCAAACGCGGCAAAGGACAAAACTATCTTATTCTCGTCAAATTCCGTCTTTTCGTTGGTTATCCACTGCTGCGGGGTATAGTCCGAGGGCTCGGGCAACTTTTCGGTTTCGGGAGCGCAGCCCGCAAACAGTGCAAGCGACATTACCGCCGCGGCCATCAATGACGTTATCCTATTTATGCATTTCATTTATTCTTCCCCCTGTGCTGCCGTTATTTTGATATAATCAACGTAGACAAGCTCTCCGCTGCCTTCGCCGTTATCGTCCTGTTCTATGCTTATTATCACGCGCTTGCCCTTGAGGGCGGAGATATCGAAGGTGAACTCCCCGTTGTTTCCCTGCGTAAGGAGGAAGTATCCGTATTCGTCCAGCCTGCTTTCCCCGCCGAAGCCGTCCGCAAGATTGAGCCTTACGAGATTGCCGCTTTCGTCCTCGTACAGGGCGCGTATGCGCACGTTCGTATCGGCCTTGTCGCCCGCGTACATGTTTATGGTGAACAGGTCGTCCCCCTCGCCGAACTCGAACATGTTATACATCCAGCTGTTTGGCATGGGGTCGAGCCCGTCGCCCATATCCGAGCCGTCGAGCTTTATGCTGTTGTTGTGTTCCGCAACCCACGCCGCGGCGTCGTACTCGTTGCTGCCGTGCCCGGTCTCGAACCCGCCGAAGTCCACGAGGTTGTTGAAGTTGAAGGTGCGGGTCTCGGTGGCCTGCTTATCCTTGACGTCTTTCCATATGAGCTGGTCGGAATCTATCCCGCACAGCTCTATTTCCTCTTTTTTGACGTCGTCGAGGGCGTACACGTCCTTGTGGCGGACGTTGTCCGTAACCATCTGTATCATTTCGCCCACGGTTACGAGCTCCACGTGGCTGTCGAGCTTATTCACGAACCGCGCGATGTAATCCATGGTGCCTATCGACCACGCGTGGGCTATAACCACGGTGTAGCCCTCTATCGAGGTATAGTCGCACTTGTACTCGTTGATGCGCTGCGCGACGCGCTCGGTATAGCCGTAGTAGTCGTTGTCCGCGCTGCCGTTGGCGCGCCAAAGGGTCTCCCTCGCCGTTATAAAGGGCTTGTCGCCGGCCCAGTAGACGCCGCCCTCGCCCTCTATATACTTGTTGCCGACGGACCAGATTCCGCCCTTGATCTGCGCCTGCTCACCGAACGCGGCCAGCGCGCTTTCGTTCACGTAGGAATCTATAAAGTTGACGTATTCGAGGTCGCCGCGCTTCATATATTCGGCCGTCAGCGAGGCGTATTTTGAAAGCTGCTCCTCGTTGTAGTCGCTGATATTCACGTACCCCAGGCCGCCCGGCCCCGTTATGAACTGGTCCTTTCCCGTGGCTTCGGAATATACCTTTTGCATTATCGTGGGGGCTATGTCGCTGAGCGTGGGGCTTATTCCCCAGGTCATCTTGAAGTCGCCGCGGTAGGGCGAACCGAAGAACGAGCGGTTGGTTATAAAGTTGCGCTGTATCCACTGCACGTTGTCGCCGTCGGACATAACTATCGCAACGTAGTGCTTGCCCGCCTCGGGCGTCACCTTCTGCTGCTCGTAGTGTTCCTGCTCTATCGTGCCCGCGCTCTGCGCCGCCGAGAAGAAAGACAGGTTGGTGCTCCAGTCGGCGGGAACGGTTATCTTGCTGCGCAGCGTGTTGGCCGCCACGAAGTTGGTTTCGCTCGTCGTCCAGCCGAATACGGGCGCGTTGTCGTCCGCCCAGCTCAATACGTCCTGGTTTATGGAAAGGTCCGTGTCGTAGTCGGAATAGTAGCACAGCGCCTTGCCCGCGATGGCATAGTCCCTCAGCTCCGAACGGTCGGGGGACTGGTGCACGAGATAGGATTTGTTGAGCACGTCCTTATATTTTTCAAATACGGTGCGGGTGGTGTATTCGCGGGCGTCCGCGCCGAGCACGAACCCGCGGCTCTTTGCCAAAAGCTCGATAGACGTGTCCACCATGACGTACCTTTCCACGGCCGCTATCGTCGCCGCGTGGTTTATCGAAAGGTCGTACATCTCGCCCGAGCTGTACGGCGAACTGTAGAGCACGTACTTCATGTCGGTTATTTCGCCCGCAAACATGGAGAGCAGCTTCCAAGCGTTGTTCACGTAAACTATCTCGACGTTCTGCTTTTCGGCAAAATCGTCGAGCCACAGTTTTGAGTTGCCGTTTTCGTTGGGAGAGTCGAGGTCCTCTATAAAGATCATGGCCCTCTTTTGCGCCACTATGCCCTGCAGCGAAACTACCATCTCCCTCTCCGCGCGCGACATCTTGTCCTCTTTTATAACGTAGACCTTGGACGACACGCCCGCGGGCTTGAAAAATACGTGCCCGCCGTCGCCGCCGCCCGCGCATGCGGAAAACAGCACAGCCGCTGCCGCTATGGCAGCCAACATCACCGAAAACAGCGCCGCTAACAAAAATCTTTTCTTGGTCATTTTTCCTATCCTTTTTTTGTTTTTCCCTTATTTTTATTGTCGGATATGTCCGCCGTTTTATTCAGAAAAACGTTTTTCTCTTAAAAAACAAACGCAACATTAATCCGTTAAGACCTGTCAGTGTTGCCCTCGGGGGGCAACACTGACAGGAGCGCTCCTGTTGCAATATTTTTTTCGCCCGGGAATTATTTATACAGTCTGTCCAAAGAGCCCTGCACCCTGGCGTTGTATTTCGAGACGATGTCCGTAAAGTCGGACGTGTCGCTCATTACCACTTCCCTGAGCATATTTATGATGGCCTGCTCCATGTCGGGCCAGACGGGCGTCGCGGGTCTGGGCGTAACTTTTTGAAGCTGCGCGGCAAACACGTTGAGCGCGTCGTTTCCGGTGTAGTATTCGTCCCCCAAAGCCTCGTTGGTGACGGGGAACAGGTTTTTGGCCTGATTGAACCTCAGCTGCACGTCCTTATTCGTGGAAAGATATTCGGCAAGCGCAAGCGCGGCCTCCTTGTCCCTCGTCTTTGCGGGTATACAGAGGGAATACAGCCCCAGCCCCGAATAGTTGGGAAGCGCGGGGTCTATCTTAACCATTTCGGCAAAGGCGCAGTCAAACTTTTTGGCGGCTCCCGTCACGTTGGAGAGAGACCAGCTGCCCATCTCGCAGAACGCCACGCCGCCCGTGTAGAACTTGTCTTCCTCGTAGGCGTTGGTGTTTGCATAGTTGGAAAGTTCCTTCCAGTTTGCAAGAGCCTTCAGAACGCCCTCGTCGTCAAAGGTCACGGTCTTGCCGTCCGCAGACATCATCGACCCGCCGTTGCGGGAAACGTATGCCGCGAAGGGCATCGCCGCAAAGCTGTTCATAGGCTGCGCAAACGCCGTTTTGCCCGCCGCCTTTATCTTTTCGCACGCGGCCACAAGCTCCTCAAACGTTTCGGGTATGTCGGCCTCGCCGCTCCCGTCCACCACTCCGCTGTCCTTCAGAATTTTGGGATTTACCATCAGAACGACGGTGTTTGCGGACATGGGCAGGGCGTACACGTTTCCGTCGTACGAGTTGGCGTTGTACAGCGCTTCGGGATATTTCGCCTTAAGCTCCGCCGTCACGCTTTCGGAAAGATTTAAAAGCTGTTTGCTCTGCGCCAAAGCCTGAACGTAAACGTGGTCTATTATGGCGACGTCGGGGCGGGTCTTGTCGTCCTGAAGGGCCATCTTGTACGCGTCGAAGGCGTCCATATCCTTGTACGCCACCTTGACCTGCACGTCGGGATAGTCGGTTTTGAAGTCCTCGAGCACGTCGTCTATGATCTGGCGGTAATCTTTGCCGCTCGGCCACCACACGATAAGGTCGTCCCGGGAACCGCCGCAACCCGCCGCGCCTATAGCTGCGGCACACGCGAGCAGTAGCATGAGAAGTATCGCAGTAAATTTTTTCATCCTTCCTCCTGACGGAAAAAACCGTTTTTTTAGTATTTTTTTAATAAAACGGGCTTCACGGACAAAAAATCCAGAAAACCGTTTTTCTTGATTATAACACCAAAACGGCGATTTGTCAATAGCAAATTTAGAAATTTTCGAAAAAAATAGAACGGCGAGTAAACGCGCCGCCGCCCCTTTCCGCCGCCCTATCCTGCCGGCGTAGTTTTCTTATTACATAATAAAAAACAGGCCGTGATTCAGCCTGTTTTTGGGGAGTTATGCGGAAACAATCCCCGATTTTCGGGGAAACAAAGGGTCTGCCTTGGTGAGCGCCAACATTCTGCACGCCGCACCCTCGGGCTTGTTCCTGCCCGATTCCCACGCTTCGACCGTCTTTACCGACACGCCGAGATACATGGCAAACTTCTTTTGCGTCAGTCCCGTGCTTTGGCGTATCGTGCGTATTTCCTGCGCGCTGAAAACTTCCACGGGAGCAATCTCCAAAACCGTCGTTCTCGCGGGGAGATTGCCCTTTTCATACTCGATGGCTTGGTTTAAGCCCTCTTTAATATCTTCAAAAACATTCATAATTTCAGCCTCCTTCGCCGAGTTGCGCTTTGAGTATATCCACAAGATGCTTAAATTATACCCTATTTAATAGGGTTGTCAATCATTTTTTACTTTTTTCCGGCGGAATAAAAAACAGGCCCGTAATTCGGCCTGTTTTTGGGGAGTTATTTTTTTAAAATTTGAAAAGTTTCAATCATCTTGCGGACAGTCTCTTTTTCCAAATCGGATAAAGAGAACCATTCCTTTAAAACTTGCTCCTCTTCGGGAGTTTTTGCATCCGCTTCCACCCCGCAAAAGAATTGTTCAAGCGTTATTCCCAACGCCTCGCATATTTTTATTATGTTGGGCAACGTCGGCTCCGCGCCTATTTTAAACCAATCATAAATTGCGTTGGTGGAAATGCCTGTTTGATTGGACAACTCATAGGCGGTCCAACCCCTTGTCCCCATCAGTTCTTTAATTCTACCTGTTACGTCAATCATTTTTCACCGTCTTGTCTCTTTTAAAGGCCTTTATCGTTTGCAGAACGGCCGCCTTTTCTTCCTCATTCAAAAGGCGCCAGCCGTCCAGAAATTTATCCGCGGAATTTAACTTGTCTCTCCTGCCCATTCCGTAGAAAAATTGTTCTGCCGTTATCCCCGTTGCTTCGCATATTTTATCGATTACCGTCAACGAAGGATATACTTTTTCGTTTTTCCAATTCTGAATCGTGTTCTTAGATATGCCTACCTTTTTTGCAAGCTCGGTTTGGCTCATTCCCTTTTCGGCAATCAAATTAAAAATTCTCGTTGCAATCTCGTTCATTACACACCGCTTTATAGCGTTTACTTGTTATTGCCATAACGGTTATATTGTATTAAATTGCCGATTTTATATATAATTGTTAATTTGTATGCGTATATAAGTTTATTTTGATTTTTGACTAAAGTTCCCTTCTTTCGACATTGTTCGACAGCTAAAATATTTGCGATTGATACAAATAAAATGATATAATAATATCAACAAAAACACAAAGGTAGTAATTATGAAACAGTTGCAAAGCTTTATCGAATTTATACATGTCTGTGCGTTGGCGGATAGCTATGCCCTTGAAAACATTGCGTTCGGCAAACTGCGGCAAGGCGATAAAATTCCGTTCGATAAATTTGTTACCGATTTGGAGTTACAGCCGCTAAACCCGTATGCCTACAGGGATAAAATCGAGGGGCTTGCCATATCCGAAGAACTTACCGTCCCCGGCCTGGATACCGAACTTTTTTTAAAGGAGCTTTTTGCCGATAAGATGAATACGGTTTTTGAAACCGCCCCGAAAAAGGGCTGCGATTATGACGACAACGGACTGTATTATTTTAAGTTCGGTTTAAAAGAATATATTCGGGAACTTTACCCCCTGTACATAGAAATACTTGAAACCGACGTTGAACCCGACCTCTTCGACATATCCGATGTATCTTCAGACCGCACTTTCGAAGCGGCTTGTTACGGGAAGATTGCAAAGTTTGTTGCGGCCATAAAAACAAAGGGGCTGCGGCAAGGCAGTTGCGTGGACCGCTACGTTAAAGATTTGCCCCGCCTCCCCTATTTTGTAAAAAAACTGTTAAAAGTGCAAAAAAACCGCTGTCTCCTTGCAAACAGCGATACCGAAAGCGTAGGCTATAAACTTGCGGTACTGTCCTCGATAAAATTTATGAACCCGGCCCACACGCGGCTTTTTGAGCTGAAAGCAAAAAAATGGGCGGAAAACCGACCGGATAAATGAAGCTCGGCGGGCTGATTTTATTTTTGCAACTAAAAAGAGCCCGACAATAACGCCTAAGCGATCGGTTCGGGCTCTACATACGGCAAAATATAAATTTTTAACCGCAAAACTTGCCGCTAAACGCACTTTTTGCGGAATTTTGAGATAATCGTCTTAAACTCGTCGGGCAAAAAGGCGAGCGCGCGCCGTT
>CANRKK010000003.1 GCA_947631195.1 uncultured Clostridia bacterium
CCAAAACAGCAAGCGCGCTCCGTTGCGGCTCCTCTTTCGCAAAAATCAGCGATTTTTGCGAATTGTTTTTTGTCCTGCAATTTTAAGCGATGCCTGCAACGGTTGGGGAAACTCCCGAAAAAATTTAACGCAAACTTCGCTTTGAACTATTTTGGCAAAGCCAAAACAGCAAGCGCGCTCCGTTGCGGCTCCTCTTTCGCAAAAATCAGCGTTTTTTGCGAATTGTTTTTTGTCCTGTAATTTAAGCAATGCCCGCAACGGTTGGGGAAACTCCCGAAACGGTACCGTTGCAAACAAAAGTATTTTATCAAAAGCCGAAAATATTGTCAAACGATTTTTATATTTATAGTCCCGCGCGCGAACAATAGTTCAAATTTTTTGCAAAAAAATGTAACTTTTTTGACCGCCCTTGTTTAACCGCCCCGCAAATGTTTTATATTATTAATGTGACTAAGCGGTGCGGACGCGCTGCAAAACCGAAGCGGTATTTATACAATGACAAAAAAGAACGACAAAAAGGAAACAAAACAAGAGGAAGCGGAAGTAAAACCCGTTGCGGAGGAGCAAACTCCCCCCCAAGAGCCTCCCAAGGAGCCTACCGAGCTTGAAAAAGCGCAGTCGGCGGCGGAGGACTACAAGCGCAAGTGGTACACGGTTTCGGCCGAATACGACAACTTCCGCAAGCGCAATGCCGCGGCGGTTGCAAACGCCTACCGCGACGGCGCCGCCGAAGCAGTTTTAAAGCTGTTGCCCGTTGCCGACAACTTCGGCTACGCCTTGGATTCCGCGCAGGACGAAAAGACCAAAGCGGGCATCGACAAAATAATAAAGAGCTTTACCACGATTCTCAACTCCCTCGGCATAGAGGAAATAAAACTCTCCCCGGGCGACAAGTTCGACGAAAGCGTGGCCGAAGCGGTGATGAATTCCCCCTGCGGCGAGGGGGAGGAGCCCAACACGATAAAACTCGTGCTCAAAAAGGGCTATAAATCGGGCGACAAAGTGATACGGTTCGCGCAAGTGTCCGTAACCGTTTAAATTCAAATATATAAGCGAATAAGGAGAATATAATTATGGGAAAGGTAATAGGTATAGATTTAGGCACCACCAATTCGTGCGTAGCGGTAATGGAGGGCGGCGAGCCCGTCGTAATTGCCAACAGCGAGGGCAACAGAACTACCCCCTCGGTAGTCTCGTTCAAGGCCGACGGTTCCCGAATAGTGGGTCAGGCGGCAAAGCGTCTGGCGGTTGCCCAGCCCGACAAAACGGTGATTTCCATAAAGCGCCATATGGGCGAGGCATACAAAGTTAATATCGAAAAGGGCTATTCTCCTCAGGAGATATCGGCGATGATCCTCTCCAAACTCAAGACGGACGCGGAGAGCTACCTCGGCACCAAGGTCACCGACGCGGTTATCACCTGCCCCGCATATTTCAACGATTCCCAGCGTCAGGCCACCAAGGACGCGGGCAAAATCGCGGGCCTCAACGTGCTCAGAATAATCAACGAGCCCACGGCGGCGGCGCTTGCCTACGGCCTCGACAAGCAGGAAGGCACCCAAAAAGTTATGATCTACGATTTGGGCGGCGGCACGTTCGACGTCTCCATTCTCGAAATAGGCGACGGCGTGTTTGAAGTTCTTGCGACCAACGGCGATACGCACCTCGGCGGCGACGACTTCGACAACAAGATCATAAACTTCCTTGTGGAGACCTTCAAGCGCGACACGGGCGTGGATCTCTCCAAGGACAAAATGGCAATGCAGAGGCTCAAGGAAGCCGCCGAAAAGGCCAAGATAGAGCTTTCGGGCATGAGCACCACAAACATCAACCTGCCCTTCATAACGGTGGTTGACGGCGCTCCCCAGCACCTCGACATCGACCTTTCCAAGCAGAAGTTCGATTCCCTCACGGCGGACCTCATCGAGCGCACCGTAGAGCCCATGAAAAAGGCCATGGCGGACGCGGGTCTCACCTATGCCGACATTTCAAAAGTAATATTGGTGGGCGGCTCCACAAGGGTTCCTGCCGTATATGAAAAGGTAAAGAGCATCACGGGCAAGGAGCCTTTCAAGGGCATCAACCCCGACGAGTGCGTGGCGATAGGCGCGGCTATACAGGGCGGCGTTCTGTCGGGCGAGGTTAAGGACGTTCTCCTTTTGGACGTTATGCCCCTGACCCTCGGCATCGAAACTTTGGGCGGCGTATCCACGCCCCTCATCGAGCGCAACACCACCATTCCCGTTAAAAAGAGCCAGATTTTCTCCACGGCGGCAGACAACCAGCCGGGCGTCGAAATCAACGTCCTGCAGGGCGAAAGAAAGTTTGCGCGCGACAATAAGTCCCTCGGCAGGTTTATGCTCACGGACATACCTCCCGCACCCCGCGGCGTGCCCCAGATTGAAGTTACTTTCGACGTGGACGCAAACGGCATAGTCAACGTAACGGCAAAGGATTTGGGCACGGGCAAGAGCACCAACATCACCATCACGGCCTCCACAAACCTCTCCGAGGAGGATATCGACAAGGCCGTCAAGGACGCGGAAAAGTACGCCGAAGAGGATAAAAAGCGCAAGGAAGCCGTGGACAACAAAAACAACCTCGAGGGTTTGATAGACAGCCTCGAAAAGACGGTTAAAGACGCGGGCGACAAGCTCTCCGAAGAAGATAAAAAGACCGTGGAGGACGCGGTTGCCAAGGCCAAGACCGAGCTTGAATCGGGCGACAACGACAGGATAAAGGCCGCGACAGAAACGCTGACCGGGGACATCCAGCCCGTAATAGCCAAGATGTACCAGCAGGCGGGCGGCAACCAGGGCGGAAACGGGGGCGGCAATCCCGGCGCGGACGGCGGAGACGAATTTATCTGATTTGAATAAAGGCAAGGGGTGTTACTTTTAACACCCCTTGAACAAGTTATATAAAGCGGTATTTTTATGGCAGACAAAAAAAATTACTACGATATCCTCGGCGTGTCCAAGACGGCTACGCAGGATGAAATAAAATCGGCGTACAGAAAGCTGGCAAAGCAGTATCACCCCGACTTTCACCCCGGCGACGCCGAGGCGGCCGAAAAGTTCAAAGAGATCAACGAGGCGCACGAAACGCTCTCCGATGAGGGCAAACGCAAGCAGTACGACTATGAGCTTGAACATCCCGGCATGGGCGGCAATCCCTTCGGCGGCGGTGGTTTCAGCGGTTTTAGCGGCGGTTTCGGCGGCTTCGAGGATATAATAAACACCATGTTCGGGGGCGGTTTCGGCGGCAGCGGCGGCAGGCCCGCAACCCCGCGCGGCGACGACATACAGCAGACGGTCACGCTCTCCTTTTTAGACGCGATCAAGGGCTGCACTAAAACGATACGCTACACCCGCAACGAGCCGTGCGCGGCATGTTCGGGCACGGGCGCAAAGGGCGGCACGGCCTTCCAGCAGTGCCCCCGCTGCGGCGGCAACGGCAAAGTCAAGTACCAGCAGGATACTATTTTCGGCAGGACCATACAGGTGGGAGTCTGCCCCGATTGCAACGGCACGGGCAAAAAGATAACCGAAAAGTGCCCCGACTGCAAGGGCAGGGGCTTCGTGCGCAACGAAACGGTGGTTACGGTCAACATTCCCGCGGGCGTGGACACTGTCAACCAGATACGCAAGCGCGGCTTCGGACAGGCTGCGGGCGCGGGCGGCGAGAACGGGGATCTGTATATCAACTTCCGCATCGAACCGCACAAAATGCTCCGCCGCGACGGCAGGGACCTATACGTAACGGTGCCCATCTCCTACAAGACGGCGGTTTTGGGCGGCAAGATACAGGTGCCGGGCATAGACGACGCAATGGAGCTCATCGTTCCCGAGGGCACGGCTTCGGGCACCCGCTTCACTATGCGCGGCAAGGGCGTAAAAACGGTGAACGGCACGGGCAATTTATATGTGACCGTGGAGATAGATATCCCCTCCCGCCTCAGCCGCGAGCAGGCCAAAAAGCTGCAGGACTACGAGGATACCATTCCCCTCAAATCGTGCGGCAACATGCAGCGGTATTCCAACAACCTGTCTGCTGTGTACGGCAAAAAGGTGGATAAGCAGTAACGCACCCTCCCGATAAAGGTTAATAGGGTATACATAAAAAAATAATCGCCGCGGGCGCAAATTTGCGCCCGCGGCTTTTACGTGCCTTTAAGCATTTTATGCAAAATGAAATGAATAAAAGGGTGACTGTGGATAACTTTTTTAAAGATAATGTCAAATTTTGGCCTATTTATCGGACTTTCTTCTGTTGTGTTCCTTGCAGAGCATTTGGCAGTTGTCTATATTTGTTTTGCCGCCCTCGCGCCACGGCATAATGTGGTCGGCTTCCATTTCCTCAATTTCATAATGAGTTTTTTCTCTGTGTTCCACCGCACAAAGGGGGCATATTCCGCCTTGCCGTTCGTAAACTTTGCGTTTTTCGTTATCGGTAAAGGCGCGTATATTTAAATACTTTTCATTGCCGCTCAATAAATATTCGTATATGCCCGAACGCTTTGTTATATCGTCGTCTTGCATAAGAGTTGATATTTTTTGCTCCAATTCCTGCGGGTCGTAAGTTTTGCCGCCGTACTTGTTGTACATTAACCCCCATTCAAGCCCTTTCATTTCCTTGCGGTATTTTGGAAAAATATTAGTTACCCAATTTATAACTTGTTGGAAATACTGCCATAAAGGCGTGGCGTGCGTATCGTGTTGATGCTCGCCCATATAGTCGCGGATAGACTTATTTTCTTTTGCGCAAATCCACTTCAAAGCCGTTTCTAAATAATCCTGCCGGTTGACTTCGCCCGTTATGTACTTGTTTGCCAAATGATAGGCAACGCACCCGTTTTTGCTGAAATACTTTTTTGCGCTCGTCAGCCACTCGCCCGTATAAAAGGCGTTTTTCAATTCCTGCGGTTTTAATTCCACGCCCGCGATATTTATAATTTCAAACCAATCCAACTTTTCTTTTGTCGGCCCTTTGCACACATAAATCATTAGCTTATAATCGAGTATTTGGTTCTGTTCCTCTTTTGTCAGGTTATGAAAAGCCCGGCTGTCTACCGAAAAATCGCCGTTTACATATTGGCAAATGCTCAAGGTGCGCTGCTGGCCGTCCAAAAGCTCGTATTCGCCGTTTTCCGTTTCCGACCAATACATTACATTCAAGGGGAAACCTTTTGTAACAGTTTCAATTACGGCGTTGCGCTGTTTTTCTTTATATACAAATTCCCGTTGGAACGCGGGGCGGATATTCAACTTGCCGCCATAGCCCACAACGCCCTCTTCGGCGCTGTCCTTATATCCGTTTACCACTTCGCGCACTGTAATTTCTTTCAATTCAATCTGCATTTGTTTTTCTCCTTATGATTATTCTGAAATATTTGGCTTGTCCGTTTATATTGCAGGTATGGGACTTCATATTCCGTACTTTTTCATTTGTGTTAAAAATATCCAGCAGGGAATATCTGTTTATTGCGTCTACAATTTCAAATTGCTTTGGATTGTATTTATCGAGAAAAGTAATGGGAACGCCCATTAACCCGTCATAATCGCACGGTATATCCGTTACTCTTGAAACCTCTATCGCATCGTAATTATCGTATTGAGGATAATCTTCGGGCGTGTATTTTTTGTAAAACTGCATTTCTTCGTGCCGTTTGTCTGTATCGAGATTGGTAAACCAACATATATTACCGAATTTTGCGTATTTGACGCCGTTGGAAATGTAAGTGTTGTTTTGTTCAAAATCGAACGGCACTTGAAAGGTCTGCCCGCCCGAATGGTGCCCTAACCACATTATGTTATCTTTGAGCAAAGGGAAAATTTCTTTGTATGTAATCGCGTTTTGATTGCCTATAATCAAAAATTTTTTGTTATACTCCACAAGTTGCGCAACGTACTCGCGGAAAAGCGAAAAGGGCGGGTTGGTAACCACAACGTCGGCTTGCTTTAATAACTTTACGCACTCCTCGGAACGGAAATCGCCGTCGCCCTTTAAGAGGGAGAGGGTGTTTTTATTATTTTGTAACAATAACTGTACGTCGGTCAAATCAACCGCGCCGTCATTGTTGTAGTCCTGCACACTTGAAATCTCTATTTTGTAGGCGCGGCGGAAATAGTTGGAATAGTTCTTTCCGCTCTCTTCCCCGAAGATCGAAAGTTGCGTATATGCCACGGGCGAACTGTCGTAACAGGTGGCAATCAACTTTTTCAAACCGAGATAGTTGAAATTCATTGCAAAATACTTGAAAAAGTTGCTCTCGTACGGGTCGTCGCAATTGCAAAAGACGATTTTATCCCTGAAATGCTCTTTATAGTGCTTTAATTCATTTTCGATGTCCGCAAGCTGCGTATAAAACTCGTCTTGCTTTGCCTTGTTGGCTTTTCTCAAACTTGAATTGCCCGCCATTGTTTTAACCCAGTGTTATAAATTATAGTGATACAATAATAACACAATAGTTTAAAATAGTCAACACAATAGTTTAGAGAAAAAACCCATTAATTGCCTAAACTATAACTATAGTTTTAGTTTGGGAGGCCATAATGGACAAAGCCGAAGTTGCAAACAGAATAAAAACTTTGCGGGAAGCGCGTAAACTTACACAAAACGCTCTGGCTTATCAAGCTGGCGTTTCTCCAACGTATATCTACCAGCTTGAAAGAGGTGAAAAAAGTCCGACAGTTGAATATCTCGACCATATTTGCTGGGGATTGGGAATGACGATTGAAGAGTTCTTTTGTACAAAAGATAAATCCGGAAACGAAACAGACGATAAACTTTCAAATCTGACGGCAGAGCAGAAAAAACTTTTGAATGATTTTTTAAACAGCTTATAATATAACTTGCTTTTATAAGGCAAGCAAAACGCGGCTTGCCTCTCATAACAAAAGCGTAACCCGAATTTTGCTCGGATTACGTTCTGTTTTTGGTTCGATTTAGTTTTCAAGCCCTCCCGATAAAGGTTAATAGGGGATACATAAAAAAATAATCGCCGCGGGCGCAAATGTGCGCCCGCGGCTTTTACGTGCCTTTAAGCATTTTATGCAAAATGAAATGAATAAAAGGGTGACTGTGGATAACTTTTTTAAAGATAATGTCAAATTTTGGCCTAAATTGCAGTAAAAACGCGTGTTTTAAAGGGGCTGTGGATAAAATGTGGAAAACTTTTCTGCATATTTATATTTGCGGCGGGAAATGCACAAATTTTGTTGATAACTTTTTGTGGATAAACTGCCCCCGAAAGGCCCGAACGTATGCGTTTTTCCGCAGTTATCCACAATCCGAACAGCCGTTTAACTTATATTTTATGCACGCTATTTGTTTCTTATCACAACTTCGCCGCGGCAGTCATAGCCCGTTACGTCGCGGATAATTTCCCCCACGCCGTCGCACACAACTCTGCCCGAAAGGGGGGAGCGCACCGAAGTTATCCTGCCTTTAATGTCGGCGTCCACGTCCGAAAGCTCAAACGCCCTGTCGCAGTCCACCATGCGGCAGTTTATAAGTTTCAGGTTTTTGCAATAGCACAGGGGCTGGGTGCCGCAGATAGTGCAGTCCACCAGCGTAAAATTTTCCGAGTACCACGCAAGGTATTCGCCGCGGAACACGCAGTTTTTTGCGGTCACGTTTTTGGCGTGCCACAGGCAGTCCTTAGTGTCAATTTCGCAGTTTTCCATAACCACGCTTTCGGCGTATTGCAGCGAGTATTTGCCGTCCAAAGAAGTGTTTTTCAGCGACACGTCCCTGCTGCCCAAAAGCAGGTATAACGACCGGATTTTGCAGCCGTCGATATCTATGCCGCGGCAGCGCCACCCCGCCTCGTCGGAGGAAATGTTGCAATTTATAACGCGCGTGGAGCGACATTCGCGAAAGATCTTTATGCCCTCCAGAGTGCAGTTTTTAAACACCCCGTCGGAGCTGTACCACACGGCGGCGCGCACGCCTTGGTCCATCGTGCAGTCCTCAACGCTATATCTTTCGGCGTGCCAAAGGGGATATCGCAGGCTGAATTTGCAGCCCCTTACCGCAATGTTCCTACATTCTTTCAGCGCCGATTCGCCGTCCTCCGGCCCCGCAAAAACGCAGTTTAAAATTTCGCAGTCCGTCACGTTATACAGCGCCCTCTCTTCGCCTAAGGTAAGGTTTGCAATCGTCTTAAATGTTTTCATACCTGAATTATATCATCATATGCGTAAACGGTCAACTCATTTTTGCTTTGCCGTATGCCCGCCGCCGCAAATAATAATGCACTATTTTGGCGGTAACGCGTTGACTTTTGATTTTTTGGTCTATATAATATATGTATATATCGATCGTGAGGTAACTTTATGGGATACGGAGACTGGATATTTCTTGCGGCTCTTTTGGGCGTGGCTGCGCTCGGCGCGGTCCTCGGCTTCGGCAAAGTGCTCAAATTCGTGACTGGCGGCCCTGTGGGCGTAGTCATTTCCGTGATTTTATGCTATTGCTTCGGCGGCATGATACTCGACCTGCCGTTTGTAAGCGCGTTGCTTGCAAAATTGGCTTCCACGTGGGCAAGCGTCGGCTGGCTTAACACAATCCATCTTGAAATTATAATCTATTACATTGTTTTATTTATGCTTGCAACGCTGTTGCGCATACTTTTGGTGCGGCTTTTGAAGGGACTGGTGGAAACGGACGTGCTCGTCATGCGCATAATAAACAAGGTGCTCGGCGCCGCTCTCTTTGTCGTTTTCGGCTTCCTCATTATGCTCTCTGTTTTCCAGGTTATAGAATTTATAGGCGGCTCCGTACAGAGTGACTTCTATTTCGGCCTTGCGCAGAACGCAAACGCGATAGTCCGCCCCATATACGACTGGAACCCCATGAAGGGTCTCACGGACTTCCTTATCTGAGCCTTTTAAAAAATTTAACTGCGGGAGGCAACTTACGCTGCCTCCCGCATATATTTATATATATGGAAGTTATTTTTTCCGAACTCAAACAAAAGGAAGTAATAAGCATATCCGACGGGCGGCATTTGGGCAAGGTGTGCGACATAACTTTCACTTTCCCCGAGGGCAAAGTGCAGGGCCTTACGGTCACGGGCAGCAAGGGCTTCAAGTTCACCAAGCAGGAGGTATTTCTGCCCCTTAAAAGCGTAGTCAAGATAGGGGAGGACGCCGTTTTGGTCAACACCGAACCCGCGCCCCCGCCCCCGCCGCCTGTATGTCCTCCGCCCCCGCCCCCGCCGTTTTGCCCGCCGCCGTCGTCGAGGAGGAGTTTGGACGAATACGAATGATCAAAAGATATTTTGCAGTTTAACCGAGTAGGAGCCGGGCAGGTTTTTGCTTATCTCGCGCAGCACTTCCAGCTTTCCCAGCGCGAGCTCGTACTTTTCGCAATAAATCAGCCCGCATGCTTCGCTTAGCCAGTAGTCTATATAAGAAATATCGTTGTGCGGCAAAAATATCTGCAGTTTTTCCTTTCTGTCGTTCCACAGCGTTCTCACGGCAAATCCGTCCTCGCGGTTTGCCGTTTTGTTTTCCACCTTTGAATACAGCGTGTCCACCGCGCCCGAAAAATCTTCAAACTGGCTGTTTACGTACCACGCCGTAAAAATAAACAGCCCCGCGCACAGCGATATCGCGGCCAGCGTGTATATGATAGCCTTTACCATTGCCCGCTTATCTCCATCTGCAGAATTTTATATTTTTCACCTTTTTTTTGGAAGTACACCCGCCCGCCGCCGTCGACGGTCATTGCGGCAACCTCCTTAAGTTTTGCGTTCTGTTCGCTTAAAAACCGTTCAAAACTCTCCCCGTCGATGCCGCAGCGTGAGAGGTTTTTTTCGTCCGCCTTGCCCATGTCCACAAGCAGCAGAGGCAGCGAATCGGAGGCGGGCTGTTCCTTTGCCATTGCCGAAAAGGACCCGTTCGCCTCATACAGCCCGTAGTACACGTCGTCCAGATTGAAATATCCCGCCGCGCGCATGCTCTCCACAAGGTCGCCCACGTTCAGGTTGTTCTTTTTCAGCTGGTAAACGTCTATCCCGTCCCTGTTTATCACAACCGACGGCTTGCCCGAAATCACGTTTTTTACGGGCTTGAACCACAGGTTTAAAAGCCACATTATCTGGTGCAGGATAAATATCGCCACCACCGCCACGATGCCGTACAAGAGGGGCACCGAGGAGTCCGCCATCGGTATGCACGCCAGCTCGGCTATCAACAGAGTTATCACAAATTCAAAGGGCTGCATCTCGCCAATCTGGCTCTTGCCCATCAGCCGCATTATTATCAGAAGGGTTATAAATATTATCGAAGTTCTTATAAGTACAAGCGTCATTTTATATTTAGTATCGCCAAAATGTGTCCCAATATTCTTGATTTCCGAGGGGGGTTGTGCTATAATTCCTATAAATTCCGTGGAGCGTAAAAAGGTGGATATTTTTTCCGCGATAGGTTCGCTGAACAAAAAGGGAATGGTTTTCGGAACGCAGGCCGAGCGCAACCTTTTAGATAGGCTCGGCTCGCCCGACGACGGCCTTAAAATAATTCACATAGCGGGCACCAACGGCAAGGGCTCCACGGCGGAGTATATAACGCGGATTTTAGTCGCCGCGGGTGTGCGCACTGGCACTTTCACCTCCCCGCAGGTGGAAAGCTACGGCGACATGTTCAGGGTGGACGGCGAGCCGCTCGAGGAAGATAAACTTGCCGCATATCTCGGCGCGGCCTACGATGCGGCGCAGGGCGGGGCAACGGCTTTCGAGGTGGAAACTGCGGCGGCCATATACGCCTTTTTTAAAGAGGGCTGCCGTTACGCCGTGCTCGAGTGCGGGCTGGGCGGCAGGGAGGACGCCACGAACGCCGTGAACAAAAAGGAAATGGCGGTAATTACTTCCATCGGCCTTGAACACACGGCGGTGCTCGGCAACACGCTGAACTCGATATGTTCCCACAAATCGGGGATAATTAAAAACTGTCCCGCAGTCGTTTGCGCCCTGCAGGAGGAGGAAGTAAAAAGCTATTTCAAATCCCTCGGCGCGATATTTGCGGACAGGCAGTTTAAAATCAACGATATTTCCCTCGGCGGAGTCCGCTTTACGTACGGCGGCGGGGAGTACTTCACCCCCGCATACGGCAAGGAGCAGGCCTACGACGCGGCCACGGCGATAGAGGTTGCCCTGCAGCTTAAAATCCCGCAAAACGCAATACATTCTGGCATTTTGCGGTATAATCTCGCCGGCAGGCTGCAAATTATTAAGAGCGGGGGCAACACATATATTCTGGACGGCGGGCACAACCCGCAGGCGGTAAAGCCCTTGAAAGCTCTCCTTTCGGAATTCGGCCCGCAGAACACAACGCTGATATACGGCAGTCTGTCCGACAAGGATATCGAGGGAAATTTAAGCATATTGAGCGGCTGCGCAAACAAGGTTTTTGCCGTCCGTCCAAACAGCCCGCGCGCAATGGATTTAAACAAAATACTCAACACGTGCCGCCGTTTTTTCGGCGACGTCGCCCCGTCGGCAAGCGTTTCGGAAGCGCTTGAAAACGCGGGCGGCGCGGTTGCCGTGTGCGGTTCGTTCACACTCATAAAGGAGGCGCTCGATTGGATAAACAAAAGGTAGAGGAGGCCGTCAAAAATTTATTGGCGGCTTTGGGAGAGGACGTTGAGTCCGGGGGGCTTAAGGACACCCCGCGCAGGGTTGCCGAGGCCTATGCCGAGCTCTTGGCGGGCGAGGGCCAAACGGCGGACGTTCATCTTGCCCGCACGTTCGAATGTGAGGGCGCGGAGCCGGTAATCGAAAAGGACATATGGTTTTCCTCCACGTGCGAACATCACCTTATGCCCTTTTTCGGGAAGATAGCCATAGCGTATATCCCCGACGGGAAAGTGGTGGGCATCTCCAAACTTGCACGCACGGTGGAAGTCTTTGCAAAGCGCCTGCAAATTCAGGAACGCCTCACAAACCAGATAGCGGCGGAAATAATGCGCTGCTTAAAGCCGAAGGGAGTTATGGTAGTGTGCGAGGCCGAACACACCTGCATGACCTGCCGCGGCATAAAAAAGGCGGGCACAAAGACGGTAACGTATGCCGTCGCGGGCGAATTTCCCAAGGAAAAAAGAGAAGAGGTCCTCTCGCTTTTAAAATGATTATAGGCAAAACAGAATTCAAGGACAACACCTACGTGATGGCCATAATAAACCTCACGCCCGACAGCTTCTACGCCCCCAGCCGCAAGACCTGCGACAACGTTTTGCAGGCGGCGGAACAGGCGGTAAAGGAGGGCGCGGCGGTGATAGACATAGGCGCGCAATCCACCCGCCCCGGCTACAGCGAAGTAAGCGCGGAGGAGGAGATTGAGCGCTTTTATTTGCCGCTTCTGAACATAAAGCGCAATTTTGGCGTGCCCGTTTCGGTGGACACCTATTTTTCGGCCGCGGCGCGCGCCGCTTTGGAGACGGGCGCGGACATGATAAACGACGTGTGGGGGCTTACCCATGACGCGGATATGGCAAAGGTGATAGCCGAACACAACGCTTCGGTGTGCATAATGCACAACTCAAAAACGCCCGTAACGGGGGATTTATGGGGGAACGTGTTGAGTTTTTTAAAAAATTCAACCGAACTCGCCCTCGCCGCGGGGATCGACAAAAACAAAATTTTAGTGGACGGCGGCATAGGCTTCGCCAAATCGCGGCAGCAGAACTTCGAGCTCCTAGAAAACTACGAAAAACTCAACACGCTCGGCTATCCGTCGCTCTTGGGCTGCAGCCGCAAGTCAATGTTCGGTGGGGAGCCCGCCGACCGTCTCGCCGCCACCGTCGCCGCAAGCGTGGCGGCATATAAAAAGGGAACGCTTTTCGTGCGCGTGCACGACGTCGCGCCCAATGTGCAGGCGATAGCAAAATGCCGCAATGCGGCCGAATAAGGAGGTACGTCTTGGATAAAATATTGATACGCGGGCTGGAAGTTACGGCCTGCCACGGCTGCAAGGACTTTGAAAAAACCACCCCGCAGCCCTTCGTTTTCGACGCGGACATATACTTTGACTTTTCCCGCGCGGCCCGAACCGACGACATTCGCGACACGATAAACTACTCCGCCGCAAGCAAAATAATAGCCTCGGTCGCCCAAAACAACACCTACAACCTCATCGAAAAACTCGCATACGAGTGCGCATACGCCGTGCTCGACAACACCTGCGCGGACGGGATAACCCTCACCGTGTACAAGCCGTCCGCCCCCGTAAAACTCAAATTCCAAACGATGGGCGCAAGCGTTGAAGTAAAGCGCACTACGGCCTATTTGTCCCTCGGCTCCAGTTTGGGCGACAGGGAGGAATACCTGCGCGCCGCAATACAAAAACTCGACACGTTCCGCGAAATAAAGGTAAAACAGGTGTCAGATTTTATCGAAACCGAGCCCTACGGCGGCGTGGCGCGGAATAAATTTTTAAACTGCGCCGCAGAGATAGAAACCTACTTCGGCCCGCGCGGACTGCTTTCGGCCGTGCAGAGCGTCGAAAACTTTTGCGGCAGAAAACGTACCGTGCGCTGGGAGGACAGGACCCTCGACATAGACATAATCTTTTTCGGCAAGGAGATAATAGCCGAGGACGGCCTCATAATCCCCCACGCCGAGTACTATAAGCGCGATTTTGTGCTCGCTCCCCTCGCGCAGATCGCACCCGACTTCGTCTGTCCCCTCCTCAAAAAGCCCCTCAAAACAATAAAAACCTGATACATGTAGGTTTTTTAACATCTTAAAACTTGTAAATATCGTCCAAAGCCGCCCCGTACATAGAAAAATACAAAATAATTTGTGCAATGTGCATAAAAATTTTTAAAAAATCTATACAACGCTTAAATAATGTGTTATAATCTACAATGCACAAAGTTCTGATAATTTACACAGGGCGCAAGGCGCGCCACCCGTGGGGAGTTATAACTTGGAAAGAATAGGAATTATAGATTTAGGCTCAAATTCTGCAAGGCTCGTAATCGTAAACATCTTCGCGGAAGGTTACTTTATGGTGGTGGACGAGCTTAAGGAAAGCGTGCGTTTGGGGCAGGACATGGAGCGGGACGGCTTTTTGAAGCCCGCGCGCGTTGCCGAAACGATCAAAACCTTAAAAATGTTCAAAAAACTGTGTGACGCAAGCGGTGTTACGCGCATTATAGCCGTGGCCACCGAGGCCGTCCGCCGCGCCAAAAACCAGCGCAGTTTTCTTGACGAGATACAGGCCAACTGCGGCATAAAGATTCGCGTTCTCTCTGCGGAGGAGGAGGCGGTTTTTGTTTACCGCGGCGTCATCAACACAATGGATATCCCCAAGGGCATCGTTCTGGAAATAGGCGGCGGGTCCACAAAAATCGTGTACTACAACCGCAGGAACATGCTCAACTTCGTCACTTTGCCCTTCGGCGCGGTGACTTTGACGGGGCTGTTTTCGGGCGACGGTTTAAGGCCCGAGGAGCAGGCGGCCAAGATAGAGGAGTTTTTCACCGAGCAGTTAAAGCAGGTTGAATGGCTCAAGGACGTGGACGAGGATGTGCAGATGATAGGCTGCGGCGGCTCGTTCAGAAATTTATTCAAAATAACCAAGATGGTGCACAAGTATCCCTTGGATACGGTGCACAACTACCATATGATGGTAGAGGACTTTATGCCGATTTACGACATGATAAAGGTCCTCGACCTCGACAAAAAGAAGAAGATAAAGGGTCTTTCGGCCGAGCGCGCGGATATTCTCCCCGCCGCCCTTGCCGTTATCAAGGCCTTTGTAAGCTACATGCACATCGACGAGTTCACGCTGTCGGGCGCGGCCCTGCGCGAGGGCATAATGTTCAACCAGGCCCTCCCTATGACCATCGAAAAGCCCATCGCCGACGTTTTAAACTACTCTCTCACCACGCTTGTCAAGTACTACGGCTGCAACGAAAAGCACGTTGAGCACGTTGTGAATCTGAGCATACAGCTGTTCAAGCAGCTCCGCGTATTGCACAAATTCCCCCGCCAGTATCTCAAGATATTGAAGGTGGCGGCGATGCTGCACGACTGCGGCATGCGCATAAAATACTACAACCACCCCCATCACAGCTGGTATATGATTTTGAATTCCACGCTGTACGGCGTGAGTCACCGCGAGATAGTGCTTGCCGCCTTTGTGGCCTGCTGTCACAAGAGAGAGGATATAAACATGTACGACTGGGCGCGTTTCCGCGATCTTGTGGGGGACGACGACCTTGAAATCGTCAAAAAGCTCGGCGTTATGCTGCGCATTGCCGAAAGTTTGGACAGGGCCGATTCGGGCACGATAAAGAGTATCAACTGCGACATTTTGGGCGATTCGGTAATAATGAAGACGGAAATCGAAGGCGACGCCACCCTTGAAATCAAAAACGCAATGGCGGCGGCGACCGAGTTTAAAAAGTCATTCCACAAAAATCTCGAAATTCTGTAGAGCGCAATGCCGTCCATAAAACGGACGGCATTTAAAATAAGACACATGAAATACATTCTGGCAAGCGCGTCGCCCCGCCGCAGGGAGCTTTTATCCCACATTTTAAAGGAGTTTGAGGTCATTCCCGCAAAGGGCGAAGAAAAAGTAAATCTGTCACTGTTCCCCGAACAGATGGCCTGTTCCCTTGCGGAGAGCAAGTGCGACGAGGTGTTCAAAAACAACCCTTCGGCCACGGTGATAGGGTGCGACACGATAGTGGTTTTCGGGCAAGAGATTTTAGGCAAGCCCAAAGACAGGGACGACGCCTTTGCCACGCTCAAGCGCCTGTCGGGCAAAACGCACTACGTTATAACCGCCGTCTGCGTGCAGAACAAGTATAAAAAAGTTACAGACTATGACAAGACGGAAGTTAAATTCAATATACTCTCCGATGACTTTATAAAAATTTATGTGGACAGCGGCTCCCCTCTGGACAAGGCGGGCAGCTACGGCATACAGGACGGCGGGCTGGTAAAGGAGTACTTCGGCAATTACACAAACGTTGTGGGTTTGCCCCTTCCGCTTACAAAACAACTTCTCGAAAAGGTAAACGACTTATGAAAAAACTTGTGATTGATTTCGGTTCCGCAACCACAAAAATTTATATGCCGGGCTGCGGCGTGGTGCTCACGGAGGCCACCTGTCTCGCCGTTGAAGAATACGAGGAGCGGGGCGAAAAAAAGCTGGGCATCAAGGCGTACGGCGATAAGGCCCGCGCGCTTGCGGGCAGGTCGGCGGTCAACACCCGCATAGTCAGCCCCGTGTTCGAGGGCGATATCGTGCACGAAAGTCTGGCCGCGCACCTTCTGTCGTACTTCCTCGAAAAGGTGGAAATACCTCTCCGCAAGGCCCGCCACGCAGAAGTGATGTTTATACTTCCCTGCGGGGCCAAGGCAGAGCTCAAGGCCAAGTATTCGCGGCTTGCGGGCGCCTGCGGCATAGACACGATACGCTTTACGCTCACGCCGTTTGCGGCCGTGCTCGGTCACAATGTGATTATAGGCGAAAGCACGCCCATGTTTTCGGTGGATATCGGAGCCACGATCACAAACATCGCTGCCTTTTCGCAGGACGGCATGATATCGGGCCTCAACATCAATCTCGGCGGCAGCAATATCGACGTCCACCTCATCGACGAGCTTGCCGAAAATTCGGGCTTCAAGATAGGCGCGCTCACCGCCGAACGTATAAAAAACAGCGTGGGCAGCCTTTTGCACGACGACAACAAGCTGATGGTGGCGGACGGCAGGGAAGTCCAAACGGGCGCGCCCGCCTCGATTGCCGTCAATTCGGGAATGATTTTGCCCATCATCACGGCGTATATAGACAAAATTTTGGAATACGTGAGGCTGGTAATTTCCAGACTCCAGCCCGATGTGGCCTCGGCAATAATGCGCGGAGGGATATACCTGACGGGCGGCGTGGCCAAGATGGACGGCCTTGCGGAGTACGTCGGCGACAAGCTCGGCATTTCCGTAAACCTGCCCGAAGAGCCCGCGCTCGCGGCGGTTATCGGCGGCGGCGCGATTCTGTCTGACTATGAGCTTTGCGAGCGCTTGTCCTTTGACGAATAATGTTCACAAAAATTTTCGTGCGGTTGCGCGCACTCACGCGAGCGAAGCGACGCTTTGCGCACCTTATTATAAATATTTCAGATAATAAGCCACAAAATTTTTCGTGATTTTTGCGCCATTTTAAGGGCGCACATATTATATAATGGCGCAAATTCCCACCGCTCAGGCGCAGGTGTGCGCAAATCGGGTGCGCTGGCGCAAGCGTAGCTTGCTTGCGCCGTAAATTATTAAATACTCGCTTCTACTCACCGCAAACTTCGTAAGTGCAGCTCCCGCAATTTTAAAATAATAGCAACGCAAGTTAAGGCTTGTCATTTCGAGGGCGGAGCCCGAGAGTTCTCACACGGCGTAAGGAATAACGCCGTGTTCGGTCACCGCTCGCGCCTTGCACTATGCGCTCGCTCATCTCGCTCGGCACGCACAGCGCACTGTGCTGTGCTATGAAATGCCTCGCTCGTCCCCCCGTGGTTTGCTCTTGGCAGGATGGAACGGCACCCCCTTGGCTCCCTTTAGTAAGGGGAGCTGGCTGCGAAGCAGCCTGAGGGGATTGTCACATTAAACTAATTTATCAAATAGTTATTCCTTTTTAAAATTGTCCCACCCCCGATATTGTTAATAATAGTGTGGGAATTACCCCCATAATATGGCGCGATTATTAAAAAACGGACAAAATTATGCCCGCCTGCGGCAATCCTGCCGCAGGCGGGCGCATTTTAACCCAAAATTCACTAATTAACCCCGTAATATGCCGCAATCAACGAAAAACCGACGTTTTTTTGCGCCGCTTGATAAAACATGCCCAAAAATCGGATTGCCCCCGTAATATGGCCCGTTCAATCCCCGTATCCGACTCCGCTTTTTCTCAGCTTACGTATTTGCCTCTTTATGGGGAACGCCCAAAATACAGATACAAGCCACAGCAGCGCATAGCACGTGCCGCTCACCCAAGTCATAGTGGAGAATATGCCGAACAACGCGGCGACGTTTTGCGGCACGGCCGATTTGACGGCAAGTATTCCCACGCCGAAAATCAAACAGGGAGTAAAGCCCGAAACTTTAACGTACCACATGGTATATTTTTTATTTTTGGTAAAGCAGCGTACAAGCGCCACAACAAACAGCGCCAGCCATGCCGCCGCGGGGACGGCCACCGCGCAAAGCGCAACCATATCGACGACTTTATACATTTCCAGCAATTCCGCTCCGCCCGCGTTCATCAGCACGTCGTATATCAGACGGTCGTATGTAGTCGCGTTTGTCTGCCCGTCGTCTTCGTTACCGTTTCCGCCTATCGTCATGCACACCAGCGCCTCGGCCGAAAAGCTCCCCGCATACTCCACGGTGCTATCGTACAGTCCGTTCAAAAGGTCCTCTGCAGATTGAATATAGCTCTCCCTGTAACTTTCCGCAACTCCGCCCTCGGTCACGATCTGCTGCGCGGCCGAGCGTATCACTTCTTCGCGGTTCCGGTCGTTGAGCGAATTTATCTTTTGGCAAAGCGCGGCATAGTCTATATTTCCGACGTCTATTTCCACGCCCTCGGTTTTCGGCAGCATGCCGATAAGGGACGCGGCAAGCAGCGTCCCCGTATGGTCGCGCAAAATTCCCGCCATCGCAACGGAGATATCCATCACGGGGTCGTCCACAAAGGCCATCTTTGCAAAGTCGGCGGTCCGCAACGAAAATTTAAAATTTGCCAGCCCCTCGGCAATGTCTGCGCCGGGCGCGTATTCGCTCTCGGTATTTTCTCCGTCGGCGGGCGCTAACACACCGTCTATCATTTCGGCTATCGCGTCCTTCGCCTTGCCGAGGTCTACCGAAAGCAGCGGCAAGCACAGTATCGACAGCGCCGCAACGAGCGCAATTATCATAACGGCTATATTTACAGGTATCAGCCTGCGTTGGTATTTTTGCATTTCAGACATAGTTTTACTCCGCAATCAATTCTATCATTTCTGTTTTTTAATGTCAACACCATTAAATTGAGGCGCGGGCCCTCTATTTTCTTGCAAAAAACGGCGATATTTAATATAATTGTGCTATGGGCAAAAAACAAAACATACGCAATTTCTGCATAATAGCGCACATAGACCACGGCAAGTCCACGCTTGCCGACAGGCTGATGGAGTGCACGGGGCAGGTCTCCCAAAGAGATATGGAGGCCCAGCTTTTGGATTCGATGGATATAGAGCGGGAGCGGGGCATCACCATAAAGCTCGCCCCCGTCAGAATGTTTTACAGGGCCGACGACGGGGAGGAGTACGAGTTCAACCTCATCGACACCCCGGGGCACGTGGACTTCACCTACGAAGTTTCCCGCTCTCTCGCCGCGTGCGAGGGCGCAATTCTCATAGTGGACGCAACGCAGGGGGTGGAGGCGCAGACCCTCGCCAACGTGTATCTCGCCCTCGAAAACAACCTTGAAATCCTGCCCGTCATTAACAAGATAGATCTGGCTTCCGCCCGTCCCGACGAGGCCAAAAAGGAGATAGAGGAAGTGATAGGGCTGGACGCGTCCTACGCGCCCCTCGTTTCGGCAAAGGAGGGCATAAATATCCGCGAGGTGCTGGAGGACGTAGTCAAGTACTTCCCCGCGCCCTCGGGCGACGACAACGCCCCCCTCAAAGCGCTGATATTCGACAGCTACTACGACAACTACAAGGGCGTCATACTGTTTGTGCGGATAAAGGACGGCAGCGTAAAGGCGGGCGACAGGATAAAGACCTTCCGCTCGGACAAAGTATACGACGTGGTGGAGACGGGCACGTTCAACCCCGCCCTGTTGCCCAAGGACGGCCTGTACGCGGGCGAAGTCGGCTATATAGCCGCCTCTATAAAGTCCATACAGGACGTGGCCGTGGGCGACACCGTGATAAACGCAAACAACCCCGCCGACGAACCGCTGCCGGGCTACAAAAAGGTGCAGTCCGTGGTTTTCTGCGGCATATATCCCTTGGACGGCAGCAAATTCAACGACTTGAAGGACGCCATTTTAAAGTTGCAGCTCAACGACGCGTCGCTCATCTTCGAGCCGGACACCTCCGTCGCTCTCGGCTTCGGCTTCCGCTGCGGCTTTTTGGGACTTCTCCACATGGAGATAATACAGGAGAGGATAGAGCGGGAGTTCGGTCTGGACATAATAACCACGGCCCCGTCGGTAAGCTACAAGGTAATAAAGACCAACGGCGACGAGATCTACGTGGACAACCCCTCGCACCTGCCGCCCGTTTCCGAAATAGACAGAATGGAGGAGCCGATAGTCAAGGCCGACATATATTCCCCGCCCGACTATCTGGGGCAGATAATGGATTTGTGCCGCGAAAAGCGGGGGACGTTCCTGCAGATGACCTACCTCGACAAGAGCCGCGTGCAGCTCGAGTATCACCTGCCGCTGAACGAGATAATCTTCGACTTTTTCGACGCGATAAAGTCCCGCACGCGCGGCTATGCGAGCTTTGACTACGAGCTGGTAGGTTATAAGCCGAGCAAACTCGTGAAGATGGATATCCTTTTGAACGGCGAGGTGTGCGACGCCCTCTCGATGATAGTGCACGAGGACAGCGCCTATTCGCGCGGCAGAACGCTGTGCGAAAATTTAAAGGACGCCATTCCCCGCCAGCTGTTCGAAGTGCCCGTGCAGGCTGCGATAGGCGGCAAGATAATCGCCCGCGAAACGGTAAAGGCCATGCGCAAGGACGTTTTGGCCAAGTGCTACGGCGGCGACATAACCCGCAAAAAGAAGCTCCTCGAAAAGCAGAAAGAGGGCAAAAAGCGCATGAGGCAGATAGGCAACGTGGAAGTGCCCAGCGAAGTATTCATGCAGATACTCAAAACCAACAAGGACTGATATGAGTTTTTTTGAAAGAGTATATGCCGTGGTGGAGAGTATTCCCCGCGGCAAAGTGCTTTCCTACGGGGACGTGGCCCGTCTTGCGGGCAGCCCGCGTTCCTCCCGTCAGGTCGGCTGGGCGCTGCACGTCAATCCCCGTCCGGGCGAAATCCCCTGCCACAGGGTGGTTTTTAAGGACGGCCGCGTGAGTTCGGGCTTTGCTTTCGGCGGCCCCGGGGTCCAGCGCGCGATGCTGGAAGCGGAGGGCGTGGAGTTTTCCCGCGACGGCGCAATAGATATGGAAAAATTCCGTTGGGAGGTATAAAAATGGCAGGCATATACGTACATATTCCCTTTTGCAAGGCAAAATGCCGCTACTGCGACTTTGCCTCTTTCCCCGACAAAATCACCTTTGCCGAAAGTTATATGGCGTGCGTCTACCGCGAAATGGCGCTGCGCAAGGAAGATTTAAAGGACTACGTCTTCGACACCCTGTACATAGGCGGCGGCACCCCGTCCGTCGTGGACGAGAGCTATATAGCGATGCTCGTCGCCGCGGCAAAAAAGAATTTCAACTTAGTAAAGGACGCCGAAATCACGATAGAAATAAACCCCGGCACCGTAAGCGCGGGGAAGATAGATTTATATCGCAAGTGCGGCATAAACCGCTATTCGGTGGGGTTGCAGTCTGCCATAGACAGACAGCTCCGGGAGTTGGGCAGAATACACACCCTCAACGATTTTATAGCCTGCGCCAAGCTGTTAAAGGGCCAAAATTTCAACGCGGACGTTATGATAGGTTTGAAGGACCAGACGGTTGCCGACGTTTTGCAGACCATAGAAGTTGCCGCCGCCAACAGCGCAAGCCACATCTCTATGTACGCCTTGACCCCCGAGGACGGCACGCCCATCTACACCGACTATCTCAACGGCGAGCTGCCCGACGGCGATGAGGTTGCCGCAATGTACGCGGCGGGCGTCAAAAGGCTGCAAAAGCTCGGATTTGAGAGGTACGAGGTATCCAATTTTGCCAAAAAGGGCATGGAGAGCAGGCACAATCTAAATTATTGGAGGCGGGGCGAATATATAGGCTTCGGCGTCTCGGCCTCCTCCTGCATAAACAATATCCGCTTCACCAACACCTTTGACCTCGACGAATATTTTAAGTGTATTCTTTCGGGGCACCTGCCGATAATCGACAGGGAGGAGGTGGACGAAGAGGGGCAAAAGGAGGAGTTTATAATGCTTGCCCTGCGCACTTCGGCGGGGATATCCCTTAAAACTTATTCCTCCCTTTTTAAAAGCGATTTTTTGGCGGAATTCGCCCCCGCAATCAAAAAAATGTCGGAGTATGTTGAGTTTTCCGATGAATTTTTCAGAATAAAGCCTCAATATCTGTTCGTGCAGAATTCCATAATAATAGAATTTTTATCAGTTTAGCCGCTCAACTTTTTGGTTGCTATAACCTTGCCTATGCCGCCGTCCAAAAGATAGGCGGTTATATTTTTGTTGCGGTCGCACACGCCCACGTAGTAGTAGCACCCCTCGTCGTACAGAAGCCGCACATAAATTTCACCCTCGAATTCCCCCCTGCGCGTAAGGCTGTCAAACAGCTCCCCGTCGTATTCAACGGCATATTCCAACGCTTGCTCACATGTCAACGTGCCGCTGTCCGCAGCGCTCAAAACGCGATATGTATTGGGTTTTCCGCCGAAATTCAAGGTTATGTCCAGGCTGTCCGCCTCAAATGCGGGCGCGGAATAGCTCACCGTAAATCTTTGGTTTACGGCCTCGTAGTTCATCTCGCCGCTATATCCCTCCAGCGCGATTTCCACGTTGTCGGGCGAGGGGTCGAGTTTTACAAAAATTTCAATTAAATCGCACATATCCCCGCATATTCCGTCCGCGTTGTACGGCTGTTCGCGGCTCACGCAGTGCACCGAAATGTCTGCCGTATCGTCCTTGTAAAAGTAAACCGCGCTCCGTTTTTCGGAGATATAGCGGGTGTAATCGGGCGTACGGCTGCACCCCGGCAGGGCCGCCGCTCCTAAAACTGCCGCAAGGGCGGCTGCAACAAAAAATTTTTTCATGGAATAAATATATTTCCGCGCCGCCACATAATATGAATAAATTCATATTAAACAGTTGATTTTTTTTTGCGCCTATGGTAAAATACTGAAAATTTAAACTGATGGTGAACACTGTTGAACAACGTAATTTTAAAAACGGCGCTTAAAACTTTGCTTGCGCTTTTGATAGCCCTTATACTCGCCTTCGGTATAGCCAGCCTCGGTTTTCCGGGGCATATGGCAACGCTCTTCGAAAATATGCGGGCGTATAATTTTGCCGCAGGATACGCGGGGCTTGCATACAGCTATTCGGGCACCATACAAAATCTTGCCCGCTGCCTCGACGACAGCATCCTCGCGGGGGACAACGTAAACGTAATAAACTACGGCGGACAGCTCGTTAAAAGCGACGGTTTTGCTGAGTACGCCGCCGCCCGCACGGAGGAAGAGAGGGCGGGCCTCCCCGATGAACTCAAAGACAGCTACGACTACTACAACACGGTCTACGGCAACGTCGCCTGCGCGCAGTATTATGTCGGCGACAAGACGGGCGCGCTCGCCACGGCTAACGGGTCCATGCAAAATCTTTCGGGCTTCCCCAAAAACAACGCGCTCGCCGCGCTCGCCATTCACACGGTGGGGGACAAGCCCTTTATGCAGGAACTGTATGACGCAATAAAGCGGATAGAGCCCGCCGAAAAACAGAAAAATTATTATGACGCGGTAATTGCAATGTTAACCAAGGAGTTAGGTATATGAGCAATAAAATTGTAAAAGAAGCACTCACTTTCGACGACGTCCTGCTTATTCCCGCAGCGTCCGAGGTCTTGCCCGCCACCGTCGATTTAAAGACCACGCTGTGCGAGGGCATAAACCTGAACATTCCCCTGCTTTCTGCGGCGATGGACACCGTAACCGAGAGCAAGCTCGCCATAGCCATGGCGCGCGAGGGCGGAATAGGCATAATCCATAAAAACATGAGCATAGAGGAGCAGGCCTCGCAGGTGGATAAGGTTAAAAGGAGCGAGCACGGAGTAATAACCGACCCCTTCTTTTTGACCCCCGACCAGCCCGTTGCGGCCGCGTGCGAACTCATGGCAAAATACAAGATAAGCGGCGTTCCCATCACCCGGGAGGGCAAGCTCGTGGGCATATTGACCAACCGCGATTTGCGCTTTGAAACGGATTTTGCCCAGCCCATCTCCAACATAATGACCAAGGACAACTTAGTCACCGCGCCCGAGGGCACCTCGCTCGAAGAGGCAAAAAAGCTCCTCGGCAAGCACAGGATAGAAAAGCTCCCCATAGTGGACAAATACGGCTATTTGAAGGGCCTCATAACCATAAAGGACATAGAAAAATCCATACAGTATCCCAACAGCGCGAGGGATAAAAACGGCAGGCTTTTGGCGGGCGCGGCAATAGGCGCTGCCCCCGACGTTCTGGAGCGGGTTGCCGAGCTTGTAAAATCCAAAGTTGACCTCATCGTGCTGGACTCGGCCCACGGCCATTCGAAGGGCATAATAAACGCCGTCGCCAAGGTCAAAAAGGCATATCCGTCCATTCCGCTCGTGGCGGGCAACGTTGTCACCGCCGAGGCCACGCGCGACCTCATCGAGGCGGGCGCCGACATAATAAAAGTGGGCATAGGGCCGGGCTCTATCTGCACCACCCGTATCGTTGCGGGCATAGGCATGCCCCAGCTCTCCGCCGTTATGGACTGCGCCGAGGAGGCGGATAAATACGGCAAGCGCATAATTGCCGACGGCGGCATAAAGTATTCGGGCGACATCGTAAAGGCGATCGCGGCGGGCGGCAGCGCGGTTATGATAGGCTCGCTGTTTGCGGGCACCGCCGAAAGCCCCGGAGAACTTGAAATATATCAGGGCAGGAGCTTTAAGAGCTATCGCGGCATGGGCTCTCTTCCCGCAATGGCAAAGGGCGGCAAGGAGAGATATTTCCAGGACGACGCCAAAAAATTCGTGCCCGAGGGCGTGGAAGGGCGCGTTCCCTACCGCGGCGCGATAGCCGACATAATTTTCCAGCTTATGGGCGGTCTCCGCGCTGGCATGGGCTACACGGGCAACGGCACGATAGAGGAACTCAGGAAGAACGGCAAGTTTGTAAAGATGACTTCGGCCTCCCTTGCCGAAAGCCATCCCCACGACATATCCATCACAAAGGAAGCCCCCAACTACTCGCCCAAAAACTAAACGATCCGCCCTCCTTATAAGGCGCTTCGGCGTTTGACATCGGGAGGTCAACCCCTCCCGCAGCAGGATATAATAGGACATAAAAATGCATCAAAAAGTTTTAGTGCTCGATTTTGGCGGGCAATACAACCAGCTAATAGCGCGCCGCGTGAGGGAACTCGGCGTATATTGCGACCTTTTGCCCCCCGAAATGGGCGTCGAAAAAATCAAAGAATACAGTCCCATCGGCATAATATTCACGGGCGGCCCCAACAGCGTTTACGAGGAGGCAAGCCCCAAAATAGACCCCGCCGTGTTTTCGCTCGGCATACCCGTATTGGGCATATGCTACGGCTGCCAGCTGACCGCGCATATTTTGGGCGGCAAGGTGGAAAAGGCCGCATCTTCCGAGTACGGCAAGGCGGAGGTTACATATCTTCCCTCACCCGTAACCGAGGGCTTGCCCGAAAGAGCGGTGAGCTGGATGAGCCATACCGACAGGATAACCGAACTGCCCGCGGGCTTTACAAAGATAGCGTCCAGCGCGCACTGCCCCTATGCGGCGTTCGGCGATATAAAAAGAAAGATATACGGCGTGCAATTTCACCCCGAAGTAAACCACACCGAATACGGAATACTTATTTTAAAAAATTTCCTCTACAACGTCTGCGGCGCGGCGGGCGACTGGACGATGTCCAACTTCGTGGCCGACAAAGTGGCGGAGCTGAGGGAAAAGATAGGCAACAAAAAGGTGCTGTGCGCCATGTCGGGCGGCGTCGATTCTGCGGTTGCGGCAACGCTCGTCCACAGGGCGGCGGGCGCCAACCTCACCTGCGTTTTTGTGGACCACGGGCTCTTGAGAAAAAACGAGGCCGAGGAAGTGATGGCGGTATTCCGCGACGGGCTGGGCATGAACCTCATAAAGGCGGACGCGGGCGCGGTTTTCCTTGAAAAACTCGGCGGCGTAACCGACCCCGAACAAAAGCGCAAAATAATAGGCGCCGAATTTATACGCGCCTTCGAGGCCCAATCCAAACAGATAGGAAAAGTGGACTTTTTGGTGCAGGGCACGATATATCCCGACGTTATAGAGAGCGGCAAGGGCAAGAGCGCCGTCATAAAGACCCACCACAATGTGGGCGGCCTGCCCTCGGTGGTGGACTTTAAGGAGATCATAGAGCCCCTGCGCGATTTATTCAAGGACGAAGTGCGTAAAGTGGGCTTGGAATTGGGTTTGCCCAAATCGGTTGTGATGAGGCAGCCCTTCCCCGGGCCGGGGCTCGCGATAAGGATCATGGGCGAGGTCACGGAAGAAAAGCTCCGCATCGTGCGCGACAGCGACTTTATTTTGAGGGAGGAGATAGCAAAGGCGGGGCTGGACGAAAAAATCTGGCAGTACTTCACCGTGCTTACAAACAGCAAGACGGTGGGCGTGCAGGGCGATTTCCGCACGTACGAGTACGTCCTCGCCATCCGCGCCATAAATTCGGTGGACGCAATGACGGCCGACTGGGCGAGAATCCCCTACGAGCTGCTCGAAAGGATAGCGGGGCGCATAGCAAACGAAGTGGAGCACGTAAACCGCATCGTGTACGATATAACTTCAAAACCTCCCGCCACGATAGAGTGGGAATAAACAATAAAAAACAGACGACCGCCTTAAGGGGCGGCCGTCCGTTTTTTTGAGGAAAAATTTCTTAATGCAGGAGTTTTGACCGTATTATAGCGGGCAAATGTGTAAAACATATGAAAATACCGAAAAACCTGTACAAAATTTAAACGGGTCTTGACAATTTTAAAAAATGCGTGCTATACTTAATTAATTAAAGGGGGCAGCATGCCTGATTTAGAGGAAACCAAAAATTTGATAAATCCCCACATAGAGCCCACAAAGCAGTTCTTTTTGGATCTCTTGGACGAGGATAAACAGTATGCCGCCGAGCAAAAACGCTTGCAGGCGGTTATGGTTATGCTCAAAGCCCTCTATCTCGTGAAGCTGAAAAACAAAATCGCCGCCGCCCGCGCCGAAAAAAATTCGTTGACCCGCATGCCCGACTACAACGCCGAACAATACAGGCGCGTGCTCGAACTCAACGCGGAAATCGCAAAATACAGGCAAAAACTCAACACGTATAAGCCTTTTTTCAGCGAACCGTACTTCGGCAGGATGGATTTGGTGGACCCCAAGGAGGGCTACAACTCCTACTATATAGGCAAGCACGGCGACCAGGGTCTGGAGATTGTGGACTGGCGCGCCCCGCTCGCCCGCAAATATTACCAGAAGGGCAACACGACCTTTTCCATAAACGACTATAACTACAAACTAATCCTGCGCCGCGCGCTCCGCGCGGCCAACGGCAGGCTCCTCGACTTCAAAAACGAGTATCTGTCCCTTTCGGACTATCTTTCGGCGGAGGAAATAGACGGCCGCGACGAGCAGCTCATCTTCGACCCGTACTTAAAGGAAATTTTAAAGAGCCGCAAGGAAAAGCAGGAAATAACCGACATAATCGAGACCATACAGGAGCAGCAGTACGAAATAATAACCCTGCCCGAATCTTCTGAATTTGTGTTGCAGGGCGTTGCGGGCAGCGGGAAGACGATGATACTTCTGCACAGGCTGTCCTATATAATGTACAACAACGAGTCCATAAGAAAGACCGACGTGTTGGTGCTTACCCCGTCCGACTCGTTCAACGCGTTTATCGACGAGCTGTCGGCGGTGCTCGAACTCGAAAAGGTAAAAACCAGCACCCTGCACAACTATTTTTTGACCCTCTTAAAGAGCGTGGGCGTGGATATCTCGGCAAAAATCAGCCCCGCGCCCATACCCGCCGACTACGCAAGTTATATATATTCCGAAAAGTTTTCCGAAGAGGTGCAAAAGAAACTCGGCAAGATATACGACGGCGTGTTCGGCATGTTCGCCTCCGACGACGTCAAAACCACGGTGGACGGCGTTCTCTCGGCCTGCAAATCGCAGTCGGAGCTGTACGAAAAAATAAAAAATGCTTCACTGCGCGTCCGCCGCTGCATTTTGGGCGAAATAAAGGAAAAGCCCGACGGCGGCCTGTACTACACGAAACAGTTCCGCTATATGTTCAACTGCGTGCTGGACGTAACCGAGTTTTTAACGCTGGTGCGCACGGACGTCAGAATGAAGGAATATGCCTTTTTTTACAGACAGTTGCTCTCTTTTTATAAATCGGTCAGGTTTTTGCGCCGCTATTCGCGCAAGATCTGCCTCGCCGCCCTCGCCGATTTGGAGTCCTTGAAAGCGGCGGTCGCAAAGGAAATCGCAGACTTAAAGCGCTATAAAATGAAAGTGGGGGCGGAGGAGGTCTTAACCTATTCCGTCGGCATCGAAAAGCGGGAAAAGCTGCTTGCGGAGGCGGATACGGCCTGCGCTCAGGTGGAGAGCATAATGGGCGCCTTTTCCGTGGTGTATGATTTTGCCGACGTCTTGCGCGGCGAAAACTACTTCGTGTCCATAGGCAAGTGCGAAAACACGCGGGACGTGTTGCGTTTTTTCAACCGCGAAATTTTAAAAAAGGCCAAGGCGCGGTACTCGGCCGACCCCGCCGCGATGTACGCCTGCGACCCGTTTGCCCTCTGTCTCATTCTCACCCGTCTCGGCTACAGCCTCTCGCCCAAATACGCCTTTATGTTCGTGGACGAGGGACAGGACATCTCGCCCGCCGAATACGAGGTGCTCAGGGCGGTAAACGCGCGCGCGATATTCAATATCTTCGGCGATTTAAAGCAAAACATCACGGGCTACAGGGGCATAACCGCATGGCAGAGTTTAGGCTTGCCTGTATATAATCTCAGCCTCAACTACCGCAACACCAACGAGATAGTGGAGTACGTGGCCGAAAAACTCGGCATAGACATGAAGTCCATCGGCCTCAACGGCGACAAGATAGAAAGGATAGACCGCAGGTCGGTCACCTCCTACCTCGGCAGCAAAAACGGGTTAAAGGCCCTGATATGTTCGGAGCAAAATTTTGCGAAGTTCGAGCGCAAGAGCTATAACCTCCCCGCCGTGACGGGCAAGATATCCAAAACAAAAATAAACCTCATGACGGTGTACCAAAGCAAGGGGCTGGAGTTTACCGCCGTGGCGGTGGCCGACTCCGACATGACCCTAAACGAAAAATACATCGCCTACACCCGGGCGCTTAAAGAACTTGCCATAATAAAATAAAAAAACCGTCCGCGGAATTTCCCTCCGCGGACTTTTGAATTTTTGGTTTTTAAAGGATTGCGGCAGGCAGAACTGCAAACACTCCCGCCGAACCCGCTGCGGCAAACGCGCCCGTCAGCACCATGATGAGCAAAACGCCGGGGATAAAGTCGAGAATGGCAAAAATCAAACCCGTAATGGCAAGACCGCGCCCCGTTCCGTTCAGTTTTGAAGCCTTTGCAAGCCCCACGATGCTGAAAATCAAACCGAGCAGCTGCAAAATAAAGGTAAACGATATAAAGAACCCTATCAGGCTCAGCACGAAGCCCGCGGTCGCACAGCCGTTGGACTGTTGCTGGCTTGAATTTACTATTACCTGTTGTTGCGCCTGGGGTTGGTAAGGCGAGGGCGACGGCTGTCCGCAGTTCGCTCCGCATTTGGGGCAAACCGTTTGCCCGTTTGGAATTTGGCTTCCGCAATTATTGCAAAACATATTTTTCTCCTTGAATGTAAGATAGTTATATTATATGTGCAATGCACATATTTGTCAAATGTTTTTTCCCATTTTGGCTATAATTTTTTTATGGAGTTCGGAAAACGGTTCAAATTTCTGCGGTTGCAGAACGGGTACACGCAAAAACAAGTTGCGGATTTCCTGGGAATAAAGCAGTCCAACGTCAGCGATTGGGAAAATAATGTGTCCCGCCCCGAGTATGAAAATCTTATCGCGCTTTCCAAGCTGTACGACGAAACGCTGGAATCGATGCTCGGAATAGACGTATAGGCAATCGGGCGTATATTTATAGTGAAAATTAAAAAAGGCGGCAAATCTGCCGCCTTTTAACATTGTTTTTTATCGTGTCCCGAAAGGGGAGGGGAGCCGCACGGTTATCCAAGCATATCGTCCATATCGTACAGGCCTGCGGGCTTGCCGCAAATCCACTTTGCCGCCTCAACCGCGCCCGCCGCAAACACCTTTTTGGAGCGCGCCGAGTGGGAGAGGGTGATAATTTCGTCCTCGCCCGCAAAAATCACCTCGTGTTCGCCCACTATCGTGCCGCCGCGCACCGCGTGTATGCCAATCTCGCTGCCCCGCTTTCCCGTGTTGCCCTCTCGGCCGTTTACGTATTCCCTGCCGCCGCCCAGCGCCGAATTTGCGCTCCCGGCAAGCATCAGCGCCGTGCCCGACGGGGCGTCCTTTTTCAGGCGGTGGTGCTTTTCGATTATCTCCACGTCGAAGTTTTCCCCTAACGTTGCGGCGGCTTCGCGCACGAGTTTTACAAGCAGGTTGATGCCCAAAGAAAAGTTTGCCGTCTTGAATACGGCTATCTCTTCCGAGCATTTTTTTATGTATTCCAAATCCTCCGCCGAATAGCCCGTCGCCGCCAAAACCACGGGGACGTGTGCCTTTTTTGCCCATTCAAGCTCGCTCTTTAAGGCCGAGGGCGAGGAAAAATCTATAACGGCGTCAACGTTTTTGGAAACCTTGTCAAAGCTGTCGAAGACGGGCACGCCGCAGTCCGATTGTTGGGCGTCCACGCCGCAAACGACTTCCGCGCCGCCGTCCTGCGCTATGAGTTCCCTGACGTTTGCGCCCATCTTGCCGCATATGCCGCACACCAAAACTTTTATCATACTCCGCGCAGACCCGCCCTTATAATTTCTTTTTGCAGTATCGCCTTGTTTTCCTCCGACAGTTCGGTCAGAGGGGAGCGGGGCAGACCCGCCTTAAAGCCGAGCATCTCGTACGCGGCCTTTATCGGTATGGGGTTGACCTCCAGAAAGCAGGCGTCCTCGAGCGGCAGCAAAAAGTCCTGCACTTCGTTCGCTTCGTCCAGCCTGTTCTCTTTAACCAGCACGTACATGCGCTTGACGAGCGCGGGCGCGATGTTGGAAGTCACCGAAACCAGCCCCGCGCCGCCTATCGCCAACATGGGCAGGTTCAAAAAGTCCTCGCCCGAATACAGGTCCAATTTTCCGCGTATGCGCCGCATGGTTTCAACCACCTGCGCCATATTTCCGCTCGCCTCCTTTATGCCCGTCATATTGGGGATATCGGCAAGCCGTTCGGCCGTCTCGGGCATGATGTTCACCGCCGTTCTCGAGGGCACGTTATAGGCTATAACGGGTATTTTCACCGCGTCGCATATCGCCTTGTAGTACAAAAACAGTCCGTCCTGCGTGCACTTGTTGTAGTAGGGAGTAACCGCCAGCACGCCGTCCGCGCCCAACTTTTCGGCCCTCACGCTTGCCGCGACGGCCTTTTTCGTGTCGTTGCTGCCCGTGCCGACGATAATTTTTATGCGCCCCTTAAAATTTTCCACAACGTATTTTATAACCGCAACTTTTTCATCCTCGGTCATCGTGGCGGGTTCGCCCGTGGTGCCCAGCACGACGACGGCGTCCGTGCCCCCGTCTATCTGATACTCTATCATCTTGCCGAGCTCGGGCAAATTCACTTCGCCGTTATCGTCGAAAGGCGTAACCATCGCCGTGAGAATACCGCTGCAAAATCCTGTCATAAAATCCCCTTTTGCGCATACGTGTGCGCTTTTTTATCGTAATACATTATATGCTCCGCAGGCGGAGGCGGGCCGTCATCGGTCGAAATATCCGCGCACGGCCAAAAGTTCGGCAAGCAGCACGGCGCCCCCAGCGGCCCCGCGCAGGGTGTTGTGCGAAAGCCCGATAAATTTATAGTCGAACAGGCTGTCCTCTCTCAGTCTGCCTGCGCATACCGCCATTCCGTTTTCGCAGTTTCTGTCAAGTTTAGCCTGCGGTCTGTCGGCCTCTTCGAGATAGTGTATAAACTGTTTGGGCGCGGAGGGTAGGCCGAGCGCCTGCGGTTCGCCCGAAAATTCCGCCCACGCCCTTAAAATTTCCTCTTTCGCGGGCTTATTTTCAAAATTCACAAACACCGCCGCGGTATGTCCGTCCGAAACGGGCACCCTCAGACACTGCGCCGTGATGACGGGGGAGGAGGCGCAAACTATTTTGCCGTTTTCCACGCTGCCCCATATTTTGAGGGGCTCCTTCTCGCTCTTTTCTTCCTCGCCGCCGATATACGGTATGACGTTGTCCTCGATCTCCGGCATCGTCAAAAAGGTCTTGCCCGCGCCCGATATGGCCTGATAGGTGCATACCGCCGCGCTCCGTATGCCGAATTTTTTAAGCGGGTGCAACAGGGGCACGTACGACTGCAGCGAGCAGTTCGATTTTACCGCAATAAACCCCCTGCGCGTGCCGAGCCTCTTTTTCTGCGCGCCTATAACTTCGAGGTGTGCGGAGTTGATCTCGGGGATCACCATCGGCACGTCCTCGGTAAAACGGTGGGCGGAGTTGTTCGAAACTATCGGGCACTCGAGTTTGGCATAGGCTTCCTCGAGGGCGCGTATTTCATCTTTGGGCATATTTACCGCGCAAAAGCAAAAGTCGACCGCGTCTGCGATTTTTTGCATGTCCGCGGAGGCGTCCAGCACCGTCATGTCTGCAAATTTTCGGGGCATGGGCGCGCCGAGCTGCCACAATTTTACGGCGTCCCCGTACTTTTTCCCCGCAGAATTTTTCGAGGCCGCAATGCAGCTCACGTTAAACATAGGGTGGTTTTCCAAAAGCAATAAAAATCTCTGCCCAACCATGCCTGTGGCGCCTATGACGCCCACGTTATATTTTTTCATAAAAACTCCGTTGCACCCACGGTGCCATAAAAGTCAAACAAAAAGAGGCAAGCCGCGCGCCGCCCCACAAAAAAACACAAGGCAAATAGCGCAACACTAAAAGTGACAGTCGCAAAGGTCTTAACCCGTGCGCCCGACGCGGTGAGAGGGGCCGCATCTCGGCGGAGGCGCCCTTTTGCCGCAGCTTCATGGCGGGATTTGCTCTCAAAAATCCCTGTCTGCGGTTACTTATGCCCGTCCGCTCCTCTGATTTGCCCCATAATAATATCATAACCTCTGTTCAAAGTAAAGTTTTTTGTATTCTATCCCCGTAAATTTATTGAAATATTTTTTGCGTTATGGTATTATTGTATGGAGCTGTTTCGAGCGGTTGCAAAAATGAACGGCGCAAAAGGTTAAATTATGGCAGAACTCAACGGAATGCAGGGCAATGAAATTGCCGACGATTTTAAACGCAAGGTAACGGGGCAGGGCCGCTGGCGCGACACGTGGGACGTGTTCAAGGGCGCCTTTTGGAAACTTATCGTGCTCAACCTTATAGTTTTGCTTACGTTCGTCCCCGGCATAGTCATAGTATATTTCCGCGCGGCCTACATACAGGGGCTCGGCACGCTCTATCCTTTCAACGCCACAATAGGCAACTACCCGCCCGATATTTTAACGGGCCTCCCCGAAAGGGTCAACCTCTCGGCGGACGTTCTCTTTTACGGCCTTCTGATAATTGCGGGCTTTATCGCCTCGTTAGGTATTTCTGGCGCCACCTACTGCATAAGAAAGCTGTTGCAGACGCACGGCGAATTCCATTTTAAAAGTTTCTTCCACGGCATAAAAGTGGGATATCTCAACACCGTATTCCCCGTAACATTGTTCCTGTTCCTTCTGTACGGCACGTTTATAGTGGGCGACTGGGTGCAGGTTTCCAAAGCTCTCAACCAAAACGTCGCGGGCTCCATAGTCTCGTACGTGTTCATAATAATCGCCACGGTGCTCGGCGGAATATATTTAGCGTGGATATTCGCCATCGGCAACAGCTACCGCGTAAAGTTTTTAAATCTATTGCGCAACGCCTTTATTCTGATAATCGGCACGCCCATACAGACGATATTTATGGTTGCCTTCACGCTGATTCCCGTATGGTTTATGATGGCGGGCGGCTTCTGGCGCATAATAAGCATAATATTTATGTTGTTTATCGGCATATCATTTATGCTGATAAGCTGGCTGGCTTTCGCGCAGTGGGCGTTCGATCTGTATGTTTCACCCGCGGCGCAGACCGAAAAAAAGGCGGCCGACGCTAAAAAAACTCCGCAGGAACTTGCCGAAGAAAAGGCCGCGGCGGACAGGCAGCAGGCCCTCGAATTGCTTGCCGCGGGCAAGAGCGAACTTATCGCCCATCCCATAATGCCCATAGACAGGTCGCGCCGCACGCCTGCGCTCGGTAAAACCTTCACCCGCGCCGACATAGCGGCCGCCGCAGAGAACCGCAAAAACCTCGCGGGCGAGATAGCCGCATACGAAAAGCAACACGAAAACGACCCCGTATATGTGGAGTACAACAGGATGTTTGCCGAACGCGAAAAGGCGCTGCAGGAAAATCCCAAAGACAAAAAGAAGAAAAAGATCAGTGCGGATAACCTCTTAAAATGAAAAATGCAAGCTACTCCGCTATAGGCGGCGTATTTGAATATCTCAACTCCGACTGCGACTATTCACAATGGTCGCAGTATTTAATTAAAACGCTTGCGGCGGAAAACGCGGGGCGGCGGGGCGTGGATATCGGCTGCGGCAACGGCTATTTCACCCGCGCCCTATATAAGGCGGGCTATTCGGTTGTGGGAATGGACAACTCTCCCTGTGCCCTGTCCGCGGCGGTGGAACTTGCCCGCAAAGAAGGAGTGGGGGCGGAATTTTTAGCGGGCGATATAACCAAACTACATTTATGCGGCAAGGCCGATTTTATAACGGCAATAAACGACTGCATAAACTACGTCCCCCGCGAAAAGCTCAAAAAAACCTTTGCGGCGGTCTGTTCCTCCCTTGCGAAGGGCGGGCTGTTCGTCTTTGACATAAGCTCGGAGTACAAACTCAAAAACACGGTGGGCAACAACACCTTTGTAAAGGACTACGAAAACGCCACGCTCGTCTGGCTCAACACTCTCTTAAAAGACAGGGTGGAGATGGACCTCATTCTCTTTACCCGCAACGAAAACGGCACATATACCCGCAGCGACGAGTCCCAAACCCAATACATCTATGCGGAAAGCGAAATTTCGGCGGCGCTCGAGGGGGCGGGCTTTGCCGTCCGCACCGAGGGGCATCTGGGCGGCTCTAAAGAACAAAGGATAAACTTTATTTGTAAAAAACTATGAATAAACTGTATAAATGTCTCGTATACGACAACGAGGTTTCCCTCTCCGTGCTGGAGACGACTGCGCTCGTGAACGACGCAATCAAAATCCACAATTTGGGCGACGGTCCCGCAAAAATTTTAGGCGGGCTCTTAACGGCGGCCGCATATATGGCGGGCTGCCTTAAAAGCGAGCGCGGCGCAATCTCCCTCACCGTCAAATCGGGCGACGGCAGCGCGACGGTCAGCGTTTCGGGGGACAGCAAGGGCCATATCCGCGGCTATATCGACGGCGGGGAAAGGGGCCTTAAGGGCGGCACTTTAACCGTGATAAAGGACGACGGCTTCTACCGTCCGTTCGTGGGCGCATGCGAGCTTAAAACGGAGGACGTCTCCGAAAATCTGATGCAGTACTTCCACCAGAGCGAGCAAATCCCCACCGCGGTCGCAATAGGCGTCGAGGTGCAGGGCGGCGTGTGCAAGGCGGCGGGAGGGGTCGTAATGCAGCTCCTGCCGGGCACTTCGGAGGAAAATATGGACAGGGCCGAGGAGCGCATGCAGGCCTTCGTGGACGCGGCCGAAGTTATAAAGCGCTTCGGCGCGGACGGCGTCATGCGGGAATTTTTCGGCGCCGAAACGGAAAACGGCGGAGTATATCTCACTTTCCCGCGCTACCAATGTAACTGTTCCCGCCAAAAGATCTCGTCCGTCATTCTGCCGCTCGGCAAAGAGGAACTGATAAAGATAATCGAAGAAGAGGGCGCGGTCAAGGTCCATTGCCACTATTGCAACAGCGACTACATATTCACGCGCAAGGATATAGATAAATTGTTCGGGGCTTAAAAATGTCAAAGACAGTAGATATCGACCTGAGCGGCGACAGGCTGATTGCCATCGCGGCCGACATGATCGACAACCACAACTATATAGGCGCCTTGAAGATGCTCAACAAAAACGCCGAATTAAACGGCAACGACGAGGACAGTTACATGCTCTACGCCGAGGCCTTTGACGACATGGGCCTCTACGAGCGCAGCATCCACCATTGGTTTAAGTTTTTGGACGTGGTTGAATTCGGCGACGTCGCCGACTGCTACGAGGGCTTGGCGGTGGACTACATGAATATCGGCAACGAACAGTTTTCGGCGTATTACTACAACAAACTCCTCCTCGAAACGGACGACGTCGACGCCGAAACCCGCGAACAGATCGTGCGCGACTTCTTATCCGCGGAGGACAACCCCCTCAAATTCAGCTATCCGCCCGAAATCGCCGACGTAAGCGACGTGATGGACGCGGGCATAAGCCTGATGAAGGAGGGCGAATTCGACAAGGCCGCCGAAAAGTTTGCCGAGGTGGAGGAGGGCAACCCGAGGTGGGTTTCGGCCTGCAACTACATCGCCATGTGCCACGTCGTCAACGACAGGTTGGACCTTGCCGAAGAAGCGTGCCAAAAAGTGCTGAAAAAGGACCCGCAAAACGTGCAGATCCTCGCAAGCCTCGCCGCCGTAAAGAGCGAGGAGGGCAAGCGGGAGGAGGCCCGCGCCATAACCGAGCAGCTTTTAAGTTTAAACGTAACCGATCAGGACGACCTGTATAAAATAGCCACGGTGTGCTGCGAAAACAAGATGCACGCCGAGGCGTATTCGCTGTTCTGCAAGATGGACGACGAGGTTGCCTACGACAAAAACGTCCTGTTTTTCAAGGCAATAGCCGCCCTCAACGCGGGCATGTACGAAAAGAGTTTCGAAGCCTTCGACGCCCTGATGACTATCTATCCCGATTCCCCCACGGCGCTGTTTTACTACCGCGTCGCGCGCGAGATAAGCAAGAGCGGCGAGCACGAGGACCTCAGCTATTTTTACAACCTCCCGCAGGAGATAAAGGAAGCGTCCGTAAAGGTTTTGGCGGCCTTTTTGCACCTCAACAAGGATCAGGCCCTGCGCCTTGCCGACGAACTGAACATAGACAGCCACGTAAAGTGGTGTTTCGACGACGGATCCCCCGCCGACGACCGCCTGCAGGCCCTTGCCGTGCGCGTTGCGGTAAAGGCCCGTAGCGACGACTACGTGCGCGACCTTCTGTTGCATCCCTTCCTTTCAGACAGCTTAAAAGTGGACATACTCGAGCTGCTGTGCGACCGTGCCGAGGACAATATGTTCGGCGTGGTCGTGTGCAACGTCTACAAGCGCGTAACGATGAAAAAACTCAACACGGGCGCGGTAAAACGCAAAAATTTCCGCTCGGCATATTCCCGTCTCGTGGCGCATTTCTCCATTCTGGACGACAGCTACGGCAACCGCTTTCTCTCTGCTGCGGAGGGGCTGTACGCCCGCCTCGAACGGGAGGGCAGGCTGAACGCGGCCGCCGACCTCGATGCCCTCACCGCGGCGATTTTCGCCGAAGCGGGAGTGGACGACGCGGGGATAACGAAGGAGAACATAAGCGCATTTTTCGGCGTGAGCGCGGAGAGGATAACGAATATCAGAGGTGAATGATGAAACTTTACGATTTTGACGGCATGTTCGATGAAAAACTCAGCGAATATATTGCAAAAAACGCGGGCAAATATAAGGAGGAGGAGTGGGAAAATATAATCCCCGTCCTCTACAATAAATTCGGCGACACGGTAATCAAGTCCATCGGCAAAACCCCGCGCGCCTTCTATAGGGAGATGCCCGACGCCGACCTCCTCCGCACACTGAAAGCGCACATTCGCGAGGGCGTGCCCGTCCCCGAATTTTTGTGCACCGAGATAGAGGGCAGAAACCTCACCCAAAGCCTCATGCCAATGCTTGACGGCTCCCCCGCCGAGCGCGAATACGCCATGACCATTATCGGCGCCGACGACGGGGCGATAAAAAAATACATGCAGATCCTCGTCTCCTCCGACGACGAAGAATTAAAAAACCGTTGCGCCGACTTCATAAAGGAAAAGGCCGATTTGGTGGCGGACGAGGCCGTGCAAAACTACAAAAACGGCGTCGACAAGGAACTGATGTGCGAGATAATGTCCCGCTCGGTTATCCCCAACGAGGAGATATTCCGAATTCTGCTCAACGAATTCCGCTGCGACGCCGACAACGTGCCCATGCACGCAAGCTATCTTGCCGCCTACGGCGACGAGCGCGCGCTGCCCTATCTTCTCGACAAAATCGACGAGGAGGGGATATCGTTTATCGAGTATCAGGAACTCAAATTCGCCATCGAGGCGCTCGGCGGCGAATACACCAAGGAGCGCGACTTCTCGTCCGACCCATATTTTCAGCTGATACGGGGGCAATCGCCCGACGCGGTGGACCTGTTCGCCGCTTTCCCCGATTTAATCAAAAAGGTATAGCGTTTTTTTTGGGCGCAACGGGCCGCGCCGCCCGCCCGCAGGTTAGCCATACATTCCGCTTGCGCTACCTTTCCGCCCGCCGCGCGCGATTTTCTGCGTATAAAAATTATCCCTCCGTCAATAACTTGGACGGAGGTATTTTTTTATGCAAGATATAACTTCAAAGGAACTCGAACTGATTTCCGACGTCTTGACGGCCGAGGGACTCATATGCAAAAAGGCGCGCGCCTATTCCAAATCGCTGACCGACGTCGATCTGGCGCAGTGCATGTCGCTGATTGCGGACGAACACGAACAGCGCTACAACGCGCTTTTGAATCTTATAGGAGGTTAAATAAAATGAAACTTACAAAGAGCGACGTAACTTTAAACGAGCAGGACGCCCTGCAGGATATGCTTGAAAGCGAAAAGCAGCTGATGTCCCTGTACACCACCGCGCTGTTCGAGGGCAGCACCAAGTCAATGCGCAAAAACTTTTCTACGAACCTCATGGGCGTAGCCGAAAACCAATACACCATCTTCACGCAGATGTCCACGCGCGGCTACTACAAGCCCCAGCCCGCCAACAAAAATCTCATCGACACGGCCAACCAGACCTACAAAAAGCAAAAAACCGCCCTCAAAGCAAAATAATTGCCCCTTTGGCTCTTCCGAACAACACCGCAATTTTAAAATAATAGCAAAGCCAATTAAGCCGTGTCATTTTGAGGGCGGAGCCCGAGAGTTCTCACACGGCGTAAGGACAACGCCGTGTTCGGGCACCGTGCGCGCCTTGCACTATGCGCGCACTCATCTCGCGCAGCAAAACAGCGCACTGTGCTGTTTTGAGAAGTCTGCGCTCGTCCCCCCGTGGGCTGGTCGAGGTCGGATAAGACGGTAACCCAAAAAGTCGCTGCGCGACAGATTCTTCGTCGGGTTGCACCCGACTTAGAATGACAGGAGAGGAGTGCGCGCAGAATGACAGCGGGAGTGGCACGTCCCTCCCCCTTGGCTCCCTTTAGTAAGGGGAGCTGGCTGCGAAGCAGACTGAGGGGATTGTCAATTCACATACAAAGCGCGCTCACGAAAGATCCTCTATTGACATAATCCCCCGCGCGTGATACAATACCCGCAAAGGGAGGCGCGCCAATGCAATTCATCAAACCCGACTTCACCCGCAATATAATAAATATATCCGCCACGTTTGCGGAATATCTCGGCTGTCCCAACGAAAACCCCGTCTTGCCGCAGCTTAAAAGCGAGCTTTCAAAGGGCTATAAAAACGTTGTGTTTATCGTTTTGGACGGCCTCGGTGTTCACCCGCTCCGAACAAACCTGCCCCAAGACAGTTTTTTGCGGAAGAACGTCAGGCAGACTCTGACCTCCGTCTTTCCCTCAACCACAACCAACGCCACGACCACGCTCCTCACAAACAGATACCCTATGGAGCACGGCTGGTTTGGCTGGAGCGTATATTTTGAGGAACTCGGCAGGGCGGTGGACATTTTTAAGGACGCCGATTCCTTCACGGGCGAAAGCGTGGGGGCGGGCTTTACGTTAAGCAGGCTGCCCGTCGCGCCCTTCTATGCGCGCGCAACGGCGGACATCGCGGTAAATTGCGTCGTTCCCTCCTTCTGGCAGTGGCGGGAGAAAAGTGCATATGTGTGGAAAACGTTTGAAGAATTTATAGGCGGCATACAGTCAGCCTGCGCCAAAGAGGGCAGGCAGTTCGTGTACGCCTATTTCACCGAACCCGACACGTCTATGCACCGCTTCGGCGTGACCTCGGCGGAGGCCGCGGAGACGATATCCTCTCTCAACTGCGGGGTGGAAAAGTTGTTTTCGGAGCTGAGGGATACCCTTCTGATAGTCACCGCAGACCACGGCCAGATAGACGTGGGCGGCTGCATTGAACTGTATAAGGACGAGGAGCTGATAAGTTTGCTCAGATGGCGGCCCTATCTCGAGGCGCGCGCCACGGCGTTCAGCGTAAAGGAGGGGCAAAACAAAAACTTCGAGGAGCTGTTCAACAAAAAGTACGGCGCCGACTTCACCCTGTTTACTTCTGGCGAACTGATACAAAACGGCTACTTCGGCGCGTGCGCCCCTACCGCCAACGCAAAACTTTTGGGCGACTATATCGCCGTGGGCAAAACGGACAAGATAATGCGGCTCACGCCGCTCGGCCATGATTTCAGGGGCCATCACACCTCGCTCACGGCGGAAATGGAAGTGCCGCTCATATTTATAGGCAAAAAATAAAAGCAACCCTCTCCCGAAAAGGAGAGGGCGTTGTTTTTTTAAAGACCTGCCGCGTAGTCCAAAAGCTCTCTTAAACCGTCGTTCCCGTAAGCCGAATTCAGCACGCTTATCTTTTTATCGCTCCTCAGCGCCGCCCAAAAATGGAACTTCTGCTGCGGGGCCGAGTATTGCGGATTATCGCCCCTCCAGAGCGGACACTTTGGGGAAAACCCGAGCCCGCGCCTGTGTGCGGTCCGCTTGTAGTATATAACGGGCGACGCGTGCCCGCAGGAAGGGCAGCTGTATTGGCTCTTATGAACCATATAAACCAAATCGGGGCCCAAGGTCTTATTCGTAAAATATCCGACGGGTTCATCCGTCGCCTGCAGCTCCATGCCGCAGTTGGGGCAAATTTTTTTGCCGTAGTCCAGGGTGCAGGCTAAAAGGTCCCCGAACGAGTTTATTCTGTCGGAAATTTTTTTGCCGAAAACAAGTTTTAAAGCCTTTTTGATTTCCGTTTCATGCTCCAACCAATATTTTTCCATTTCCGCCCGCTTTGCGGCCGCGTCGCCTCCTGTTGCCGCTTTCTGCGTTGTTTTTGCCGTCCGCGTTTTCTGCGTTTTTCCGCTCGCCCGCTGCTTTTCCCTCACTAAGGCCAAAACGTGCCCCGCCGTTATAAAAACCACCGCCACGGTCATAGCAAGTATATAATATAAGTTAACAGGATTATAATTTTCCCCAAAACCGCCCATCGCATAGACGATAAACGAGGCTATGGTTATCGGTACGAGCAAAACCGCAAGAATTCCGAAAATAAAAAGCCTTGTCTTCAAACTGCTTATTTTTTTCTCCCGGTCGTCCATTTATATCCCCCTTCCAAAGTTATGATACGATAAGTATAACATACCGCCCCGCAATCCGCAAGGCCTTCGCTTTAACTAACCTGAATTGAAATTTACCGATTTAATTGTCGCTATCGTTTTGCTTTTTTATATCTTGATTTTCGTCGTCATTGCTGTTATCTATCAGCTTTTGGTACTTGCGAGCTTTGATATAAGAAATTATCATAAGAGTAATAAGCGCCAAGAAAATTGCAAGCATTATAAAAACAAATATTTTGCCGTAAAGATAAGGAGCCTTGACTTCAAAGTCTGTAAATTCACTCAAAATGGTCAGCAGAAACGTAATTATACCTAAACCCCCGGTTATAATTGCCGTAATTGTACAAACCTTAGCCCATTTCTTAAAGCCCTTAACGGTTTCGTTATAATCAATATTTTCCATTTTTATTTTTTCCGTTTGTAGAACCATAGTATCACAAATCTGAAAAAAACGCAACCAAAAAAACTTTACGAGTAGTCCACAGCCACCCTCATAAAGTTTTGCGGTTCACGGCCGAATGTAAATGACTTTCTACCCGCTTGATTTTCATGTTGGTTTATGGTATAATCATAATACTGATAAACAGGAATTTAGCGGAGTATTTATGAAAAGAAAGTTAGAAGTCAAAGGAACAATTATTATTGGCGACCCTTGTGAATTAGTTAAATCAGAAGAAGATTGGCAACTGTGTAAATGGGGCGAACATTTAGAAAAGATTGGTTTGAAAAACTTTCTATATATTGAATTTGAAGAAGATGCACCTAACATTGTAGATAGTAATGGCAATAAATTGGGAAGTTTTTGTACCGATTCGGCTGTAATCGTTGTCTTATTATTGGATGATTTATTAAATTACAATCCTAATTTTAATGAACATATTGCTTATCCGCAAAATTGGACTATCATTAAAGACTTTTGTGGAACAGTAAAACCCAAGACGATAGCAGGTGTAAAACACATAATTGGTGAAGGCAATATTTCATTTCATACTGTTTTCGAAGAAGAATAATTAAATTTCAATTTAGCGGAATACAAGGAAGGCGAGGGCGGTTTTGTCCTCGCTTTTGCATAGAAAAATGGGATGTAAGTCGTTCAACTTACGTCCCGCTTGGCGCGGAAGGAGGGATTTTGCCGTTTCCCGCAGGCGGGAACCCTCGGCAAAGCGTCGTCGCTTCGCTCCTCGCGTGAACCACGAGGGTTCTTCATAACAAGCGGCGCACCTGTCAATATAAGCTCACGCCTAAATGCCATTTTACGTTTTATGTCGATTATGAAATTGATTTTTTATATATTTTCTGATATAATTATTAAAATAAGCAAACGGAGCTACAAATGTTAAAATTAGTTGATATTCTGAAAATCAAAAATGAAGATTACAAAAATTACAAAATTCATTTTGCAACAGGTGCTGACAATAAAAAGGAAGCATATGAAAAGTTTTTAATCAACGAATTTGATGAATGGCAAGAAGAACAAACAAACAAAAATTTTAATCGTGAATATGTTATTTCGTTAATTTATTACGAGAAAGATATTTGGCTTTTTGGCGGCGTTTATAAAGTTAATAATCAAACCCCACAACCGATAAAACATAATGACGGTTGGTGCGGTTGGCATTATGATTTAACGCTTACAGATAATCAAAAAGATTTAATCGGCAGAGTATTTGTTTACTATAAAAAAGAGTTTCGTGCTTCATATCCTTGTTTGGAATTGCAAACAAAGAGTGGAGCGAACCCTGCGGACATTTATGTTTCTTCCATTTTAGATAAACAAGTTACTATCAACGATTTTAATGGTTTTGACAATGTAAATATTTCTTATCAAACTTTAAGGCATATTATTGAAAATAACATTTCAACTTGGAAATCTGCTTTATCTAATGTAAAAGGTATTTACTTAATTGCAGATACACTTACAGGTAAGCAATATGTAGGTAGCGCATACGGTGAAGATTGTATATGGCAACGCTGGTCTGAATATGTGAAAAACGGACACGGTGGAAATATTGAACTCAAAAAAGTATTGCAAAATAACGGCATTGATTATAGATATAATTTCAAATATTCAATTTTAGAAGTATGCAATATGAACTTGGGCAATGATTATATAATCGGGCGTGAAACCTATTGGAAAGAAGTTTTAATGACAAGAAAATTCGGAATGAACAGCAATTAAAACAGATTATGAAAAAACAATAAAAAGAGCGCGGAAGGAGGGATTTTGCCGTTTCCCGCAGGTGGGAACCCTCGGCAAAGCGTCGTCGCTTCGCTCCTCGCGTGAACCACGAGGTTTCTTCATAACCTCCCCCGCACAAACAAAACAAGCGGCGCACAAAAGTGCACCGCCTGTTCTGGCGCGGAAGGAGGGATTTGAACCCTCGCTACGATTCACTCGTACTACTCCCTTAGCAGGGGAGCCCCTTGAGCCACTTGGGTACTTCCGCTCGATACCCAAACAATATAGCATAAATTTACGCGTTTGTCAAAGCATTATTCGGTTTTTTAAAAAATTAATATTTTTATTTTCAACGCTTGCAAACCTTGCCGCCGTATGCTAAAATATTTGTGTTAAATGCGGGGGCAAGTATGAGAATTGTATTTTTCGGTGACTCTATAACCGACTGCGGCCGCGACAGGGAGGACTTCAAATCCCTCGGCACAGGCTACGTTAAAATTTTATCCGACAAGTTAAAGCCCATTTATCCCGATATGGACATAGAGCTTATCAACAAGGGCGTATCGGGCGACGAAGTGTGCGACCTTTTGGCGCGCGCGCAGCAGGACGTCATTGACTTAAAGCCCGACGCCGTCGTGATAATGATAGGCATAAACAACACGCTGCACAAGTTTAAATACGGCAAGGAACCCGATTTCCACAAGTTCAGAGCCGACTTGACCGAGCTCATCAAAAAGCTGAAAAAAGCGGGCATGGTCGTCATTTTCTTGGAGCCGTTCCTTCTTCCCGCGCCCGACAAACTGCGCATGCGCAAGGTTTTCAACGAGGAGCTGGAAATCATAAACGAGGTCTGCCTGAAACTGTGCGACGAATTTGTCGCCTTTGACGAGATGTTCAACGGCGTTGCCGAGAGTATCCCCTACACGGAGTATTCGGTGGACGGCGTCCATCCCACGCACAGGGGGTCGCGCCTGATTGCCGACACAGCGATAAAGGCAATACGCAAGCATCTTTTATAAATTCACTGTTTTTTGTCGCCGCGGCAGTTTGCCGCGGCGTTTTTGCTGCGCACGGATTCATTTTTATGCAAATATTCATTTTTCGGATAAAATATTCCGCTTTTAGCTTCCTTTTTGCGCAATTTTCAGCGCGGGAGGAGGGGGGAGCAAGCCCAAAAATTTCCATTAATACAATATATATAATTATCCAATATAAAAATAAAAACGGGAAATTATTTCAAAGGCATATAAATTACTTGAATTTTTATCCGTTACATTGTATAATGTTTTGTATCAGTGATAATGGGCGCATAGCGTGCGGCAGATTGATTTAAGGGCCGTTAAAAAATTGATTCACCTTTGCGCCCCTAAACGGCCCACATAAAATACAGGAGCAAGTTGCCATGAAAAAATTTTTGTTAGCGATATTGTCGGCACTGTTTATAATCTGTGCGGGGGCGGCCTTTGCCTGCAGTCCCACAAGTCCCGACGGTACTTACTACACGCTTGTATTCAAGCAGACCAACGGCGTAACCTACGTTTGCGATATTCCCAGCGGCTACGAAGTGCTCGAGGGCACAACCGTAACTTTCAGTCTCAGACTGTCCGACGACGCCGAGGGCGATCCCGTCGTGTACGCCAACGACGACATACTCGAAGAGCAGGGCGGTAAATATTCCTTTACGATGTCCAAAAACACCGTAGTGCGCGTGGACGGCCTGATGGCGCAGGGTTCCGAATACAACAAAATCGTTTTCGCCTACACCGCGGGCGTAACCTATAATATCCTCACCGAGGACGGCAACGGCCACAAACTCGGCAGCGGCATGCTGGTAAAAATGGGCACCGAGGTTTCTTTCTCTATAGTCACCAGCGAAAATTATTCGGGCGAGGCGACGGTTTATGCCAACGGCGAGCCCCTCACCCCCCAAAACGGCGTATATACGTTCACGATGAACGCTCCCACTACAATCAGCGTGGGCGGCATCGTGCAAAACGTTTCGGTCACTTACGTTTCCGCGGACACCCGCGTCAAATACACCGACGAGAGGGGCAACTATATCTCGGCCGACACGGCAATCTCCGCCGTTGCGGGCGACGTTTTGAAATTCAAGGTAAAAATCAGCGTATATCACGTGCAGGAGGGCTACGACGTGCTTGCCAACGGCACCGTTCTTTCGCCCGACTCCGAAGGTTTTTACACATACGCGCTCACGGACGACGCGCAGATCAGCGTGAGCGGCCTGCAGCAGGACGCTTCGTTCTTGGAGCGTTCCGACGGCGGCAGGGGCACTTTCAACAGTCCGTTTTTAATAAAGCGGCCCATAGACCTCTACCAGATGGCCATGCAGATAAACAGCGGCATGAACACCGACGGCATGTTCTATGCGGGCTACTACAGGCTTGAAAACGACATAGACCTCGAGGGCGAACAGCTGTACGTCATAGGCGACAGCAACCAGGACGCGAACGGCTATGCGATATTCTCGGGCAATTTCAACGGCAACGGGCACACCATTTCCAACTACGTCATGAACGACGACTGGATAAACCAGGACAGTTTCGTGCAGATGTATCTCACCAGCGTCGGACTGTTCGGCGTGGCCATGGCTACGGAAAGAAGCTCCCCGCTCATCTACAATCTGCATATAGACAACGCAAAAATAACGGTTGACGCTTCCCGTTACAACAGTGCGGAGGGCCACGTGGGCGTGCTCATCGGCTCCAGCTACGGCGCGGCGGTAAACGGCTGCACGGTAACGAACAGCACAATCGAGGTTACGGGCGGAGAAAATTACGGCACGTGCGTCGGCGGTCTCATAGGCCAACAGCTCTCGGCGTATTCCACGTCGGGCAACATAAATTATTTTTCGGGCGTAACGTCCTGCTCCACGGACGTAGACATCTATGTAAACGATAACTTCGTGTATGCGGTCGGCGGCATATCCGGCCTGCTGGCAGTGGGCGAAGAACACCTCACATCGTATATTCTCAACTGCTATTCTGCGGGCGACATCGAGGGCGGCCTCAACGCGGGCGGCATCGTCGGATATACCGCGCCCGGCACATCGGTGCTCAACTGCTATTCGTCGGGCAACGTGATAGCGGGCAGTTCGTTTGATATTGCGGGCGTCGGCTATGCCGAGCAGCTTGCCTATGCCAATGCGGGCGGAATAGTCGGCCGCGCAGGTTTCAACACCGTAATATACAACAGTTTTTCAACGGGCTATACCGACGCAATAGCGGTGAGCGGCAGCAACTATCAGGTTACCGACCCCGTAGCTGCAAAAGTGGAGAACGGTTCCGACCTTCAGGACGCACACTCGTATCCCGCTACTATATTCGGCAGCAAGGGCGCGACGCCCGCGCAGGTAACCGAAACGTTTATCCGCGACGAAATGCACTGGGACGAAGAGGACTGGACGTTTGCAGACGGTATGCCCGCGCTCAACTTCAACAGTTCTTCAAAGCAATTCACAATTACTTTCCATGCGGACCAAGAATTCGGCCCCGTTCCCCAACCCTTTCAAATCATCAGCCAGTATTTCAGCATGTCGAGATGGATAATGCTGGGCAGTATCAGGGAATACGTGCAGGGCAACGGCAACAACCGTTCCTACGGCTATTTCTTCGACAGCGGGCTTCAGAACAGAATACCTCTTGCCTTCGTTCCCACGGGGGATATGGATATATATATCGGATATTCCGACTACGGCGAAGTTGCGGGCGTTTACTACCTCGGCACGTCTGCCGACACGGGTGCGCGCCTCGAACTTGACGGCGAGGGCAACGCCACGTACGTCAACGGCGCGCTCAGCCAGGACGCGGTATATACCTACGACGGCGAAACGATAGTAATTTTGGGCAGCGCGCTCGGCGATCTCTCGGACGCCCTCGACGACCTGCCCGACCCTGCGGAAAGATACAGGGAATACTACCTCAGCTCTCTCTACAACTTCGGGGCCACGGTAAATGACGGCCGCATAGAGATAACGGGCGGCTACGTGCAGGAAGTATCTATCCAAAACGTTCCCTCAACCGACCTGTACGGCGATACCGTAATGGTCGAGCAGATAGCGGTGACGGGCGGGTCGTTCAACCTGTTCGACGCACCCTTGACAGGGCTTAAGAGCATAGAAAACTTTAAATATATCGACTATTATGACGGCACAACCGTGTACACGTTCAACGGCAACGGCACGGGCGTCCGCACGGACGACGGCGTAACGTCTTACTTCACATATACTTATAACGGCGACGGCCTCACGGTTTATTTTGGCAACGGAAGCCCCGTCGTTGCAACCTTGTCCGACGGCTACGTAACGAAAATAGGCGATAATGCCGTACAGCCTTTCGACGGCTTTACTGGCGTATGGGAAGGGCCCTTTGCCGAAAACGTAACCTACACTTTCAACGGCAAGTCCAAAGTAGGCGATGGCTCGTGGACAAAGAAGGGCGTCGACGGCGAGGCTTCGGGCACGTACACCGTCGATGATAGCGGCGTGCTCACGGCGGACGGATTTACCGCAAAAATAGAGGACGGCCTGCTTGTAATAACCGTTAACGGCGTAGACAAAACGCTGTATAAGGGCGGCAGCTTCGTGGGCGAATGGTACTACAGCCAAAGGCCTCAGACGGGCGGTTCGGCCGTTACCATAAACCTCATGTTGAACGGCATAACGAATAGCGGTCTCGGCGTTGCCGAAGCGGTGTACGTCGCCACGGGCGAAACTGTGCGCCTCACCTACCGCGCGCTTGAAAAGGACGGCTCCTACACGCTCAGCGTATATAACCAGGCAACGGAATTTGCAAACCTCACCTACGACGTCGCCGTGCATACCCTCAGCGGCACACTCGGTGGCGCGCCCGCCCGTCTCACTTCATACGACGGCATAAAGGGGCTGTGGATAAGCGACGACGCAGACGTAAAGGAAGTACAGTTCAACGGCAGAGGTTTTTACAGCCTCACGGGCGACTCCGCTCTCGGCGCGCTTGCAATAAACGGCACCGTCAGCGTAAACGGCACGGGATCGGGCAAATATACCCTCGATTATGACACCATGTCGGGCTCGTTCACATACAAAAACGTCGAATATACGATAAAATACGATATATCCGCAGACTCGATATCGGTCACTGCGGAGGGCAAATCTTTCAACCTGCACCACCGCGACGCATGGTATAACCGCAAGCTCGTCGACGACAACGGCCTTGTATATACCTTCAACGGCAGGGGCGAACTCGAAAACGGCGGCGCGGTTGTTGCAACCGACGGCAATACGGAGGGCGGCACGGCCCATTACCGCGAATACACGTATAAGATAGAGGGCGACGCTTTAATCCTCGAATCGAGGGAAGCGAGCGCCTACAAGGGCGGCACGATAAAGGTCGGCGATAAGGACGGCAAGCGGGTATTCCTGTTTGAAACTTCGGACGGAACTTCCACCGCGCTCACCTATTCCACGCCTTTCACGGGCGAGTGGATAGTCGGCGGCGAGATAGGCGAGCTTACGATTGGCAAAGTCTATGCCGACGGCACGGCGGAGGGCAGCTGCCATTTCAGCGGCGAAGACCAAGCGTCCGTCGCGTTTACCTACTACGAAGACGGCAATTACCTCTCGTTCAGCTACGGCGATGTACCCTATTACGTCAATGCGCTCACTTCGGAGACGGCAACCGAACTCTCCGTAGGCATCGAAAACAGCATATACGGCTCCGGCAATTCGATATGTATAAAGAAGGAGCTTGCCGACGAATACCGCGGCACAACCTATAACTTATATGATGCCGAAACTGAAACGGACAGCGGCGAAACTATGATATTCGACGGGCTTTCGGCCTCCGAATTCGGCAGCGGCACGGCGATGGTACGCAACGCGCAGGGCATGATGACTGCGGCGCACAGCTACACCGTGGACCAACACGGCAACATATGCGTGATCTACGGCAATTCCACCTACGTTATGATAGAGTGGGTAAAGGACAGCGAACTGAATTATTCCGTTCTCTACTACATCCACGGCAACGATAAATATTATGCGATAGTTTATCCCGATTCGCTCTACGGCGTAACCGTTCGGGACGTTGATAACGGCAGCGTAACCTACACGTTCAACGGCGCGGGCGACGTAGTCCGCCATGACGCGTACGGCGCAGATACCGCATACAAGTACTTCGTTCTCCTTGCGGATAACGCAACGTATATGCACATTGTCCGCTTTACCGACAGCCAAGGCAACATTTACAGCGTAACTCTCGACCAGTCGAGCACGTCGGCGGACGATTGGACCGTAAAAATGAGCCGGGCGGACGAGTATTTTGCGGTTGAGGCGCAAGAAGCCAATTCCCAAACGGCCTCCTATCTCTTTGACGGCGCGGGCAGGGTAATAAGGCTCACGACCGACGCCGACGAGGCTGCGGTAAACTACAGCTATGTATTGGAGAGCAAGGCGGGCGGCATATCGACCTTCACGTTCACCAATTCCCTTACGGGCACGCAATATACCGCCGTGCTTGACCAAAGCAGCCAAAACCGGGAGGAGTGGACGGTCACCCTCACGGCAAAGAACTAATTCACCGATACTTTGAGGTTTTATATGAAATCACAAACAAAAAAAATCGCCATAGCGGCGCTTTCGCTCACGCTGGCCGCAACTTTGACTTTGAGCCAGGTTATATCCTACGCAAACGGACCCGCGCCGTCCCTCTCACCCCGCACGGAGACCCTCTCCTTTAACAATGTCACGGGGACGGTTGACACGTCGAAGGTGGTAAGGGACAATTTAAGCGCGCAGGTCATGGACTACGGCGAGGAGGAGGAACAGCGCACCATAAGCGGCGCCAACGTCACAAAAACGGTGATAGTCCGCCTCGAAACCCCCTCCGTTGCGGACAGCAAAGGGGAGGAGCAGACTGTGGACGAATATCTTTCCACCGCCGCAGGCAAAACCGCGCTAAAAAACATACGCGACTCCCAAAACGCCTTTCTTTCCAATCTCGGCGCGGCGGGCATAGCCTTTAAGGAAGTGGGCAGATATTCCGCCGTGTTGAACGCGGTTGCAATAGAAGTCAACTTAAAGCAGTTCCAAAAAATCCGCGGGATAACGGGCGTGAGCATGGCGGGCGTTTCCAAAACGTATTCGGCCCTCGCCGATCAGGGCGCGCAGGTCAATCCCAGCAACGTTCACGGCACGGGCATTTACGATTCGACCGGGATCATCGAAAAATACGGCTACGACGGCAGCGGAGTCACCGTTGCAATCCTCGATACGGGTTTGGACTACACCCACGTCGCCTTTGAAAAGCAGCCCGAAGAGCTCGGCTTTGACAGGAAATATGTGCAGGGCAAGGTTGCAAGCGGCATGCTCTCTGCAAGCGAAACTTCCCCCAACCTCACGGTTGACGACGTATATTTGAGCGACAAGGTTCCCTTTGCCTACGACTACGCGGACAAGGATACCGACGTATATCCCTCCTATTCCCAGCACGGCGTGCACGTTGCGGGCATAGTTGCGGGCAGCGCAGCAATTTATGTAAATAAGGACGGCGATATTATAGGCGACGACGAGGGCGAGGAGAGCTTCAGCGGCGTTGCGCCGAACGCCCAGCTTGTAATATGCAAGGTGTTCACCGACGACCTCGAAAGCGAGGATATCGGCGGCGCGACCAGCGAAGACATAATGGCCGCCCTCGACGACTGCGTAACTTTGGGCGTAGACATAATAAACATGAGCCTCGGCACAACCAGCGGCTTCTCCAGCGTGGAGATCGACGGCGACGAGGAGGGGCGCTTGCTCAAAGATACCTATCAGAGCATTAAGGACGAGGGCATAAGCCTTATCGCCGCCGCGGGCAACGAATACAGTTCGGGCTCGGGCAGCGAATTCGGCACCAACCTTGCCTCCAACCCCGATTCATCCACCGTCGGCTCGCCGTCCACCTTTGTGGGCGCGATGTCCGTGGCCTCGATAAACGGCCAGCAGTCCGACTACATGCTCGGCAACCCCGGCGAAAACACCGCATACGGCGACTATCCCCTGTACTATACCGAATCCAACGACGCCAACGCCGTTCCCTTCAACTTTGCCGACGAACTTTTGGGCGACGAGGAGAGCGGCACGTTCACCTACTACGTAATTCCCGGCACGGGTTCGCAGGGCGACTATCCCGTGGCGGCAAGGCAGGCCCTCGAACGGGCAAAGACCACGGGCGAAAAGATACTCGTGCTCGTAAGACGCGGCACGCTCGACTTCCAGACCAAGGTTGAAAACGCGCACTCTCTCGGCGCGGCGGGCATCATAGTGTACGACAACGTTCCCGGCACGATAAGGATGTCCCTCGGCGAAATCGAGGAGGAGGACAGAATCCCCGCCGTCGCAATAAATATGGAGGCGGGCGCAATGCTCACCACCGACCCCAACAATCCCAACAGAACAAGGACTTCGGGCACGATCGAAATAAACAAATCGTACAAAGCGGGTCCCTTTATGAACGATTACTCGTCGTGGGGCTGCTCGCCCGATTTGCAGTTAAAGCCCGACATAACCTCGCACGGCGGCGAAATAACTTCGTCGGTTGCGGGCGGCTACGAGCAGATGAGCGGCACTTCCATGGCAACCCCCAACCTCGCAGGCCTTATGGCGCTTGTAAAGGACTACTTAAAAGACATAAATCCCGAAATATCCGCCAAAGATTTAACAACTCTGACCAACCAGATAGTTATGAGCTCGGCAACCCTCGTTTACGACGAGGAAAAACTGCCCTACTCGCCCAGAAAACAGGGCGCGGGCCTTGCCACATTGAGCAACATATTCACCACAAAGGCCTACCTCGAAACGGTTGAGGGCCACAACGGCGGCGCCGAGGACAACAGACCCAAGATAGAACTCGGCGAGGACGAGGATAAAAAAGGCGAATATACATTTACATTCTACGTAACCAACTTCGACGGCGAAAGCGCGCTTGAATTTGAGCTTGTATCGAGATTTTTCACCGAAACGATAGCGGCCGACAAACTGGCCGTGGCCGAAGCGGCGCACATGCTCACCGATATTCCCGCGCAGTTCGAAGTGACGGGCGCCACCCGCAGCGGCGACGCAATAACGGTCAACGCAGGCCAAAAGGCAACCATAAAAGTTACCTTAAAACTTTCCGACAGCGAAAAGAAATATCTCAACGACAACTTCAAAAACGGCATGTTTGTGGAGGGCTTTATCTCCCTTGTCTCCAAAACAGGGGGGCAGTGCGATTTAAATCTTCCCTTCATGGGTTTCTACGGCGACTGGGACGCGGCTCCCATGCTCGACTACAACGCCTACGAAATAGCGGCGATCGAGGAGGATACCTCTCTTACCGAGGCCGAAAAGCCCCACGAGAGCGTCTTTGCAACGCAGCTCTATTCCACATATTATAACGGCAGATACGGCGTGCCCATGGGCGGCTATGCCTACGTGCAGGACGATACCTACGGCGTGCGTCAGGTGTACGTATCCGAAGAACACTGTGCGGTTTCCCGCTACAATATCTTCAACGGGCCCACGGCAACCGACAACTATTTAACTTCGACGGGCATACGTTCGCTATATGCGGGCCTTTTGAGGAACGCCGAAGTGGTGGACTACAGGATATATAACGACAACACGGGCGAACTTATCCGCGCCGATTCCAAATACCGCGTTGGCAAGGCCATAGCGGGGGGCGGCAGCGCAAGGCCCGCGCTCGTGGACTTAAAGCTCACCCCCGACGAGCTCGGGCTCATCAACAACGGCAAATACCGCATGGAGTTCGACTTTTACAGAACGGAGGACGACAAAAAGAGCGGCAGCGTATCCTATGCGAATAATTTCACATCAATCTTCTACGTGGACTACGACGCGCCCATTCTGGAGGGCTCGCGCGTAAGATACTACGACTACGAAGAAAACAACAGGACGAAGCAGAGAGTTTATCTCGACCTCGACATATACGACAACCACTATCCGCAGGCGGTGCTGATATGCTATGCCGAACAGGAGAACGAGGACCCCACGCAGGTGGCGGAAATCAATTTGGCGACGGAGTACGTCACTCCCATATACTCGCCCGTAAAGAACGGCACCACTACCGTTTCGGTTGAAATAACCGACTTCTACGAGCAGTATAAAAACAGGCTGTACGTGCAGGTTGACGACTACGCGCTCAACCACAACGTGTACTCCATCAATTTCAACACTTCCAACCAAAACGGCGCCTCGGACGAATTTGACTTTGTAACAAACGACAGAGTAACCGCCACGCAGGGCTCCAGCGCGACCGACGTGACGTACAACCTCACTATCGAAAAGAACGAACTCTACACCGTGGCCTTGAATTGCGGCACGTCCAATCCCTCCAACTACACCTGGAGCACCTATAACAGGAACATCGTTTCCGTAAAGAACAATCAGATATTCGGACTTGCGGCAGGCGACGCGAGGGTGAGGGTAAGCTCGGGCGGCAAAACCCTGACGTTAAACGTAACAGTAACCGAAAGCAGCCGCACGCTTCCAAGGCCTTCATTCTCCTTTGACGTTATGCAAAATTCCAGCCTCGGCCTGCAAAAGCCGTCGGGCATGGTGGAAGTAAACGCGGGTCAGACGTTCACGTTAACGGTTGTCGCCGACCCTTGGTACTATCCCATGGACGGCATCGCGTTCAGCTGGACTACGTCCAACGACCAGATAGCCACCGTTGACCAAAACGGCACGGTCACGACCTTGAACAAGCACGGCTCGGCCACGATAACGGCCACCGCAACTATAAACGGGTCAAACATATCGGCAATGGTAAGGCTCAGCGTGGAGGAACCTTTCACGGTTGCCAACACCTATCTCAACAAGTATCACGGCTCCGAAACGACGGTCGTCATTCCCGACGATAAAAATATAATGTATATCGCCGAGGAGGCCTTTGAGGACAACGACACCATGGAGCGCGTCGTTATTCCCAGAACGGTTACCCAGATAAGCGAAAGGGCCTTCCTGAATTGCACCGCGCTCAAAGAGGTGTACTTCATAGATATCACCGACGAAAATTCCACGCCCGACAAGGACCTTGCAAAGGTCAACCTCATTTTGGCGGACGCTTTCCAGGGTTGCACGCAGCTCGAACTTGTGGACCTCACCAACGTCAAAGTGCTTACCGTCGGCGCAAACGCATTTGCGGGCTGCGAAAACCTGCGCGAAGTGCGCCATATGGAAAAGATAGGCATAGCCAACGACTCGGCGTTCAGGGGTTGCACATCGCTTAAAGAAGCCGACATAACGGGCATGCACACCGCAGGCAGAAATATATTTGCGGGTTGCACGGGGCTTGAAAGCGTAATCACCGACCACTACACCGCGCTCAGCGAGGGCATGTTCCTCGGCTGCACGGGGCTTGAAAGCGTTGAAATAAACGCACCCCGCGTGGGCGGCGGCCAAAGCGTATTCGGCTTCGGCGGCGGCGCGTTCCAAGGCTGCACCAATCTTACAAGCGTAACTTTCGGCGGCGAAAAGACTTGGGCAAACACCGTGTTCAGAATCGACCCCTATGCCTTTGCGGGCTGCACCCGTCTTTCTGCGGTGGACTTCGGCGATTATAAAGTATCGTATATAGGCGACTATGCCTTTGCGAACACCTCGATCCAAAACTTCACGGTGCCCGCGGGGACTGTCCTCGGCGAAAGCATCTTCGACGGCAAAGACGTAAACATAACGTGGGACGACAGCTATACCGCCGACGGCGGCGCGATATACAGCGGCACGACCCTCGTGCTTGCGCCCAACACAATCGATTCGACTTTCAAAATCAAAGACAACACAACGGAAATCGCGCCCTACGCCTTTGCAAGCAGCACGCTCGACGGCGTAACGATGGTTGAAATTCCCGCTACGGTCACCAAGATAGGCGAGGGAGCCTTTGCGGGACTGGGAATTACCGAAATTTCTATTCCAGCGGGCGTAACCGAAATTGCGCCGCACGCGTTCAGGGCAAGCGGACTTACTTCAATCTCAATCCATTCGGGCATAATTTCCATAGGCGAAAGCGCCTTTGCAAATTGCAGGTCGCTTACAGAAGTTAACCTTGCCAATGCCTCCGCCCTTCAGACGATAGGCAGCAATGCGTTCTCGGGCACGGCGTTGACAAACGTGACGGTGGTAGCGTCCGTAAAGACAATGGGCGACAGAGTTTTTGCAAATTGCCAAAACCTCGAGGAAGTGCGCCTGCCTTCGCTCACCTCTCTCGGCGAATACACCTTTACGGGCTGTCCCGAACTTAAAACGGCTTCGTTCGGCGCGCAGGCCACGGCCTCGGGCACCTACACGTTCTGCCCCGGCGTCACCGTCAATGTGCTTACGGGCGTCGAAACGGCAGGCCGCAGCTCCCTTACGAATGTAAGTCTCGGCGGACTTACCGAATTGGGCGAGGGAATGTTCTGGTACTGCACCGAGCTTGAACAAATCGACCTCGATAAGGTGACCAAGGTCGGCAATGGAGCGTTCCTGAGGTGCTCCAAGCTCTCGAGCGTCACCAATCTCGATAAACTTACGGACATGGGCGACGCTGCGTTCGGCCTCACCGCGCTCACGGAGCTGACCCTTACGTCGGCGCAAACGATAGGGGCGGAGGCGTTCTACAACGTGGCCGCAACAACCCTCTCCGTTCCCGCATTAAAGAGCGTGGGCGCGCGCGCCTTCTACGGCATAAGAATAAGCGCTCTGCAACTTCCCGCAACTTTGCAAAGCTATCAAAGCGGCGCGTTTGCAAACGCCGCAAACCTGTCAACCGTGACGGTGGACGGCGGCAACGAACTGTTCTTTGCCGAAAACAACGTGCTTTACAGAGTTATAAGCGGAGATAAAAACGGCGGCATATACGAAGTTTGTCTGTATCCCGCAAATTTACGTGCGCTTACAAGCGAAACCTATCCCGCGCACTACCGCATAAAGGACGGCACGGTCTCGGTATTGGCGCAGGCGTTCGAGGGCGTAAACAGGGGCTATCTTACCACGGTCACCCTTCCGTACAGCGTAAAGACGATAGGCGACAGGGCCTTCTACGGCTCCAATATAACCAGGTACAACTTTGAAAGTATCGCCGCCCCCGTGCTCTTGTCCGAGCCTTGGGACCTCACGCAAAGGAATACCGATGTGTTCTCGTTCGACGCTTTCCATTCGCTGTACTACCGCAACTTCACGCGCGAAATTTTAGACTTTGTCCCCGAACTCGCGGGGCAGCAGGTCAGCGCGGTTACGCTTGCATATCCCTCCAACGGCACGGGCTATTCAAACTATACCTACACACATTTCTTCGGCGGCACGGTAAGCCTCGGAGAGCTGATGGACGACAACACGCGCGACTTTATAAACCGCGTGGACAGCTATGATGTTGATACCGTAAAGGGCTGGATTAATCTTGAAAATACGCCCGAAAACCTTGCGATGGTTACGGAATTCTCCGAATCGGTTAAAACGGCCCACAGGATATACAACAACACAACAAGCCCCGTTCAGCTTGAAATGTTGGGCGAGGACAGAATTGCAAAGCTGACGGAGGTAGAAGAGGCGCTAAAGCCCGTAAAGACCAAGTTCGGCATCACGGTAAGGATATCCAGCGTCTCTCCCGACGCCACCAGCGCGCACAAGTCCGAATACCTCGAGGGCGAAACGTTCGATTTGACGGGTCTCGTTCTGCGGGTGGTTTACGACGACTATTCCGAGGAAATCATAAGCGACCTCTCCGAAGTAAAGCTCCAGTCCGCCTATACGGGCACGCTCTACAGCTACAACACCTTTGTGGCGGCCGAGTACAAGGGCGAGTACTTCAGAATCCCCATCACCGTAAAGGCGTCGGCGTCCTCCGATCCCCAGGCTCCCGAAAATCCCGAAACTCCGGCTCCCGCGGGCGGCGGCTGCGGCGGGTGCGGTTCCGTTGATACGGGGGCGACGCTGGGCGGCACGGGGCTGATGCTCCTCACCCTGGCGGGAACGATATTTATAATCAACAAGTTGCGCCGCAGGGCGAACAAAAAATAAAGGAATAAAAAAAGTGAAAGCCAAAATCAAACCACTGATAATTTTAATTGCCGTGTTCGCGCTGTCCCTCGCTGCGGGGATAGCCGCGGGCTGCAGCATAGGCGAGAAGAGCGCCAAGCAAATGGCGGATGAGCTCGGACTCGTATGCCCCGTGACCTACTATGCCAACGGCGGCCAGTTTTTGGACGGGTCCAGCAAGGACCAGAAGGTGTACAGGACGATATATTATGCGCCGGGATCGCCCGTTTTCAACATAGGTGTGGATAAAGTAAATGAAGGGTCCGATATCGGAATAACGCGGGATGGCTATGTGTTTGACGGTTGGGAATACTGCAAACTCAACGACGACGGCACGCCTATACTCAAAGACGACGGCGGCAACGTGCTTACCGTTCTTCCTAACGGCACGGCCGACATCAAGGACACGAACGGCAAGCAGCTTTTGGAGCAGAGCAAGCGGTTCACCGCCGAACCCGACGGCAGAAAAGCGTTCGCGAACGGCAGAGTAATCATAAACGAGGGCGAATATCTCTATCTTGCCGCAACGTGGGTGCAGGACGTGATAATCGAATACAGACTTGTCACCGACACCCCGATAACGACGACCGTAACGGAGGACGGAGCCGAAAAACAGGTTACCTACAACACGGGCGATCTGCTTTCCACCCAAAGTTTTGAAAATTTTCAGGATATGGTTATAAGCCCTTCCTCATGGACCGTCGACCTCGGCAGCACACATTCGTACATTCATATGTACTACGATGAGGATTGTACCGACCCCGTAAAGCCGAACGGCACGATAGCCAAGCCGACCGACAATACCAACGCGGTGATTTACGTAAAATATCTGCAGGGCAGCTGGACGACGGTGCGCACGGACGCAAACTTTGCCACTATGCTATCGAGCACGACAGGTAACTTCTATATTCCCCACGATATAGATTGCTCGTCATATAATTATTTCTCGCTGAAGAGAAGCACGTCTACGTTTAACTGCAGGGTAGAGGGCAACGGTTTCACCGTAAGCGGCATAACCATACCCAACCAACGGATCCAAAGCGGCGGCAGCGTTTCCCTTTTCGGCAAAATCGGCAAAAATGCGCAAATCAACAACCTCACGATAGAGAGCATTGATGTGACGGCAACGCTCACGACCGGCGTCGCAACGGTTTACGCAATGTTTTCGGAGGTAGAGGAGGGCGCAACCTTCAACGAATTTTTCGTACAAAACTACTCTTTGAGTATATCGGGCTTCGCAAACGGCACTATTCTCAATATACAAAAGGATCTTACGGGAAATTATATAACGGATAATTGGCTGTACGGCATGACCAACGACGCGGAATTTGTTTCCAAATACGGTAACATCGTGCAAAACGCCACATTGAAAATAGATAACGAACAAGTCATAGGAGGACAACAATGAAAAAACTTTTAACGGCATTTGCCTGCACTTTGCTTGGCGGCAGCATGATTTTTGCCGCTGCGTGCGGGGGCGGCAATAGCGGCGGAGGAAGCGACCTCGCCGAAACCCGCGCATTATCCCTGTCCATAGGGGCGCTGGACGGCAACTTCAATCCCTTCTTCTACACCTCGCTCACGGACGGACAGGTAATAAGCATGACGCAATCCTCGCTCATCACTTCGGACGTGGACCAGAACGGCGACGTGCAACCCGCTGCGGGCGACAACTACAACACCGTTGCCAAGGACTTTGAAATAAAGTACTACAACGCTCCCTCGGGCGGCACCGAATGTTCCGACACGGTTGCGGCGCAAAGCGGCAGAACGGAATACAGGTTCCTCATCAAAAACGGCATGAAGTTCTCCGACGGCACGCCCATCACCATAAAGGACGTACTCTTTAACTTCTACGTATATCTCGACTTCGTCTACACGGGCTCCAATACCATGTATTCCGTGGATATACAGGGCTTAAAGGCATACCAGATGAACGACTCCACCATATCCGATAGCGACGAAACGAGCTCGGGGCAGTTCGTTACCCACGCTCAGGACAGGTTGCAGGAACTCATAGGTTACGGTTCAAAAGACCCCTCGTATCCCACGCTTTCCACACAGGGCGAAAAGGACTTCGAGCGCGTAAAAGTTCTCTTTAAAGATGAAGTTACAAGCGACTGGAACAACCTTGAAACGAGCTGGGTGGAAACGTACAAAGTAAACTACACTTTCACCGCCGCATGGCAGGCGTATCTCTTCAACGAGGGCCTCGTCTCCACGCAGATGAGACGTTATGAAGACGGCACCATAAGGGAAATAAGGTTCGACGAAGCCACGGACGAAGAAATCGACCCCTCCGACAAGGCCGCCTACGACCTCGGCAAAATCAAAACCACGCTCGACCCTTGGGTTGAGGGCGCAACCGAGGCAGGCTCCAACGTTGGTAAGATTGAGGGTCAGAATATCATAGACAATATCGAAGGTCTTTCGGGCGACGCCGCAATAAAGGACTATTGCATACAGCGCGTATATAACACCTACATGCCCGACGACGGTTCCGGTCTGGACGAAGTTTTAAGCTATTGGCAGACGGGCACCGACGCCTACAACGAATTCCTCGCGGACGAGCGCGGCAAGACGTTGGACAACAGCGCGCATCCCCAGTACTATATAAGGGGCATACAGACCGAAAAGAACGTAACCACGTTCAACGGCAAAACTCTCGACGGCAGCTACGACGTGCTTAAGGTCATAATCAACAAGGTTGACCCCGCCGCAATCTGGCAGTTCGGCATAACCATAGCTCCGATGAACTACTATTCGGGCACTTTTGAAGGCAAGGATTATATAGCGTCGTTCAACGGCGACCAGATAGACTACGCCAACGATCCCACGGGCAACGCAAACACCTGTTTCGGCGTATGCCGCGGCAAGTTTGACTTCTTCGACCAGATAGTAAGGGGCACCGCATCGGGCAAGAGCGCCCTTCCCAAGGGTGCAGGCCCCTACATGGCTTCCACGGTCACGGGCGGCGTGGCAACTGCGGGCAGCCAGTTTGACGACAACAACATCGTTTACTACGAGCGCAATCCCTACTTTGAAACCATGGGTTCGGGCTTGAACAACGCAAAGATCAAGTATCTCAGATATAAGGTTCTCACCGAGGACAGAATTTTATCCTCCATCATCTCGGGCAATACCGACTACGGCGAGCCCAACGCGACCGACACCAACAACACGGCGGTAATTCAGCAGAGAGACCTTTTGGAAAAGATAACCTACGATACGAACGGCTTCGGCTATGTCGGAATCAACCCCACTTTCGTACCCGATATCAACATAAGAAAGATTATAATGCGCGCCATGAACACCGGCCTCTGCCTGCAATACTACGGCTCGCTTGCACAACCTCTGTACAGGCCCATGTCTCTCACAAGCTGGGCATATCCTCAGGGCGTAAAATCGTACGGCTATCTCAACAATCCTCTTACCAAACCCGAAGACATAAAGGCTGAATTGAGGGAGCTCGGCTACACCGAAGGCAACGGCGGAGTATATCAGAAGGACGGCAAGTCTTTAACTTATACCTTCACCATAGCGGGCGCAAACTCGGATCACCCCGCATACAACATGTTCCAGGACGCGGCCGCGATCCTCAACAAGTCGGGCTTCAACATAAAGATTTCCACCGACCCCAACGCTCTCCTTGCGTTGACCCGCGGCGGACTTCAGGTTTGGGCGGCGGCGTGGTCGTCCGGCGTAGACCCCGACATGTATCAGGTTTACCATAAGGACAGCATGGCGACGAGCGTCTTGAACTGGGGTTACAGAACAATATTGAACGACGTTTCGCAGACTTATACCACGGAACCCGCTCTTATAAACACGCTCAGCGACCTTATAGACCAGGCGCGCGAAACCAACACGCAGAGCGTCCGCAAGAATCTCTACGGACAGTGCCTCGATACGATAATGGAACTTGCAATAGAGCTTCCCATCTACCAGCGCAAGGATATGTGCGTGTTCAATAAAACTATAATCGATTCTTCCACGGTCAACACAAAGGCCAATGCCAACAACGGCGTTCTGGATAGAATTTGGGAAGTTAATTATCTTTAATAAACGATAAACGGAAAACTTAAAAATGGACATGGTAAAATATATAGTCAAGAGACTGCTTCTCTCCATATTCATTATGGTGGGAGTGTCGCTGATAATATACTTCATAATAAGGCTGATGCCGATGGACTATATCGACAACACCTTTGCCACGCTTGCAGGCAACGGCGGCATAAGCGAGGAGAAGTATAACGCGCTCAAAGCCCTGTACGGACTTGAGGACAACAGCTTCGGCGGAATACTCAAGGGTTATTTCGGCTGGCTGATAAAGTTTTTACAGGGCGACATGGGCACCTCATTCGTGCACAACAGACCCGTAAGCGAGCTCATTCTCGAAAACATGGGCATCTCTTTCGGCATTTCCTTTGTGTCGCTCATATTCGAGCTGATAATCGCCATTCCCCTCGGCATAAAGTGCGCCGTAAACCAATACGGCAAGCTGGACTACACCGCCACGGTCATCTGCATGACCTTAACGGCGTTCCCCACGTTCTTTTTGGGCAATCTGTTCATAATGTGGTTTGCCGACACTTTGGGCTGGTTTGACCCCTCTTTGGGACTTGTATCCTCAACTTTGCCCGTCACGGCAACCGCGTGGGAGAGATTCGGCGACATGCTCTGGCACCTCGTGTTGCCGATGGTGGTGCTCGTTTTGTTGAACGTGGGCTCCTACATGCGCTACCAGCGCACCAACACTCTGGAAGTGCTCAACGCCGACTATATCAGAACGGCGCGCGCAAAGGGCCTTTCGGAGGGGAAGGTGGTGTATAAGCACGTTTTCCGCAACACAATGATACCTTTGGTTACGGTTATGGCCTCAACTCTCCCGATGCTTTTCGGCGGCGCGATGATAACCGAAACGGTGTTCAGCATACCGGGCATAGGCAAAATAACCTACGACGCTCTGATGAAGGGCGATATCCCCCTTGCCATGGGCTACAACATGTTTATAGCAATCTTAACGGTAATAGGCATATTGCTCTCCGACATCATGTACGCCGTGGTAGACCCCAGAGTCAAACTCGGAAAGTGAGGACAACTATGGAAGAAATCAAAAACGATATTAACCCCGAAATTCAGGCGGAAGCCGCCGAAGTTCCCGAAGTACGCCTCGAGGCGGAAATGGAGCAGGAGCTTAAAGACATTTCCCCGCAAACAGGCGGGGACGACCTGCACGGCGAAAACTTGGGCGACAGGGTAAAGGCGCTCTCCCCGGGCGCAACCGTTGCCAAGCGCTTTTTCCGCTCAAAACTCTCGGTTATAGGCCTTGTAACCATAATACTTTTATTTGTATTTTCCTTTATAGGTCCCCTGTTTTCGCCGTGGGGCGAAACCGATCCCGACAACACCAAAACCGATCCTACCATATCGGGCGACATATTCAGCTACGTAGCAGACGGCCAGACTTACGAGGCCTACACGATAACCTACGACTGGAACTCCAGCCTCAACACGCTCGACGGCGTCTCCGCAAGCCACTGGATGGGCACCGATAACAGCGGCTACGACATTATGTCAAGGCTGATGTACGGCGGCAGAGTGTCGCTCACCATAGGCTTCGTCGTAATCATACTTGAAACGTTGATAGGCGTCATTTTGGGCGGCATAGCGGGCTACTTCGGCGGCATTGTCGACAGCATAATAATGCGAATAGTGGACCTTTTAAGCTGTATTCCTACTATCCCGCTGATGCTTATTTTGGGCACCGCGCTCAACAGTTTGGGGCTCGATTCGTCCATCTGGAAACTATACATCATAATGGCAGTGCTGTGCCTGATAGGCTGGGTGGGCACCGCAAGGCTTGTGCGGGGACAGATTCTGTCCTTGAGGGAGCAGGAATTTATGCTCGCCGCAAAGTGTTCGGGTCTGTCCACAACCTCCAAAATTTTCAAGCACTTACTGCCGAACGTGGTTCCCCAGCTCATAGTTTCAATGTCTTTGGGACTGGGCAGCGTAATACTTATGGAGGCAACCTTGGGTTTCCTCGGCATAGGCGCTCCCGTGGAGACGGCAACGTGGGGCAATATGATAAACTTTGCTTCGCAGTTGAGATACAGGCAGTTCTATCCCAATATGTGGCTCGGTTCGGGCATATGCATCACGCTTGCAATACTTGCGTTTAACTTTGTGGGCGACGGTCTCCGCGACGCGTTCGACCCCAAGATGAAGAGGTAACAGATGGCTGATAAATCGGATAAAAAACAACATTATATATCGCACAGCGAATCGCGGCAGATAGCCAAAGAAAATTCCAAAGCCATACGCACCTTCGAAAAGGCCAAAAAGCGCAAGGTCCGCCCCGAAGAATATATAACGGAGATGAAAGACCCCAACAATATTGTTGAGTTTGACGACCTCCACACGTATTTCTTTTCGGACGCTGGCACGGTCAAGGCCGTAAACGGCGTAACGTTTTCCGTCCCCGCAGGCTCAACGGTGGGCGTGGTGGGCGAAAGCGGCTGCGGCAAGTCCGTAACTTCGCTCTCGCTTATGCGCCTCGTGCAGGCCCCCAGCGGGCAGATAGTCAGCGGGTCCATACGTTTCCGCGCCGACATGTTCAAGCGCGACGCCCGCGGCAGAAAAATCCCCGTATATGAAACGGAGACCGATGAAAACGGCAACGAAGTGCCCAAACTCGATTCCCGCGGCAAAAAAATCGTAAAAAAGAACGATCTCGGCGGCACCATGTACGAGATGGAAACGCAGGTCGTGGATATCGCCAAGATGCCCACCGACGCAATGCGCACTATCCGCGGCAGAGAGATTTCAATGATATTTCAGGAGCCTATGACCTCCTTGAACCCCGTGTTCACGATAGGCAACCAGCTCGACGAAGTCGGCAAGTTGCACATAGAGGGCATATCCAAGGAGAGGGTCAGGGCGCGCAGCATAGAGATGCTCAAACTTGTCGGCATAGCCGACCCCGAGGGCGTGTATAAAAAGTATCCCCACGAACTTTCGGGCGGCATGCGCCAGAGGGTGATGATAGCCATCGCGCTCCTTTGCAATCCCAAACTGATTGTAGCCGACGAGCCGACGACGGCCCTCGACGTTACGATACAGGCGCAGATACTCGACCTTTTAAGGGAGATCAAGGGCAAGATAAACGGCAGCATAATGCTGATTACCCACGATTTGGGCGTTGTGGCGGAAATGGCCGACTACGTAGTCGTCATGTACGCGGGCAAGGTGATAGAGATGGGCACGGCGGAGGACATCTTCGACCGCCCGCTCCACCCCTACACGATAGGCCTGCAAAAGAGCAAGCCCACCGTGGAAGAGGAGAGCGACGAGCTCTATTGCATACCTGGCTTTGTGCCCAATCCCATAAACATGCCCAACTACTGCTACTTCCGCGACAGGTGCGACAAGTGCATGGAAAAGTGTTCGGGCGAATATCCGGGGTACGTGCAGGTGACGCCCACGCACAAGGTGGCATGCTATCTGTACGGCGACGGCGCAGGCGAGCCCGCAAAGGAGGAGAAAGCAAATGGCTGAAAACCAAGAATACACGTCGCAGGCTTTTCTCGAAGTGCGCAATCTGTGCAAGTACTTTGTAGTGGGCAAGGATTTTTTCGGCAGACCCAACGCATGGCTCAAAGCCGTCGATAACGTTTCGTTCAAGATAGAAAAGGGCAAAACGCTGGGCATAGTGGGGGAGAGCGGCTGCGGCAAAACTACCATGGGCAGAACCATTCTCCGCCTGCACGACATAACAAGCGGCGAAGTGTGGTTTAAGGGCGAAAAAGTGTCCGCCCTCACAAACCGTGAATTCGATAAACGCCGCCCCAACATGCAGATGATATTTCAGGACCCCTACGCAAGCCTCTCGCCGAGGCTCACCGTGGGCGAAATCATAGGCGAAGCCGCCCGCCAGCACGGCCTCGTGGACAAAAAGGGCTTCTACGACTACGTCGTGGGCGTAATGAAAATGTGCGGGTTGCAGCCCCACTATTTTGAAAGATATCCCCACGAATTTTCGGGCGGCCAGCGCCAGAGGATCTGCATAGCCCGCGCGCTCGCGTTAAAACCCGAACTTGTCGTCTGCGACGAGCCCGTGTCCGCGCTGGACGTGTCGATACAGGCGCAGATAATCAACATGCTGATAGAGCTGAGAAACACTCTCGGCCTCACATACGTATTTATATCCCACGACCTTTCGGTTGTAAAGCACATCTCGGACGAAGTGGGCGTAATGTATCTCGGCAGCCTTGTGGAGTACGGCTCCAAGCAGGATATTTTCAACAACACCCTGCACCCCTACACAAAGGCGCTGTTCTCGGCCGTGCCCGTTCCCAACGTTCACGTAAAGATGAACAGACAGATTTTAAAGGGAGACATTCCCTCCCCCGTAAATCCTCCCGCAGGCTGCAAATTCCATACCCGTTGCGACAAGTGCATGAGCGTATGCGAAACGGTTGCGCCCGAATACAGGGAGGTAACGCCAGGCCACTTCTGCGCGTGCCACCTGTACGATCCCAATGAAGAACCGGAGGCCCCCGCGGAAACCGAAACACAAAATAATTGACGGAGCACAGCAAAAAATGCCCAAAACCCGTAAAAAGCGCCAAAAGCCGGAGCTTGACACCACAACCACCTTTGCCAATATGAACATAGAGGGCTTCAAGTGGTACGACCCTACTTTGGAAAAGCGCATAAACAACAAAAAAATGGGGATTGTCCCGCCCAAAGTGACCCGAAAGGAATATTGGCAGATGGTGCGCGGCGCGTTTGCCGCCATGTGGCCAATACTTTTGGGCTTTGCGGCAATTTTCGGGCTGATTTGGCTGTTTGCATACATGTGGTTGAGTTAAATTATGAACAAGTTCAGCGAAAGCACAAATAAAAAAGTTCGCCTGATATACGGGTGGGTGTTTACCGCCTTCACCGTCGTCGTGGGCGCGCTGTTTATATGGCAGGTGCTCGATATCTACCTCGGCGGCGTAAAGGAGGGGCTCACAAGTCCCTTTACGCGCGGGTTGGTTGAGGAGCGCTTAGGCGTTATAGCCGTGCCGTTTTGGATTTGGATCGCCATGATAGCCGCGGGCTTTGTGCTATGGGAGGTGTTCCCCGTAAAGGAAAAACTCGCCCCCATAACCGACCCCCGCTACGTTTTAAAGCGCCTTCAAAAGCGGTTGCCGCAGGAGGCGGAGGGGGAGCTTAAAAGTTCCCTCGGCTACGTAAAGAGCCAAAACAAAACCCTTAAAATTCTCCGTTGGCTGCTGTTTGCCATTGCGTGCGTATATCTTGTCTACGTAACGGTGTATATGTGCCTGCCGTCCAACTTCCCCAACGTGGATAAAACGGCGGACATGTTGAATATGGCAAAGTTTTTGCTGCCGTTTGCCGCGGCGGTGTTTATAGCAGGGGTGGCCTATACCGTCTACTACAAGTATGCCGCCCGAAAGATGTTGCCGCACGTCAAAAAGCTCACGGCGGGCGTAAAAGCTCCCGTAGCCGCAAAACAGAATATAGTTATGCAGATTGTCACCCACAAATATTTCAAGCCCGGCGTTCGCATTGCCATAGCCTGCCTCGGCGTAGCGTTCGTCATAGCGGGCTGCTTCAACGGCAGCGTAAGGGAAGTCTTAAACAAGGCAATAAGAATCTGCACGGAGTGTATAGGCCTTGGGTAAGATAAAATCATTTTTTACGGGGGCAGGCAGGTGGTTTAAAGACCACGCTCCCACGCGCAGAAGAATAATCCAGCTGTACGCCGCGTTGCTCACCAACGCAAATTTAAAGGGCTTCGGCGAGGGCCAGATCTACACGGGCGGCACCAAAAACTTGTGCACTCCGGGCTTAAACTGCTATTCCTGTCCGGGCGCGGTTGCGGCATGCCCCTTGGGCGCGCTCCAAAATTCGCTCGGCTCCTCAGGCACCACTACGCCCTACTACATTTTGGGAATAATAGCCCTGTTCGGCATAATCCTCGGCAGAACGATATGCGGCTTTTTGTGCCCGTTCGGGTTAACGCAGGATCTGCTATATAAAGTTAGATCCCCTAAAGTTAAAAAGAGCGCGGCAACCCGCGTACTGAGTTATTTAAAGTATCTTTTATTGATAACTTTGGTAATCGCGGTGCCGCTAATATATCACAACGTCCCCGGTTTTTGCAAATACATATGCCCCGCGGGCACGTTCGAAGGCTCCGTGGGCCTGCTTTCAAGCGAGTACAACAACGACCTCTATGCAATGCTCGGCTATCTGTTCAGCTGGAAGTTCTGCATACTCGTCATGTGCATAGTGCTGTGCATATTTATATATAGAGGTTTTTGCCGCTTTATGTGCCCCCTCGGCGCAATCTACGGCTTCTTTAACAGCGTTGCGCTGCTCGGCGTAAAGCTCGATAAGAGCAAGTGCATCGACTGCGGAATGTGCATATCCAAGTGCAAAATGGATATCCGCCGCGTCGGCGACCACGAATGTATAAACTGCGGCGAGTGCATACCCGTCTGCCCAACGCACGCGATAAGCTGGAAGGGCGGCAAGCTCTTCGTTGAGCCCGCTTCGGTGTCCGTCACGGCCTCCGAAGCCCCCGCAAGCGCAGGCTCGGCCATCGGCGCGATTCTTGCAAGCGGCACAACGATGCCCGTGCAGGACGCGGCTGCAAACGTTGCGGCGGAGGCCCCCGCGGAAGTTCGGGAAACTTCGGCGGCTCCCCAAAATGCGCCCGCCAAGCCTCAGATGCAAAAGGTGCGCTACGTCCGCACAAAGAACAGCAAAATACTTGAAATAGTCGCATGGGTTTTGGCGGCGGCGCTGCTTATCACGGCCCTCGTGTACTACAACACCCGTCCCTCCGTGCATGCGACATTCGGCAAAACGGTCAACGACTTCACGCTTGAAACCTATCAGACGGCTTACGGCGAAGACAGCTACACCCTGTATCAAAACGGCGACAAGCCCACGGTGCTGATATTCTGGTCCTCCCGCAACGAGACGAGCATAAACTACTTGGAGGAGCTCGGGGAGAGCCTCGATACCCTCACCGAAACTTCAAATATAGTTGCGGTGCATATCGTGAACAGCGACGAACCCGCCGCCGTACAGAGCATAATCGACTCCCGCGGCTTCAACGGCTACAATATCCCCTTCGTGCAGGACGCGGCAGAAGTCGACGCATATACCGACTGCGGGGGCGACGGAGCTTTCCCCACGGTGGCCGTGCTCAACGTCCACAACGAGATTTATTCGCGCAACAGCCGCCCCGTGCCCGCCGAAGAAATTCAAACCGAAGTAAAGGCTGCAAGGGACGCAACCGTATATACGGTGGGCGACAAGCTCTACGACTTCACCGTAGACGCCTACCAAAGCTCCTACAAGGAGGCAACGTTCTCCACGGAGAGCGCGCGCGGCAAGGTGCTTGTAATCAACTTCTGGTACGTCAGCTGCGGCCCCTGCGTTGAGGAATTGCCCTATATCGAGCAGATACAGGAACGGTACGGCGACAAGGTCGTAACTCTGGCCGTGCATGCCAACAACAACGACGCTCAACAGGCGCAGGCATTTATAAATTACGAAAACGCAAAGGCAAACAAAACTTCGTGGTCAAATTGGCAGATAATTTTCGGGCAGGACATAGGCTCCGACTTCTACGCAACCCGTTTGGGCGGCAAGGATTCCTATCCCCTGACGGTGGTGGTGAACACCCAAGGCTACATTACTTTCGTTCGGCAGGGCCCCATAGTTAACGGACATCTGGACGATTTAACGCCCGCCATCGAGTCCGCTATGAACTGAATAACCAATCCCTGCAGGCGTTCCCTTAAAGGAGCGCCTGTTTTTTGTTGACAGTCCATACACGGCATGCTATAATTAAAACATCATAATAAAAAATGACAAATTATTAGCTTATCATTACAAATTATGACAGAGGAAACAGTATGAAGATAGTGATCGTCTGTGACGTTTTGGGCAACCCGAACAACGGGACAACGCTTGCCGCATATAATCTTATAAACTTTTTAAAGGGCAGGGGGCACGACGTAACCGTCGTCTGCGCCGACCAGGATAAAAAGGGCGCCGAGGGTTTCGAGGTGGTGCCCATCAAAAATTTAGGCCCGTTCAATCTGATTTTGAGGGCAAACAACGTATATCTTGCGAAGTCCGACAAAAAACTTCTCTCCCGCGTGATAGCGGGTGCGGACGTGGTGCACGTTCTTATTCCCTTAAATCTCGGCTCTCTGGCCTCCAAAATTGCCAAACAGGCGGGAATCCCCGTAACGGCGAGCTTCCACGCGCAGGCCGAAAACGTCACCGCGCACATCGCCTGCATGAACAGCCGCTTTGTAAACCATTTGGTCTATAAGTATTTCTATCGTTCCTTATATAAGCGCGTGGACATGATACACTATCCTACGCAGTTCATAAGGGAGGTATTCGAAAAGCACATAAAGCGCAGCTTGCCCTGCCGCGTGATCTCCAACGGCGTAAACGACATGTTTTTTGCCCCGCGGGAGCGCGTCCGCCTCAGCGACAAGTTCACAATCGTCTGCACGGGCAGATTCAGCAAGGAAAAGTCCCAGCAGACGCTCATTAAAGCCATTGCGCACAGCGACTTTAAGGACAACGTCAAAATTTATTTTGCAGGCTGCGGCCCGCGCGAAAAAAAGCTAAAACGTCTTGCGGAGCGCAGCGGCGTGGACGCGGATTTCAATTTTTATAAGCGCGGCGAAATGCCCGCCGTCCTCAGCGGCGCAGACCTCTACGTCCACACGGCGGTGGTCGAGATAGAGGCCATCTCCTGTCTCGAGGCCATTGCTTCGGGGCTGGTGCCCATAATTTGCAACTCGGAGAGGAGCGCAACCAAAAACTTCGCCCTCGACGGCCGCTGCCTCTTCAAAGCGGGCGACTGGCGCGACCTTTTGGAAAAAATTTCCTATTTCTATCGTTCGCCCGGACAAATCGAAGAATACAGGCAAAAGTACTCCGAATTCAGGGAACAGTTCCGTCAGGATGATTGCATGCTTAAAATGGAACAGATGTTGGAGGAAACCGCAGCCTTGGCCCGTCAATAAAATTGCAAGCAAAAAGACCGACAAAATTGTCGGTCTTTTATGTTACTTTAAAGTTTTATGAAAGTTTGGTTACCTTTATAAAGAACGTGCCGCCCGCCGTATCGTCAAACCAAAGTCTGGTGGGTACGGTGTCGCTGAACGTCAAGGTGGTGCCCAAAACGCTCGTGTAGCTGCCCGCTTCGCCCGTTTCCACGGTGGCGGTGGAGGAGCCGTAAACGGTTATGGAATATGTTCCCGTGCCGCCGGGGGCCGCCGTCCAGTCAACCGCAACCTTGCCGCCGTACGCCGAATGATCTATATTTACCCGGAACACGTTTATGCCGCTCCGCTTTACGGGGTTTTCCGCCGTGCCCGAAACGGTCTCGGTAAACGTTCCGTCGGGGTTTTGGCTGTCGCTCACGGAGTACTCGATCACCCTGTTTGCCGCAACCGTGCCAATAGTCACCGTGGCGTTGCCGCTGCCCGCAAGCGTAAATTCAATCCCGCGCGAGCTTTGGACATACACGTAAACCGTGCCGTCAATCACTATTCCGCCGTCAATATTGAGCGTGCCCGCAGAGGAGCTCACGGTGTAATAGTTCGAATCGGAGGGTTTAAACGACAGATGAGTCGTGCCCGAAGAGTGCAAGCCGACGCTGTTCGTGCCCGCCGTAAGGTCATAGGGTGAAGTCTCGGAACCGTCGGAGGGCGCGCCGTAGTAGTAGCACGCGGCAACCCAGTACTCGTCGTAATTGCTCCAGCCTATAAAGCCCCTGCAGAAGTTTTCAAGCACGGTCTTTAAAAGGTCGTTCACGGGATAGCCGCCGTTGCCGTTTGCAAGCGCGGAATAACCCTTGACCACGTCCGTATAGTCGGTGTAGGCGCGCACGCCCGTGTTGGCCGCCTCGTTCACCGTCTCGGTATAATAGTTGAACACGCTCGCATGTTCAAGTTCGGGGGTGGAGTAGTCCGCAAGTTGGATCATCGAATTTTGGTTTGCGCGGGTGGGATTGTTTAGCTGCACATAAATCTCGGGGCCCGTCGCGCTGTTCAGGCGATAGCCGCCCTTGTCGTCGCGCACAATCACCGAATCCAGCGGCACGTCAATCATTCTGCCGTCGTTTTCCATGGCGTGCTTTTCGTTTGCGGGCATCCCGGCCTTGGAGTAGGTGTTGCTCCATTTGGTAACTTCGCCCGTCCGCTCAACCGTAACGGTGATATCGCAGTTGATGTCGGCAACAAATCCCAGACAGAACACCGCCGAAGCCTCGTCCTGCTCAACGTGCAGTTCAACGTAGTTGCCGCCCGTGAAAGTCGCGGAGTATTCCGCAAGCCACTCGTTGTAGCTTAATGCGCCGTTTCCTTCGGCCGTCTTATATCTTTGGTATGCCGCCTGCAACGTCTCGCCGTCGGCGGGCACGCTGCCCGAACGCTGCAATATCAGCGAATCGGCGGGCGAACCGTCGTCATTTTTAACGTAGTAACTGCCGTTTGTGAAGTCGTATGCGTACAGCTGCACGTTTGCGGAGGAATTGCCGGCCCTAAAAGTGAACCTATATATGCCCGAGGCCGCATTGCGCGCCTTTTCTATAATTTTGTCCATCGTCTCGTCGGGGATATCGCCGCCGGGCACGTTTACGTTGTACGGAGCAAAGGAGAGGTAGTTATATTTGCCCTTTTGCACCCTCTTTACGTAGGGCTCGTTAATCTCCGTTATGTTGTCAGAGTTGAGAGGGTCCGTCGCATATCTGCTGTATGTCAGCGAGTCCGAACCGATGGAATCCCAGCTGTTGTCTATTTTAAAGTTAACGGTAACGGTGTAGTTGCCGTCCTCGCCTTGGGTAAACGGCGCGCTCGTGTTGTTCAGCCCGTGCGAGGTGCCGAAATCCACGGCGTAACCTGCGGGCACCGCGGGCGTTCTGCCGTTTGAGGAGATGGAGTAGGGCGAAGCCAAATACACGCTGTAGCCCGCCGCGTACTCTTCGGGGAAGGTATAAAAAGTTGCAATTCCCTTGGCGTTGGTCTTTGCCGCAAAGTACTCGCGTTCGTTGTCGGTAGCGGTCCCGTCCTTCGTCAAGCGGCGGTTGTAGTTTTCGGTAAAGCCCACGTTAAAGTACGCGTCCGCCACGGGTTCGCCGCTGTTGTCCACCGCCGTTACGGTAAAGGAGCTCGTCTCCTGCCTGTCGGTGCCGTCCACGGCAAGCCTTACGATTTTTCCGTTGGAGAAGCGGAACTCAAAGTACTGCTTGCCCTCTATTTCAACCATTTTGACGTCGTCTATACCAACGCCGTCCTCGCCGTCAATTCCGTCCTCGCCGTCGTCGCCGCGCTCGCCGGGGTCGCCCTGAGGCCCTTCGGACCCCTGCGAACCGCCCGCACCTAACCGTGCAAGCAAATCCGCAACCCATTCCTCATACGTTTTGGGGTTTTCCGTTTCGGTAGCATAAGTTTGGTATGCCGCGTAAAGGGCCGGGTCGTGAGTTTCGCCTCCGCCGCCCGAGCAGGCCGCCATTCCCGCCGCGCCCGCAGCCACGCAAAGGGAGGCGAGTACGGCCAATAAAATTTTTTTCTTTTTCATTTATTTTCTCCTTGATTGTCCGTTTACGAATCGAGGGCTTTGTCTTGCGGCAAAGCCCTCTTAAAACAGCATTTTATGTTATGCCTTCTCAAGCGTAACTTCTATTTTTGCGGGCACCTCGTTCAATTTATATTGCCCGTAAGCCACTTTATAACCCTTTTTGGCAACGCCGTTGATATGCAATTCTATGGTCGGGTTTGTATCGCCGGAGCTCGTTGCTTTTGTTTTTATTTCATTATAATCTATCACAACTTTTCCGTCTGCGCCCAAATTTTCGTTGATAAAGCAAATTCCGTCGGGAATACAAAACTGAACGTTAACCTGTTTGAGTTCGGGGTCGTAGTCGCCCTCGCCGAAAGTGGTTCCGTCAATAAGATCCCCGTTTTCGTCCTTTACGGTAACTTCAACGGTGGTGGTGGCGTAATTGTTTCCGCCGTTTCCGCCCTCGTCGTCCTTATTGCAGGCCGCAAACGCCGCAACGCATACAACCGCTATAATCGCAGTTAAAACTACTGCAAGCCTTTTAAAAAGTTTCATAAAAATTTACCTCCGGTAAAAATTAAATTTTTTATTCCTGCGGCAGTTCTTCCCACGATGTTGCCCCGTAGTACTGCCAGTAGTATGCAAAGCCCTTCCATGCGCCAGACTCTATTCCGTCGCCGTCGAGGGACCGCCTTTGTATAACGTCTGAAATTCTCAGCACGAGTTCGGCTGTGGCTTCGCACATGCCGTACGTGGGATCGTTCCTGTCTTTGGATATAGCTTGGTTATAGTATCCGTTCATTACCGACGTAAAGTTTCCGCCGCCTTCTGACGTAAAGTCAAACCAGTTGCTATCTATCCAAGCCTTAAGGTTGCTGTCCACCGCCAAATAGTTGGAGTGGAGGAACTCTATATACATAACCGAGCCCTGCACGCCCTCGTCCGTCAGGTGATAATACAAGTCGTTGTCAAGCTTAGTATCTACAGCCGCAAAATTGGTCAGGGAAGTCCACGTTCCGTCAATGGCCGCCATGGTCAGCACGTGTTTGCTTTCGCCCGCATAGGAAATTTCAACGGGATAAGTCACGTCTATGCCCATGTCTATCAGGCTGTTAATGTCCTGCAATACCGCGTTGCCCGCCTCTATCGTAAACTGGGGATAAACGGTAGTGCCCTTTGTAAGGTAGATATATGCGTCAAAATCGTAGGGGTAGAGGTAGTTATCCTGCACAAACCTTTCCGCGCTGCGGCTGTCGTTCGCCACGAGCAGAGCCGTGTCGTTATACGTGTCGGAGCCTGCGGGCCACAGCAACATCTGGGGGTCTATCGCGTTGCTCGAGTCAACGGGGCGTATGCCGCGGAACGACTTGAATTCATATACGCCGTCCTCGGGAGCCGTAAACTTATAGAACAGTCCGCCCGCCTGGTTCTTCCTCGTGTAAACGGTCAAATTAACGGTAATTTGGTTTTCGGCCGTCATCTCTATGGCATATGCAAGCGATTTGCCCACGCCGGGGTTAAAGTGTGCCAGGCAGTTGTGGCTTTCCGCGCCGTGGTCGCCGCTGCCCAGCGTGCGGTAATAGCTGCACAGCTCCAGCCAGGTATGCTCGGGGTCATAGCCGCCCGAATATTCGGTCATATTGTCGTTTGCATGCTTTGCAAAGGCCTTAAGCGCCGTCGCCAGCGTTTCGTCCACGGCCGCCATATAGGTCGTGCCGTCCAGAATGTAGTAGTTGTCTATTATGGTATTTGTTTCATCTCTGCCGTATTTAAAGTCCAAAGGCGCGTTTCTGTCCGTCCTCTCGCCGCTGTTGCCGAATTTTTCGTGCCAGAAAGAAATCAGATATACCGACCTCGGCAAAATTACTCCCTGGGTGCCCTCGTCGGTGTAATACAGCGTCGTCTCGCCGAAGTGCCTGTCAACCCACAGCGACTCCGAAAGTATGTCCGCAAACAGCATGGAGTCGGTTTCGGGATTCGGTTCTTCGCCCTGCTGGATGCGATAAAATCCGTCGTCCGCCTTATATACCGTGGGATATACGGGTTCGCCGTTTTCAATTGTAACGGCCTCGGTGCGCACGTCGTTGGCCTCCGCCGTGTTGTAGTTGCGGTCGGTTATCTTCAGGTTTCTCAGTCCTACAAATTCGTCGTCCGGGGCTACGCTCAGGTCTTTGACGTATGACAGAGCGATATTAACGGTGGCGTGCCGGGTGGAGCTGAACAGTTCAACCGTCTCCCAGCCCTCGGAGTTGCCCAAAAACGTAAAGGTAGTCGCCGCGTTGTTGTTTAATATAATGTACAGTATATCGTTTACGTCGGTATTGGTTTTAACTTCAACCGAAAGCGTTTGGTCTGCCTGCAGCTCTATATCCGTGTAGAGTATCGCAAACGTATTGTCCGTGCCGATATTGGAGGGGGTTATATACATGCCTCCCGCGTCGTTTTCGTCGGATACGTGGAAGGGCCAGTTAAATTTGCCGTCTCTCGAATCGGGATCGGGCCCGTAGTAGTGGAGGTCTGTGCCCGACATCGAAGAGTCGAGGAACGCCTGGTTGTATGCGGCGTCCGTAGCCATGCCCTCCATAGTTTCGGGGGGAGCAACGGGGTCGGGACGGGTGCCCGTCTCGCCGCTGCTTCCGCTTTGTATATTTTGTTCGTAGTCGTCGGCCGTGTACAGTCTGAACAGTTCTTCCCAGGCCTGCTGCCTTAACTCCGCGCCCGAATCGTAGTACGCCACAACGCCGTAGCGGTCAACTATTACAGAAACGGGTATGCCTATGCTCGTTGCGCTGAAATGGTTGAAAAGTCCGGGGTTGTCGTGGGCCATAAAGAAGTCAAGCTGGGACTGTTCCTTAAAGTTTTTCGCCGCTACGTTTGAATCGTCCTTTGTCACGGCAATAATTTCCACGGAATTTTTATAGGTATTGTACGCTCCGTTCAGCGCGGGGAATTCGTAAATGCAGTTGCTGCACCAGGTTGCCCAGAAGTTTATAACAACCGCGCGTTTTTGCTTCAACAGCTGCGAGAGGACGAGCGTGTTGCCGTCCGCGTCGGTTATGCTGAAGTCATACATTATGTCGCCCGCGTCATACTGCTTGCCGCTCGGGATGGCGGAGGTGGTTATAACCGAGGAGTTAAAGGCCGTCCTTACGCTGGTCGTCTCGGGCGTGAGATGTTTTACGGTGCCCTCGGGGTCCTCAAAATAGCCGCGGGGCAAATCGTCGTATTCCAAATCGTATTCGGCAAGCGGAATCAAAAATTTGGCGCCGCCGTTCATCGATATGCCCTCGATAATCTTTTCGCCTTCCTGTTTTACGGTTATGCGCACGCCGTCTATGGGCAGGCCGCCCATGCTGACCGTGGATATGGTGTAGGAGTTTTCCTTGTCCTCATAGTCTTCGGGGTTCACGCCCTCGGGGTAGTAAAAGGGCAGATTTCCTTCGGGGTTGTTCGCGTCCACCGTGCCGTTGTCCGTAACGCCGCCCGACGGCGCGCGCCAGTTTATAGACCCGCTGCACGCTGCGGCCAGCGCGCACGCAACCGCGCAGCAAGCCGTAAGACAAACCAGAAGTATCTTTTTAAATTTATTCATACGGTACCTCACACTGAGTTTGATTGTCAAACTGTCTTTGAATTGCTATTTAATAATATCATATTATTCGCGCGCGCGCAACTATAATTCCCGCATTTTTACATAAATTTCACGCGGCTTTGAATAAACTTTTATTTTTGCCCCCTAAAAAATTAATATAATTCAAAATTTTGAAAAATTATACAATTTTAATGCAGTACGACTTCGTTTTGCGTTATCCCGCGTTCAAAAAAGGCGCGTATATTTTCAACGGTGGTGCGGGCGATTGCGTCAAGGGCCTCTTCGGTTAAAAATGCCTGGTGGGAGGTAACCAAAACGTTGGGCATCGAAATCAGCCTCGCAAGCACGTCGTCGTTTAAAATATGCCCCGAGTTGTCCTCAAAAAACAGGTCTGATTCCTCCTCGTACACGTCTAAGCAGGCCGCGCCTATTTTGCGCTGTTTTATGCCCTCCAGCAGCGCTTCGGAGTCAATCAGCTCCCCGCGGGAGGTGTTTATTATTATAACGCCCTTCTTCATCGCCGCAACGGTATCGCGGTTTATCATTCGCCTTGTCTGCGGCGTGAGGGGGCAGTGGAGCGAGATAACGTCGCTTTCTCTTATTAGCCTGTCAAAATCGGTGTATTCCGCGCCGCCGCAGGAGGGATTTTTGTCAAAGGCCAGCACTTTCATTCCGAACCCCTTGCAAATTTCAACGAACGCCCCGCCTATTTTGCCCGTGCCCACAACGCCCGCCGTCTTGCCGTGCAGCACGAATCCCGTCAGCCCGTTCAGGCTGAAATTAAAGTCCCGCGTGCGGTTATACGCCTTGTGCACCCGCCTCACCGAGCACAGCAGCATGGCCATCGCATGTTCTGCCACGGCGTGCGGGGAGTAGGAGGGAACCCTCGTCACGACTATCTTTCCCGCGGCCGCTTTAAGGTCCACGTTGTTGTATCCCGCACAGCGCAAAGCAAGCAGTTTTACGCAATACGTGTTGAGTTTTTCAATAACTTTTGCGTTTATGTCGTCGTTTACGAACACGCACGCGGCGTCCGCTCCGTACGCCAGTCCCGCCGTATTTTCATCGAGTTTCGTATCGTAAAAAATAAATTCGAGCCCGTCCGCCGAGTAGGGCTCAAAAAATTTTCTGTCATATTCTTTGGTATCGAAAAATGCCACTTTCATACCCCTATTATGTGCAGGCGAAAAGGTAAAATTCCCGATACGTGTTGAGTTTTTCCGCCGCAGAGCTTTTGTTTCGTTCAAACTTTGCGCCAAAATATCATCCCGCGGGAAATGAAAATATTTTACAATTCGTTTGATTTTTATATATATACTGTGGTATAATCAAATTCACATTGAGCTTTACGGAAAAATGTTATGTTTGTAAAAAATAATCAATTTCAAAAATTTCCAAACAAAGTATGGCTGTCCTCGCCCACGATGCACGGCGAGGAGCTCGCGTGGATGACCGACGCTTTCAACAAAAACTGGATGTCCACCGTGGGCGAAAACATAAACGAAGCGGAGCTTGCCGTTTCAAAAAAAATAGGCTGCAAATACGCCGTGGGACTCGCAACGGGCACGGCCTCGCTGCATCTTGCCGTAAAATTGGCGGGAGTCAAGCGCGGCGACTTGGTATTTTGCTCCGATATGACTTTTTCCGCCACCCTCAACCCCGTGGTCTACGAGGGCGGTATTCCCGTATTTATAGACACCGAAAGGGACACGTGGAATATGGATCCCGCCGCCCTCGAAAAGGCCTTTGAAATTTATCCCGGCGTCAAACACGTGGTCATAGCCAACCTCTACGGCACCCCGGGCAAAATGGACGAGATAAGGGCGGTGGCTAAAAAACACGGCGCGGTCATAGTGGAGGACGCCGCCGAATCGTTCGGCGCAACCTACAAGGGCGTACAGACGGGCCGTTTCGGCGATATCGGCATAATAAGTTTCAACGGCAACAAGATAGTCACGGGCTCGGCGGGCGGCATGCTTTTAACCGACAGCCGCGAGGCCGCAGACAAGGCCCGCAAATGGTCCACGCAGAGCCGTGAAAACGCGCCGTGGTATCAACACGAGGAGCTTGGCTATAACTATCGTATGAGCAACGTTATAGCGGGCGTAATCCGCGGGCAGCTCCCCCACCTCGAGGAGCATATAGCCCAAAAGCGCGCCATATACGAGCGCTACAAAGAGGGCTTTAAGGGCCTGCCCGTAACTATGAACCCCTACGACGGGCAAAATTCCGTGCCCAACTTCTGGCTCTCCTGCCTTTTGATAGACGGGGAGGCAATGTGCAAACAGGTGCGCGGGGAGCGCGACGCGCTGTATATAAAGGAGCGCGGCAAGTCCTGCCCCACCGAAATACTGCAAACGCTGGCCGCATACAACGCCGAGGGCAGACCCATATGGAAGCCCATGCACATGCAACCGATATTCAGAATGAATCCTTTCGTCACCCGCCAAGGCAACGGCAGGGGCACGACCAACGCCTATATAGAGGGCTGCGGCGAGGACGTCGGCATGGACATATTCAACCGCGGGCTGTGCCTGCCGTCCGACAACAAGATGACGGCCGCCGAGCAGGATAAAATAATAGAAATCGTAAGGGCTTGCTTCGACTGATGGAAAATTTTTTGCAGGATCTTGTAACCGAGTGGTGGGGAATACTTATAATCTGCCTTGCCTGCGTTTTGGTGTGGGGATTGCTTTCTGCGCTTTTGTACAGGCAATTTTTTAAGAGGTTTTACGACGTGGTTTTGAGCGGCCTCGCCATCGTCGCGCTTTCACCCGTATTGCTCATTTTGACCGTATTCGGCGCGATAAAAATGAAGGGCAACCCGTTTTTTACTCAGGCGCGCCCCGGCAAAAGAAAAAAACTTTCCAAAAAGCAGTGCGAAATAAAGGGAGCGCCCTACGGAACGTACGGCGAGGAAAAGATCTTCAAGCTGATAAAATTCCGCACCATGACTTCGGAAAAGGACGGCAACGGCAACCTTCTTCCCGACGAAAAGCGGCTCACCAAATACGGCAAGATACTCCGCGCCACTTCGCTCGACGAACTGCCCGAACTGTTCAACATCTTTATAGGCCACATGTCGATAGTCGGCCCCCGTCCGTTGCTCGTAAGGTATTTGCCCTACTACACGGCGGAGGAGCGCAACCGCCACAACGTCCGCCCGGGGCTTACCGGTTATGCCCAATCCCACGGGAGAAACACGGTCAACTGGGAAGAGCGCTTTGAAATGGACCTCTACTACGTGGACCATATATCGCTTTGGCTGGATTTAAAAATCATATTCCGCACGGTAAAAACCGTATTGTCCCACAGCGGCATATACATGAACGACCTCGAAGCGTTGGACAAATACAGGATCAACCAATCGCGCGGCGATCAACAAAAAACCGAATAGGAACGCAATAATGTTGGAAACGCCTTATTTTTTGATAAACCAGAATACGATAGAGCATTTGGCGGGCGAACTGTTGTCTGCCTTGCGTTATAGATGGGCAAACGGCATAGCGGGCTATTCTTTCAAGACCGACAACCTGCCGTGGATAATAAAATTCATGCAGGGCGCGGGCTTTTGGGCGGAAGTGGTTTCTGCCGACGAATATCGCCTTGCAAAGCAGTTGGGATACGATCCCGCCCATATAATTTTTAACGGCCCCGTCAAGGAAAAAGGCGCCTTCACCGACGCGGTGGAACACGGCGCCGTGGTGAACATAGATTCCGGGCGCGAACTGGACTGGCTTTGCGGCTGCGACAAAGCCGCGCTGGACAAGGCAAATATAGGGCTCAGGGTTAATTTTTGTCTGGAAGATTACTGCCGCGGGGAGTCCCAATGCGGGACGGAGGACGGCCGTTTCGGCTTTTCCTACGAGCGCGGGGAGCTTAAAGAAGCCATCTCCTTTCTGCGCGGCAGGGGGATAAAGTTGTCGGGATTGCACCTGCACTGCAGCTCAAAAACGCGGAGTTTAAATATTTACAGGGCAATTTCAAACGTAGCAAAAAAAATCGTAAACGAATACGGTCTGGATTTGCAATATATCGACGTCGGCGGCGGCTTTTTCGGCGGCGTGGAGGGCAAACCGTCTTTCGACGAATATTTCAACGAGATTTACAGGGTATTTTCGGCGGACGGCAGGCTGGCAAAAGTGAATTTGATAGTGGAGCCGGGGATATCCGTCGTGGGCGCGGGCATAAGCTATGTGACCGAAGTTGTCGACGTAAAGCAGACAAAAAACAATTATTTTGCCGTGCTTGACGGAAGCAGAATACATATTGACCCGCTCATGAAAAAAAGTTCCTACTCATACAGGATCGTCAAAAAGGACCAAACCGCGGAGGACGCGGAGCGCGAACAGACATTGTGCGGCTTCACCTGTATGGAAAACGACAGGTTTTTCAAAATAACCGCGCCCCCGCTGCAGGCGGGCGACAGGGTGGTTTTCGACAAGGTCGGCGCATACACGCTGTGTTTATCTCCTCAATTCATCTCCTTTTATCCTGCCGTTGCGGTGGAGCGCGGCGGAAAAACGGAGATAGTCAGGCACAAAAACACCGCGGAAGAATTTATTAAAAGCAACAGTTGACAGTGGAGGAATTATGAAGAGGGCAATTGTTTTCGGCGCGACGGGGCAGCTCGGCTGTTACAGCGCAATGGCGTTAAAGGAACACGGCTACGACGTGGTGGCGGTCGGCAGAAGAAAGTCCGACGGCGGCTTTTTTAAAACGCGCGGCATAGAGTTTACGGGCGGCATATCCCTCGAGGACGAGGGCTGTTTCGGCAATTTGCCGTCGGGCGATTTCGACGTCGTCGTAAATATGGCGGGGACCATGCCCGCGCATGCCGACATGAGGATGATGCCCTATGTCCAAAGCATAGTGGTGGGGACAGTCAACCTCTGCGAGTGGATGAAAAAGGCGCACTGCAAAAGAATCGTTTTCAACACGACGCCCAGCGACGTGGCGGAGCATTGGGGCACCACGACGCCCATTGACGACGACGCGGTACGCTCCTTCCCCAAAAACGGCAACGACCATGCCGTGTACGCCATTTGCAAGCGCGCGGCAACGGACATACTTGAACACATGCAGATCGCCGAAGGGTTTGAGCCCTGCGTTTTCCGCCATTTTATGGTTTACGGCTGGCACCCCGACGCCTACTACTATCTTAACGGCGTAAAAAAGATGCTGCCGTGGAGATATATGGTAAGGCGGTGCATCAACGGCGAAGACATAGAAATCTACGGCGACGTCACCCGCAAAAAGGAACTTTTGTATATCAAGGATTTTGCGGGCGCGGTGGTTCGGGCGGCCGACACGCACATATGCGGCATTTTCAATCTGCCCGGCTATAAACCCTACTCTTTGGACGAGATGGTGGACGGCATAATCGGCGCGTTCGGAACGGAGAACACAAAAAAGATACCCCGCCCCGACATGCCCGACACTCCCCAGATACTTCTCTCTCACGAAAAGAGCCGCAGCGTTTTGGGCTGGACGCCCGTGTGGACGTGGGACAAGGCCTGCGAGGACATGAAAAAAGAAAATATCGAAAATCCCGTCGAACTTATGTGGGGCGCAAACGACCCGCTCGACGTTATCCGCGGTGCAAAGTAATGACGAATATTTTAATTTGCAGCGCAGGCACGCGAAACAAGATAGTGCAGTACTTTAAAAGCGAACTTAAAGGCGAGGGCAACGTGATTGCCGCCGATATGAGCGAGCTGGCCCCCGCGCTGTACGAAGCCGATAAATTCTATACGGTACCGCGCATCACAGACGAACGCTATATAGACATAATTCTCGGCATTTGCGTAAAAGAAAAGATTTCTGGAGTACTTTCTTTAATAGATCCCGAACTTTCCCTGCTTGCAAAAAACGCCGAAAAATTCAAGGCGATGGGAACGACCGTGATAGGCTCCCCGTACGAGCTGTGCGAACGCGCGCTCGACAAGATGCAGATGTATAGGTGGCTTTCGTCGCACGGCTATAATTGCGCAAGGAGTTACGACAATCTGCGCGACTTTTATGCGGATATGGACGGGGGACTGATAAATTTCCCCGTGTTTGTAAAACCCGTTAAAGGCAGCGCGTCAATTGCAATAAGCAAGGTGTACGACAGGGAAACTTTGGAACTTTTATTCGGTCAATCCGCGGGGTTGATGGTTCAGGAATATTTAAACGGGCAGGAGATAGGCGTCGACTGCTACATAGACCTCATATCCCGCAAGCCCGTATCCATATTCACCAAAAAGAAACTTTTAATGCGCGCGGGCGAAACCGACAAGGCGGTGAGTTTTTCCGACGGCGCGCTGTTTGAACTGATTGAAAAATTTGTCGCGGAAAGCGGCTGGCTCGGGCAGATAGATATCGACGTTTTCGACGTCGGCGGCAAATACTACATTTCCGAAGTCAATCCGCGGTTCGGCGGCGGATATCCCCATGCCTACGGGTGCGGCTGCAACCATATCAAATACATTCTGAACAATCTGAAAGGAGTTGCCAACCAACCGCAGATAGGCGCCTACAAAAACAATGTTTTCATGATGAAATATAACGAAGTCATGATCAAATAGCGGTTTTAATTTATCTGACAATCTATGAACATTTTATTTTTATCGTTGATAGGAATGACCGATTCCTCTTCGGGCGGGCTGTATGCCGACCTCGTGCGCGAATTTTCTTCCCGCGGCCACAACGTCTATGCCGTAACGCCCGTCAGGGAAGATACGTCCTGCACGCGGGACGGCAACGGCGCAACCGTCATAAAAGTCAAAAACGGCCAAATCCAAAAGGCGAACAAAGTCAAAAAACTCATTAATCTTTTAACGCTTGAGCGCAAAACGGTCAAGGCGGTAAAAAAGTATGCAAAGGGAGTAAAGTTTGATTTGATCGTCAACATGTGCTCCAACCAGTGCTTTGCCAAAACTTCGGCGTACTTCAAAAAGCGCGACAAGGCGATAAACTATCTTTTGCTCAAAGATATCTTCCCCCAAAACGCCATAGATATAGGCATGTTAAAGACGGGCGGCATAATGGGCATCGCCTGCCGCCACTTCAAAAACAAAGAAAAAAAACTCTACCGCAACGCCGACTATATCGGCTGTTTAAGCATGGCCAATTGCGAATTTTTAATAAAGCACAACCCCTGGCTCGACAAAAACAAACTTTTAGCGGTGCCCAACGGCATATCCCCGAGGGACGTATCGTTGAACGAAAGCCAAAGGGCGGCCATGCGCGAAAAGTACGGTCTGCCGCAGGACAAAAAGATATTTATCTACGGCGGCAATTTGGGCAAGCCGCAGGATATCCCGTTTGTAATCGAGTGCTTAAAGGCCTGCGGGGATATCGGCGGCGCATACTTCTTTATCGTCGGCGACGGCACGGAGTACGGCAAGCTGGAGCAGTTTTTAAAGGAGGACAACCCCCGAAACGTAAAACTTATGAAGCGGCTTGCGCGCGAGGATTTTGACGCGATGCTCGCGGCGTGCGACGCGGGGCTCATCTTCCTCGACTACAGGTTCACCGTGCCCAACTATCCGTCAAGGCTGCTCTCGTATATGCAGGCGGGTCTGCCCGTAATAGCCTGCACCGACCCGAATACCGACGTCGGCAAGGACATAGAGGAGGGCGGTTTCGGCTGGCGGTGCCAAAGCAACGACGCGGCAGCGTTTGCAGGGACGGTTAGGGCCGCGCTTGCCTCATTGGAGGGCAAGGGCGAAAGGTCGCTTGCCTATTTAAAAGAACATTTCACCGCGGAGCGGAGCTATAACATTATAACGGGGTCTTTAAATGAAAGTGCTGATGGTTAATTCTGTTTGCGGAATACGCAGTACGGGCAGGATTTGCAGCGACATAGCCGTAACTCTCGAAGAGCAGGGGCACGAGTGCAAAATAGCTTACGGCAGGGAGAGCGTGCCGCAGGATAAACTGAAATTCGCCCATAAAATCGGCTCCGGCTTCGGGGTAAAGGCGCATGCGGGGCTTTCCAGAATTTTCGACAGGGCGGGCTTCTATTCAAGCCGTTCCACCAAAAAATTTATCGGGTGGATTGAAGAGTACAAACCGGATATAATCCATCTTCACAATCTGCACGGATATTATATAAACGTAAAAATCTTGTTTGAGTATCTCAAACGCGCCGATATCCCCGTGGTCTGGACGCTGCACGATTGCTGGTCGTTTACGGGGCATGCCTCATATTGCGACGCGATAGGCTGCGACAAATGGCAAACGGTGTGCGGCAGATGCCCGCAAAAAGCGCGATATCCCAAAAGTCTTGTTTTCGACAGGTCAAAGTCCAACTACCTTCAAAAAAAGCAGCTGTTCACGGGCGTGAAAAACATGACGATCGTAACGCCCTCGGCGTGGCTCAGGGATTTGGTTTGCAAGTCGTTTTTGGGCGGCTATAACATATGCGTCGTCGGAAACGGCGTCGACAAATCAGTGTTCCGTCCCACCGAAAGCGCGTTCAGGCAACAACACGGGTTGGAGGGCAAAAAAATCGTGCTCGGCGCGGCCAGCGCATGGAACGAGCGCAAGGGATTCGGCGATTTTATCGAATTGTCCCGCATTTTGGACGACCGTTTCAAGGTGGTAATGGTGGGCGTAACCGAGCGGCAAAAGGCCATGCTTCCCGACAATATCCTTGCCGTCACCCGCACGGAGAACGCGCGGCAGCTTGCCGAAATTTATTCTGCGGCGGACGTGTTTGTAAATCCCACCTACGAGGACGTGTCCTCTATGGTAAATCTCGAGGCGCAGGCGTGCGGCACTCCCGCAATCACTTATAAAACGGGCGGCGCGTGCGAAACCGTCCCGCCCGAAAACGTAGCTAAGCAGGGGGACGTGCAGGGTTTGGCCGACCTTTTAAACAGGGAGCTTAAACTTAACGACTACGTGCGCAGCGACCGCGATATGGCAGAGGAATATATAAAAATTTATAATAAAGTATCGGGAAAATGAGAGGAGAGTTATGGGCTTATTCACAGGAAAAACTTTAATGATAACGGGCGGCACGGGCAGCTTCGGCAACGCAGTTTTAAACAGATTTTTAAAGACCGACATAGGCGAGATCCGCATATTTTCGCGCGACGAAAAAAAGCAGGACGACATGCGCCACGAATTTCAGGCCAAAATGCCCGCCGAAGCCGAAAAAATCAAGTTTTATATAGGGGACGTGCGTGACATACAGTCTGTTAAAAACGCCATACACGGCGTTGACTATATCTTCCATGCGGCGGCGCTTAAGCAGGTGCCCAGCTGCGAGTTTTTCCCCGTCGAGGCGGTAAAGACCAACGTCCTCGGCACCGAAAACGTGCTCACGGCCGCCATAGACGAGGGGGTCAAAAGCGTTATCTGTCTTTCGACGGACAAGGCGGCCTATCCCGTAAACGCGATGGGCACGAGCAAGGCGATGATGGAAAAGGTAATCGTCGCCAAGTCGCGCACAACCGATAAAACCAAGATATGCTGCACCCGCTACGGCAACGTGATGTGCAGCCGCGGCAGCGTGATACCCCTTTGGATCGACCAGATAAAAAACGGCCAGCCTATAACCGTGACCGAGCCCAATATGACCCGCTTTATAATGTCCTTGGACGAGGCGGTGGATTTAGTGCTGTTCGCGTTCGAACACGGCGAAAGCGGCGACATACTTGTGCAAAAAGCCCCCGCGTGCACCATACGGGCGCAGGCCGAGGCCGTGTGCGAGCTGTTCGGCGGCGACAAAAATCAAATCAAGATAATCGGCATACGGCACGGCGAAAAGATGTTTGAAACCTTGCTGACCAACGAGGAGTGCGCGCACGCCGTGGACATGGGCAACTTCTACCGCGTTCCCTGCGACAAGCGCGGCTTAAACTACGACAAATATTTCACGCAGGGCAGCGTGGAGCGCAACGTCCTCAGCGAATTTAATTCCAACAATACCGAGCTCTTGACGGTGGAAGAAGTAAAGGACAAGCTGATGACTCTGCAATATATAAGGGACGAATTAAATAAGGTTTAAAATGAAAATTCTTGTGACGGGCGCGGACGGCTTTGTGGGCAAAAATTTGGTTTGCGCGCTTAAAAACTTAAAGGACGGCAAGGACAAAACCCGCCCCGGCCTCGATATAGAGGAAGTCTTTTGCTACGACGTCCGTTCGGGCAGGGATAAGTTGAAAGAATACTGCGCCCGGGCGGACCTTGTATTCAATTTTGCGGGGGTCAACCGCCCCAAGGACGCGGGCGAATTTTCGGGCAACAGCGGCTTTGCCGAAGAGCTACTTTCAACGCTTGCGGCGGCAGGCAACAGGTGCCCCGTCATGCTCGCTTCCTCCGTGCAGGCCTGTCTCGAGGGCAGGTTTGCGGGCAGCGAATACGGAATGAGCAAACTCAAAGCGGAGGAGCTGTTTTTCGGCTACGGCAAAAAATACTCGATACAGGTTTACGTTTTCCGCTTTCCCAACATCTTCGGCAAGTGGTGCAGGCCCGATTACAACAGCGCCGTCGCCACCTTTTGCCACAACATTGCAAACGGCTTGCCCATAAAGGTGAACGACCCCGCCACGGAGCTTGAACTTCTGTATATAGACGACCTTGTAAGCGCCATGCTCGACTTGGCGGAGGGCAAAGTTAAACGGTGCGCATACGGCGGCGCAACCCCTGTCCCCGACGACAGCGGCGAATACTGTTTCGTCCCCTTGACTTACAGGGTCACGCTGGGCAAAATCGCAGACCTGCTCTATAGTTTCGCCGCGCAGCCGCAGACGCTCGCGCTTCCCGCGTTACCGGACGGCAGTTTCGAAAAAAAGCTGTACTCAACCTATCTCTCCTATCTCCCCGCGGACAAAATAAAATTTCCGCTCGCGGCGAGGGAGGACGCGCGCGGCAGCTTTACCGAACTTTTAAAAACGCCGTCGTGCGGGCAGTTTTCCCTGAACGTCTCCAACCCGGGCGCAACAAAGGGAGAGCACTGGCACAACTCCAAGTGGGAATTCTTCATAGTCGTTTCGGGCCGCGCCCTTATTCGGGAGCGCAAGATAGGCACGGACGAAGTGCTCGAGTTTGAAGTGTGCGGGGAAAAGCCCGAGGCGGTGCACATGCTCCCCGGCTACACGCACAATATAATAAATCTTTCCCGAACGGAAAAACTTATCACCCTGATGTGGGCAAACGAGATTTTCGACCCCGCCCGCCCCGATACTTTTTATGAAAAGGTAGAACAAGATGGAAAAAGTAACTGATTATTCAAATATCGGCTTTGCTCAAAACGGCAAACTAAAACTGCTGGTCATAGTCGGCACCCGTCCCGAGATCATACGCCTTTCCGAGGTAATAAAAAAATGCCGCAAGTATTTTGACTGCATATTGGCCCACACGGGACAGAATTATGACTATAACCTGAACGGCGTGTTTTTCAAGGACTTGAAACTCGGCGAGCCCGAAGTGTATATGAATGCCGTGGGCGACGATTTGGGCGCAACTATAGGCAATATAATCGATTGCAGCTATAAATTAATGCGGCAGATCCAGCCTGACGCGCTGCTTATTTTGGGGGACACCAACAGCTGCCTCTCGGCAATCGCCGCAAAGAGACTGCATATCCCCATCTTCCATATGGAGGCGGGCAACCGCTGCAAGGACGAGTGCCTGCCCGAAGAGACAAACCGCAGGATAGTGGATATAATTTCCGACGTAAACATGGCATATTCGGAGCATGCCCGCAGATATCTTGCCGAGTGCGGCCTGCCCAAGGAGAGAACGTACGTCACGGGCTCGCCCATGGCCGAAGTGCTGGACGCAAATCTCGCCGATATAGAAAAGTCCGATATTTTGGAAAGACTCAACCTGAAAGCGGGCGGATATATACTTCTCTCCGCGCACAGGGAGGAGAATATCGACACGGAAAAGAATTTTGTCTCGCTGTTCACGGCGATAAACGAAATGGCAAAAAAATACGACATGCCCGTGCTGTATTCCTGCCACCCGCGCAGCAAAAAGCGGCTGGAGCAGAGCGGCTTTAAACTCGACGGGCGGGTTATACGGCACGAGCCGCTCGGCTTCCACGACTACAACAAATTGCAGATGAACGCCTTTGCGGTGGTTTCCGACAGCGGCACGCTGCCCGAGGAGAGTTCTTATTTCACCTCAAAAGGCAAGCCTTTTCCCGCTGTGTGCATCCGCACTTCCACCGAGCGGCCCGAGGCTCTGGACAAGGGCTGTTTCGTGCTCGCGGGGATAGATACAAATTCCCTCCTGCAGGCGGTTGATACGGCAGTATGCCTCAACCAAGGGGGGGATTGGGGCATACCCGTGCCCGATTACACCGATACAAACGTCTCGTCAAAGGTTGTAAAACTCATTCAGTCATACACGGGAATAGTAAATAAAACGGTCTGGAAAAAGTAATAAAGCTAACAATAAAAATCGGCAAACGTAAATGACCCTTTTAAAAGCTAACCAAAAATATAACATTTGCCTTGTTGCGGTGTTTGCGGCGGCAACCGTTGCGCTGTGTCTTTTCAATATCGGCACCTTTAAAATCTCCCCGGTATATTTTGTCTTTCTTGCGATTATTCTCATGCTTTATCTTTTTGCGAGGGAGCGCAAAACGGCCTGCTTTATTTCCGTTTTAAGCCTGTTTTTCGTATTTTTTATATGTTCCGAAAACGGTCCGGACTATGCCAACTACGGCGGCATCTTCGATATGGTAAAAACGGGCGTCGACTTCGGCAGCATACACGGCGAAACGTTATATCTTTTGATAAACAAGTTTTTTTCTTCTTTTTTAAGTTATAACGCGTTCAGGGTGGTTTTTCTCGGCGCATTTACCTTTTTGTACGCCTATTCGGCGTATAAACTCTCCCCCGACCCCACGTATTCGTTCATTTTAACTTTTTTGGGCCTCATCGTCTATCTCATTTCCGCATACAGACAGTTTGCGGTTTGCGCCATAGCGCTGTATTCGGTATGGCTGGCGCTCGGCAGACGCAAAAAGTTTTTGCCCGCGGCGCTGTGCGCGGTAAGCGTTTTCATCCACGGCAGCGGAATAATTTCTTTGGCAATAGTCATATGCCTTTGCCTGAAATTCAACTGTAAAATAAAGCACGGTTACGTCTTATTGTCCGCCGCGCTGGCCGCAAGGGCGATGTTGTACGTGCTTTTCAAAACGTTTCCTGTGGAGTCTCTCGTGTCCTCCGTCACGGTCTATACGGAATTGAAACTGTTTTCGTTCGGCTTTTTATCGAGAATCGCCGAATGTCTGCTGCTTTGGATATATTCGCGGCGCGTAAATTTAAATCCCGCAACGCAGAAGCTGTTTTTTATATATTTTTGGCTCACGCTCCTGTATATTGTCGTCCCCTACGAATTTTTAATGGCGAGACTTTTAATCATATGCAGGTTTTTGGCGACAATACTCGTGCCCGCAATATCTCTGTCGGAGCAAACGACTAAAAGCGGATTATTTTTAACCAAAAGTTATGCCGTCAAAAACGAGCTCAGAATCCTGTTTTTTATAGTGTATCTCGTGTTGTTTATATATCAATTGGGCTTTCAAAGCGGCTATTTTCCCTATATCCATATGTTTTTTTAAAGCGTCAATCTGAACAATGTCAAAAAAAATCACTGCAAAAAAATTCATAGCAAACGTCGTATTCGCGGTTGCGGCGCAGGTAATTTCACTTTCCATAAGTTTTATTACCATTTTAATCGTGCCCAAGTTTATAGAGCCCCTGCAATATTCCTATTGGCAGTCGTACGTTCTGTACGTGGGCTATGTCGGGATTTTGAACTTCGGCTTGTTGCACGGGCTTCTTTTGCGATACGCCAAGTATGACTACGACGAGCTCGACAAGGCGAGGATCCGCTCCCAGCTATACGTCATGCTTGCGCTTACCAGCGCGGCGGCGGTAGCGGCATGTTTCGTATTCGGGTTCGTAATGGACGGCGACTACAAGACGGTTGCCATACTCGTCGCAATCGGCGCGGTCACAAAAAATATAGTCACTTATTCCGACTATATGTTCCAGATAACAAACAGAATCAGCAAATACGCCATAGAGGCCATAATCCAAAGGGGAGTGTACGGCGTTATCGTCGTGATTCTGCTGTGCCTGCGCGTGCAGGATTTTGTTTGGTTTTGCGCGGCCGACCTGTGCGGCGACGCGGTTGCCATAATCTTCGGCATGATATTCAACAGGGGACTGTTCTTCGGCGCGCCCATAAAATTGAAGGCGGCGTTCGTCGAGTTAAAAACCAATGTTTCGGCGGGCGCTATATTGCTTTTGGCGGCCCTTTCGTCAACTTTTATTGCCGGCAGCGCAAAGATGATCATCCAGTGGAGGTGGGGCGAACTTCTGTTCGGGCAGGTCTCGTTTGCCTTCAGCCTTTCCAATATAGCCTTAACCTTCGTGCAGGCGGTCAGCACGGTGCTGTTTCCCTCGCTCAAGAGGGTGGAGGAACAGCGTCTGCCCGAAATATACAGCGGAGTGCGCAACGCAATTTCCCCGCTGCTCGTCGTGGCGATGAATTGCTATTTTATAGGGTGCTGGATATTAAAAATGTGGCTGCCTAAATATTCGGACAGTCTTGTATATCTCGGCATATTGTTGCCGCTTATAATCTATTCCTCAAAGGTCAATCTGCTCACGAACAACTACCTAAAGGTTTACCGCAAGGAAAAGACGATGCTGATAGTCAACGTCGCCTCCATAGTATTGGGCGTGATAGCCTTTGCGCTGTGCGCGTACGTGTTCAACAATCTCATGGCCCTGCTTATCTGCATAATCGCAGTAATTATGTTTAATTCCATAGTTTCCGAAATTTGCGTGATGCGCATTATCAAAGTCAAAATCATCAAAGAGCACATCTACGAATCGATTATGACGGTTGCGTTTATACTGTGCGCAAGCCTGTTGAAGCTATGGGTGGGTCTTGCAGTGTATGCAGGCGCGTGCGCAATATACTTGCTGTTAAATTATAAAACCGTAGCGTCGCTCATTAAAAGCATATTCAAACGCGGCAAAAAAGCTGAGCCCGCAGGCGCGGAGGACACTCTCCCCGCCGCTCCCGCCGACTCCCCCGGCTCACCCGACCAATCCCCTCCCCAAAATCCCGCCCCTTAAAAAGAGCGATTTAGTCCAAAAATCTTCATAGCCCGCCAAAAAGCGACTAATCTCGAAATCAATTTGAGATTAGTCGCTTTTTGGTGCTTGTTTGCAGCGATTATCGTTGAATCGCTTGGCCCTCTGAAAGAATGGAAGAATACTCCGAACAAAAGCCCGCTTATTATCAAAGGTCAACGGCAATGCGGCAAGACCTTTTCGGAGAGAAGGTTTGCAGAGGAAAACGATAAGCATGTCGTTTATTTTAACTTTCTTAAAAATCCAAACTATATTTCCATTTTCAACGGCTCGCTGTAGGTGGACGACCTCATCATCATGATGTCGGCGCTCCTCGGCAACGAGCCGGTTGTCGTGCCGCACGAGACGATCATCATCCTCGGCGAAATTCAGGACTGCCCCAAGGCACGGACAGCGATGAAGCCGCTCAACTTCGAGGAGTTCCTTTGGGCAAATGGGATCGGGGAACATGTTATTCATACATTAAAAAAGTGCTTGGAAAACGCCACCGTGCCCGAGGCATTGCACAACAAATGCAGGAGCTGATGCTTCAATACACGGTCGTCGGCGGGATGCCAAAGGTAATGCAGAAATTCGTGGATACCAAGCAGATGAACGCCGTTTTAGCGCTTCAGAGGTACATCGTCCGCTCCTAAGGGGGCGATTTTTGAGAATTTGATTGCCGATATTTTCGTAAAGATGGGCAGAAAACTATATTATTATCACAAGGATTCGGGCTGGAAATTGACTTCGTGACACGATACAAGGGCGGGTGCTACCTCGTGGAAGTCAAGGCCACAACCGGCAACACCAAGAGCGCGAAAACCATTCTCGCTCACCCCGAAAAATACCATGTTTCGGGAGTGATTAAACTCGGACAGTACAATGTTGGCAAAACCGATAACATCCTCACCATTCCGTTGTATTTTGGATTTTTGTTGGCTGAATCTTAAGTGATGGTATCTTACAAAAAATCAGTTAATTTATTTAACTTCTTATTAGCTATGGTTTGTACTTGGTTTGCCAATTCAATAAAATTATAAATATTTTGTAACAATTTGTAGTTTTATTCCGTCTAAATCATAAAAGGCTAAATATTGTTCCTATAATTGTACTTCTTCAATACTTTTATTTTTCTGTTGGTCGTCACTTCGGTATATCTTTCCGTAATAGTTATGTTGGAGTGGCCTAAAATTTCCTGCACCGCCCTGATATCTGCGCCGTTGGCAAGCAGATTTGTTGCAAATGTGTGACGCAGATAGTGGGGGGTTGCTTTGGGATTAATTTTGGCGATATCGCGGTATTTGAAAAAAATATCTTCGATAGCGTGGATGGAGATTGGCGACATCATTCTGTTTACGAATAGATAGTTGTGGTTTTTTACATATGTTTTTCTAAGTGAAATCCAATTTTTTAAATTATCCACAGTCTGTTGGCACGAAAGATAAATCAGACGCTCTTTTCTGCCTTTGCCGTGGATAAGAATAATGCGGGATTTCAAATCTATATCGTCCAAACGGATTGCTGCCGCTTCTCCAATCCTTATACCTGTTGAACATAAAAGGTCTATCAAAGCCATATCTCGCGTGGTTTCAAAAGATTGAAAAGGCGACAATGAACTATCTTTTTGGTTTTCCACGCTGTTCAGCAATTTTTTAATGCTGTGGACGGGAATGGTGCGCGGCAGTGCCTTTTCGGTCTTTAATTTAAATTCGTATTGAAGCATTGGGTTGGACAAGCGATCGTTCCTGTATATGTATTTAAAAAATTGATTTAAACTTGCAAGGTGACGTTTTATTGTAGAACATTTATGCCTTGTTGAAGTAAGGCGGGAGATGTAATCCATAACATTACCGTTCGGGTTATCTCTGATATAAAAAAAATAAGAATTTAAATCCGAGCGATAGGATAGGATTGTTTTCTCACCTAAGTTTTTGCTTAATTTGCAATAGGTTAAAAATTCGTTGATTTGATTTTGGTATTCATCCATTGTATTTCTCCTTTTTTTACTACTGCAAATTATATATAAAATTTAAAAAATTTGAAAGAAATAACTATTGATTATTGGGAGGAGTATGAATTTATTTTTAAGTTGGTCAAAAAACAAAAGCAAATGTCTTGCGGAAGCGACAAAACGTTTTTTGGAAAAAGTTCTTGGGGATTCAATACATATCTTCTTTTCACCGAATATGTATTTCGGATCTTGCGCCGATAATGAAATTCATAAAAACCTTCTCGAATGTAGGAAATGTCTTGTCTGTATTACTGCGGATAATTTTAAGAACCCATGGCTGCTATATGAAGCTGGGGTTGTGTATGGGGCAAACTACGCCTACGATTCAAAAGGTATTGTAATCCCGATTTTATTTGAAGATATTCCTGACTGGTCTTCATGGATTGATAAACCTTTGAATCGTTATGTTCCAATCCAGATGAATGATACTAACCGAGAGTTTGCAAGTGGTAGACGGAGTTTTGAAAATTTCCTTAAACAAATTGCAGAAGATGAGGGTATTGTCGTACGCAATTTTAGTAAAAACTGGAATATTTATAAAAGCGAAATAAAGTCAATATTAGAGTCGGAGCAAACAATTCCTCGCGAATGTCAGGATTTATATGGTCGCATTCTCGAGAATGACAATGGGATTTTTTCTTTGAGTAGTCCTGAAATCAAAAAGAATGAAATCATTTTCTATAGAGGTTATAAGACGCATGAACTTCTCAAAGTATTAATCGACTCCATCATAAAGTACCACGGTAAATATCTGTGGCTGTACGGACGAAAACACAAACTTTTGATGTCTCGCGAATTTGATTACTTTTTTGAGTATCTCGCCAAGGAGGGATTAAGCAACGGCGTAGATTTTAAATGCTTGTTTCCTATGCCGGGTAGCCCTGCAGCAGAGCGCGCCAGCAGTAAAGATAGAGCCAACTATTTTGAAGCAAACCTTCAAGAGTCCTTGGAGAAAGCTTTGGCATTGAAGAGCAGATATAATCTAGACGTGGGTACTCTTTTCCGTTTATATCAACAACCGCAAAGAAAATCGATCATTCGATGCGATAATGCCGTTCTGCACCATTCCATCGTCTGCGATGAAGACGGGTATCCCTTACCTTATACGAATTCCGATTTTACAATTTCAAGCGCACTTTTTTCAGATGAACACTCAAATCCAACATCAGGTGCTCACCTTATAAAGGAATTTATTTCCTTTTGGGATGATGCTATACCGTTAAATTAAATATTTAACGAAAGTGACTATCAATAAGATCAAAAATCGTACAAATTAAAGCACATGTATCTAATCCTGAAATATCAATGCTGAAGACATTATTGACAATTCCTTGCAGGTATAATGTATCTAAATGTAATTGTTTATTCTCTTCTCTTATTTTTTTGATTTTTTCTTCTGCATGAAAATTATTTGGGTAATCGCGTTCTTGGCATCTTAAAAATCGTCTGCTCAAATGCTCCTTTTCGTCAGATAAGTATAGATTAACGAATAAAATGTTCTTTTCAAAACCTTCTATGGGAATTCCTTGAATGAAATATGTACTCGGAACAATACAAGAGCCCTCTATAATCGTTGGAATTTTACGCGCCTGCTGCCTTTTTACTATTTCTCGAATATATTTAACCATGAATTTTGATTGCTGCTTAATAGCTGCAAAGTCGCCAGAAGAGGCAGAATAGTAGAGCGGACTAAAATATTGCTTCAAATTTTTTTCCTCTGTATATTCACAAGCGTCCATAGCGTCATCGGCAACGGCTCTTGCCATGGTGCGCAAAATATCCAATTCACTGACTCTACGGAATTCGGAAAAATTCTTGAGAAGTTGATATGCAGTTGTCGTTTTGCCTACACATGGAACACCTGAAAGCATTAAAATTAAATCTTTTGGAAAACTTGGCATCGTGTTTTTTCTCAAATAAGTAAAATAATCAATAGTTATTTGAAGAAAAACAGCTGAATTTAATTAAAAGATAAGGTAAAAATATGCATGAATACATATCAAATAAGAGTCATAGAAAAACCGTAATTGCTATAATAGCAATTATTTCTTTGCTTTTAAATAGTTTGTTGGCTCCCGCGGTTGATTTTTTGATAAATAAACTATCAGAAAATTTACATCCGTATTTATATCCTTTTATAATCCTTTTGGGAGTAGGTTTTTCTTTAATATTCGGAATTTTGTTCTTTTTGTTTGACAGGTTGATATGGAAAATTATTCCCGGAATTAAAATGCAAAATCTTAATGGGATTTATCAATGTGTGGGTGTTTCAAGTTATGAACAAAAACAATGGGGCGGCGATCTAATAATAAAGCAAACATGGTCTAAAATTCTAATTAAGCTAAGCACCGAATCGTCTGAATCTATAAGCTTTATGGCAAAAATATCAGTTGAAGACGATGGTGAAGTCATTTTGAATTATTGCTATAATAATTGTCCAAATTGTAGCAATAAAGATTTGAAGAAACACGAAGGTACGGCTGACATAAGATTCACTAGTAAGTCAATAAAGGGAAAATACTATAATTATCCTGTTGATAGACCCAGGCATGGTGAGTTAACTTTAATAAAAGGGAGAAAAACAAATGAATTTTGATTATGATGAATTATTATCCGAAATGGACAAGCGTAAATTCGGAACAGATAGGTTGCAAAGGATTGTAAATGAAGAGTATGCATTGAAAAGATTTGACTCGGCGGCTTATGAAAGCTTTAATAAGGCAAGGCAATATCAATTTTTGCAGGTAAGTTCGGTAGTGAAATATATTATTGGAGCAATGCTGCCTGTTTCAGAGAAATATACCCGGCAAATTATTTCTTGCCGGGATAGAGTAGAAAATGTGTTAAAACAAATGAATGAAAATACTTATCGCTCGGCGCCTTTGGAATTTAAATACCAAGGCTCTGTTTCAAATAACACACATATAAGACACAACAGCGATGTGGATTTGCTTACCATAACCGGGAATTTCATAACCCTTGAATATCCGCAAAGACCCCAAAAGCCTTATTTAAGCAATCCGATTGACGATTTAAAGCTATTAAGAGAAAATTGTGTAAATCAAATTCAAAAAGTAATGCCTAGTGTAAAAGTAGATGATAACGGCGCGAAAAGTATAGCCCTGACAGGTGGTTCATTGGTTGTTAAGGTGGATGTGGTTCCTGCCAATTGGTTTGAAAGCAATAAATATGCAGAAACAAAGAATCCGATTTACAAAGGGATACAGATCTATGATAAAAAACAAAATAAAAGAATTTTGAATTACCCGTTTTGGTTCAACGAGTTGCTTAAACAGAAGGACGCATCAACGGGCGGAGTGTTTAAGCGTGCGGTAAGGCTTCTCAAAAGCATTAAAGCAGATATGGAACGGATTGACAACGAAAAAATCAGTTTCAGCAGTTACGGTATCAGTTCGTTACTATATAGTGTTTCCAACTTTAAATATCAAATAGGGGAAAGTCCGCTTACGCTTTTAAAAGTTGTGAATGAAGCTCTGTCATATTACGCACACGCCGGAAATTATGGTAAATTAACAGATCCTATCGGTGAACCTTTAAACAGTAATTCAAATACAATTTCGGGAATACGCAAGTTGCAATCTGACACTTCACAAATGATTAGCGATATTGGTGAGGATATTGATAGGATAATAAAAATAGCTTGATCGTTATAGTCAAGTGTATAGTGGTGCGTTCAATAAAAAATCAATATAAAAGGAGAGTTAAGCAAGTGCTTGCTCTCTTTTTGAAATAAGTGAATTGTCAAACTCCCTTGAAAAAATTGTGCAGCTATAACATTTCTCAATTGAATTTCTTGTAAATGTCGGAATTAACTCCATGCGAGGAGAGATTCGATATTTAAGAATCATCATAAGTAATTTGGGTAATTCGACCGTAAGCAATAAAATTCCCCGCTTTTCGACCCCAAATAGGCAATAAAGAGGAGGAAACGTTATTGACTTTTAGGTTACTTCATGCTATACTTTTATCGAAAGTTGCTCCGCTAACGGAACAACTTTCGATTATGCGGAGGTGATTTGCATGAAAACCATTCAAAGGGATTTTTACTTGCAGGAACTGATTTCAAAAAAAGAAAACGGAATGATCAAGGTCATCACGGGAATCAGACGGTGCGGCAAAAGCTATTTGTTGTTTGAACTCTTTAAAAATTATCTGCTGTCTATCGGCGTTAAAGAGGAGAACATTATCGCTCTTGCCCTCGACGCAGTTCAAAACGCGCCGTATAGAGACCCGATGAAACTTTCGGAATACGTCACTTCCAAAGTTGCCGATAAATCGCAGATGTATTATGTCTTTATCGACGAAATCCAATATGCGATCAAGAAAGAGGAGTTAAAGAGCGAAGAGCCGTTGCCGCTATATGGTGTTCTCAACGGCTTTTTGCACTTGGGCAACGTGGACGTCTATGTAACAGGCAGCAATTCCAAGTTGCTCTCCAAGGATGTAATGACGGAGTTCCGCGGACGTGGCGATGAAGTGCGCGTATTTCCGCTCACTTTTAAAGAATATTACGACTTTGTAGGTGGCGACAAGGCAGATGCTTTTGAGGAGTATTCACTCTATGGCGGATTGCCGTTTACGCTGTCTCTTCCCGACGCGAGGGGGAAGATGAAGTACCTCACCGATTTGTTCAAAGAGACCTATTTTAAGGATATCGAGGAGCGCTATACCATTGAACTTCCAGAGGTGATGAAGATGCTCACCGACGATTTGTGCTCGTCTGTTGGTTCGCTTGTCAATTCCAATAAAATCGCAAATACGCTCCAATCGGTGCGCAAGACCAAAGTCAATTCCGAGACCATTTCCAAGTATTTAGAATATTTGGAGGAAGCTTTCCTGTTCTACCATGCGAGCCGCTATGACGTGAAGGGGAAGCGATATTTTTCCTATCCTTCCAAGTACTATTGCGCCGATATGGGGTTACGAAATGCTCGGTTGAACTTCCGGCAAGATGAGGAGACTCACGCAATGGAGAATATCATCTTCAACGAGCTGATTGCCCGTGGGTATGCGGTGGACGTCGGCGTCGTTGAGGTGAGCGAAGGTGGGAAGAAAAAGCAATGCGAGATTGACTTTGTTGTCAATATGGGCCCCGAACGGTATTATATCCAATCGGCGTATCGGCTGGGGGATGAGGAAAAGCTCAATGCGGAACGCCGCCCTTTGCTTGCCACGAAGGATTTTTTTAAGAAGATTATCATAACCGATTCCCGAAGAAAGATAAGTTATGACGACAAGGGCATAGTCTACATGGGACTTTACGACTTCTTGCTCGATAAAGATAGTTTGAATAAATAAACTGTAGAAACGAGTAAAAATTTTTTAAACATGACTATAGATGTCGTATTTGATATGTTATAATATGTTAGCACAATAGGAGGATTTTATGGCTGATACACGAAAAGAGCAAGAGCGGGCAGAACTGCACAAGATGATTTGGAATGCGGCGACCGACCTTGTTCATGCGGGCGGCGTAGACGCGTGGGACTTCAAGCAATATGTTCTCGGCACAATGTTCTACCGCTACATATCCGAAAATATCACGGAATATATCAACAATGGCGAGCACGCTGCTGGTAATACAGATTTTGATTATGCAAAAATGTCCGACGAGGAAGCAGAGCCCGCCCGCGATGGATTGGTTGAGGAGAAGGGCTTTTTTATCCTCCCGTCCGAGCTATTTTGCAATGTGAGAAAGAGAGCGGCAAGGGACGAAAATTTAAACGAAACTTTGGAACGCATTTTCAATCATATTGAATCCTCCGCGCAGGGCAGCGAAAGTGAAGACGACTTTAAAGGTCTTTTCGATGACTTTGACGTCAACTCCAATAAACTGGGCGCGACAGTTGCAAAGCGCAACGAAAAGCTCGTCAAACTTCTCGACACCGTTGCGGATATGAAACTCGGCAAATATCAGGACAGTACAATAGACGCATTTGGTGACGCCTATGAGTACCTTATGAGCATGTATGCCTCCAATGCGGGCAAAAAGGGTGGAGAGTTTTTCACCCCGCAGGAAGTTTCCGAGCTTTTAACCCGCCTTGCAACAGTAGGCAAAACAGAAGTAAATAAAGTTTACGATCCCGCTTGCGGGTCGGGGTCGTTGCTTCTCAAAGCGGCTAAAATCCTCGGCAAAGATAATATCCGTCAAGGCTTCTTCGGGCAGGAAATAAACATAACTACCTATAACCTTTGCCGCATAAATATGTTCCTGCACGATATCGAGCCGGACAAGTTCGACATTGCCCACGGCGATACTCTTTTGGAGCCTGCCCATTGGGACGACGAACCGTTTGAGGTGATTGTATCTAATCCCCCTTATTCCATTCCATGGGCAGGGGACGGCAATCCGCTTCTTATAAACGACAGCCGTTATTCGCCCGCGGGTATTCTCGCGCCAAAATCAAAGGCAGACTTCGCGTTTATTATGCACTCGCTCTCTTGGCTTGCAAACAACGGCACGGCGGCAATCGTTTGCTTCCCGGGCATAATGTATCGTGGCGGTGCGGAGCAAAAAATTCGCAAATACTTAATAGATAACAATAAAATAGACTGCATAATTCAATTGCCCGCCAATCTGTTTTTCGGGGCGTCGATTTCAACTTGCATAATGGTTTTAAAGCACTCAAAACCCACCAACGACGTGTTGTTCATAGACGCAAGCAACGAGTTTGTAAAGGTTACCAACAACAATAAACTCACCGACGAAAATATCGAAAAAATTGTACAGGCCTTTATAAACAGAAAAGACGATTTGCACTTTGCAAAAATCGTGCCGAACGAAACGATAGGCGACGAGGAGCACAATTATAATCTTTCCGTGTCCACTTATGTAGAGCAGAAGGATACAAGGGAGAAGGTTGACATAAAAAAGCTCAACGCCGAAATTGCCGAAATAGTCGCGCGCGAGGACGCATTGCGCAAGGAAATTGAGAAGATTATTGCGGAAATTGAGAATTGAGAATGGAGAATGGAGAATGGAGAATGGGGAATGGTAAAACCATTAAATAATCTCAACAATCTTAAAAGGGGTAGTATTCGGGGTGTTTATAAACAATGGATTTATACATCGCCCCTTGAGTATCACAAGGCCTGCGATTATTTGCAGAAGATAAACTTTTCGATTCAAGATTTAAATGGAGAAATCGAATGCTTAAATACTATAACAGCGAAAGAAATCGTCTATACAATATCATTAGTTGATTGGATTATAGAGGCATATAGAGCTATTGAAAAGGCTGTAGTGGTAGAAATAATAAAGAATTTTAGCTATTCTAAACAGAGTGAATTAGAACAAGCAACAGATTTTTTAAAAGCTTTGCGTTCATATATCGTTGCGCATCCGCTATCTACTAACAGACATAAAAAATTTGGATTTGACGGCAACTTTATCTGTATAGATATTTATTCCGGTAAAGAGGCAACATTCAAGTTGCTGCTTGGTCACAAAGAATACTTTTATCATTTGGATTATGACGGATTGAAAGAAAAAACATATGATGAATCCGATAACTTTTTTATGTGTTCGTACCCTCAAAATGATAATGGAATTAAGCCTTTAAAAAGAATCGGTAGCAAGGTGGAGTTGATTTACAGAGTAGCAGAGCTATACATAGAGGCATTATACGAGATGGATAAATATCTATCCAAACGGAAAAAGGCTGATCTTGAGGACAAAATAAAGCAAGGAGGAAAGAATTGAAAAATCAAAATTGCAGAGATGTTCATTCTCAATTTTCCATTTTCAATTCTCAATTATTATGAGTAAACTTGAACAATTGATAAAAGAGCTTTGCCCGAATGGGGTGGAATTAATGAAATTGAAGCAAATTTGTTCTTTCATCACGGGATTTGCATTTAAATCTGATCTGTTTAAAGATGAGGGATGCCCGATTTGTAAAACCACTAATATTCAGAATGGGTATATCTGTTATGACGCAATGGTTTTATTCAATCCCCAAGACTATGATGTGAATCTCGACAGGTATATTATTAAAAAAGATGATATTGTTATTGGAATGAGTGGGAGTATAAAAGTAGGAATTTGTGCCTCAGAAAAAATTTGCTATTTAAATCAGCGTGTTGGAAAATTCATACCGAATGAGGAAAAATTACTCAATCGGTATTTATATCATTATTTATTGAGTATAGTTGGAGAATTGAGCTCTGATATAAATGGAGGTTCTGTAAAAAATTTAAGTAACGATGATATTTTGAGCCTACAAATTCCGTTGCCGCCTTTGGCGGTACAGCGTGAAATCGTCCATATCTTGGACAGGTTCACGCTGTTATCAGCAGAGCTTGCAGCAGAGCTTGCAGCCCGCTGCAAGCAGTACGAATTTTACCGCGATAAACTTCTGTCATTTGATACTTTAGATTCGAACAACTGTAATTTCAGAAGAGTAAAACTGAAAGATATTGCAACCGAATTTTATCGGGGCACGGGAATCACTCGCGAGCAGGTATATCCCTCGGGAACACCTTGTGTGCGATATGGCGAGATTTATACCACATATCACACATGGTTCGATAAGTGCCAATCTTATACAAATGTTGAAGAAATTTCCAATCCAAAGTACTTTGAATATGGCGATATTTTATTTGCAATTACGGGAGAGAGTGTTGAAGATATTGCCAAATCGGTTGCCTATGTTGGCCATGAGAAATGCCTCGCTGGCGGCGATATCGTTGTTATGAAACATAATCAAAACCCAAAATATCTTGCCTATGCTCTTTCTACGCATGATGCAGTTCAACAGAAAGGTAAAGGTAAAATCAAGAGTAAAGTAGTCCATTCCAACGTGCCGTCAATAGAAAATATAGAAATATTTTTGCCGCCGCTTGAAATTCAAGAGCGGATTGTTAAAGTGCTTGATAATTTTGATGCAATCTGTAATGACCTCGGGATAGGTCTGCCTGCGGAAATCGAAAAAAGACGGCAGCAATATGAATATTATCGCGATAAACTGTTGACGTTCGATTTGGGTTCGGCTACAATCTATCAGACAGACAGACAGACAGACAGACAGACAGACAGACAGACAGACAGACAGACAGACAGACAGACAGACAGACAGAC